>NZ_JBVIAH010000007.1:72865-402935 GCF_055574035.1 Streptomyces sp. NPDC030021
CGTGAGCTGCGCGTACCGAGCGTGAGCTGCGCGGGCCGAGCGTGAGCTGCGCGTACCGAGCGTGAGCTGCGCGGGCCGAGCGTGAGCTGCGCGTACCGAGCGTGAGCTGCGCGGGCCGAGCGTGAGCTGCGCGTACCGGCCTTCACGGCACCCGTCTGACCTGCGGCCCTCACCGAGCGCTGATGATGCCGTCACCCGTTCGGCCCCCTACGATGGCCACGGGGGCGGGGCCGGGTGAGGATCCCCGCATCGGTCATCCGCGCATGACACCGGGGGTCGGGAATGAAGGCACACGTCAGGACGGGCACGGCGCTGGCCGCGCTCGCGGTCGTGGGCGGCGGGATCTACGCCGTGCCACGGCTGCTCGACAGCGGCGCGGCGCCCGCCTCGGAGCAGCGGCTCCAGGGCGATCCGGGGCAGGGCGAGCCGGCGCGGGGGAAGCCGGACGCTCCGCCGGACGCCGCCCCGGGGAAGCCGTTCACGCTGGTGGCGACCGGCGACATCATCCCGTACCCGTCGATCGTCCAGCGGTCGGCGGACGACGCGGGCAAGGCCGGGGAGTACGACTTCCGGAAGATACTCGCCGGGGTCAAACCCCTGGTCTCCGCCGCCGGCCTGGCGATATGCCACCACGAGATACCGTACGGGCGCCCCGGCGGCCCCTACACCGGCTATCCCACCTTCAAGGCCCCGCACCAGTTGGCGGACGCCCTCAAGGATGCCGGGTACGACAGCTGTTCCACCGCATCGAACCACACCCTGGACGACGGCTACGAGGGCCTCGCCCGCACCCTGGAGCACCTCGACCGGGTCGGCATCCCGCACGTCGGCTCGGCCCGCAGCGCGGAGGAGGCCAAGGCCCCGGCGCTGCTCGCGGCGGGCGGCGCGAAGGTCGCCCAGCTCTCCTACACGTACGGCACGAACGGCATCCCGCTTCCCCAGGGCAAGCCGTGGGCCGTCAATCTGATCGACAAGGACCGGATCATCGCCGACGCCCGGGCCGCACGGGCGGGGGGCGCGAACGTGGTGGTGCTCAGCGTCCACTGGGGCACCGAGTGGCAGACCGCGCCGGACGAACAGCAGAAGGCGCTGGCGCAGGCGCTGACCGCCTCCCGCTCGGCCGACGGGCTCCCCGACATCGATCTGATCATCGGCACGCACAACCACGTGCCCCAGCCCTACGAGAAGATCAACGGCACCTGGGTGGTCTTCGGGATGGGCGACCAGGTCGCCAGCTTCGTACCGGCCGACAAGCTGCGCGGCAACCAGTCCTCGGTCCCCCGCTTCACCTTCTCCCCGGCGGCGGGCCGGCCGGGCCGCTGGGAGGTGGTGAAGGCCGAATACCTCACGCAGTACTCGGACATGGGGCCGCCGTTCCGCGTCGTCTGCGCCTCCTGCGCGGCCTCGGACACCTCGCTCCCGGCCGCGAAGCGGAGCGAGTACGCGCGGATCGACCAGCAGGTCACCGAGGCCGTGATGTCCCGTGGCGCGGGCGGACAGGGGCTGGAACACGCCACCCGCTGAGCACGTCCCAGCGCCGTCCATGTCCCCCGCCGGGGCCCGCCGGAGCCCGCCGGCCCATGAGTCACCGGACACGCCGCCCGTCCTTGCCCGGCACCCGTTGAGCACTCCCCTCCGTGCGCTCCTCGGGGCGGGCGCGCCGGGCGGCGGCCCGGGGCTCCCGATCGCCCTACGAGGCCCTGCCCCGCCGGGTGATCAGGAGCGCGCCCCCGCCGATGGCGAGCAGGGTCAGGGCCCCGCCTGCGACGTAGGGAGTCAGTGAACCGCCGCCGGTCTCGGCGAGGTTGGCGCCGGTGGCGCCGCCGGACGTGGCGGAACCGGAGCCGGTCCCCGTCGCCGTCTGGGGCTTGATGTCCGGGTCCGCGGGCGGGTTCGCCGCCGGCGCCGCGCCCGTCGGGGACTCGCAGTGCGCCTCGGCGAGCACGATCTCGCCGTCGACCTTCGCCACGTTCAGGTTCAGCGGGTTCACCGCCACCTTCAGGCGGAGCGCGGCCGCGGCCGCCGTGGTGTCGGTGGTCTCCGTGGCGGACAGCTCCAGGTCGATCCGGCCCACTCCGGGGACCTCTACCTCGGTGGGGCCGCCCGCCGACAGGGTGACCTTCTTGCCGAGCGCCGTCACCTTCCCGAGGGCGTTCGCGCTCGCCACCGGCTTCTTGCCCGCCTCGCAGACGGCCTTGGAGGTGACCTTCTCCACCTCGATGAGGGAGAGCAGCGGCAGTCCGGGCACGTGGACGGAGGCCTTGGCGAGGTTCGCCTCCGCCTCGGCCCGGGTCTTGTCGGCGGTCGCCTTGGAGGTGGCCACCTCGGCGCGCAGCACACTGACCGGATCGTTCCCCTCGACCCCGTCCAGGGTGATGGTCAGCGCCGTCTTCTCGGCCGTCGCCGGGGCACTGACCTCGTTGAGGGTCGTCTTCAGCGGGACGTTCACGGTCTTGTTGAGCAGGCCCACGTCCAGTCCGGCACGCAGGACGACGGCGCCGGCCTTGCCCTCACCCCCGGCCGCGCCTCCTCCCGTGGCGAAGGCGGGCGGAGCGGTGAGCAGGGCCACCGCTCCCGTGGCGAGGAGGACGGCCGCGGGCATGCGGAAGGTATGGCTGTTCACGGTGGTGGAACCCCCGGGGAGTTGGGTGCCGTCGCGCCGCCGATGGGGGACATCGCGGGCGCCGACGGACTCGACCCCGGAATCTTTACGCACTGCGGGTGAACGAGTGGGAACCTGACGTGACTTCACCCCAAAGGGTGGTTTCCGGGCGCATATTCGAATCATTACGCCTCATGAAGAACGCAAGTTGTCTCCTTTCACCGACACCCGGCCCGCCCGGTCGTCTTCAACGACCGACGGGCCACGGATGTCACGCGACGTCAACCGGGCGCCGCCCGCACGGACGCACGGCTCAGGCCCGGACCCTGCCGTTCACGACGACCCGCAGCGGCCGCGCCAGCACGTGTACGTCGGCCCGCGGATCGGCGGCGTACACCACGAGGTCGGCGGGCGCCCCCTCGGTCAGCCCCGGCCTGCCGAGCCACTCGCGGGCCGCCCAGGCCGTCGCGGAGAGGGCGTCGATCGGCGGGATGCCGGCCTTGACCAGCTCCGCGACCTCAGCCGCGACCAGGCCGTGCGGCAGCGAGCCGCCCGCGTCGGTGCCGACGAAGACCTCGATGCCCGCGTCGTAGGCGGCTCGGACGGTGTCGTAGCGCCGTTCGTGGAGCCGTCGCATGTGCGCCGACCAGTGCGGGAACTTCGCCTCGCCGCCCGCCGCCATCTTCGGGAAGTTCGCGATGTTCACGAGCGTCGGGACGATCGCGACCCCGCGCTCCGCGAACAGCGGGATGGTGTCCTCGGTGAGGCCGGTGGCGTGTTCGATGCAGTCGATGCCCGCCTCGACCAGGTCGCGCAGCGAGTCCTCGGCGAAGCAGTGCGCCGTGACGCGGGCGCCCAGCCGGTGCGCCTCGGCGATGGCCGCCTCGACCTCGGCGCGCGGCCAGCAGGCCGCGAGGTCCCCGGCCTCGCGGTCGATCCAGTCGCCGACGAGTTTGACCCAGCCGTCGCCGCGCAGCGCCTCGCGGCCGACGTACTCGACGAGGTCGGCGGGTTCGATCTCGTGGGCGTAGTTGCGGATGTAGCGGCGGGTGCGCGCGATGTGCCGCCCGGCCCGGATGATCTTCGGCAGATCCTCGCGGTCGTCGATCCAGCGGGTGTCGGAGGGCGAACCGGCGTCCCGGATGAGGAGGGTGCCGGCGTCGCGGTCGGTGAGGGCCTGACGCTCGGCGGTCTCGGCGTCGACCGGGCCGTGGGCGTCCAGGCCCACGTGGCAGTGCGCGTCGACCAGTCCGGGCAGGGCCCAGCCGGTCACCGCGGTGACCTCGCGGGTGCCGCGCGGGCGCTCGTAGGAGATCCGCCCGCCGACCACCCACAGCTCGTCGCGTACCTCGTCGGGGCCGACCAGCACCCGGCCCTTGACGTGCAGTACGTCGCTCACACCGCTCACATCGCTCATGGCGGCACTGTACGCACGGGCCCTGCCGCTTCAGGAGGCGGAGAGGGCGTCCAGGAGCCGGTCCACGTCCGCCTCCGTGTTGTAGAGGTGGAACGAGGCCCGCAGGAGGCCCGCGCGGGCCGATGTGACGATGCCGGCGGCCTCCAGGGCGGGCTGCCGGCCGGCGAGGCCCGGCACGGAGACGATGGCGGAGTCGCCGGGGACGGGCTCGTGGCCCAGGCGCGCGATCCCGGCCCGGTAGCGGGCGGCCAGGGCGGTGTCGTGGGCGTGGACGGCCTCGATGCCGATCCGCTCCAGCAGGGCCAGCGCGGGCTCGGAGGCGTGGTAGGCGAGGAAGGCCGGGGACTCGTCGAACCGCCGCGCCCCGTGGGCGAGTTCCGCCATCGGCCCGTAGGTGGCGTCCCCCTCGGCCACCGCCGGAACCCATCCGGCGTGCAGCGGGGTCAGCGTGTCCTGGGCCTCCGCCGACACGGTCAGGTACGAGGCTCCGCGCACGCCGAGCAGCCATTTGAACCCGGCGGCGACCGTGTACTCGTACGGCGAGGCGTCGAACGGGAGCCACCCGACCGCCTGGGTCGCGTCCACGAGCATCCGGGCCCCGTGCGCGGTCGCCGCCGCGCGCACCGCCGCCAGGTCGGCCTTGCGGCCGTCCGCGGACTGCACGGCGCTCAGCGAGACCAGGGCGGTGCCGGGGCCCACGGCCTCGGCGACGGATTCGAGCGGGGCGAAGCGCACCTTGAGGTCGCCGCGCGCCACGAAGGGGTTGATCACGGAGGAGAACTCGCCCTCGGGGCACAGCACTTCGGCGCCGGGCGGGAGCGAGGCGGCGACCAGGCCGACGTGGGTGGAGACGGCCGAGCCGATGGACACCCGGTCGGTGTCCACCCCGACCAGGCGGGCGAAGGCCGCCCGGGCCCCGTTCACGCGGTCGAAGTCACCGAAGCCGGTGGGGAGCCCGGCCCCCGCCGCCTCGGCCAGCTCCCGTACGGCCGCGACGGCGGAACGCGGGACGACCCCGCACTTGGCGGTGTTGAGGTAGGTGGTGGAGTGGGCGAACTCGGCACGGGTCGCTTCGGCGAGCGGAAGATCCATGCCGTCAACTCTGCGTCAGGAACGGCCCGCAGTCCATCGCCCGGACCCCCGAGTCGCCCGAGTCGCCCGAGTCGCCCGAGTCCTCCATGTCTCCCCGGGTGCTCCCTATGCCTGGGGGACCGCGCACGCGCCGTCGGGCTCGCAGGCCTCGGCGGCCGCGGCCGGTTCCTCGACCTCGCGCCCGGCCCACGCCTGCTCCAGGGCCCGGGTGAACACCTCGGCCGGCTGTCCGCCGGAGATCCCGTAGCGGCGGTCGAGGACGAAGAACGGCACGGCGTTCGCGCCCAGCTCGGCGGCTTCGCGCTCGTCGGCCCGGACCTCGTCGGCGTAGGCGGAGCCGTCGGCGAGGACGGTGCGGGCCTCGGCCTCGTCCAGTCCGGCCTCGACGGCGAGCGCGATCAGCACCTCGGGGTCGAAGACGGAGCGCTCCTCGGCGAAGTTGGCCCGGTAGGCGAGGTCGAGCAGCTCTTCCTGGCGGCCGCGGGCGGCGGCCAGGTGCAGCAGCCGGTGGATGTCGAAGGTGTTGCCGTGGTCGCGGCCCTCGGTCCGGTACGTGAGCCCCTCGGCGCGGGCGCTGGCGGCGACGTGCTCCTCCATGCCGCGCGCCTCGTCGAGGGTGCGGCCGTACTTCTTGGCGAGCATCTCCACGACGGGGGCGGTGACGCCCTTCGCCCCGCCCGGGTCGAGCTCGAAGGACCGGAAGACGACCTCGACCTCGTCGCTGTGCGCGAACTCGGCCAGTCCCTTGGTGAAACGGGCCTTCCCGATGTAGCACCAGGGACAAGCGATGTCGCTCCAGATTTCGACGCGCATGATCCTTCTTCTCTCCGGGTTCAAGGGGGGAAACGGTTTGTGGTTCAACCATTCACCGCCCCGTCTCATTCCCCGGACGGGACCGGCACCTGGCCCACCTGCAGCCAGAGGGTGCGGTGGGTGCCCGAGCGGGGGGCCGACGGGTCCGCGCGCCAGCCCTGCGTGGCGTAGAAGGCCTGGGCGCGGAGGTTGTGCTCGTAGACCTCCAGGCGGACCCGGCGGATTCCGGCCCGCCGCCAGGCGTCCAGGCAGGCGGCGTGCAGGGCGGCCCCGGTGCCGCGGCGCCAGTGGACGGGGTCGACGTGGAGCTGGGTGAGGGTGGTCTCGCCGTCCCGCGTGCGGAACGCGGCGACCCCGGTGAGCTCGCCGTCCTGCTCGGCGCAGAACACCTCGCCCTCGGCCGTGTCCCGGGCGATGGCGTGCGACCAGCCCTCGCGGGTCCGCTGGAGCTCGGCGTCGCCCAGGTAGGCCTGCTCGGGGATGTGGCCCTGGTAGTAGGTGGCGCGGGCCCGGGTGTGCAGGGCGGCGATCGCGGGGAGGTCGGCGGGGTGCGCGGCTCTGATCATGGGAGTGGGAACGCGCCGGGAGCCTCGACGGTTCCCGGCGCACCCGCCGCGCGGCCTTCGTGGCTACTTCTTCAGCCACGCCTCCATCATCTTCTGGGCGATGGGGGCGGCCAGCTTCCCGCCGCCGATCTCGGAGCGGTCGGTGTCGGAGTTCTCGATCACCACGGCCACCGCGATCTGCTTGCCGTTCGACTTGCCGTACGAGGTGAACCAGGCCAGCGGTGCGAGGCTGTTGTTGACACCGCGCTGGGCGGTACCGGTCTTGCCGCCGACCTCGGCGCCGGACACCTGGGCCGGCTTGCCGCCGCCCTCGGTGGCGACCGTACGCATGGCGTCGCGGATCATCGAGGCGGTCCTCTCTCCCATGACCTGCTGGGACTTCGGGTCCTTGAAGCTCTCCAGCACGTCGCCGCCCGCGTCGGTGACCTCGGAGACCAGGTGCGGGGCGACGAGCTTGCCGCCGTTCTCGATCGCGGCCGTCACCATCGCCATCTGGAGCGGGGTGGCCTGCACGTCGAACTGGCCGATACCGGTCTGCGCGACCTGGTCGACCGACATCTTCTTCGACGGGTACTTGCTGGGCGGGTTGGTGCGGACCGGGGTGTCGATCTGCACGTTGAAACCGAGCTTCTCGGCCGTCGCCCGCATCTTGTCCTGGCCCAGCTTGGAGGCGAGCTCGGCGAAGACGTTGTTGCAGGACAGCTTCAGGGCGGTGCGCACCGAGACGTTGTTGCAGGCCGCGGAGCCCGCCTCGCTGGGCAGCGGGGTGCGGGTGCCGGGGATCGTGTACGGGTCGGCGATCCCGGTCTGCCGGTCGAGGTCGGTGACGAGTCCGTTCTCGATCGCCGCGGCGAGGGTGACCAGCTTGAAGGTGGAGCCGGGCGCCTGGGGCTTGCGCAGCGCCACGTTCTCCATGGCCTTGCCCTTGTCCGCGGAGAGGGCGTCCCAGGCCTTCTGGTCGTCGGCGCCGGCGATGCTGCCCGGGTCGAAGGAGGGGTTGTTCACCACGGCGAGGATCTCGCCGGTCTTGGGGTCCATGGCCACGGCCGCGCCCTGCTTGCCCTGGAGCGCGTCGTAGGTGGCCTTCTGGACGTCCTTGTCGATCGTGGTCAGGACGTTGCCGGGGGAGGCCCGCTTGTTGGTGAGCATGTCCATCACGGTCTTCAGCCGGCTGTCGGAGCCGTTGAGGACGTTCTTGTAGATGCCCTCCAGCAGGGTGGTGCCGTAGGCCTGGGAGCTGTAGCCCGTGATGGGTGCGTAGAGGGGGCCGTCGACGTACGTCCGCTTGTAGCCGAAGTCCTTGCCGCCCGTCTTCTCCGAGCCGGTGATCGCCTCCCCGCCCACGATGATGTTGCCCAGCGGGTTCTCGTACTGCCCGATGAGATTCCGGCGGTTGTGCTTGTCGTCTGCGAGGGCCTGGCCTTGGTATGCCTGCACCCAGGTGACGCGGACCAGCAGGGCCAGCACCAGAAGCAGACAGAAGACCGACGCACGCCTGATCGTCTTGTTCATCCCCCAGAAGGACGTCTCTGCGGTCCCAGCCGTTCCGCTCTGCCCCGATTGTGGCGGGGTTCTCAGCTTTTCTTCATGATGAAGCCTCCCTCGTAGGCCGCGATGACCGCCTGGGTGCGGTCGCGGGAGCCGGTCTTGGTGAGGACCGCCGCGACGTGGGTCTTGACGGTCTGCGGCCCGACGCCGAGGCGCTCGCTCATCTCGTGGTTGGACAGCCCGGTGGCCATCAGGCGCAGGACGTCGGCCTCGCGCTCGGTGAGCCGGGCCACCCAGGGCGCGTCGGCGGGCGGGGCGCCGGCCGTGTGGGCGGCGGCAAGGGAGCGGACGGCGGCCGGGAAGAGCAGCGAGTCGCCGCGGGCGACGAGCCGGACCGCACCGATCAGCTCGTCGGGGTCGGCCCGCTTGAGGAGGAAGCCGGCGGCTCCCGCGCGCAGCGCGTCGTAGACGTAGGCGTCGTTCTCGAAGGTGGTGACGACCACGATCCGGGGCGGCTCGGCCATGGTGGCGAGGATCTGCTGGGTGGCCCGGATGCCGTCGATCTCGGGCATCCGGACGTCCATGAGCACCACATCGGGGGCCAGTGAGCGGACCAGCGGAACCGCCTCGGCCCCGGTGGCCGCCTCACCGACGACCTCCAGGTCGGCTTCGGCCTCCAGGATGACCCGCAGCGCGGTGCGGACCATCCGCTCGTCGTCGCAGACCACGATGCGCAGCGGCGGCCGCGGCGCGGGAACGGGCGCGGGCGCGGGAACGGCGGTCATCGGGCTTCCCCGGCGAGCGGGAGGACGGCCCGCAGCCGCCACCGGTCCCCGTGCGGGCCGGCCTCGACGCTGCCGCCGAGCAGTGCGGCGCGTTCCGCGGCGCCGCGCAGTCCGCGGCCCCCGGTGGTACGGGTCTCCCGGTCCTCGGCGGGCGCCGCCGGCGGATTGGTCATGGTGATCTCCAGTTCACGGTGTGCGGTGTCGGGGCCTGCCTGTACGCGGATCCGCAGATCCACCGGGCCCGCGCCGTGCCGCAGGGCGTTGGTGAGGCCCTCCTGGACGATCCGGTACGCCTCGCGGGAGGTGATCGCCGGGAGGGCGGCCCAGTCCCCGGCGGGTCCGGGGTCCTGGTGCGCGGTGACCGTGGTGCCGGCGGCCCGGGTGCGGGCCAGCAGTCCGTCGAGGTCGGCGGCGAGGGTGGGCGCGGGCGCGGCGTCCGGCCGGGCCGGGTCCCCGTCCCGCAGCAGGCCCAGGACGGCGTCGAGCTCGCCCACCGTCCGCCGCGTGGTGTCCTCGATCGCGGCCAGCGCCTCCCGTACGAAGTCGGGGTCGCGCTCCAGCATGCGCCGGGCGGCGGCGGCCTGGAGGGTGACGGCGCTCAGGGCGTGCCCGACCGCGTCGTGCAGTTCCCGAGCCAGCCGGTTGCGCACGGCCAGGTCGGCGGCCCGCTCCTCGGCCGCGGCCAGCCGGTCGGCCGCCGTGGGCCCGAGCAGTACGGGCGCCATCCTGGCCAGCAGCTTCCCGGCCCCGACGGCGCACAGGGTGAGCCCGGCCAGCAGCCCGATCCCGGCCAGGGGGGCGATGTACGGGCCGGCGTCCGTGGCGAACCAGCCGTACCCCAGCCGGACGGCCCGCAGCCGCCCCACGGCCGGCACCGCGATCAGCATGACCGCCATGGGCGGCACCGCGAGGGTCATTCCGCTGATCAGCGCGCCGGTCCCCAGGTGCAGGGTCCACCAGGCCGAGGCCCGTCCCCGGGCGGCCCAGGACGTGGCCGGACCGTCGGCCAGCCGCTCCCCCGGCACCTCGCACATGGCCCGGACGGCGGCCACCGACATCGGCCGGACCGGCCCGACCAGCGCCGTGACCGCGACGAGGGGCAGGGAGGCGGCGTAGGCGAGGAAGGTGAGCGGGGCGGAGTCGAGCGCGTTGACCCCGCCCGCGACGACACCGACCACCACCTGCGTGAGCAGGAAGTACGGCATGAGCAGGGCGCCGCCGAGGATCAGGTGCACCCAGCGCCACCGGGCCCGCGCCACCGGCAGCCGGCTCACCCCGGGCGGCGGGTGGTGAGGAACCGTATGAGGACGGTGCCGGTGAGCAATCCGGTGATCATCTGACCAGCGTAGATCAACAGCGTTGTGGCGGGAGGGCCTTCGCCGCCGTCCAGCTGTGGTCCCAGTGCGGAGACCGTCATCCATGCCCCCCAGCTCAGCGTCGCCGCCCCGCCGATCCAGGCGAGGCCCAGCGGCCAACGTGCCCGCAGCGTCCCGCCACGGGCCAGCAGCAGGGCCCCCGCTCCGGCGGCGAGCGCGCATATGGCGTGGACCGCGGACACCACGGCCGTGTCCGCGGAGTACGCGGCCGCCCGCTCGGTGCCCAGACCGGCGGCACCTCCGAAGGCCCAGTGCACCAGCACTCCCGCGACCGCCAAGCCGACGGCTGCCGCGGCTGCCGCCACCACCCCCGTGGGCGACGGCAGCCGCTCCCCCGTCACGCCCCGCCAGGGCCGCCCCCAGCGCTCCCGCGCATAGGGCACGAACAGAGCGGCCAGGGCGAGTCCTTGGACGGTGAATCCGGTGTAGACGACGTGGAACACCCACGGGTCCAGGAAGGGCTTCCGCACCGCCTCCACCGCCGGGTCCGCGCCGAAGCCGACGGCCCGTACGAGCAGTTGGCCCGGGAAGCCGAGGAGGATCGGGGTCAGCAGCCCGGTGGCCACGAACACCGGAACGGTCAGCAGCGGGCCCGGCACCCGTATGCCCCAGGGCCTGGTGAGCACCAGCACGAGCAGGATCACGCAGGCGTCCATGGCAAGCGTGACGGCATTGGCCGCGTTGAAGAACGGGCCCGGCTCCCGCAGCACGCTGCCCTCGGGTATCCCGAGGTGACTCCCGCACAGCCAGACCGTCTTGAGCCCCAGATACGGCACGGTGGCGGTCAGGGCCACCGCCCGCAGGATCCGCCGCCCGCTTCCCAGGCGGGAGGGCGACGGCCGCTTCACTTCCGTCAGGTCACTCGGGTGCGTCTCTCGCGTGTTCATGACTCAACGGTCGCGCCCGCGCGGCCCCGCCACCTCCCCCTGGAAGGGGAACCGCCTCCCCCACGCGGGGGAGTACAACCGTCGCCCCGGCTGCGCCGCGTGTCACATCCGGCGCGTCACGACCGACAGCCGGTCCCGCGCCTCGAACAACGCCGCCTTGATGACCTGCTCGTGCTCCCCCGTCAGCCGGGCCACCGGGACCGAGCAGCTCACCGCGTCCCGTGCCGGCGTCCGGTACGGCACGGCCACCCCGAAGCAGCGCAGCCCGAGTGTGTTCTCCTCCCGGTCCACCGCGTACCCCTGCTCCCGCACCAGTGCCAGCTCCTCGATCAGCTGCTCCCGGTCGGTGACCGTGTGCTCGGTGACCGCCTCCAGGCGCCGCGGCAGCAGCCCCCGTACCTCCTGGTCCGTGTGCGTGGCCAGCAGGGCCTTTCCCAGCGCGGTCGAGTGCACGGGCAGCCGCCGCCCGACCCGGGTGAAGGGGCGCAGGTAGTGCTGGGACTGCCGGGTGGCGAGGTAGACCACGCTCGTCCCGTCCAGCCGGGCCAGGTGGATGGTCTCCGTGGTGTCGTCGGAGAGCCGGTCCAGGGTGGGCCGGGCCGCGGCGACCACCTCGTCGCCGTCGATGTACGAACTGCCGACCAGCAGGGCCCGTACGCCGATGCCGTACCGGGTGCCCGTCGCGTCCGTCTCCACCCACCCCAGATTCACCAGCGTCCGCAGCAGCATGTAGAGGCTGGACTTCGGCAGGGAGAGGTCGTTCTGGATGTCGGCCAGGCTGTGCAGCCCCGGCCGCGCCGCGAAGTGCTCCAGCAGCAGGACGGTCCGCACCGCCGATTTGACCGGCGCCGCCTGGGCGGGGATCCCGGACTCGGTCGTCGTCATACGCCTGCTTCCCCTCTGGTCGCCTCTTGTCACGCCGAGGACGCGGAAATAGAGTCCACAGCAGATGTGATCATTCATCCACCGGAACCGCGTTCAGAATACTGAACGATCCAGGAGGCAGTGGGCCATGACAACGACACCAGTCTGGAGTGTGGACCCCCGCACCGGGAAGCAGCGCGAACAGGTTGCGGTGGAGGCCACACCCGGCGAGGTGGACGAAGCCGTACGGGCCGCCCACGCCGCCCGTGGCTCGCTCGCCGACGCCACCGTGCGCGCCGCCTTCCTGCGCGCCGCCGCCGCGCTGCTGGACGAGGCCGCCGCCCATGTGATCGAGGCCGCCGACGCCGAGACCGCGCTCGGCCCGGGCCGGCTCACCGGCGAACTGGCCCGCACCACCGGCCAGCTGCGCGCCTTCGCCGACGCCGTGGACGCCGGGGCCTACCTCGACATCCGGATCGACCGCGCCGACCCCTCCCTCAGCCCGCCGCGCCCCGAACTGCGCCGCTACAAGGTCCCGCTGGGCGTGGTCGCGGTCTACGCCGCCTCCAACTTCCCGCTCGCCTTCTCCGTCCCCGGCGGGGACACCGCGAGCGCGCTCGCCGCCGGCTGTCCGGTGGTCGTCAAGGCGCACCCCGACCACCCCGCCACCTCCGAGCTGTGCGCCTCGCTGCTGCGCCGGGCCGCGGCCCTGACCGGGCTCCCGGCCGAAGTGGTGAGCGTGGTCCACGGGTTCGACGCCGGCCTGGAGCTGATCCGCCATCCGCTGGTGGCGGCCGCCGGATTCACCGGTTCCATCCGGGGCGGGCGAGCCCTGTTCGACGCGGCCGCCGCCCGGCCCGTGCCCATCCCCTTCCACGGTGAGCTGGGCTCCCTCAACCCCGTCGTGGTCACCCCGGCCGCCGCCGCCGAGCGCGCCGAGGAGATCGGCGCCGGGCTCGCGGGCTCGGTCACCCTCGGCGTCGGCCAGTTCTGCGTGAAGCCCGGCCTGGTGCTGGTCCCCGAGGGCGCGGACGGCGACCGGGTGACCGGCGAGCTCACCAAGGCGCTCGGGGAGACCGAGCCGGGGGTGCTGCTCGACCACCGGATGCGGGAGAACTTCGTCTCCGGGGTGCGCGAGCGGGCCGCGCTGCCCGGCGTCGACGCGCCCGTGACCCCGGGGTCCGGCGGCGAGCACACCGTCGGCGCGGGCTACCTGACCGTGCGCGCCGGGAGCCTCCTGGAAGGCCGCGGGTACGACGTCCTCCTGGAGGAGTGCTTCGGTCCGGTCACCGTCGTCGTGCGGTACGCCGACCAGGGCGAGGCGAGCGCGGTCCTCGGGCTCCTCGGCGGGAACCTGAGCGCCACCCTCCAGCTGTCGGCCGCCGAGACCGAGGGCGCGCCCGGCCCGGCCGCCGAGCTGATCGGGCAGGTCACCGGGCTGGCGGGGCGGATCGTGGTCAACGGCTGGCCGACCGGGGTCGCGGTGGCCCCGGCCCAGCACCACGGCGGCCCGTACCCGGCCGCGACCTCGCACTCCACCTCGGTGGGTGGCACGGCGATCGAGCGCTGGCTGCGTCCGGTGGCCTACCAGTCCGTGCCGGACGCACTCCTTCCGGCGGAGCTGCGCGAGGCCAACCCGCTGGGGCTGCCGCGTCAGGTCACCGGGGGCTGAGCGTCCCGGTGTCCCGGCAGGCCTCGCCGCCCGCCGCCCGCCGGGACACCGGAAATCCCGTTTGCCCGCCCCCGTCCGTCGCGGCAGTCTGCGCCGCATGCCAAAGCCGCACGGGTTCACGTACGAACGCCACCGGCACGACTCCGTCGTCATCACCCACCGGGGCCGCACCGCGGCCACCCCCGCAATCAGCGCTGACATCCCGAACGTGCCGAAACATCCCGCGAGGGTAAGGGAACGGCAAAGCACCTCCGGTCGTTCTCCGGGCATGACCGCTATGACCCCTGGATCCAACCTGCCGCTCAATGCCGTCCGCGTGACGGTCGACGTGGCTGCGCCGGTACGGCTCGACGTATCGGCCCTGCTCCTGACGGCGGACGGCAAGGTGCGCTCCGACGCCGACTTCATCTTCTTCAACCAGCCCTCCGGGCCCGGTGTCAGCTACCGGTCCGGCGGGGGTACGGCACCGGACTCGATCACCGTGGACACGGCCGCCCTGCCCCCGGGCATCGAGCGGATCGTGGTCACCGCCAGCCCCGACGCCGCCGGACAGTCCTTCCAGGGCATCGAGCCCACCGGCACCGTGCGCAACGCCGACGGCGGCGCGGTGATCGCCTCCTTCACCCCGCCGCGGCTGGGCACCGAGACCGCGCTCGTCGTCGTCGAGGTCTACCAGCGCGGCGGCGTGTGGAAGGTGCGCGCGGTCGGCCAGGGGTACGCCAACGGTCTCGCGGGCATCGCCACCGACTTCGGGGTCTCCGTGGACGAGGAGCCCGCGGCGCCCCAGGCCGTGACCCCGCCCGCGCCCCCGGCGCCCCCCGTGCCCCCGACCCCGCCGGTCTCCTACCCGGCCTCCCCCTGGCTCGGCGGCGCCACCACGCCCGCGGCTCCCGCCCCGGCCGCCCCCGTGGCACCTCCCGCACCCGCGGCCCCCGCGCCCGCCGCCGGGAAGATCAACCTCGACAAGGGCCGGGTCAGCCTCCAGAAGAACCAGACCGTCTCCCTGGTCAAGGGCGGCCGCCCGCTGCTCTCCCAGGTCAAGATGGGTCTGGGCTGGGAGCCGGCCTTCCGCGGCAAGGACATCGACCTCGACGCCTCCGTCATCGCGTACGGCCCCCAGCGCAACCACATCGACAGCTGCTACTTCGGCAAGCTGTCCATCCTGGGCGGTGCCATCAAGCACTCCGGTGACAACCTCACCGGTGAGGGCTCGGGCGACGACGAGGTGATCGTCGTGGACCTCGGCCGGATCCCCGCCGACGCCACCGGCCTGGTGTTCACGGTGAACTCCTTCTCCGGCCAGAAGTTCACCGAGGTGGCCAAGGCCTACTGCCGTCTCATCGACGCGGCGAGCGGCGAGGAGCTGGTGCGCTTCGACCTCACGAGCGCCGAGCCCCAGACCGGCGTGATGATGGCCAAGCTGATCAAGCAGTTCTCCGGCGAGTGGGAGATGACCGCCATGGGCGACTTTGTGAAGTCGCGCACAGTGCGCGGCATGGTCAAGCCCGCCGCGCAGGCACTCTGAGCAGGTGGGCGGGCACATGCGGCCACCGGTACGCGTCCCGGGTGATGGATGCCACGCGTAATCCGTAGGTGGCTGTCAGTGCCCGCCCGTAGCCTTGAAACCATGCACGAGACACTCACCCCCGCGGGGCCCGCCCGCCCGTCCGCCGCCGAGGCGAACGAGGCGATACGGCACCTTGTCGAGACCCGGGTGGACGGCGAGTGGCCCTCGGAGGCGTATGAGTTCCTGCTCGCCGAGTGGGCCGAGGCCTCGCGCGCGGAGGTTTCCCCGGCCCTGTAGGCGGCACGTGCGCGGTGGCGCCGCCGACGGTCAGTGCGCGCGCCGCCACGGTCCGGTGATGGCCAGCATGATGCCCGGGACCTGGATGTTGGCGTACAGCGTGCGCCCGTCCGGGGAGAAGCAGACACCGGTGAATTCGGAGTACTCCGGCGCCTCGGCCGACCCGTTGTTCAGCTCGTTGCGCGCCAGCGGGTAGGTGCGTCCCGACGCGGTCGCGCCGAACAGGTGCTGCAGCCCCGAGCCGTCCTCCGCGATGATCAGGCCGCCGTACGGGGACACGGTGATGTTGTCGGGGCCGTCGTAGCCGCCGTCGACCGACGGGTCCGCGTTGATCCCGATGAGGACGGTGAGCCGGACCGTGCGCCGCTTGGGGTCGTAGAACCAGACCTGGCCGTCGTGGGCCGCGCCCGGGCTCTCCTCACGGGCGTAGGACGAGACGAAGTACGCGCCGCCGTCCGCCCACCACATGCCCTCCAGCTTGCGTCCGCGCGTCACCACACCGTCCGCGAACTGCTTGCGCACCGGTACGGTCCGGGCATCGCGGTCGGGCACGTCCACCCAGTCGACCCCGTACACGGTGCCGATCTTCGTGGCGCGCGAGAAGTCGTCGACGAACCGGCCGGAGCTGTCGATGCACTTGGCGGCCTGGAGCACGCCGGCATCGGCCGCGAGCGTACGGAGTTTGCCGCGCCCGTGGTGGAAGCCGCGGGGCGGGGTCCAGCGGTAGAGCAGCCCGTTGGGGCCGGAGGCGTCCTCGGTCAGGTAGGCGTGGCCCTGGCGCGGGTCGATGACCACGGCCTCGTGGTCGTAGCGGCCGAAGGCCTTGACCGGCCGCGGGTCACGGTTGGCGCGCCGGTCGTGCGGGTCGACCTCGAAGACGTAGCCGTGGTCCTTCGTCATGCCGTTCTTGCCGGCCAGGTCCGAGTTCTCCTCGCAGGTCAGCCAGGTGCCCCAAGGGGTGGCACCGCCCGCGCAGTTGGTCGACGTACCGGCGATGCCCACCCATTCGGCGACCTCGCCGCCGCGCCGGACCTCGACGACCGTGCATCCGCCGGCCGCGGCCGGGTCGTAGACGAGTCCCTCGGTGAGCGGGACGGGGTGGGCCCAGTTCTCCCGCTTGCCCTTGAGCTCGTGGTTGTTGACGAGGAGGGTGACCCCGCGGTGGCCCTCGAAGGCAGCGGTCCCGTCGTGGTTGGACGGGGTGGTCTCGCCGCAGTCCAGCTTGGTGACCCCGCTGTGCGTGATGACGCGGTACGTGAATCCGGCGGGCAGGGCCAGCAGTCCCGCGGGGTCGGGGACGAGCGGGCCGTAGCCGGGCTCGCAGGGCCGTCCGTGCTCGTCGCGATCGGTGCTGTCCTCGGCGGCGAGCGCCCCGGGGGCGGTGGCGAGGGCGCCGACCGTCCCGGTGAGCGCGACTCCCGCTCCGGCGATGACGGTACGAGCGGTGAAGTCTCTACGGCTGAGCGGCATCGGGTCTCCAGGGGTGGGGAGGTGGTGCGCCTGTCGTGCGGTCGTCGGCGCACACGCTCTCGCCCGCACGTGAACGGCGGCTGAACTACCCACCAAGAGGAACCGACCCCTTGCCCTGCCCCGGAATGGCCAACTCCGACCGCAGGAACGGCGCATTGTCGCCACCCATCCCGGGCACCCTCTCCGGGCACCCCGGCCGGGGGGCTCGGGTCAGCCGGTCCTGCCGATGGCGCTGCGGGCCGCGAGGCGGAAATCCTTGACCGCCTGGTAGAGGATCCGCTGCCGCTCGGCGGCGAGGGCGGCGTCCTCGGCCTTGTGGGTGGTGTCCCCGGCGCGGGCGTTCGCGGCCATCCGCCGCATGACGTGTGCGAGATCGCTGGAAGCGTGGGTGACGCGTTCGGCGACCTCGGCGAGGGAGGCCGGCCCTTCGAGGACGACGATCTCGGCGGCGCGGTGGACCTCGCGGGCCAGGGTGACGAAGCGGCCCGTCTTCTCGTCGAGGTCGGACAGGTCGGGTGCGTCCGGGCGCAGCGCGTCGAGTACGGCGTCCATGGCTATGTCCCGGTCATGGAGAGCGCCGAGGTAGCCGGCGTACGCGTCGCGGCGGTGCTGGCGGCTCCACTGGGCGTGCTGGGACCGTGCCTGCGCACGGCCGTTCACGATCGCGGCCCCGAGGGTGGTGGCGGAGCCGACGGCGGCGCCCAGCAGTGCGGCGAGTCCTGAGTCCATGGCGCCCATTGTGTCCGCCGGGGATCGCGGGACAGGGACAGCCCTCGGGCATCCCTCCCCCACCGTGCCGTGCCGTGCCCTGCCCGGGCGGGCCGGGCACGGCCCGATGAGGAAGCGCCGCCCGACCGGCCCGGCCGCCAGGCTCTAGGCCGGGCGGCGGGAGCGGGCCTTGAACGCGGCCTTGCGGGCCTCCTTGGCCGCCTTCTTGTCCGGGTGCAGCCGGCCCATCGCCTCCAGGACGTACGCCGTCGCCGGGTGCTCCACCCGCCACACCTGCTCGAAGAATCCCGTGTGATGGGCGGTCAGGGTCTCCATCAGCAGCGGGAGCTCCTCCGTCTCCCCGTCGGCGGCGAGCTGCGCCGCGATCGTGTCCACCGTCAGCCAGAACACCATCTCCGGGTCCGGCGCCGGTACGTCGCTCACCCCGCGCTCCGCCAGCCAGACCCGGGCGAGCCCGCCGAGCTCCGGGTCGTCCAGCACCGAGCGGACCGCGGGCTCGGCCTCCGGTCCGGCGGGCGCCAGGGCCTGCTGGCACCGGAGCCGGCGCAGCGGGGCGCCTTCGTCGTCCCCGCGGGCGGCGGCCAGCAGCTCGGCGGCCGCGGCGGGCAGTTCCCGGCCGGCCAGCCACTGCTCGATCTCGGCCTGGGCGGCGCTCTCGGAGTAGAAGGAGACCGCGTCGAGGAGGGCGTCGGCGCCCTTCTCGGCCAGTTCACCGACGGCGGGGGCATCGACCCCGGCCTCCAGCATCCGGGCCCGGATCCCGTACAGGCCGAGAGGGGTCAGGCGGACCATCCCGTAGCGCGAGACGTCCTCGTCGTCCGCAGCACTCGCGGCGCTCCCGGCACCCCCGGCACTCCCGGTCTCCGGTTCCAGGGGGCCGTCGGCCTCCGCCATCAGCTCCTCGTCGACGGGCCGGAACTGCACCAGCCCGATCGGCTCCAGCTGCCGGAACTGGTCGTCGAGGCGCATCATCGCGTCCGAGACCTGCTCCAGCACGGCGTCGGTCGGCTCGCCCATGTCGTCGGGCACGACCATCGACGCGGCGAGCACCGGCAGCGGAACCGGTTCGTCCGCGGCCCCGCCCTCGGTGACGGTGAGCAGGTAGAGGTTGGCGAGGACCCCGTCGAGGAAGTCCGCCTCGCGCCCCGGGTTCCAGTCCAGCCGGTCGAAGTCGATCTCGCCGCCCGCGTCCAGCGCGTCCACGAGGTCGTCCAGGTCGGGCACCGCCGCGTCGGCAAGCACCGTGTCCAGCGCCGCCAGCCAGAGGTCGAGCACGTCGCCGGGCGTACCGCTCGTCACCAGCGCGAGGTCCTCACCGGGCGCGGCCGTGCCGAAGCGCTCCTCGTCGCCTTCCCCGCCGTCGTCCTCCGGCTCGGTCACGTCGACCAGGCCGGTGTCCACGGCCACGCGCCAGGCCTGGCTCGCGTACCCGGCGGAGTCCGCGTCGGCGGCGTCGAGGCCGAGCACCGCGGCGGCCTCGGGCAGCTGGTCGGTGGCGAGCTCGCCGCCGACGCCGACGCGGGTGTCGGGTCCGGCCCAGCGGGCGAGCCGTACGGCGCGCGCGAACAGCGGGGCGCCGAGGGCGTCGCGGGCCAGCTCCGCATCGGAGTGCAGCCGTACGGGCGGCAGCGTGGGGTGCGAGTCTGCGGACATGGGGACGGTTCTCCTCGCGGACGCGGTGGGGCGGGGCAGGGCGGGTGGAACGGGGTGTGGCGTTGGTGACACGGGCCGTGCTGTCGGCCGGACCGTCAGATGCGCCCGGATTTCGATGACATGGCCGACATGACGGGCAGTGCGGGCATGCGGATGTGGCGCAGATGACAGGCGTGGCCTTCGTACGGCGCTCCAGCGTAGACGCATTTCGGGCGCGTCCGGCGGGCCATCTCCTTTGGTTCATCCCACAGTCAGCTGCCGTATTCCCTGGAGGGCTTGACAACTTTGCTGGCCACACAGGAAATTGACGCGCGTAGATGTATAGGGAGCGGCTTGCCTCCCGCAGATCTCACTGCCGCACCCCCCACCTTTTCCCTCTCCCACACCGGAGTTCCTGCCCATGCGCTCCTCGCATCCCCGTTCCGCCGCCGTCGCGGCCCTCGTCGCCACCGCACTGGCCACCGGCCTGCTCGCGGGCTCCGCCGACGCGGCCGAAGGCGCCGTGTCCGCCGATCCGATACGCATCCACGACATTCAGGGCACCACCCGGATATCCCCGCTCAACGGCAAGCAGGTCACCGACGTCGAGGGCATCGTGACGGGCGTACGTACGTACGGCTCGCGCGGCTTCTGGATCCAGGACCCGGACGCCGACGACAACGACGCCACCAGCGAGGGCGTCTTCGTCTTCACCAACTCGGTCCCGACCGTCACCGCGGGCGACGCGGTCAAGGTCTCCGGCACGGTCGGCGAGTACATCCCCGGCGGCGTGAGCTCCGGCAACCAGTCGGTCACCCAGATCTCCAAGCCGACGGTGACCGTGGTCTCCTCCGGCAACGCGCTGCCCGAGGCCACCGCGATCACCGAGTACTCGGTGCCCGCCGAGTACGCCCCGGCCGGCGACCCGGCCGCCGGCGGCAGCATCAACGGTCTGACCCTGGAGCCCTCGCGCTACGCCCTGGACCACTTCGAGTCGCTGGAGGGCATGAACGTCAAGATCGGCACCTCCCGCGTGGTCGGCGCCACCGACCCGTACTCGGAGCTGTGGGTCACGGTGAAGGGCTGGGAGAACACCGCCAAGCGCGGTGGCACCATCTACGGCTCCTACGAGTCCCAGAACACCGGCCGCCTGCAGATCCAGCAGCTCGCGCCCCTCGCGCAGCAGCCCTTCCCGGTGGCCAACGTCGGCGACCGGCTGACCGGCACCACGGAAGGCCCGCTGGACTTCAACCAGTTCGGCGGCTACACGCTGGTGGCCCGCACCCTCGGCACCGTCAAGGCGGGCACCCTCGCCCCCGAGAAGACCAAGCCGCAGGCCGAGCAGGAGCTCGCGGTGGCCACGTACAACGTGGAGAACCTCGACCCGACCGACCCGCAGGAGAAGTTCGACGCGCTGGCGAAGGCCGTCGTCGAGAACCTGGCCTCCCCCGACGTCCTCGCCCTGGAGGAGATCCAGGACGACAACGGCGCCAAGAACGACGGCACCGTCTCCGCCGAGCAGACGCTGACGAAGTTCACCGCGGCGATCACGGCGGCGGGCGGCCCGGCCTACCAGTGGCGGACCGTCAACCCGGAGGACAAGAAGGACGGCGGCGAGCCCGGCGGCAACATCCGCCAGGTGTTCCTCTTCAACCCGGCGCGGGTCTCCTTCACCGAGCGCGCCCCGGGCGACGCGGTGACGGCGACCGGCGTGGTCAAGGAGAACGGCAAGGCCGCCCTGACCCACTCCCCCGGCCGCATCGACCCCGCGAACCCGGCGTGGGCGGACAGCCGCAAGCCGCTGGCGGGCGAGTTCGTCTTCCGCGGCAAGACGGTCTTCGTGATCGCCAACCACTTCGGCTCCAAGGGCGGCGACGAGGGCCTGACCTCGCACCACCAGCCGCCGGTCCGTTCCTCGGAGGCCAAGCGACTGCTCCAGGCGCAGGCCGTGAACGGCTTCGTGAAGCAGATCCTGGCGGAGGACAAGAACGCCGACGTCCTGGTCCTCGGCGACATCAACGACTTCGAGTTCTCGGCCACGACGGACGCGCTGGCGGACGGCGGGGCGCTGTACCCGGCGATCAAGTCGCTGCCGAAGGCCGAGCGTTACTCGTACGTCTACCAGGGCAACGCGCAGGTGCTGGACCAGATCCTGACCAGCCCGGCGATCAAGAAGTTCACGTACGACAGCGTGCACATCAACGCGGAGTTCTCGGCGCAGAACAGCGACCACGACCCGCAGGTGCTGCGCTTCCGCCCGTAACCCCTCGGGTCCCGCAGCTGCAGGGGGTCCGGCCGCCGTCCCGGCCGGGCCCCCTGCCACAATCCCGCCATGATCTTCCGTGAGGCCACCCGCCAGGACCTGCCCGCCGTACTCGCCCTGCTCGCCGACGAGGACTCGGTCGTCGACCCGGCCCGGTTCGTGGTCGGCGAGGCGCACGAGCGGGCCTTCGCCGCGATCGAGGCGGACCCGCGCAACGAGATGCTGGTCCTCACGGACGGGGCGGATGGGGCGGACGGGGCCGGCGAGGTCGTCCTCGGCTGCCTGCAGCTCACGTACATCCCGGGCCTGGGCCAGAACGGGCAGGAACGGGCGCTGGTGGAAGCGGTACGGATCCGCGCGGACCGGCGGGGCGGGGGGCTCGGCGCCGAACTGATGCGGCTCGCCGCCGAGCGGGCCCGCGAGCGCGGCTGCGGCCTGGTCCAGCTGACCAGCAACAAGCGGCGGACGGCCGCGCACCGGTTCTACGAGCGGCTGGGCTTCGCCCGCAGCCACGAGGGCTTCAAGCTGCAGCTGGAGCCGTAACGGGGCCTTCTCGGACAAGCCAGGGACTTTCGGCCCTGGCGTGACGCTCAACACATCCCTACCGAATCGACCGGTTGTGGTGGTTGAGTATTTCCACGCTCGATCTTGTACCGGCTCGTACCGACCGCACTCCCGGAGGATCCTCGTGTTCCCCTCCATCTCCCTCGCTCAGGAAATCGGCCTCGCCGTCCTGCTCGTGGCCGCGATCGTCTGGTTCACCGGCCTCCGCAACATGCGGGAGGACAGCCGCTTCCCCCACTCGGATCCCGCCGCCGCCGAGGGCCTGCCGATGATCCCGGCCCAGCGCGGCTCCGCCGCGCATCCGATGGAGTCGGTGGAGCTGACCGAGGCAGAGAAGCAGGCCTTCGCGGGCCTGGTCCGCACGATCCCCCTGAGCTGACACCCGGCCCCGCGGCCTGCCCGTCGTGGCGGCCCGTCGGCTCCTTCGGCCTCACGGCGGTGAGCATCCTTCGGACGCAGCGCCGCAGTCCCGTCCCGCCGGATCTCGGGCGCCCGTGTCCGGACCTCCCACGGCTCTCGCATCCACACGAAACGCCCTCCCGGCCGTGGGGAACGGCGGGAGGGCGCTCGGGAGACGACGGTGCGGCCGGTGGGGCCGTCGGCTGACGTCAGTTGTGGCTGTGCAGGACCTCGTTCAGGCCGCCCCAGGCCGCCTTGTACGGGCGGGCCTCGACGGCGCCGGTCACCGAGTTGCGGCGGAAGAGGATGTTGTTGGCGCCGGAGAGCTCCAGGGCCTTGACGATCTGGCCGTCCGGCAGGGTCACGCGGGTGCCCGCGGTCACGTAGAGGCCGGCCTCGACCACGCACTCGTCGCCCAGCGCGATGCCCACGCCCGCCTCGGCGCCGATCAGGGTGCGCTCGCCGATCGAGATGATCTGCTTGCCGCCGCCCGAGAGGGTGCCCATGGTGGAGGCGCCGCCGCCGATGTCGGAGCCGTCGCCGACCACGACGCCCGCGGAGATGCGGCCCTCGACCATGGAGGTGCCGAGGGTGCCGGCGTTGAAGTTGACGAAGCCCTCGTGCATGACGGTGGTGCCCTCGGCGAGGTGCGCGCCGAGGCGGACGCGGTCCGCGTCGGCGATGCGCACGCCCTTGGGCGCGACGTAGTCCGTCATCCGCGGGAACTTGTCGATCGAGGTGACCTGGAGGTGCAGGCCCTCGGCGCGCGCGTTGAGGCGGACGGTCTCGACCTGGTCGACGGCGACCGGGCCCAGCGAGGTCCAGGCGACATTGGTCAGCAGGCCGAAGACGCCGTCGAGGTTCTGGCCGTGCGGCTTGACCAGGCGGTGGCTGAGCAGGTGCAGGCGCAGGTACGCGTCGTGCGCGTCCAGCGGCTTGTCCTCCAGGGAGGAGATAACCGTGCGGACGGCTACGACCTCGACGCCGCGGACCGCGTCCGTGCGGATCGCCTTGGCCGCGGCGGCGCCCAGCAGCTCCACGGCCTGGTCGGCGGTGAGGCGCTCGGTGCCGGCCGGGCCGGGCTCGGCGACCAGCTCGGGGGCGGGGAACCAGGTGTCGAGGACGGTGCCGTCGGCGGTGATGGTGGCAAGTCCGGCGGCGACGGCGCCGGTGGTACGCGTAGCAGTCATATCCGAAACCTAACCGGCGACGGCCGTCGGTTGCGAACCGGTCTCATGTGACGGTCGCGCGGGTCGCGCCGCGTGCCGGGCCTGGCGTGCGTGCGCCCCCAGCAGCGCCGTGCCCGCCCCCGCCGCCAGCACCGCACAGAGCGGCCACAGCAGCCCGGGCGCAACGGAGTAGAGGGCTCCGCCGAGCGGCGGACCGAGGACGACCCCGCTGACCGAGACGCCCGCGTACAGGCTCTGGAACCGCCCGATGGCGTGCTCGGGCGCCTGGTCGGCCATGTGGGCGGTGGCGGTGGTCTTGTAGAGGATCTCCCCGAGGCTCAGCAGGATCATCATCGTCACGGCGCTCGCGATCCCGGCCCCGAGCAGCAGCGCCGCGTACCCCGCCCCGACGAGCACCATCCCGGCGCCGATGACCGGCAGGGCCGGCCGCTTGCGCAGGGCGACGGCGGCGGGCAGTTCCAGGAGCAGGATCACCCCTCCGTTCAGGGCGATGACGAGCCCGAAGGCCCGCGCGTCGAGGCCGTGGTCGGCGAGGAAGACGGGGAAGGTGAAGTACTGCTGGCGGTAGACGATGTCGGTCACCAGGATCGCGCCGAGCAGCACCAGCACGGTGGGGCGGGCGCGCAGCTCCCGCCACAGGCCCTGTTCGCCGCGGCCCGGACCCCCGTCCTGGGCCGCGGCGGAGGGTGCACGGGGAGCGCCGCGAGCCGGGACGACCCGCGCGGTCCACAGGGCGAAGAGGAGCGTGCCGACGCCGTCGCCGACGAAGAGCCAGTCGTAGGAGAGGCCGGTGGCGATCAGGGCGCCGAGCGGTGGTCCGAGGGTGAATCCGCCGTTGGAGGCGCAGCGTACGAGGGCGAAGGCCTGGCGGCGGGCTCCCTCCGGGACGGTGACCGCGACGAGTGCGGAGTTGGCGGCCCGGATCACGCCGGAGGCGTACTGGGCCACGGGCAGGGTCAGGTAAAGGAGTGGCAGGGGGAGCAGCGGGAGGGCCGCGAGGGCCAGGCCCCCGAGGGTGGATGCGGCGAGCAGCACCCGGCGGTGGCCGAAGCGGTCTCCGTACCAGCCGCCGGTGAAGTTGCCTGCGACCAGGCCGATGCCGCTGATTCCGGTGACGAGGCCCGCCTGGGCGGCGCCGAGGCCGCGCGGGCCGGTCAGGTAGAGGAAGACGAAGACGAAGGTGAAGCTGACGACGGCGTTGACGAAGACCCCCGCAGCCAGCAGCCACACAACCCTCGGTATGTCCTTGAACCCCTGCAGCACACCCGTGCCCCCCTGCCCGACGAGTAAGTTCCCTTTGGGAACTGACTATGTCAGCATGACAGCCTTGGGTCAACGGACGAAGGAGTTCCCATGGCCCAGCGCACACACCTCGGCGACGCGGACTGCGCCATCGCCCAGGCCCTCGACGTGGTGGGCGACTGGTGGACGCTGCTGATCGTGCGCGACGCCGCGCGCGGTCTGCACCGCTTCGACGAGCTCCAGCGCGAGTTGGGGATGTCCCGCAAGGTGCTGGCGGAGCGGCTGAAGCTGCTCGTCGAGGCCGGGGTGCTGTCGCGCGAGCCGTACCAGGAGCGCCCGGTGCGGCACGAGTACCGGCTGACCCCGCGCGGGCGGGGGCTGCTGCCCGTCCTGGTGGCCCTCCAGGACTGGGGAGACACCTGGGTCCTGGGAGAGGGAGAGATGACGGCAACGACCGACGAGACCTCGCGCGAGGCGGAACGGGTGCACGCGCTGCGCGGCACGCGGGTGCCGCCGCTGCTGCTGCCGGACCGTTTCGGCGAGCTGAGCGACCCGGTGGCGGAGACCCCGTTCACGGTCCTGTACTGCTTCCCGGGCGCGTACGCGCGCGCCGAGTCCTACCCGCCCGGCTGGGCCGGTATCCCGGGCGCCAGGGGCTGCACGTTCGAGTCGTGCACCTACCGCGACCAGCTTGCGGAGTTCACCGCGGCCGGCGCCACCGTGCACGGGGTGTCGACCCAGCGCCCGGACGAGCAAAGGGAGTTCGCGGAGCAGGAGCGGCTGCGGTTCCCGCTCCTGTCGGACGCGGATCTGGCACTGACGGCCGCGCTGCGCCTGCCGACGTTCCGCGCGGCGGGCACGAGCCGGATCAAGCGGCTGACGCTCGTCATCGACCGCGACCGCACGGTCCGCGAGGTGATCTACCCGATCCAGGACATCGAGGCGAGCGTACGGACGGCCCTCGCGGCCGTACGCCCCGCAGGCTGAGCGGCCGCCGGGCCTCCGGGCCTCCGGGCCACCGGGCCAACGGGCCACCGGGCCAACGGGCCACCGGGCCGCCGGGCCGCCGGGCCGCCGCCTGCGGAGCCGCTCCCCCGCACCTTCCGGAACCGGGCCCCGCCCGGACCCGGCCGTGCAGGCCCGCCGGTGTCCGCGGACCGGGGCGCGGGGCGGAGTCCGAGCGGCGGCGGCGCGCCTACGCCGGCCGCAGGATCCGCCGCAGGACCTCGCGGGCGTAGTCCTCGTCGTAGGCGGCGTCCGTCAGCAGGACCTGCAGGCCGATCCCGTCCATGGCCGCCACCAGCGCCCGCGCGGTCACCGGGTCGGTGCGCGGGGTCAGCGCCGCCGACATCGCCTCGCACCACTGCGCCGCCACCGGCCGCAGCGCGGGGCGGCGCAGGGCCGCAAGGTAGAGCTCGTACTCCAGCTCGACCCGGCCCCGGTCCGCCGCCAGGAACTCCCCGAGCAGGCGGGCCAGGGCGCCGGCGAGGTCCGCATCCGGGTCGGCCAGTGCGGCCGAGTCCGCCACCGCCTGCGCGAAGCCCTCGTTGGCCTGGCGCAGCGCGGCGACCAGCAGGTCGTCCAGCGTCTTGAAGTGGTACGTCGTCGACCCGAGCGGTACGTCGGCCTCCGCTGCGGCGCTGCGGTGGGTCAGCCCGGCGATGCCCCGCTCGCCCACCACCCGGAGCGCCGCGTCGACGATCCGCTGCCGCCGGTCCGGGTCGTAGCGCCGCACAGCGGGGGTCATCAGTGGGCCCCGCCGAGATTCAGCAGGACCACCCCGCCGATCACCAGCGCAATCCCGGCAATCTTGGCGGCGGTGGCCGCCTCGCCCAGGAACACCATGCCTATCGCGGCGATCGCGGCGGTGCCGACGCCCGCCCAGATCGCGTACGCCGTGCCGACCGACATCGACTTCAGCGTCTGCGCGAGCAGGGTGAAGGCGATGACGTAGCCCAGCAGGGTGCCCAGCGACGGCCACAGCTTCGTGAAGCCGTCGCTGTACTTCATGGCGGTGGTTCCGGCGACCTCGGCGGCGATGGCCGCGGCAAGCATGACGTAGGGCATGCGTACAACTGTACACATCGATGCGTACGCACGTACACAAGCAGCCAGGAAACCCGCCGCCATGTCCCTGACATGCTGGGATACGGTGTGCGTTCGATGGGGGAACGAGCAGACGGAGCAGACGCATGACGCAGAGCACAGGGTGGGGATCCATGGGGGCACCGGGGCCGGGAGGCCAGGGCGGCGCGCCGCACTGGGGAGGATGGGCTCCGCCGCCACCGCCGAAGCCCGGGGTGGTACCCCTGAAGCCCCTGGGCCTCGGGGACATCGTGAGCGCCTCCTTCGCCACGTTCGGCCGCCACTGGAAGCAGCTCGTCGGTGTGATGCTGGCCGTGCTGGGCCTGTGCCTGCTGGTCATGGCCCTGCTGGCGGGCGTCGCCGTTGCCGCGGTGTACGACCACATCGAGCCTGTCTTCGACCCGCCCTACGGGCAGGACCCTGCGGCCGAGCACCTCACCCCGTTCATCGTCGCGGGCGTCACGCTGTTCGTGCTGCTGCTCGCCGTGGGGCTGCTGAGCACGGCCACGCTCACCGCTGTGTGCCCGGCGGTCCTCCAGCAGGCGGTCCTCGGCCGGCCCACCACCTTCCGCGCGGTGTGGCGCACGGCCCTGCGGCGGACTCCCTCCGTCCTGGGCACGCTGCTGCTCACGGGGCTGATCGCGGGCGCTCCCGTGCTCGCCGCCATGGCGGTGTGGATTCCGTTGATGGTCGTCTCCGTCTCCGGCGACGACCCGTCACCCGCGGCCCTGGTCCTCCTGCCCGTGCTCCTGCTGCCCGCCATCCCGGTGTCCGTCTGGCTCGGCACCCGGCTCAGCCTGGCCCCCGCCGTGGCGGTCATGGAGAAGGCCGCCCCCGTCACCGCGCTGCGCCGTTCGGCCGCGCTGGTCAAGGGCGACTGGTGGCGGATCTTCGGTATCACCCTGGTCGGCAGCATGATCGCGATGAGCGTCGCCTACATGATCCAGATGCCCTTCCAGCTCGTCGGCATGTTCGGGATGATCCCGCTCATGGCCGAGGCGGGCGAGGGAGCCGAGGGGGCCGACCCGTCGGCGGGCATGATCGTCGCCCTCGTGTTCGGCATCCTGTGCCTCATGGTCGGCGGCGGTGTGAGCCAGATGTTCCAGATCGGGTACACCCAGCTGTTCAGCAATCTGCTGTACGTGGACCAGCGCATCCGGCGCGAGAACCTCGCCCAGGCCCTCCTCGCCGAACTCGCCGCGCAGGCCCCCACCGCCGGACCCGTGCCCACGCCCTCGGAGCCGCCCGCGGACACGCTCGCGCACACGCTCACGGACGCCGACGCACCCACCGTCGCGCACCCGGACCGGCCGCAGCCGCGACCCGAACCGGAGCCGGACACGCTGCCCGACAGGCCGAAGGACGACTGAGCGGCCCGACGGGCCGCCCTGCGGACACGAGGAAGGGCCCCCGGCACGATGCCGGGGGCCCTTCCTCGTTCAAACGGCTCAGACGTTGAAGCCGAGCGCGCGGAGCTGCTCGCGGCCGTCGTCCGTGATCTTGTCCGGGCCCCACGGCGGCATCCAGACCCAGTTGATGCGAAGTTCGCTGACGATGCCGTCCGTCGCCGACTTCGCCTGGTCCTCGATGACGTCCGTCAGCGGGCAGGCCGCCGAGGTCAGCGTCATGTCGAGGGTGGCGATGTTCGCGTCGTCGATGTGGATGCCGTAGATCAGGCCCAGGTTGACGACGTCGATGCCCAGCTCGGGGTCGACCACGTCGTAGAGGGCCTCGCGGACCTCCTCCTCGGTGGCCGGCTTGATCGACGCCTCGGGCGTCGCGTTCTCGGTCATGCCGTCTCCCTCTCCGCGCCGCCCAGAGCCTGGGCCGTCGCGTCCTTCCACGCCATCCAGCTCAGCAGAGCACACTTCACACGAGCCGGGTACTTGGAGACGCCGACGAACGCGACCGCGTCCTCCAGCACCTCCTCCATGGCCTCGTCGGGCTCGATCTTGCCCTTGGACTGCATCATCTCCAGGAAGACTGCCTGGATCTTCTGCGCCTCGGCCAGTTCCTTGCCCACGAGCAGCTCGTTCAGCACGGACGCGCTGGCCTGGCTGATGGAGCAGCCCTGGCCCTCGTAGGAGACGTCGGTCAGCGTCTCGCCGTCGTACTTCACGCGCAGCGTGATCTCGTCACCGCACGTCGGATTGACGTGGTGCACCTCGGCGTCGCCGTCGCGCAGGCCACGCCCGTGCGGGTGCTTGTAGTGGTCCAGGATGAGTTCCTGGTACATCGAATCCAGCTTCACTGCGTCCTCGTCGCCTCGTCCGTCAGCCGAAGAAGTTCCGTACGTGCTCCAGCCCGTCGATCAGCGCGTCGACCTCGGCCGGAGAGGAGTACAGGTAGAAAGACGCTCGCGTCGTCGCAGGAATTCCGTAGCGCAGGCAGACGGGGCGCGCGCAGTGGTGTCCCACGCGGACCGCGATGCCCTGCTCGTCCAGCACCTGACCGACGTCGTGCGGGTGGATGTCACCCAGGACGAAGGAGATCGCGGCGCCGCGGTCCTCGGCCGTGGTGGGGCCGATGATCCGCAGGTCGGGCACCTCGGCGAGGCGCTTGATCGCGTACTCGGTGATCGCGTGCTCGTGCGCGGCGATCTTGTCCATGCCGATCGCGGTCAGGTAGTCCACGGCCGCGCCGAGGCCGACGGCCTGGGCGATCGGGGGCGTACCCGCCTCGAACTTGTGGGGTGCCGGGGCGTAGGTCGAGGCGTGCATCGACACGGTCTCGATCATCTCGCCGCCGCCGAGGAACGGAGGCAGGTCCTCCAGGAGCTCCTGGCGGCCCCAGAGGACGCCGATGCCGGTCGGGCCGCACATCTTGTGGCCGGTGAAGGCCACGAAGTCGGCGCCGAGCGCCTGCACGTCCAGCGGCATGTGCGGGGCGGCCTGGGAGGCGTCGATCAGCACGAGGGCGCCGACGTCCTGGGCGCGCCGCACGATCGCCTCGACCGGGTTGACCGTGCCCATGATGTTGGAGACCAGCGTGAAGGAGACGATCTTCGTCTTCTCCGTGATGACCTCTTCGATGTTGGACAGGTCGAGCCGGCCGTCGTCGGTGAGGCCGAACCACTTCAGCTTCGCGCCGGTGCGCTGCGAGAGCAGCTGCCACGGCACGATGTTGGAGTGGTGCTCCATCTCCGTGATGGCGATCTCGGTCTCGCGGTCGACCCGGTAGGGCTCGTCCGCCCAGCCGAGCATGTTCGCGACCAGGTTGAGCGACTCCGAGGCGTTCTTGGTGAAGATCACCTCGTCGCGGCTCGGCGCGTTGATGAAGGCGGCGACCTTGTCGCGAGCGCCCTCGTACAGCGCCGTGGCCTCCTCGGCGAGCACGTGCACGCCACGGTGAACGTTGGCGTTGTGCTGCTCGTAGTACTCGTTCAGCGCGTCGAGCACCTGGCGCGGCTTCTGCGAGGTCGCCGCGTTGTCCAGGTAAACGATCTTCTTCCCGTCGTGGACCACACGATCCAGAAGGGGGAAGTCCTTTCGGATCGCCTCGATGTCGAGGAGGCCAGGCAACTGTGTCACGCGGTCGCGCCACCCTTCGTGCTGTACGACTCGTAGCCTTCGGCCTCCAGCTTGTCGGCGAGCTCGGCGCCACCGGACTCGGCGATGCGGCCCTCGGAGAAGACGTGGACGAAGTCGGGCTTGATGTAGCGGAGGATCCGCGTGTAGTGCGTGATCAGCAGCGTGCCGACCTCGCCGGTCGCGCGGACGCGGTTGACGCCCTCGGAGACCTGGCGCAGGGCGTCGACGTCCAGGCCGGAGTCGGTCTCGTCGAGGATCGCGATCTTCGGCTTCAGGAGCTCCAGCTGCAGGATCTCGTGGCGCTTCTTCTCACCGCCGGAGAAGCCCTCGTTGACGTTGCGCTCGGCGAAGGCCGGGTCCATCTGGAGCTGCTCCATCGCGGACTTGACCTCCTTCACCCAGGTACGCAGCTTCGGCGCCTCGCCGCGGATCGCGGTGGCCGAGGTGCGCAGGAAGTTGGAGACCGAGACACCGGGGACCTCGACCGGGTACTGCATCGCGAGGAAGACGCCGGCGCGGGCGCGCTCGTCGACGGACATCTCCAGGACGTCCTCGCCGTCGAGGGTCACGGTGCCACCGGTGATGGTGTACTTCGGGTGACCGGCGAGCGAGTACGCCAGGGTGGACTTGCCGGAGCCGTTCGGACCCATGATGGCGTGCGTCTCACCCTGCTTGACGGTGAGGTCGACGCCCTTGAGGATCTCGCGGGCGCCGTTCTCGGCCTCGACGGAGACGTGCAGGTCGTGGATTTCAAGCGTTGCCATGGATACCTCAGGACTCCTGGGTGAGGGAGACGAGCACGTCGTCCCCTTCGATCTTTACGGGGTATACGGGTACGGGGCGCGTCGCGGGCAGACCCGAGGGCTTGCCGGTGCGCAGGTCGAAGGAGGACCCGTGCAGCCAGCACTCGATCATGCAGTCCTCGACCTCGCCCTCCGAGAGCGAGACGTTCGCGTGCGAGCAGATGTCGTTGATCGCGAACACCTCCCCCTCGGTGGAGACGATGGACACCGGCGTGCCGTCGAGTTCCACCCGCTTCGGGGTGTTCTCCTCCAGCTCGCTGAGCGCGCAGGCCTTGACGTAATTCATCAGACGGAACCCTGGAGCTCGGTCTCGATCTTGGCGAGCAGACGCTCCTCGATGTCGTCGACACCGATCTGCTGGACGAGTTCCGCGAAGAAGCCGCGGACGACCAGGCGGCGGGCGTCGTCGGCCGCGATGCCACGGGCCTGCAGGTAGAAGAGCTGCTCGTCGTCGAAGCGGCCGGTCGCGGAGGCGTGGCCGGCGCCGACAATCTCGCCGGTCTCGATCTCCAGGTTCGGGACCGAGTCGACCCGCGCGCCGTCCGTGAGGACGAGGTTGCGGTTCATCTCGTAGGTGTCGGTGCCCTCGGCGCTCTTCTGGATGAGCACGTCACCGATCCAGACCGCGTGGGCGTCCTGGCCCTGGAGCGCGCCCTTGTAGACCACGTTCGACTTGCAGTGCGGGGCGTCGTGCGTGACCAGGAGGCGGTGCTCCTGGTGCTGGCCGGCGTCCGTGAAGTACAGGCCGAAGAGCTCGGCCTCGCCGCCGGGGCCGGCGTAGCTGATGCGCGGGTGGATGCGGACCAGGTCGCCGCCGAAGGTGACGACGACCGACTTGAAGGTCGCGTCGCGGCCGACCAGCGTGTTGTGCTGGGAGCAGTGGACGGCGGTGTCGTCCCAGTCCTGCACGGACACGACGGTGAGCTTGGCGCCGTCGCCGACCAGGAAGTCGACGTTGGCGGCGCGCACGCCGTCACCGGTGTGGTCGATGACGATGACGGCCTCGGCGAAGGCCTGCACGTCGAAGACGGTGTGGCCGAAGGTGGTGCCGCCCTCGCCGTGCAGCGTCACGCGCACCGGCTCGGTCAGGACCGTCTCCTTGGGCACGGTGACGACCGTGGCCTTGGCGAAGGACGAGAACGCCTGGGCGGCGATCCGGTCCACCGGGGTGCCGGCCTTGCCGATGCGCGCGTCGCCGCGCTCCACCGACTCGACCGTGACGCCCTCGGGCGCGTCGATCTGGGCCTTCATGGTGCCGTTGGCGACCGCGGTGCCGTCGTGCAGGCCCTTGAGGCGGGCGAGCGGCGTGAAGCGCCACTCCTCCTCGCGGCCGTTCGGAACCGGGAAGTCCGCCACGTCGAAGGACGGGGGCGCACTCATCCGGGTGGCGACGGTGGACTCGGCGGCCACCGCGATCGCGCCGGCGGTGGTCGAACCCGCCGGAATGTTCTGAGCCTCAGCCATGGCTGTCGTCTTGCTCACTCTCTTTAAAGAACACTGCCTACGTCAAAGGATGTGCGGCGGGGGACGCCGCGCGGCCGGCGGTCAGCCGACCGATCCCTCCATCTGCAGCTCGATCAGCCGGTTCAGCTCCAGGGCGTACTCCATGGGCAGCTCACGCGCGATGGGCTCGACGAAGCCGCGCACGATCATGGCCATCGCCTCGAACTCCGTCATACCGCGGCTCATCAGGTAGAAGAGCTGGTCGTCGGAGACCTTGGAGACCGTGGCCTCGTGGCCCATGGAGACGTCGTCCTCGCGGACGTCCACGTAGGGGTACGTGTCCGAGCGGGAGATGGTGTCGACCAGGAGCGCGTCGCACAGCACGTTGGACTTCGAGCCGTGCGCGCCCTCGCCGATCTCGACCAGGCCTCGGTAGGAGGTGCGGCCGCCGCCTCGGGCCACCGACTTGGAGACGATGTTCGAGGAGGTGTTCGGCGCCATGTGGACCATCTTGGAGCCGGCGTCCTGGTGCTGGCCCTCGCCCGCGAAGGCGATGGACAGGGTCTCGCCCTTGGCGTGCTCGCCCATCAGGTAGACGGCCGGGTACTTCATGGTGACCTTGGAACCGATGTTGCCGTCGATCCACTCCATGGTCGCGCCCTCGTACGCCACGGCGCGCTTGGTGACCAGGTTGTAGACGTTGTTCGACCAGTTCTGGATCGTCGTGTAGCGGCAGCGGCCGCCCTTCTTGACGATGATCTCGACCACGGCGCTGTGCAGCGAGTCCGAGGAGTAGATCGGGGCGGTGCAGCCCTCGACGTAGTGGACGTAGGCGTCCTCGTCGACGATGATCAGCGTCCGCTCGAACTGGCCCATGTTCTCCGTGTTGATACGGAAGTAGGCCTGGAGCGGGATGTCGACCTTCACGCCCTTGGGGACGTAGATGAAGGAGCCGCCGGACCACACCGCGGTGTTCAGCGACGCGAACTTGTTGTCGCCGACCGGGATGACCGTGCCGAAGTACTCCTGGAAGAGCTCCGGGTGCTCCTTGAGCGCGGTGTCCGTGTCGAGGAAGATGACGCCCTGCTCCTCCAGGTCCTCACGGATCTGGTGGTAGACGACCTCGGACTCGTACTGGGCCGCGACACCGGCGACGAGGCGCTGCTTCTCCGCCTCCGGGATGCCGAGCTTGTCGTACGTGTTCTTGATGTCCTCGGGCAGGTCCTCCCACGAAGCGGCCTGCTTCTCGGTGGAACGCACGAAGTACTTGATGTTGTTGAAGTCGATGCCCGAGAGGTCGGAACCCCAGTTCGGCATGGGCTTCTTGTCGAACAGCTTCAGGCCCTTGAGGCGGAGCTTGAGCATCCACTCCGGCTCGGACTTCTTCGCCGAGATGTCGCGGACGACATCTTCGGACAGACCCCGCTTGGCAGCGGCACCGGCCGCGTCGGAGTCGGCCCAGCCGTATTCGTAAGTGCCCAGGCCATCGAGCTCAGGGTGAGCGATCTCCGTGGTCATGCGGGGTTCCTCCCGGCCGTACTTGCAGATACTGATGTGTCGGTCTGTGTGGTGCTCGCGCCACGCGGAATGAACGTCGTGCACACCCCGTCGCCATGGGCGATCGTGGCGAGGCGCTGCACATGGGTCCCCAGCAGACGGGAGAAGACCTCGGTCTCCGCCTCGCAGAGCTGCGGGAACTGCTCGGCGACGTGCGCGACCGGGCAGTGGTGCTGGCAGAGCTGTTCACCGCTGTGCGGACCGGGAGCGCTCTTCGCCGTAGCAGCGTACCCGTCCGTGGTCAACGCCCTGGCAAGGGCCTCCGTGCGCTCCTGCGGGGCGGCGGCCTCGACGGCCTCCTTGTAGGCCCGCGCCTGCGTTTCCATCCGCGACCTGGCGAAGGCGGCGACGGCCACGTCGCCCTTCTCACCGCCGCCGGCCGACTGCGCGATCCAGCGCAGGGCGTCCGCGGCGAGCGTGTCGTAGGACTGGTCGAAGGCGTCGCGGCCGCAGTCGGTGAGCGCGAAGACCTTGGCGGGCCGGCCCCGGGTGCGCGCACCGTACACACGCTGCTCACGGGGTTCGACCACGTCGTCGGTGACGAGCGTGTCGAGGTGGCGGCGGACGGCGGCCTGGGTGAGGCCGAGACGCTGGGCGAGGTCGGCGACGGTGGACGGACCGTGGTCCAGGATCGAGCGCGCCACGCGGTTGCGGGTTGACCGCTCCCCGGTGCCGAGCTCCCCCTGGAGGGTGTCGATCTGCCGTTCGCCGTATTTCACAACGCCATTGTTGCGTAATTAACCGAGCGGCGACAAGCCGTGATGGACGCCACCCCTGGTGGCCTCCATCACTAAGGGTTACCTTATTTGTCGACGGAGAGTTATTCGGAGGGCAGCATTCCGCTACTTTTCCGGATGGTCCCGCTGAGCCCGAAAACCGCTCCCCACCAGCACACCTCTACCCGCAGCCGTTCCTCGGCGCCGGGAAAATCGACCTCCGGAAAAGATCACTGAAACATGCCGACACCTCCAGGACCGACCGACTGAAAAGAACCGTATTCGCGACGCGGCGTTCGAATCCCTGACGCCGAACCGAAGACGAACCGGAGACGAAGAGGCCCTGACCCCGGGACCCACGGCCCCTCCCCCGGCTCCGTAGACTCACCCCTCATGAGCAACGACCCCGCCGTGGAGATCCGCGGACTGGTGAAGCGGTACGGCACCAAGACCGCGGTGGACGGCCTGGACCTCACCGTCCGGAGCGGCTCCGTCACCGCGGTCCTCGGTCCCAACGGCGCGGGCAAGACGACCACGGTGGAGACCTGCGAGGGCTACCGCCGCCCCGACGCCGGCACCGTCCGCGTCCTCGGCCTCGACCCGGTCGCCCAGGCCGGGGCCCTGCGCCCGCGGATCGGCGTGATGCTGCAGTCCGGCGGCGTCTACTCCGGAGCCCGCGCCGTCGAGATGCTCCGCCACATGGCCAAGCTCTACGCCGACCCGCTCGACGTCGGCACCCTGGTGGAACGCCTCGGACTCGGCGGCTGCGGCCGCACCCCCTACCGCCGGCTCTCCGGCGGCCAGCAGCAGCGCCTGGCCCTGGCCATGGCCGTGGTGGGCCGCCCCGAGCTGGTCTTCCTGGACGAGCCCACCGCCGGCCTGGACCCGCAGGCCCGCCGCGCGACCTGGGACCTCGTACGGGAGCTGCGCACCGACGGGGTCACCGTCGTCCTCACCACCCACCACATGGACGAGGCCGAGCAGCTCGCCGACGAGGTCGCCATCGTGGACGCGGGCAGGGTCATCGTCCACGGCAGCCCCGAGGAGCTGTGCCGCGGCGGCGCCGAGAACACCCTGCGCTTCACCGGCCGCCCCTCCCTCGACCTCGCCTCGCTCCTGAAGGCGCTGCCCGACGGCACCCAGGCCGCCGAGCTCACCCCGGGCGTCTACCGGGTCACCGGCGACGTCCACCCGCAGCTGCTGGCCACCGTCGCCTCCTGGTGCGCGCAGCACGGCGTGATGCCGAGCAGCCTCACGGTGGAGCGGCACACCCTCGAGGACGTCTTCCTCGAACTGACAGGCAAGGAGCTGCGCGCATGAGCGCCGGTACGTTCACCCCCAGCCCGGGGGCCGCGCCCGTGTCCCGCATGATCCTCGCGCAGGCGGCGCTGGAGACCCGGATGCTGCTGCGCAACGGGGAACAGCTGCTGCTGACCGTGATCATCCCGGCGCTGCTGCTGACCCTCTTCTCCGCCGTGGACATCGTCACCGTGCCCATTCAAGAGGGGGGCGGCGAGAAGTCCGTGGACTTCCTCGCGCCCGGGATTCTGGCGCTCGCCGTGATGTCCACCGCCTTCACCGGCCAGGCCATCGCCACCGGCTTCGACCGCCGCTACGGGGTCCTCAAGCGACTCGGGGCCTCCCCGCTGCCGCGCTGGGCCCTGATGGCCGCCAAGACCCTGTCGGTGCTGGTCACCGAGGTACTGCAGATCGCCCTGCTGACGGCGATCGCCCTCGCGCTGGGCTGGTCCCCGCAGGGCGACCCGCTGTCGGTGGCCGCGCTGATCCTGCTGGGCACCGCCGCCTTCTCCGGCCTCGGGCTGCTGATGGCGGGCACCCTCAAGGCCGAGATGACACTGGCAGCCGCCAACCTGGTCTTCCTGCTGCTGCTGGTCGGCGGCGGGGTGATCGTGCCGCTGGAGAAGTTCCCGGAGGCCGCGCAGTCCGTCCTGGGGCTGCTGCCCATCGCGGCCCTGTCCGACGGGCTGCGCGAGGTGCTCCAGCACGGTGCTTCGCTCCCCTGGGGCGACGCGGCCGTACTGGCGGGCTGGGCCGTACTCGGTCTGGGCGCCGCCGCGCGGCTCTTCCGCTGGGAATGAAATCCCTCCCCTCGCGGCGGCGATGCCGCGAGGATGGGCCCCTCACACATGAAGCCGGGGGGCGGACATGGTGCAGCGGGACGCCGTTCTACGGCTGGACGATCAATGGGCACGGGTGCGGTCGGGGGCGGAGCACACGGAGCCCGGGGAGCGCGAGCGGCTCCTCGACGAGCTGATCGGCGCCCTGCGCCCCTTCACGGACGACCCTCGGTGCACCGCGCTGCTCGGGCTGCGCCTGGCCGACCGGGCCGCCGCGCGGTTCGCGGCGGGGGACCGCGCGGGCGCCCTCGCCACGATCGAGGAGGGACTGCGCAGCTCCGAGCGCGCGGCCGGGCACTCCCCCGAGTTCGCCCGCTGGTACGCCCGCGGGCTGATCAACCACGGGGTCTGGCTGTCCTGGCCGCTCAGCGACGGGGCCCGGCTGCCGAAGCACCCACTGGGCCCGGCCGCCGGCGAGGGGCCGAGCGCCATGGAGCGGGCGGCCGGTGAGCGCGCCCGCGATCTGACCCGGACCGCGGTGGAGGTGTGGGCGGGGCTGGACCAGCGGGATCCGGTCAACCGGCGGGGCCTGGCGCAGGCCAAGGTGTTCCTCGGGGACCGCCTCGCCGAGCTGGGGTTCGCCGAGGAGGCCGTGGCCTGGGCCGTGGCCGCCGAGTCCGACTTCCGCCGGCTGCTGCTCGCAGACCCTGCCGCCGAGGAGTCCGGGGAGGCCGAGGAGGCCCTCGACCACCTCGGCCGCCAGCTGGAACTGCGGCTGCGCTTCCTGACCTTCGGCTCGCTGGTCAGCCTGCGCACGCAGGGGCTGCTGCCCGAACGGCTGCTGCCCCGGGCCGTGGTGGCCGCCCGTATCCAGGGGGTGGCGGAGCCGCGGATCGCGGCCGGGCTGGGGCTCGACGCCGAGCAGGTGCGCACGATGCTGGAGGTCACCCCCTGGCTCGCGGTGTGGCGCTTCGAGGTGCGCGGACCTGACGGCGCATGGAACGTACTCGAACATCCCTGGCACAGCACCATAGAAGTAAGGAATCGGACGGCCGAGGACGTAGCGGGCGAATTACTGCGCGGGTTCGCCGACTCGGCGGACTACCCGGGCGACGGCACCCATTGGCGCATCCTCCTGTGGTGGCAGGAGGAGGGCGACCCCGCAGGGGCGAGGTACCGGCTGGCCATCGGCCCGGACACGCCCCTGGCCACCCCCTCGTGAAACTTTGCACAAGGGGTCGCCTACGATATGGGGCGTGTTGAACCCCCTCGCCCACATCGCCAGCCGCTGGACCCCGTCACCCCGGACCGTCCAGCGGGCCGCACTCGCCGCGCTCGTCATGAGCGTGGTCATCGTCGTCACCGGCGGCGCGGTACGGCTGACCGGATCCGGCCTCGGCTGCGACACCTGGCCCAAGTGCACCGACGACAGCCTGATCGTGACGCAGGAGCAGGGCTTCCACGGCGCCATCGAATTCGGCAACCGCATGCTGACCTACGTGCTCAGCGCGGCCGTCGGCTGGGCGATCATCGCCGCCCGCTCGGCCAAGCCCTGGCGGCACTCCCTGACGAAGCTCGGCTGGGTGCAGTTCTTCACCGTGATGGCCAACGCCGTACTGGGCGGCATCACCGTCCTGACCGGGCTCAACCCGTACAGCGTGGCCGGGCACTTCCTCCTCGCCACCGCGCTGATCACCGTGACGACGGTCACCTGGCAGCGCACCCGCGAAGGTGACGGCGCCGCCCGGCCGCGCGTGCCCGGCCCGGTGCGCAAGCTGGCGTGGGCGCTGCTCGCGGCCACCCTCGTCCTGATCGCGGCGGGCACCGTCGTGACCGGCTCCGGTCCGCACGCCGGCGACAGCAGCGAGATCAAGCGGATGCCCTTCGACTGGGACACCACCGCCCACGTGCACGCCGTCTCCGCCTGGCTGGTGTGCGCGCTCGGTATCGCGATGTGGCTGGTCCTGCGCGTCGTGGACGCTCCCGCCGACACCCGGGCCCGCGCCCGCGACCTGCTGGTCGTGCTGCTCGCCCAGGGCGCGATCGGCTACGTGCAGTACGCCACCCAGGTCCCCGAGGCCCTGGTCGCCGCCCACATGCTCGGCTCCTGCCTGGTGTGGATCGCCGTGCTCCGGATCGCCCTGAGCCTGCGCGAGCGGCCGGCCGAGCAGGCGGAGATCCCCGCCCAGGCCGACCCGCAGCTCTCCGCCGCCTAGTCACCAGCCCCTGGCCCCTACCCCCGGTCCAGGCGGTAGACGCGGCGGGCATTGCCCGCCGCGACCAGGGCGGCCACCCGTTCCGCGTCCCGCCAGGACCAGGAACCCTCGGCCGCCCAGCCGCCCAGCACCCGGCCCAGCGCCTCGCGGAACACCAGGGCGCCCACCGCGTGCAGTTCGGGCAGCTGCCGCCCGCCGCTGGAGAACAGCACCTTCCCGAACGGCGCGATCTCCAGCAGCTCCGCCAGGACCGCCGCGGCCCGCGCCCCGGTCTGCCCGAGGGCCTCGCCCGTATCGGCGTAGACGTGCGGGAAGGCCGCCGCGAGCTGCGCGGTGCGGCGGTGGTGCGGATATCCGCCGAGCAGTACCAGTCGGGTCCCGAGGCCCGCGGTGGCCCGTACGAACCCGGTCAGCGCGGCCGTGTCGGCCTCGCCCGTGTGCAGCTGGAGCGGCAGCCCCGACGCCACCGCGCTCCACAGCAGGTGGGCCAGGAGTACGGGGTCCCGTACGGCTCCGCCCCGCGGCCGCCGGGCCAGCCACCGCCCGGCCGCCCCGCGCACCGCGCCGGGACCGGGCGGCTCGGGTGCGACGGCCGGGGTGTGTGCGCGGGCGAACGCCGTGGCACAGGTGAAGGCCGCGGCCCCGGTGGCGGCGTGGTGGACGGCCTCGGCGAGATTGGCGAGGAAGGCGCCCACCGTCCCGGAGGTGTCGGCGACCTGCTCGGCCAGCAACTCCAGCCGGACCGACTCGAAGGCGTCGGCGTCCCCGGCGAGCGCCAGTTCCTTGGGCCCGGTGAGATCCCCGGGCACCCCGGTGTCGACCAGGTAGGCGGCGACGCCGGATCCCCTCAGCAGCCGCCGGGCGGTCTCGGCCGCGCCCAGCTCGCGCCGCCGCGCCAGATAGCGGGCGGGGGTGGCGTGCGGTTCCAGCCCCAGCAGCGGCGGGCACCAGCGGCGTACCGCGAAGCCGGTCTGCGTGTCGAAGAAGGTGGTGCCCGCGGCCGGCGGACCGGCCGAGCGCATCAGCTGGGCCTCGAAGGTGCCCAGGCCCAGCTCCGTACGGAGGACTCCGTGGCAGTACTGGTCCACCAGGGGCGGCGTTTCGATCATCCGGGCATCCCGTTGCGGACGTGGGGAAGGCGCTTCCACACGTCCTAACGGGTAAGCGGGGTGTGAGGTGTTGCTCGGGCTGTTGACCGAGACGGCACTCCCGGGTCCCCGGGACGTTCTCCCGGGCTCAGGCCGCCGGGTTCTCGGGTCCGCCGATCTGGATACCGGCCATCCGCGTCCACTCGTACGGGCCCGTGCGCACGCGCGCGGCGAACTCCCCGTCGAACTCGTCGTGGAGGGTCAGCGCCGCCTTCTCCGCGGCCAGCCGGGCCACCTCGAAGGTGGGGGCCACCAGGTCGCCCCAGCCGCCGTCCGTACCCACGAGCACGATCCGGGTGCCGGCCTGGCCGATGTGGGCGAGCTGGCCCTCGGCGCCGCCGTGCTGCTTGGCGAACGCGCCGATCTGCTTGGCCAGCTTCGCGGCCTTACGGTCCTGCTTCTTGTCCGCGGCGCCTGCGGCGGCCGCCGTGTCTGCGGTGTCTCCCATGGAAGCCATGCTACCGGCGAGTAATCAACGGAGGAAGGGATCCACGGCCACTGCCACGAACAGCAGCGACACGTAGGTGATGGACCAGTGGAACAGGCGCATCTCCTTGAGCTTCGCGCCCACGACGCCCGCCTTGGCCCGTGCGTGGAGCGCGTGCGCCTCCCACAGCCACCAGCCGCCCGAGACCAGCGCGACCGCGGTGTAGAACCAGCCGGTGTAGCCCAGCGGGGTCAGCAGCAGCGAGACCGCCACCATCACCCAGCTGTAGAGGACGATCTGGCGCGCCACGGCCCGGTTGCCCGCGACCACCGGGAGCATCGGCACGCCGGCCCGCGCGTAGTCGTCCTTGACCTTCATCGACAGCGGCCAGTAGTGCGGCGGCGTCCAGAAGAAGATGACGAGGAAGAGGATGACCGCGGCCCAGGAGACCTCGTCCGTGACGGCCGACCAGCCGATGAGCACCGGCATGCAGCCCGCGATGCCGCCCCACACGATGTTCTGAGCGGTGCGCCGCTTCAGCAGCATCGTGTAGACCACGACGTAGAAGAGGAGCGCGCCGAGCGACAGCGCCGCCGACAGCCAGTTGACGAGCAGGCCGAAGAAGAGGGTGGAGACGACCGCGAGGGTGAGGCCGAAGGCCAGGCACTCCCGCGGGCTGACCATGCCGGTCACCAGCGGGCGCTGCGAGGTCCGGTCCATCAGCGCGTCGATGTCGCGGTCGATGTACATGTTCAGCGCGTTGGCGCCGCCCGCGGACAAGTAGCCGCCGAGGCAGGTCACGAGGACCAGCCGCAGCGACGGAACGCCTTGCTCCGCCAGGAACATCACCGGCACTGTGGTGATCAGCAGAAGTTCGATGATCCGCGGCTTGGTCAATGCCACGAAAGCCATGACGCGGGTCCCGAGCGGCCGGTGACCGGGGCTCGTCCCGAGCACCCCCGCTGGACGGGATTCGACGGCCGTCACGCACACCCCTGAGAGAGAATCCAGCAAGCTCCGACTCGGACCATTCACGACATGAAGGCCCGGTTAAGGCTTGCGCGTACCACGCCACTGTAGACGTTGCGCTTACGTCGCCCCGCGCCGGGGTCGCCTCGTGTTGAGCCGATCGGACCGTGCATACATACGGGGGACGGGCCTCGCCGGACGCCGGTGCGCGGGTGAACGCGGGTCGGCGGCGCGGTGACGGACTGCCTGCACTCGAATAGCTGCACGCCGTTGCGGGGGTAGGCTCGGAATCGCGCCGGTGCACCGTTCGTCACCGGGATTCATACATGTGGAGAGGAGCCCTGACCCACGGTGAGCACCAAGCCGACCACCACAGAGCTCGAGTGGACCGAACTGGACCAGCGGGCCGTCGACACCGCCCGCATCCTGGCCGCTGACGCGGTCCAGAAGGTCGGAAACGGCCACCCCGGTACGGCGATGAGCCTGGCCCCCGCCGCGTACACCCTCTTCCAGAAGGTGATGCGGCACGACCCGGCGGACCATGAATGGGTCGGCCGCGACCGCTTCGTGCTCTCCGCGGGGCACTCCTCCCTGACGCTCTACACCCAGCTCTACCTCGGTGGCTTCGGCCTGGAGCTGGACGACCTCAAGGCGTTCCGCACCTGGGGCTCCAAGACCCCCGGTCACCCGGAGTACGGCCACACGGCCGCCGTCGAGACCACCACCGGCCCCCTCGGCCAGGGCATCGCCAACGCGGTGGGCATGGCCATGGCCGCCCGCTACGAGCGCGGCCTGTTCGACCCCGAGGCCGCCCCGGGCGCCTCCCCGTTCGACCACATGGTCTACGCGATCGCGGGCGACGGCTGCCTCCAGGAGGGCATCTCGCACGAGGCGTCCGCGCTGGCCGGCCACCAGAAGCTCGGCAACCTCGTCCTGTTGTGGGACGACAACCACATCTCCATCGAGGGTGACACGGAGACGGCCGTCTCCGAGGACACCATCAAGCGCTACGAGGCGTACGGCTGGCACGTCCAGCGCGTCGAGCAGCAGGAGAACGGCGACCTCGACCCGAAGGCGCTGTTCGCCGCCCTCCAGGCCGCCAAGGCCGAGACCGGCCGCCCGTCCTTCATCGCGGCCCGCTCGATCATCGCCTGGCCCGCCCCGCACGCCCAGAACACCGAGGCCGCCCACGGCTCGGCGCTCGGCGACGACGAGGTCGCGGCCACCAAGCGCGTCCTCGGCTTCGACCCGGAGCAGACCTTCGAGGTCTCCGACGAGGTCATCGCCCACACCCGCGCGCTGGGGGACCGCGGCCGCGAGGCCAAGGCCGCGTGGGAGAAGGAGTTCTCCGCCTGGCGCACCGCCAACCCGGAGCGCGCCGCCGAGTTCGACCGCATCAACGCCAACGAGCTGCCCGCGGGCTGGGAGGACAAGCTCCCCGTCTTCGAGGCCGGCAAGGGCGTCGCCACCCGCGCCGCCTCCGGCAAGGTCCTCGGCGCGCTCGGCGCGGTCATCCCGGAGCTGTGGGGCGGCTCGGCCGACCTGGCCGGCTCCAACAACACCACCATCGACAAGGACTCCTCGTTCCTGCCGGTGGGGAACCCGCTGCCGGAGGCCGACCCGTACGGCCGCACCATCCACTTCGGCATCCGCGAGCACGCCATGGCCGCGTCCATGAACGGCATCGCGCTGCACGGCCACACCCGCATCTACGGCGGCACCTTCCTGGTGTTCTCCGACTACATGCGCAACGCCGTCCGCCTGTCCGCGCTGATGCACCTGCCGGTGACGTACGTGTGGACGCACGACTCCATCGGTCTGGGCGAGGACGGCCCGACCCACCAGCCGGTCGAGCACCTCGCCTCGCTGCGCGCCATCCCGGGCCTGAACATCGTCCGCCCGGCCGACGCCAACGAGACCGCCATCGCCTGGCGCGAGATCCTGCGGCGCCACACCAAGGTCTTCGGCAAGGGTGCCCCGCACGGCCTCGCGCTGACCCGCCAGGGTGTGCCGACCTACGAGCGCAACGAGGCCGCCGCCAAGGGCGGGTACGTGCTGTTCGAGGCCGAGGGCGGCCCGGCGCAGGTCCTCCTCATCGGTACCGGCTCCGAGGTGCACCTGGCCGTCGAGGCCCGCGAGCAGCTCCAGGCCCAGGGCGTCCCCACCCGGGTCGTCTCGATGCCGTCCGTCGAGTGGTTCGAGGAGCAGGACCAGGAGTACAAGGACAGCGTCCTGCCGCCGTCGGTGAAGGCCCGCGTCGCGGTCGAGGCGGGCATCGGCCTGACCTGGCACCGCTACGTCGGCGACGCCGGCCGGATCGTCTCGCTGGAGCACTTCGGTGCCTCGGCCGACGCGAAGGTGCTCTTCCGCGAGTTCGGCTTCACGGCCGAGAACGTGGCGGCCGCCGCCCACGAATCCCTCGCCGCCGCCGCGCGCTGACGCCGGTACGCAACCCAAGTAGGAGATGTAATCCCATGACAGACGCACTCAAGCGCCTCTCCGACGAAGGCGTCGCGATCTGGCTGGACGACCTGTCCCGCAAGCGCATCACGTCCGGCAACCTGGCCGAGCTCATCGACCAGTCGCACGTGGTCGGTGTCACCACCAACCCGGCGATCTTCCAGAAGGCCATCAGCGGCGGCGAGGGCTACGAGCAGCAGCTCACCGACCTCGCGACCCGCAAGGTCACCGTGGAAGAGGCCCTGCGCATGATCACGACGGCGGACGTCAGGGACGCCGCCGACATCCTGCGCCCGGTCTACGACCGCACCGACGGCCAGGACGGCCGCGTGTCGATCGAGGTCGACCCGCGCCTGGCGCACAACACCCCGGCGACCATCGCCGAGGCCAAGCAGCTCGCCTGGCTGGTGGACCGCCCGAACACGCTCATCAAGATCCCGGCGACCAAGGCCGGCCTGCCGGCGATCACCGAGGTCATCGGCAAGGGCATCAGCGTCAACGTCACGCTGATCTTCTCGCTGGAGCGCTACCGCGAGGTCATGGACGCGTACCTGGCGGGTCTGGAGAAGGCCAAGGCCTCCGGCCTGGACCTCTCCCTGATCCACTCGGTCGCCTCCTTCTTCGTGTCCCGCGTGGACTCGGAGATCGACAAGCGCCTGGACGCGGTCGGCACCGACGAGGCGAAGGCCCTCAAGGGCAAGGCGGCGCTCGCCAACGCCCGTCTGGCCTACGAGGCCTACGAGGAGGTCTTCTCCTCGGACCGCTGGACCGCGCTGGAGAAGCACGGCGCCAACAAGCAGCGTGCGCTGTGGGCCTCGACGGGCGTCAAGGACCCGGCGTACAAGGACACCCTGTACGTGGACGACCTGGTCGCCCCGAACACGGTGAACACCATGCCGGAGGCCACCCTGGAGGCCACCGCCGACCACGGGCAGATCACGGGTGACACCGTGCGCGGCACCTACGAGCAGGCGCGCGCCGAGCTCGACGCGGTCGCGAAGCTGGGCATCTCGTACGACGATGTGGTGCAGCTGCTCGAGGACGAGGGCGTCGAGAAGTTCGAGGCGTCCTGGAACGACCTGCTGAAGTCGACCGAGGCGGAGCTTGAGCGCCTCGCCCCCACGGAGGCCTGAACACCTTGACTGTAAACGGAGCGAACCCGCTTCGTGACGCACAGGACCGGCGGCTCCCGCGTATCGCGGGGCCGTCCGGCCTGGTCATTTTCGGCGTTACGGGTGACCTGTCGCGCAAGAAGCTGATGCCTGCCGTCTACGACCTGGCCAACAGAGGCCTGCTTCCGCCGGGCTTCTCGCTGATCGGGTTCGCCCGCCGCGAGTGGCAGGACGAGGACTTCGCCCAGGTGGTCCACGACGCGGTCAAGGAGCACTCCCGGACGCCCTTCCGCGAGGAAGTGTGGCAGCAGCTCGTGCAGGGCTGCCGTTTCGTCTCGGGCGACTTCGACGACGACGCCGCCTTCGAGACGCTGAAGGCGACCATCGAGGAGCTGGACAAGGCACAGGGCACGGGCGGCAACTTCGCCTTCTACCTGTCCGTCCCGCCGAAGTTCTTCCCCAAGGTGGTCCAGCAGCTCAAGGACCACGGGCTGGCGCAGAAGGAGGGCTCCTGGCGGCGTGCCGTCATCGAGAAGCCCTTCGGGCACGACCTGAAGAGCGCCGAGGAACTCAACAAGGTCGTCCACGAGGTCTTCCCGCGCGACGAGGTCTTCCGGATCGACCACTACCTCGGCAAGGAGACCGTCCAGAACATCCTGGCGCTCCGCTTCGCCAACACGATGTTCGAGCCGATCTGGAACCGGTCGTACGTCGACCACGTACAGATCACCATGGCCGAGGACATCGGCATCGGCGGCCGGGCCGGGTACTACGACGGTATCGGCGCCGCCCGTGACGTCATCCAGAACCACCTGCTCCAGCTGCTCGCGCTGACCGCGATGGAGGAGCCCGGCTCCTTCCACCCCAAGGCGCTGGTGGCCGAGAAGCTCAAGGTGCTCACGGCGGTGCAGCTGCCGGAGGACCTGGGCAAGCACACCGTGCGCGGCCAGTACGCGGCCGCCTGGCAGGGCGGCGAGAAGGTCGTCGGGTACCTCGAAGAGGACGGCATCGACCCCAAGTCGAAGACCGACACCTACGCGGCCATCCGCCTGGAGATCAACAACCGCCGCTGGGCGGGCGTCCCGTTCTACCTGCGGACGGGCAAGCGCCTGGGCCGCCGGGTGACCGAGATCGCGGTCGTCTTCAAGCGGGCCCCGTACCTGCCGTTCGAGTCGGGCGCGACCGAGGAGCTGGGGCAGAACGCCCTGGTCATCCGGGTCCAGCCGGACGAGGGCGTGACGGTCCGCTTCGGCTCCAAGGTCCCGGGCACCTCCATGGAGGTCCGGGACGTCACGATGGACTTCGCCTACGGCGAGTCCTTCACGGAGTCCAGCCCCGAGGCGTACGAGCGGCTCATCCTCGACGTGCTCCTCGGCGACGCGAACCTCTTCCCGCGTCACCAGGAAGTCGAACTGTCCTGGAACATCCTCGACCCGATCGAGGAGTACTGGGACAAGCACGGCAAGCCCGCGCAGTACCCGTCGGGCACCTGGGGGCCGGTCGAGGCGGACGAGATGCTCGCACGAGACGGACGGAGCTGGCGCCGGCCATGAAGATCGACCTCACGGAGACCAACTCCAGCAAGATCAATGCCGCGATGGTGCAGGCACGCCGGGACATCGGCACGCCGGCCATCGGCATGGTCCTCACGCTGGTGATCGTGACCGACGAGGAGAACGCGTACGACGCGCTCAAGTCGGCGAACGACGCGTCCCACGAACACCCCTCGCGGATCGTCGTCGTGGTCAAGCGGGCCAGCCGCTCCCCCCGCAGCCGCCGTGACGCCCGGCTCGACGCGGAGGTCCGCGTCGGGGCGGACGCCGGCAGCGGGGAAACGGTTGTGCTCCGCCTGCACGGCGAACTGGTCAACCATGCCCAGTCGGTCGTGCTGCCTCTCCTGCTGCCCGACGCGCCCGTGGTCGTCTGGTGGCCGGGAGGGGCTCCGGCAGACCTGGCGGGCGACCCGCTGGGCGCGCTGGGACAGCGTCGGATCACGGACACCTACTCCTCCGAGCACCCGGTCGAGGCGCTCGGCGCCCGGGCGGAGGCGTACGCCCCCGGGGACACGGACCTGTCGTGGACCCGGATCACCCCGTGGCGCTCCATGCTGGCGGCCGCACTGGACCAGCAGGCCCTGTCGGTCGTCTCGGCGACCGTCGAGGGCGAGGACGAGAACCCGAGCTGCGAACTGCTGGCCATGTGGCTGGCGGACCGGCTCCAGGTCCCCGTCAGGCGCACGCTGTCGTCGGGCCCGGGCCTGACGGCCGTACGCCTGTCCACCAAGGACGGCGACATCGTCCTGGACCGGGCGGACGGCGCGCTGGCCACGCTGTGCATGCCGGGACAGCCCGACCGTGCGGTGGCGCTCAAGCGCCGCGACACGGCCGAGCTCCTGGCGGAGGAGCTGCGCAGGCTGGATCCGGACAACACGTACGAGGCCTCGCTGAAGTTCGGCGTGGCGAGGCTGGAGGCGTCCACGCCTGCGGCGGCGCCCGACCCCGCCGAAGCCCCGGCGGACCCGGACCCCGCTCCGGCTCCGAAGCCGAAGAAGGCCAGGGCCAAGTAGCAGTCCCCGCCGGAGCCGGGCTCTGCCCGGACCCGGTCCTCAAACGCCGGCGGGCTGGAAAATCCAGCCCGCCGGCGTTTGAGGCGCGGGGTCCGGGGCGGCGCCCCGGGAAACGGCGAAAGGGCGGGGCGGGGACCGGCTCCGCGCAGCGGCACCCGCACCGCATCCCACCCGCACAACCAAGAAGGCGGCAGCACATGGGTATGACGACTCCCCAGGTCGTCGTCCACCGGGACAAGGAACTGATGGCCCAGGCCACCGCGGCCCGGCTCATCACGAAGATCGTGGACGCTCAGACGGCCCGCGGCACCGCGTCCGTCGTCCTCACCGGCGGACGCAACGGCAACGGCCTGCTCGCGGCACTGGCCGCCGCCCCGGCGCGGGACGCGATCGACTGGACCCGGCTGGACCTGTGGTGGGGCGACGAGCGGTACGTCCCCGCCGACGACCCCGAGCGCAACCACACCCAGGCCCGCGAGGCCCTGCTGGACGCGGTCCCGGTGGACCCGGCCCGCGTGCACGTGATGCCCGCCTCGGACGGCCCGCACGGCGGCGACGTGGACGCCGCGGCGGCCTCCTACGCGGCCGAGCTGGCGAAGGCGGCCGGTCCGGAGGACCACGGTCCGGTCCCCCGGTTCGACGTGCTGATGCTGGGCGTGGGCCCGGACACGCACGTGGCCTCGCTGTTCCCGGAGCACCCGGCGGCCCGCGAGACCGAGCGCACGGTGGTCGGCGTGCACGGCGCCCCGAAGCCCCCGCCCACCCGGATCTCGCTCACGCTCCCGGCGATCCGGGCGGCCCGTGAGGTCTGGCTGCTGGCCGCGGGTGAGGACAAGGCCGGGGCGGTCTCCCTGGCCCTCGGCGGCGCGGGCGAGGTCCAGGCCCCGGCCGCGGCGGCGTACGGCCGCTCCCGCACCCTGTGGCTCCTGGACCGCGCGGCGGCGGCCAAGCTCCCGGCCGGCATGTACCCCCCGGCCTCTTCCTGACGACGGCCGACGCAGAAGGGCCCGCCTCCCTGTACCGGGAGGCGGGCCCTTCTCGTACCTGGGTCAGCTACGGCCGCGCAGCTTGCGGTACGTGGCCACCAGCGCCTTCGTCGAGGCGTCCAGCCCCGGCACGTCGGCCCCCTCGCTCAGCGCGGGCTCGACGCGCTTGGCGAGCACCTTGCCGAGTTCGACGCCCCACTGGTCGAAGGAGTCGATGTTCCACACCGCGCCCTGGACGAACACCTTGTGCTCGTAGAGCGCGATCAGCTGGCCCAGCACCGCCGGGGAGAGCTCTCCCGCCAGGATGGTGGTCGTCGGGTGGTTCCCGTGGAAGGTCTTGTGCGGGACCAGCGACTCCGGGGCGCCCTCGGCACGCACCTCGTCCGCCGTCTTGCCGAAGGCCAGCGCCTGGGTCTGTGCGAAGAAGTTCGCCATCAGCAGGTCGTGCTGGGCCGCCGGGGCCGCCTCCAGCTCCGCCACCGGCCGGGCGAAGCCGATGAAGTCCGCGGGGATCATCCGGGTGCCCTGGTGGATCAACTGGTAGTAGGCGTGCTGCCCGTTGGTGCCGGGCGTGCCCCAGACCACCGGGCCCGTCTGCCACTCCACCGGATTGCCGTCGCGGTCCACGGACTTGCCGTTGGACTCCATGTCGAGCTGCTGCAAGTACGCCGTGAAGCGCGAGAGGTAGTGGCTGTACGGCAGCACGGCGTGCGACTGGGCGTCGAAGAAGGCGCTGTACCAGATCCCCAACAGGCCCATCAGCAGCGGGGCGTTCTCGTGCACGGGCGCCGTGCGGAAGTGCTCGTCCATGGCGTGGAAGCCGCCGAGCATCTCCCGGAAGGCGGCCGGGCCGATCGCGATCATCAGCGAGAGGCCGATGGCGGAGTCGAGGGAGTAGCGTCCGCCGACCCAGTCCCAGAACTCGAACATATTGGCCGGATCGATGCCGAAGTCGGTGACCTTCTCGGCATTGGTCGACAGCGCCACGAAGTGCCGGGCCACGGCGGCCTGGTCCCCGCCCAGCCCGGCGAGCAGCCAACCGCGCGCCGAGGTGGCGTTGGTGATGGTCTCGATGGTGGTGAAGGTCTTGGAGGCGATGATGAACAGCGTCTCGGCCGGGTCCAGGTCCCGCACGGCCTCGTGCAGGTCCGCGCCGTCGACGTTGGACACGAAGCGCACCGTCAGATCGCGGTCGGTGAAGGCCCGCAGGGCCTCGTACGCCATGGCCGGGCCGAGGTCGGAGCCGCCGATGCCGATGTTGACGACGTTCTTGATGCGCTTGCCCGTGAAGCCGGTCCACGCTCCCGACCTGATCCGGTCGGAGAAGGCCGCCATCTTGTCGAGGACGGCGTGCACGCCCGGGACGACGTCCTCGCCGTCCACCTCGACGACCGTGTCCGCAGGTGCGCGCAGAGCGGTGTGCAGCACCGCCCGGTCCTCGGTCGTGTTGATCTTCTCGCCGCGGAACATCGCCTCGCGCAGCCCGGCCACGCCCGTGGCCTCGGCCAGTTCGCGGAGCAGTGCGAGCGTCTCGTCGGTGACGAGGTGCTTCGAGTAGTCGATGTGCAGGTCACCGACCTGCAGGGTGTAGCCGGAGCCGCGGCCGGGATTCTCCTCGAACAGCTCGCGCAGATGCGTCTGCCCGAACTCCTCCCGGTGCTTGCCGAGTGCCCGCCACTCCGGCGTCCGGTTCAGCTTCGTAGAGCTGCCTGCATTCATCTCGGACATCAACCCACTTCTTCCGTCCTGTCGTGCCCCGCCGGCTCCAACTTAAGGGATCACAAGCGGCAGAACGCACACAAAGAGGCCCGGTGACACAGGAGAAGTTCCTGTGTCACCGGGCCTCGTGTCACATGCTTCGGGCCGTCTCAGATCTCGCCGCGGAGCTTGGCGAGCGCCTCGGCCAGGATCGCCTCGCCGTCGGCGTCCGAGCGCCGTTCCCGTACGTACGCCAGGTGCGTCTTGTACGGCTCGGTGCGCGGCGGCGCGGGCGGGTTGTCCCGGTCCTGGCCGGCCGGGAACCCGCAGCGCGGGCAGTCCCAGGTGTCCGGCACCTGCGCGTCGCTGGCGAAGCTCGGCTGCGTCTCGTGCCCGTTCGAGCACCAGAAGGAGATGCGCAGACGGGGCGCGGACTCGCCGCGCTCCGCCTCACCCATCGGCCCCGCTCCGACCCGGCTACCACGGATCGCGTTGCCACTTGCCACGGTCGTAACTCCCTGCGTGATGGTGCCGCGGAAGGTGAGTGGAATTCCGCCGCGGAGCGCCCAAGTCTACGTAAGGCCCAACGCACGTCCAATGAGCGGAGTTACTGATTCCACGCGATGAACGCCAGCCCTCATGATAGGCCGGACGGTGCCGACCGGACTGCCGGAATGGCCAGAACGGTCAGCTGCTCGACTTCGTCAGCAGGCCGAGCGCGACGATGCACGCGAACCACAGCAGACCGACGACCACGGTGATGCGGTCCAGGTTGCGCTCCGCGACGGAGGAACCGCCGACCGACGACTGCATACCGCCGCCGAACATGTCGGAGAGGCCGCCGCCCTTGCCCTTGTGCATCAGCACGAGCAGCATCAGCAGGGCGCTGAAGACGATCAGGGCGATCGAGAACCCCATAATCACGGCTGATTCCTACTTTCTGGCTTTTTCGGGCTTTCCGGCTTTGCGAGATGTGCACGGGGGCCAGGGGCTGATGCATCAGCCTCTGGCCCCCGCAAGGGTACGACGGATCCGCCCTACCGCATACTCACTGGTCGCGGAAGCGGACGATCTTGACGAACTCGTCCGCGTCCAGTGCCGCGCCGCCGATCAGGGCGCCGTCGACGTCCGGCTGGGCCATGATCGCCGCGATGTTTCCGGACTTCACGGAGCCGCCGTACTGGATGCGGACCTTGTCGGCCAGCTCCTGCGAGTACAGCTCGGCGAGGCGGCCGCGGATCGCCCCGCAGACCTCCTGGGCGTCGTCGGGGGTGGCGACCTCGCCGGTCCCGATGGCCCAGACGGGCTCGTAGGCGATCACGATGGACTCGACCTGGTCGGCCGGGACGCCTTCCAGGCCGCCGTCGAGCTGGCTCAGCGTGTAGGGGACCTGCTGGCCGGCCTTGCGGATGTCCAGGCCCTCCCCGACGCACAGGATCGGGGTGATCCCGTGCCGGAAGGCGGCCTTGACCTTGGCGTTGCAGATCTCGTCGCTCTCGCCGTGGTACTGGCGGCGCTCGCTGTGGCCGACGGCCACGAACGTGCACTTCAGCTTCGACAGCATCGGGCCGGAGATCTCACCGGTGTAGGCACCGGAGTCGTGCGCGGAGATGTCCTGGGCGCCGTACTTGATCTTCAGCTTGTCGCCGTCGACCAGGGTCTGGACCGAGCGGAGGTCGACGAAGGGCGGCAGGACCGCGACCTCGACGGCGTCGTAGTCCTTGTCGGCGAGGGCGAAGGCGAGCTTCTGGACGTGGGCGATGGCCTCGAGGTGGTTGAGGTTCATCTTCCAGTTGCCCGCCATGAGCGGGGTGCGCGTGGTCATACGGGTTCAGCCCTCCAGGGCGGCGAGGCCGGGGAGCGTCTTGCCCTCGAGGTATTCGAGGGAGGCGCCGCCACCGGTCGAGATGTGGCCGAATGCATTCTCGTCGAAGCCCAGGATGCGGACCGCGGCGGCGCTGTCGCCACCGCCGACGACGGTGAAGGCGCTGCTGTCGAGCAGGGCCTGGGCGATGGCTGCGGTGCCCTTGGCGTAGTCGGGGTGCTCGAAGACGCCCACCGGGCCGTTCCAGAAGACGGTCTTGGCGTCGGCGATCTTCGACGCGTACAGCTCACGCGTCTTGGGGCCGATGTCCAGGCCCTCCTGGTCGGCGGGGATCTTGTCCGCGTCGACGGTCTCGGGGTTGGCCGGGGTCTTCTTCTTGAGGTCCGGGAACTCGGCGGAGACCAGCACGTCGACCGGGAGGACCAGCTCGACGCCGGTGTCCTCGGCGCGCTTCATGTACTCCTTGACGACCTCCACCTGGTCCTTCTGGAGCAGGGAGATGCCGACCTCGTAGCCCTTGGCGTAGAGGAAGGTGTAGGCCATGCCGCCGCCGATGAGAATGCGGTCGGCCTTGCCGAGCAGCTGGTCGATGACGGCGAGCTTGTCGGAGACCTTGGCGCCGCCCAGGACCACCACGTACGGGCGCTCGACCTCGGCGGTCAGCTTCTTCAGGACGCCGACCTCGGTGGCGATGAGGTAGCCGGCCGCGCGCGGGAGGCGGGCGGGCAGGTCGAAGACCGAGGCGTGCTTCCGGTGCACGGCGCCGAAGCCGTCGCCCACGTAGACGTCGGCGAGCTCGGCGAGCTGGTCCGCGAAGGCGCCGCGCTCGGCGTCGTCCTTCGAGGTCTCACCGGCGTTGAAGCGCAGGTTCTCGATGACGGCGACCTGACCGTCGGTCAGGGCCGCGACGGTCTCCTTGGCGGAGGCGCCGACGGTGTCGGTGGCGAACGCCACGTCCGCACCGAGCAGTTCGCCCAGGCGCGCGGCGGCCGGGGCGAGCGAGAACGCCGGCTCGACGCCGGCGCCCTTGGGACGGCCCAGATGCGAGGCCACGATGACGCGGGCGCCGGCTTCGGCGAGCTTCGCGATCGTGGGCTGGACGGCGCGGATGCGGCCGTCGTCGGTGATGGTGCCCTCGGCCAGCGGGACGTTCAGGTCCGCGCGGACGAAGACCCGCTTGCCCTTGACGCCTTCGGCGAGCAGTTCATCGATCGTCTTCATGTATTTCTACTCCTTTGAGCCTTCACTCGAAGGGCGAGGAAGGATAACGAGGCAAGCAACAGGGCCCGTGCGGCGCTTCGTCGCGCTGCTCGGACCCTGTGCTTCACATCGTGGTGCCTTGCCCTACGTTTTTAGAGCTGACCGCCGACGAAGACGGTGAGGTCGACGAGACGGTTGGAGTAGCCCCACTCGTTGTCGTACCAGCCGACGACCTTGACCTGCGTACCGTCCTGAACCATGGTCAGGGAGGAGTCGAAGGTGCAGGACGCGGGCCAGTTCACGATGTCGGAAGAGACGATCGCGTCCTCGGTGTAGTCGAGGATGCCCTTGAGCTGCCCCTCCGAAGCCTTCTGGAAGGCCGCGTTGATCTCTTCCACCGTGGTCTCGCGGGAGAGCTCCAGCACCAGGTCGGTCACCGAGCCGGTCGGGACCGGGACGCGCATGGCGATGCCGTCCAGCTTGCCCTTGAGCTGCGGGAGGACCAGCGCGGTGGCCTTGGCGGCACCGGTGGAGGTCGGGATGATGTTCTCGGCGGCGGCGCGGGCGCGGCGCAGGTCCGAGTGCGGGAAGTCCAGGATGCGCTGGTCGTTCGTGTACGCGTGGACCGTCGTCATCATGCCCTTGACGATGCCGAAGTTCTCGTCGAGGACCTTGGCCATCGGCGCCACACAGTTGGTGGTGCAGGAGGCGTTGGAGATGACGTGGTGGTTGGCCGCGTCGTACTTGTCGTGGTTGACGCCCATCACGATGGTGATGTCCTCGTCCTTGGCCGGAGCCGAGATGAGGACCTTCTTCGCGCCCGCGGCGATGTGCTTGGCGGCGTCGGCCTTCTTCGTGAAGATGCCGGTCGACTCGATGACGATGTCGGCGCCCAGCTCGCCCCAGGGGAGGTTGGCGGGGTCACGCTCGGCGAAGGTCTTGAAGGTCTGGCCGCCGACGGTGATGCTGTCGTCGGTGTGGGAGACCTCGGCCTTGAGGCGGCCCAGGATGGTGTCGTACTTGAGCAGATGCACCAGGGTCGCGTTGTCAGTCAGGTCGTTGACACCGACGATCTCGATGTCCGCTCCCTGCTCCAGGAGCGCCCGGAAATAGTTACGGCCAATTCGGCCAAAACCGTTGATGCCTACGCGGATCGTCACGAACCGATCTCCTCGTTGGTGCGCCGGTAAAAGCGCCGGCGAGCTGTATGGGATGTCCCCGACCGCTTACGACCCTACCTCTCCGTGAGCTTTTGGGTGACATCGGTCGGGGCCTGACACTCCCCCTACTTCCCGGGGGTACTCCCGCGAGGGTCCCGTTCCGGACACTCCGGAACGGGACCCCCGGACTTCGGCCCTCGTCACTCAGGGTGAGTGACGGCCGGGCCTCAGATCAGCGGTGCAGTGTGCGCAGCGCCTTACCGACGAGTAGGGCACGGTCCGCCGCGGTGGGCATGTGCTCCAGGCCGAAGCCCAGCAACACCGTGTCACGCGTGGTGACCGCAGCGTAGGACTTGAACAGTTCCCCGGACCGGGCCCAGTCACCGGGGACTTCGGGGCTTCCGGCCGGTGCGGCCTGCGCCGTCCAGGCCCCGAGGGACGTCTCGAATCCCTCTGCGGGCTGGTCCGCGCCCTTGACGGAGAGGCGCGCCTCGTCCGCGAAGACGCCGCGGCCGCCCGAGCCCGGGTCGGTGATGTAGGAGAGCGAGAGCTCAACGCTCTTGCCGGCGTAGGCGCTCAGGTCGAAGGAGACCTGCTTCCAGCCGCCGGAGGAGCCGGTGAAGCTGTTCCACTTGCCGCTGGTGCCCTGCGGGGTGCAGCCGCCGGCGTCGAGCGTGAGGTAGCGGCGCAGGAACGGGTGTCCGTTGACGAAGAACCCGGCCGCGCACTCCTCCGGGACGGTGGAACTGCTCAGGCCGCCCGTGTCCGGCAGGGTGGTCCAGTCGTCGCCGCCCGCGGTCCGGGCCTCCAGCGCGGCGTGGTCGTAGCCCTCCTCGACGTTCCAGTTGAGCGCCAGCTTCAGCTGCGGCTGGTCGGCCGCGGTGACCCCGGTGAGGTCGATCGTACGGACGAGGCGCTTCCAGTCGTCGTCGGCGTGCAGGGCCGCGGCCATGCCGATGCCGGCGTAGGGGGCGTACGGGTTCACGACCCCGGTGAAGGCTCCCGCCTGGGCGCTCTTGAACTGCGGGAACTGCGCGGGCGCCAGGGTCTCGGAGGTCACGGTGTACCCGCCGGGGGCGTTCAGCGGGTTGCCCGCGGCGTCCCCGACGCTGCCCCGCGCGCCGTTCAGGGCGCCGGCGCCGGCGAAGCCGGTGGCTCCGGGGGTGCTCGTCCGGCTGTACGCGCCGAGCCAGTACTGGCTGAAGTCGTTGGTCACGGCGCGGCCGACCTGGGCGTTGCCGCCCGCCAGCTCACCGGCCTCGATCAGCTTGCCGCCCTCGTTCAGGAAGTCGCGCACCGCCAACTGGGTCTCGCCGCCCGGGGTCTTGGCCCCCGTGTAGTGGACGGCCGTGCCGAAGTGGGAGAGGACGCCGAGGTGGTGCGGGGTGCCCTGGACGGCGACGTCCCAGACCGCAGCGGATTTGCCGTTGGCGCGCAGGGCGTCGACGTAGGTCTGGGCGTACTGGGCCCTTGCCCCCTCTTCCGCGATCACCAGGACGTCCGCGCGCGGCCGCTCGGCCACCGTGTACGTGAAGTGCTCGCTGGAGACCTGCTTGCCGGAGCGGTCGCGGCCGGTGAACCAGACCTCGACCTTGTCGCCGGGCTTCGCGCCGTCGACCTCGGCGCGGTACTCGTCGAACCAGTTGTTGTCGTCGCCGCCGTAGACCTCGCCGCCCTTCCAGGGCCCCAGGTCCTCGTCGTGCGTGCGGCCGCCGTTGATCCGGAAGTTGAGTTCCTTGTCCTTCAGCGCCTTGCGGGCCGTGACGGAGACCGTCTGGTCCTCGCCGCGGGCGGCGTAGGAGGTGGCGAAGGCGTCCACGGTGAAGTCGGCGGCGCTCAGGCCCAGCGAGGACTTCGGACGGTCCGGGGTCGCGGCGCTCTCGCCGACGGAGAGCGCGAAGGGGACGTTCTTGGCGAACTCCGCCTGGATGAGCTTCTCGTCGTCCGGGAAGTTGAAGCCGGAGGCGCAGTCCTCGGGCTTCCACTGGTCGTTCGGGTCGCTCGCCGAGGCGGTCTGGCAGGTGGTCATCTCCGGCGTGAACATCATGATGCCGTTGACGTTGGAGGCGTGGCCGTCGGCCTCGCCGTTGGTGGTGTAGAGCTCGGAGGACACCTGCGGGTAGTAGCCCGGGACGGCGGGGTTCTCCGGGGTGCCGGCGAGCGCCTTGTAGGCGACGTCGTCGGGGGTGGGGGTGGCGACCTGCCAGCCCACGCCGTAGAGGAGGAGCTCGGCGGCGGAGTGGTAGTTGATGGCGTACTCGAAGCCGATGCGCTTCTCGAAGCGGTCGAGGGCGACGGTTTCGGGCTCGGAGGAGGCGCTCGGGCCGCGGTAGGTCTCGTTCGACTGGGTCGGTGAGGAGCCCTCGTTGTCGTAGCCCCACTTGAAGGCGAAGTTCCGGTTGAGGTCGACCCCGTCGCCGGGTCCGGTCTTCCCGTCGCCGTTGTTGTCGCGCAGGTTTTTGCGCCACAGCCGCTGGCCGTCGGCGGCGTGCGTGTAGTCGTACCCGTCCGGGTTGGCGGAGAGCAGGAACCACAGCTCGCTGGAGTCCACCAGCTTGGTGATCCTGGGGTCCTTGCCGTAGTTGTCGAGGGTGTGGTGCATCAGCCGCCGGGTCATCTCGGGGGTGATCCACTCACGGGCGTGCTGGTTGGACATGTAGAGGACCGACGGCTTGTCGCCGTCCTTGGTCTTCTTGGCGTTCTTGCTGACCTTCAGGGCGAGGATGTCCTTGCCCTGGACGGTCTTGCCGATGGAGACGACCTTGGTGAGCCCCGGGTTCTCCTGGGCGGTCCGCAGGATCTCCTCCTGGAGGCCGCCCTTGCCGCTGTACGGGCGGAACACCCCGTCCCCGGCGGCCTTGGCACGGGCGAGGCCCTGGGCGGGGACCTTGCGCTCGGCCAGCTTGACGCCCTGGGCCGCGAGTTCCTCGGCCTGGCCGCCGCTGAGGAAGAGCTCGACCCGGGCGGTTCCGGTCTCCGGGGCCCGCTCGGTGAGCTCGTGCGCGTCCTGCCCCGCGGCGAGGACGAGCGGGACCTGTTCCCGGGTGATGTCGGCGTCGTAGACCCGTACCTCGTCGGCGCCGGATGCGGCGCCGGGTCCCGGCTGGGCCTGTGCCGCGGCGGGTAGCACGGCGAGTGTGGTTCCGAAGACGAGTGCGCTTGCGGCGAGGATCGATCTCGCGCGGTGACTCATGTGCCCCCCTGGGCGTCGTCTGCCACGAAAGCGTTCGGACGCCAGACTCAAGACCGGCCCATGCTCATGTCAATGGGGCGTGCGGCAAAGGGGCCCGCACGAGTGATCGCGCGAGCCCCTTCGGCCGAATCCGGAAACGGACTGCCGGTCCGGTCAGCCGGCCATGTTGTCGGCCATCTCCTCGCTGAGGTCGAGGTTCGACTCGGTGCCCGGGATGCCGAGGTCCTGGGCCCGCTTGTCGGCCATCGCCAGCAGGCGGCGGATCCGGCCGGCGACCGCGTCCTTGGTCAGCGGCGGGTCGGCGAGCGCGCCCAGCTCCTCCAGGGAGGCCTGCTTGTGCTCCATGCGCAGCCGGCCGGCCGCGGCCAGGTGCTCGGGGACCTCCTCGCCGAGGATCTCCAGCGCGCGCTGCACGCGGGCTCCGGCGGCCACGGCGGCCCGCGCCGAGCGGCGCAGGTTGGCGTCGTCGAAGTTGGCCAGGCGGTTGGCGGTGGCGCGGACCTCGCGCCGCATCCGCCGCTCCTCCCAGGCCAGCACCGACTCGTGCGCGCCGAGCCGGGTCAGCAGGGCGCCGATCGCGTCGCCGTCGCGGACCACGACCCGGTCCACTCCGCGCACCTCGCGCGCCTTGGCGGCGATGGACAGCCTGCGGGCGGCGCCCACCAGGGCCAGGGCGGCCTCCGGGCCGGGGCAGGTGACCTCCAGGGAGGAGGACCGGCCCGGCTCGGTGAGCGAGCCGTGGGCCAGGAAGGCGCCGCGCCAGGCCGCCTCCGCGTCGCAGGTGGCCCCGGAGACCACCTGCGGGGGAAGACCCCGGATGGGCCGGCCGCGGCCGTCCACGAGGCCCGTCTGGCGCGCCAGCTGGTCACCGCCGGCCACGACGCGGACCACGTAGCGGCTGCCGCGGCGCAGTCCGCCCGGGGCCATCACCACCAGGTCCGAGGAATGGCCGAAGATCTCCAGGATGTCCTTGCGCAGGCGTCTGGCGGCGATCCCCGTGTCCAGCTCCGCCTCGATGACGATGCGGCCGCTCACCAGGTGCAGCCCGCCCGCGAACCGAAGGATCGCCGAAACCTCCGCCTTCCTGCAGCAGGTCCGGGTGACGGGCAGGCGGGAGATCTCATCCTTCACCGCAGGCGTCATCGCCATGGGCCGATCCTTCCATGCATCCGAAAAATACGGTCGTACGCGGCGGCCAGCAGCTCCGGGTCGTGCTTCGGAGAGCCGTCCTGCCTGGCCACGGGCGCCAGCTCGACCGCGGCACCGAACCGTTTCGCGGCATCGGCGAGGGACTCGCGGTCGGGCACGGCGGCCTCGTCGGCCAGCACCACGTCCAGGGCGAGTTTAGGGGCGTGTCGGGCCAAAACCTCCAAATGACGCTGCGGAGAGAAGCCCTCTGTTTCGCCGGGCTGCGGCGCGAGGTTCAGCGAGAGGACCCGCCGGGCCTTCGTCTCCATCAGCGCGTCCAGCAGTTCCGGCACCAGCAGGTGCGGAATGACCGAGGAGAACCAGGACCCCGGACCGAGCACCACCCAGTCGGCGTCCAGGACGGCCGCGACGGCCTCCGGCACGGCCGGCGGGTCGCTCGGCACCACCTGTACGGAGAGCACCTCGCCCGGGGTCAGCGCCACCGTGGCCTGCCCGCGGACGGTGTCCACGTCCTCGGGGCGGGCCGGGTCGTGCCCCCTGACCAGGGCCTGCAGCTCCAGCGGCACCGCAGACATGGGCAGCACCCGGCCCTGTGCCCCGAGCAGCTTCCCGACCAGGTCGAGGGCCTGGACGGGGTCGCCGAGCTGTTCCCACAGGGCAACGATCAGCAGGTTGCCGACCGCGTGCCCGTGCAGATCGCCCTCGGACTGGAAGCGGTGCTGGATGACCCGGGCCCAGGTCTGGCCCCAGTCGTCGTCACCGCACAGCGCGGCCAGTGCCTTGCGCAGGTCGCCGGGCGGGAGCACGCCGAGCTCCTCCCGGAGCCGGCCGCTGGAACCGCCGTCGTCGGCGACGGTGACCACGGCGGTGAGGTCACCGGTGATCCGGCGCAGGGCGGCGAGGGAGGCCGACAGGCCCTGGCCGCCGCCGAGCGCCACCACCTTGGGCGTGGCGCCGCGCCGGCGGCCGGAGCGGCCGGAGCGGCCCGCGCCGTCCTCGCCCCGGCCCGGGGTGAGGCGGCGCAGGCGGCTCAGCCGCGGGGTCCGTGCGGTCACTCGCGCCCCATGTCCCGGTGGACTACGACGGTCTCGACTCCCTCGGAGGCGAGGCGGGCGGCGAGCTTCTCGGACATGGCCACGCTGCGGTGCTTGCCGCCCGTGCAGCCGACCGCGATGGTCACGTACCGCTTGCCCTCGCGGCGGTAGCCGGTGGCGATGAGCTGGAGCAGCTCGGTGTAGCGGTCGAGGAACTCCTTGGCGCCGGGCTGGCTGAAGACGTACCCCGACACCTCCTCGTTGAGCCCGGTGAAGGGGCGCAGCTCCGGGACCCAGTGCGGGTTGGGAATGAAGCGGCAGTCGACGACGAGGTCGGCGTCGACGGGGAGGCCGTACTTGTAGCCGAAGGACATGACGGTGGCCCGCAGCTCGGGCTCCTCGTCCCCGGCGAACTGGGCGTCCATCTTCGCGCGCAGCTCGTGCACGTTCAGGCTGGAGGTGTCGATCACCAGGTCGGCGTCGCCGCGCAGCTCGCGCAGCAGGTCGCGCTCGGCGGCGATGCCGTCGGTGATGCGCCCGTCGCCCTGGAGCGGGTGCGGGCGGCGGACCGACTCGAAGCGGCGGACCAGCGCGTCGTCGGAGGACTCCAGGAAGACGATGCGGCGGGTGACGCCCTTGCTGTCGAGGTCGGCGAGGGACTCGCGCAGGGCGTCGAAGAACTGGCGGCCGCGGACGTCGACGACGACGGCGATGCGGGCCACGTTGCCCTGGGAGCGGGCGCCGAGCTCGACCATGGTCGGGATCAGGGCCGGCGGGAGGTTGTCGACGACGAACCAGCCGAGGTCCTCCAGACACTTCGCCGCCGTACTGCGGCCGGCCCCGGACATGCCGGAGATGATCACCAGCTCGGGGATGGCCGCCTCGGCGGTCTCGCCGGGCTCCACTGTCGTGCCCGTACTCACCTGTGCTCCGTCTCGGTCGTGCGCGGTCTCGTGCTCGGTCATTGCTCGGTCCCCCGTTCGGACGATGCTCCCGCGGGCGCGGGGTTCTCATCCTCAATGATCTCTCCTGTGGCCGTGTTGACGGCAGGACCAGCGGGAACCGCCTGGGCGAGGGCCGCGGCCACGGTCTCGGCCGTCTTTCGGCCTATGCCCGGGACCTCGCAGATCTGGTCGATTGTCGCCTGTCTCAGCTTCTTCACCGAACCGAAGTGCTTGATCAAGGCCTGCTTGCGGCTCTCGCCGAGGCCGGACACCTCGTCCAGCGGGCCGGATTTCAGGCGCTTGCCGCGCTTGTTGCGCTGGTACTGGATGGCGAACCGGTGGGCTTCGTCACGGACCCGCTGGAGCAGGTAGAGGCCCTCGCTGGTGCGCGGGAGCACGACGGGGTCGTCCTCGCCGGGCAGCCAGACCTCCTCCAGCCGCTTGGCCAGACCGCACACGGCGACGTCGTCGATCCCGAGCTCCTCCAGGGCCCGCTTGGCGGCGGCGACCTGCGGCTGCCCGCCGTCGACCACGACGAGCTGGGGCGGGTACGCGAACCGCTTGGGCCGCCCGTCGTCCTCGGGGACCGCTCCCTCGCCCTCCTCCGCCTCCCACTCGCCGGTCTTCAGCTTCTCCTGGAGGTAGCGGCGGAAGCGCCGTGAGACCACCTCGTGCATGGAGCGGACGTCGTCCTGCCCCTCGAACGATTTGATCTGGAAGCGCCGGTACTCGCTCTTGCGGGCCAGCCCGTCCTCGAAGACGACCATCGACGCGACGACGTCGTCACCCTGCAGGTGGGAGATGTCGAAGCACTCGATGCGCAGCGGGGCGCTGTCGAGGTCCAGCGCCTCGGCGATCTCCTCCAGGGCCCGGGAGCGGGTGGTGAGGTCGCTGGCGCGCTTGGTCTTGTGCAGGGCGAGGGACTGCAGCGCGTTGCGGTGGACGGTCTCCATCAGGGCCTTCTTGTCGCCGCGCTGCGGTATCCGCAGGCTGACCTGGGACCCCCGGCGCTCGGCGAGCCACTGGCTCAGTGTCGGCGTGTCCTCGGGGAGGGCCGGGACCAGCACCTCCTTGGGCACGGCCTCGCCCTTCTCCTCGCCGTACAGCTGCTGGAGGGCGTGCTCGACGAGCCCGGCCGTGTCGACGGCCTCGACCTTGTCGGTGACCCAGCCGCGCTGGCCGCGGACCCGGCCGCCGCGGACGTGGAAGATCTGCACCGCGGCTTCGAGCTCGTCCTCGGCCACGGCGATCAGGTCGGCGTCGGTGGCGTCGGCGAGCACCACGGCGTTCTTCTCCATCGCCCGGCGCAGCGCCCCGATGTCGTCGCGCAGCCGGGCGGCCTTCTCGTACTCCATCTCCTCGGCCGCCGCGTGCATCTCCTTCTCCAGCCGGGAGAGGTAGGTGCCGGTGCGGCCGACCATGAAGTCGCAGAAGTCCTCGGCCAGTTCGCGGTGCTCCTCGGGGGTGACCCTGCCGACGCAGGGGGCGGAGCACTTGCCGATGTAGCCGAGCAGGCAGGGCCGGCCGATCTGGGCGGAGCGCTTGAACACGCCCGCGGAGCAGGTCCGGACCGGGAACACCCGGAGCATCAGGTCGACGGTCTCGCGGATGGCCCAGGCGTGCCCGTACGGACCGAAGTAGCGCACGCCCTTCTTCTTGGGCCCGCGCATGACCTGGACCCGCGGGTACTCCTCATTCAGGGTGACGGCGAGGGAGGGGTAGCTCTTGTCGTCCCGGTACTTGACGTTGAACCGGGGGTCGAACTCCTTGATCCACGAGTACTCCAGCTGGAGCGCCTCGACCTCGGTAGACACCACGGTCCACTCGACGGAGGCGGCCGTGGTCACCATGGTGGCGGTACGGGGGTGCAGGCCGGCGATGTCCTGGAAGTAGCTGCCCAGGCGCTGGCGCAGGCTCTTGGCCTTCCCGACGTAGATCACCCGGCGGTGTTCGTCGCGGAACTTGTAGACCCCCGGGGAGTCCGGGATCTGTCCCGGCTCGGGGCGGTAACTGGAAGGGTCGGCCATGCCAACCACCCTACTTGCGCGCACCGACAACGAACCGTACGCCTCCGGCGCGGTGTACGGATCCGGGCGGGGGCCCCGCGGGCCTTCCGGGCTCCGCCCGGGACCCGGTCCTCAAACGCCGGACGGGCTGAAGATCCAGCCCCGCCGGCGCTTGAGGCGCCTCTTCAGCCCCGCCGGCGTTTGAGGCGCGGGGGTCCGGGGGCGGAGCCCCTGCGGCCTGCGGGGCCCGACCGCCTGGCGGACGGCCGGGCCCCGCGAGGGCTACGCCCCGGCCACCCGGCGCCGCCGCCGCAGGGCGAGCAGCACACCGGCCCCGCCGAGCACCAGCGCCCCACCCGCGGCGACCACCGGGACCGGAGTCCCCACGGCCGGCGCGATGCCCTCCGCGTACCCGCCGGCCTCGCCGGACTCCGCGTAGGCGGACCCGGGCAGCTTGTCCCCGTACGCCCGAGCGACGCGCACGCGGTACGCGGCCAGGCTCGTCCCCCCGGCCCCCACGGCCCGCACCGCGTCCTCGTCCAGCGGCAGCACCCTGCTGCCTCCGGCCACGTACCAGGCGTCGATCTGCGGCTCCCGGAACACCGTCCCGCCGGGCAGCTTCTCCGCACCCAGCCGGGCGTAGCGGAACTCGTCGTCGCCGGTGGCGATGTTCACGACCTCCCATCCGGCCTCCGTCCGCGCGGTCCACAGCGCGGCCTGCTGTCCGTCGGCGGAGACGGCCTTGCTGGCCAGGAATTCCAGGCGGGCGACGGGTGCGCCCGCCCTGCCCGCGACGAACTCCGGGGAGAGGTGGTTGACCGGTATCGCCTCGCCCTCGATCCGGGGCTGCGCGGCCGTGAGGGAGATCTTGCCCTCCCGGGCGAAGAAGCGGGAGAGGGTGGCCAGGGTGTCGGGGGCGGTGGCCGCCTGCACGGCGGCGGCCTTGTTCTCGGCGGTGGCGGCCTGGGGCTGCGGCACCGGGCTCCCGGGAGCCGCGGCGGCGGACGGGGCGAGGCCGAGGAGGGCGGTGGCGGCGAGGACCGCGGCTGCGGCGGCGGTGGCGCGCGGGGTCATGGTGGTCACGCCCCGATCCGGTAGAGGGAGTGGGTCCAGGAGAAGGTGCTGTTGTTCACGTACCAGGAGTGCGAGGCCCAGTTGTAGCGGTCGCTGGAGGGCCAGGGGTCGCCCCAGTAGACCCAGTTGCTCGCGGTGTCGTAGCCGTAGACGACGTGCATGTGGCCTCCGCCGTTCGACCACTGGATGCGGGTCTCGATCGGCCGGTCGGCATTGATCTCGGTCTGGACGGTGGAGTACTGGAGCCAGCCGCTGACGTACGAGCCGGGGTTGATGCCGGCCCAGCGCAGTCCGGTCTGGACGTTGCCCAGGGTGGCCTGATTGTTGGGGCATTCGCTGCCTTGCTGGCGGTTGAAGGCGGCGTTGCAGAACTGGTTCTGGCTGTAGTTCCGGCCGAACCAGGTGGCTATCGTGTTGCCGCCGGCGGCCCAGCACCAGTTGGTCTTCGTCTGGGCCTGCATGGTGATGTTCAGGCGCTTGGTGGCGAGGGCGGAATCGGTGCCGGCCTCGGCAGCGGCGGCGGTGCCGGCGCCGAGGGGCAGGGTGAACAGCAGAGCGGTGAGCACGGCGGTGACGCAGGCGGCTGGGGAGTGCCGCCGGTTTCGGTTGCGCATCGCGTTCCTCCCGATGTGGGGTGTGGGGGTGGAGGAGCGCGTCCGGACGCTGTTCAGGAGCATCGGGGAGTTGTCGCGATCAGGTCAACACGCTTCAATACGCGGTGACATTGCTGTGTGAACGGTGGGGCTGCGGTGTGAACGGTTGCTGCCGTGTCACCTGGTCCCCCGGAGCCGCCGCCGCGATCCCCCGCGCCGGCCCGTGTGAACGTTCACGAAGGAGTCGCCATGCGACCGACCGAGGACACGGCGGAACTCGGCCAGTTGCTGCGCGGCGGCCCCTTCCACCTCGCCCTGCGCGCCGCCCTCGCCGCGCGTGGCCTGCCCCTGCACCGGGTGCAGCACCGGCTGGCGGCGCAGGGCATCAAGCTCGGTGTCACCAGCCTCAGTTACTGGCAGCAGGGCGCCCGGCGGCCGCGTCACCCGGAGTCGCTGCGGGCGGTCACCGCCCTGGAGCGGATCCTGGAACTGCCCGACGGGGCCCTCCTGCGCCTGCTGGCCGCCGAGGATCCCGGCCCCGGGTCCGCGCGCCCGCCCACCCGCTCGTACCGGGCCCTGTTCAGCCTGGGCGGGACGGTGGAGCAGCTGCTGGACGGGATGGACCTCCCGCCGGACGGCGGGCTGCACTCGGTCGGCCACCACGAGCGGGTCCGCATCGGACCGGCGGGTGAGCTGCGGGTCCGCGAGTCGCAGCAGATCGTCCGGGCGCACCGCGACGGCGTCGACCGCTACCTGGCCGTCCACCACGGCGACCCCGGCTGCGACGTGTCCCGGATGCGCGTGACGGCGTACGAGAACTGCCGCACGGGCCGGGTGCGGTGCCATCCGGAGTCCGGGGTGGTGGTCGCCGAGCTGCTCTTCGACGCGCGGCTGCGGCGCGGGGACACCCACGTCTTCGGCTACGGGATCGAGGACGGCACCGGAGCCCGCAGCGGGGAGTACGTACGCGGGTTCAGCTACGCGGGCGGCCAGTACATGCTCCAGGTCGGCTTCGACGAGGCGGCCCTGCCGGTGCGCTGCCGGCGCTTCGCCCGGGGCGGGCCCGAGGCCCCGCGCACCGGCCTCGTGGACCTGACACCCAGCGGCCGGCACCGGGCGGTCCACCTGGTGGAGCAGTCGGTGCGGCGCGGGATCCTCGGGATCGCCTGGGACTGGGACTGAGGTCCGGGTACGGTCCCGGTCCCGGGCGCGGGCGGGGGCGCGGGTCAGCCCGCGACGAGCTTGCCGTTCTCGGCCCGGACCGGGACGGCGGGGAGCGGGGCGGCGGCCGGACCGCGCAGGACCTTGCCGGTCTTCACGTCGAAGCGGCTGCCGTGGCAGGGGCAGTTCCCCTCGCCCTCGACGATCTTGTCCAGGACGCAGCCGGCGTGCGTGCACTGCGCGCTGAAGGCCTTGTACTGGCCCTCCGCCGGGCAGCTGACGATCAGCTTGTTCTCCCGGTACAGCTTCGCGCCGCCCACCGGGACATCGGCCGCGGCGCCCAGGTCCACCGGCGCGGTGGGGGTGGCGGGGGTGTTGCCTCCGCTGCCGGTCTCGGTGGAGCAGGCCGCGAGGGTCGCTCCGGCGCCCGCGGCCCCGGCGAGCGCGGCGGCGCCCTTGAGGACGGTACGGCGGGCGGGCGACTGCGGCGCGGACATGCGGTTCTCCTGGGGTGCGGGCACGTGGGGAAGGGGTGCGGGGGCGGGGCGCGGCCGGAACGCGGCCGGGGCACCGGCCCACCCGACGATACCTCCGTCCCATGAGGTAGCTTCCCCCGCGTGATCGTCGTCGGCGGAGAAGCCCTCATCGACCTGGTGCCCGTGGCGCGGCCGCCCGGGGCGCTGCTGCCACGGCCGGGTGGCGGACCGTACAACACCGCGCTGGCGCTCGGCCGGCTCGGCGCCGAGGTGGCCTTCTGTTCCCGGGTCTCCTCGGACGGCTTCGGCGAGAGCCTGCTGGCCGGGCTGCGGGCCGCCGGGGTGGACCTGTCGCTGGTCCAGCGCGGACCGGAGCCGACCACGCTCGCCGTGCCCGCACTGGCCCCGGACGGCTCGGCCTCGTACGGCTTCTACGTCGAGGGCACCGCGGACCGGCTGTTCACGCTGCCGCCCGCTCTCCCGGACGGGGTACGGGCCCTCGCGCTCGGCACCTGCTCGCTGGTCCTGGAACCGGGCGCGAGCGCGTACGAGGCCCTGCTGCGCCGGGAGTCCCGGCGCGGGGTGCTGACCCTGCTGGACCCCAACATCCGGCCGGCGCTGATCGCGGACCCGGCGGCGTACCGCGCACGCTTCCTGGAGCGGCTGCTTCCGCACACGGGCGTCCTCAAGCTGTCGGAGGAGGACGCGGCCTGGCTGGGCGGCCGGGTCGGGGACTGGCTGGCCGCCGGACCGTCGGCGGTGGTGCTGACCCGGGGCGCGGCGGGCCTGACGGCCTGGACCCGGGAGGGCGGGGAGTACGCGGCGGCGGCCCGTCCGGTGGCGGTGGTGGACACGATCGGCGCGGGCGACACCGTCAACGCCGCCCTGCTGCACCGGCTCACCCTCGCACCGGGCGGACCGGTCGACTGGCCGCAGGTCCTGGCCCACGCCGCCCACGCGGCGGCCCTGACCTGCACGCGGGCGGGTGCGGAGCCGCCGTACGCGGCGGAGCTCAGCGAATAGCGGCCCAGACGGTGCGGGCCACCGCCGGGGCGAACTCCTCGACGGGCTGGACCACGTGGGCCCCGGAGAAGTGCAGGAAGAAGGCCCGCTGGAAGCAGGCGCCGAGCAGCAGGGCCGCGGCGGCCCGCGGATCGGCGTCGGGCCTCAGCCGGCCGGCGTCGAGCTCGCGCCGCAGTCGGCCGGCCAGCGCGTCCAGTACCACGTGCGGTCCGGCCCCGACCTCCTGGACGCCCTCGCGGTGGCGGGTGAGCAGCGCGGGGTCGGCGAAGAGCGAGGCGGCCATCGGCATGGCGTCGGCGTAGAAGAGCGAGGCGTGCCGGGCGATCCCGGCGAGCGTCTCCTCGACGCCCCGCTCCCCCGGACCGGCCTGCAGGGCGGCCATGAGCGGGCCGGCGTTGGGAGTGCGTTCCATCAGCACGCGCACGAACAGCTCTTCCTTGTTCGCGAAGTACTTGTAGAGCGCGGCCTCCGAGCACCCGGCCTCCCTGGCGATGGCCTTCGTGGTGGCGCTCGCCAGCCCGGCGGTGCGCATCAGCTTCTCGGCGGCGTCCAGCAGCCGCTCGGCGGTGGGGCGGCTTGACTTCGAGGTGAGCATTCACTCACCCTAGCGGAATCAGGGGTGAGTAAATACTCACCCACCTCTCGTCGCGGGGGAATGACGATGAAGATCACGGTGTTCGGGGCCACCGGCGGCGTGGGCCGCGAGGTCGTCCGGCAGGCACTCGACGCGGGGCACGAGGTGACCGCGGTCGTGCGGGCCCCTTCGCGGCTTTCCGTTCCCGCCCATGAGCGGCTCCACGTGGCCACGGTGACCGATGTGACCGACGTCGAGGCGGTGCTGTCCGTGGTGAGCGGGCGGGACGCGGTGGTCTCGGCGCTGGGCGCGGCGAACAACAAGCAGGCGAAGGCGAAGCCCATCGCGGGCCCGGCCCTGAGAGCGATCACCTCGGCCATGGACCGGGCGGGGGTGCGGCCGCTGTCGGCCGTGAGCGCCGCACCCGTCGGCCCGCTGCCGGAAGGCGAGGGGATGTTCACCCGCGCCGTGGTCTACCCGCTGCTGCGCCGACTTCTGCGGGACCTGTACGCGGACCTCGCGGACATGGAGGCGGCGATGGCCGCGAGCGGGACGCGGTGGACGGTCGTCAGGCCGCCGATGCTGCAGAACAAGCCCCGCACCGGCACCTACCGGCGCGCGATCGACGCCAACGTGCGCGGCGGCCGGGTCATCCCGCGCGCGGACGTCGCGAACGCCCTCCTGGCCACCCTGACGGACCCGGCCTGCGCGGGCCACGCGGTGGGCGTCGCCTCCTGAGCGGAGCGAACGCGGGAGGGCCCGGCCATGGGCCGGACCCTCCCGTCGTACGCCAACCCGTACGCGAACCCGATCGCGGCTCGGCGGCTACGCCTTGCGCGCCCGGGCCGTCGCCTTCTTGGCCGGAGCCGCCTTCTTCGCGGCGACGGCCTTGGTGGCCGCCGCCTTCTTCGCCGGGGCCTTCTTCGCCGGGGCCCGTACCGGAGACGCCGCCGCGTCCGACACCCGGTCAGCGCCCAGGATGTCCCGCAGGAACTTGCCCGTGTGGCTGGCGCCCACCGAGGCCACCGCCTCCGGCGTGCCCTCGGCGACCACCAGACCGCCGCCGTAGCCACCCTCCGGGCCCATGTCGATGACCCAGTCCGCGGTCTTGATGACGTCCAGGTTGTGCTCGATGACGATCACCGAGTTCCCCTTGTCCACCAGCCCCGACAGCACCTTGATCAGCTTCGAGATGTCCTCGAAGTGCAGACCCGTGGTCGGCTCGTCCAGTACGTAGACCGTCCGGCCCGTCGACCGCTTCTGGAGCTCGGAGGCCAGCTTCACGCGCTGCGCCTCACCACCCGACAGGGTCGGCGCGGACTGGCCGAGGCGGACGTAGCCCAGCCCGACCTCGTTGAGCGTCTTGAGGTGACGCGCGATCGTCGGCACCGCCTCGAAGAAGCCCAGCGCCTCCTCGATCGGCATGTTCAGGACTTCCGCGATGGACTTGCCCTTGTAATGGACCTCCAGCGTCTCGCGGTTGTACCGGTCGCCGTGGCAGACCTCGCACGGGACGTAGACGTCCGGCAGGAAGTTCATCTCGATCTTGATCGTGCCGTCACCGGCGCAGTTCTCGCACCGGCCGCCCTTCACGTTGAAGGAGAAGCGGCCCGGCAGATAGCCGCGCACCTTCGCCTCCATCGTCTCCGCGAACAGCTTGCGGACATGGTCGAAGACACCGGTGTAGGTGGCCGGGTTGGACCGCGGGGTGCGGCCGATCGGCGACTGGTCGACGTGCACGACCTTGTCGACGAGGTCGTCGCCGTCGACCCGCGTGTGCCGGCCCGGCACCGAGCGGGCGCCGTTCAGCTCACGCGCCAGGTGCGTGTAGAGGATGTCGTTGACCAGCGTCGACTTGCCCGAACCCGACACACCGGTCACGGCCGTCAGCACACCCAGCGGGAAGGACACGTCGATGTCCCGCAGGTTGTTCTCCTTGGCGCCGTGGACGGTCAGCTTGCGCTCCCCGTTCACGGGCCGGCGGATGTCCGGGATCTCGATGGACCTCTTGCCCGAGAGGTACTGCCCGGTCATCGACTCGGTGTTCTTCAGCAGGTCCTTGAGCGACCCGCTGTGCACCACCTTGCCGCCGTGCTCACCCGCGCCCGGACCGATGTCCACGACCCAGTCGGCCACCTTGATGGTGTCCTCGTCGTGCTCGACCACGATGAGCGTGTTGCCCATGTCCCGCAGCCGCACCAGGGTCTCGATCAGCCGGTGGTTGTCCCGCTGGTGCAGACCGATGGACGGCTCGTCCAGCACGTAGAGCACGCCGACCAGACCGGAGCCGATCTGGGTGGCGAGCCGGATGCGCTGGGCCTCGCCGCCCGACAGCGTGCCGGCGGCCCGGTTGAGCGAGAGGTAGTCGAGACCGACGTCCACGAGGAAGCGGAGCCGCTCGTTGACCTCCTTGAGGACCCGCTCGGCGATCTTCTTGTCCCGGGCGTCGAGGCGCATCCGCCCCAGGAAGTCCGCGCACTCGCTGATCGACATGGCGGCGACCTCGGCGATGGACTTCTCCATCACCGTGACGGCGAGCACGATCGGCTTGAGGCGGGTGCCCTCACAGGTCGGGCAGGGCACCTCGCGCATGTAGCCCTCGAAGCGCTCACGGCTGGCGTCGCTCTCCGACTCCGCGTGCCGCCGCTTGACGAACGGCACGGCGCCCTCGAAGGCCGTCGTGTACGCCCGCTCCCGCCCGTACCGGTTGCGGTAGCGGACCTCGATCTGCGTCTTGTGCCCGTACAGCAGGGCCTTCTTCGCGCGTGCCGGCAGCCCGGCCCACGCGATGTCGGTGCGGAAGCCCAGCTCCTGGGCGAGCGCGCCGATCAGCCGCTGGAAGTAGTCCTTGGTGTGGCCGAGCGACCACGGCGAGACCGCGCCCTCGTCCAGGGACTTGTCCTCGTCCGGAATGATCAGCTCCGGGTCCACCTCCATGCGGGTACCGATACCCGTGCACTCGGGACAGGCGCCGAAGGGCGAGTTGAAGGAGAAGGAGCGCGGCTCCAGCTCCTCGAAGGACAGGTCGTCGTAGGGGCAGTAGAGGTGCTCGGAGTACATCCGCTCACGCTCCGGGTCGTCCTCGGCGAGGTCGACGAAGTCCAGGATCACCATGCCGCCGGAGAGGCCGAGAGCGGTCTCCACGGAGTCGGTGAGCCGGCGCTTGGCACTCTCCTTGACGGTGAGGCGGTCGATGACCACCTCGATGGTGTGCTTCTCCTGCTTCTTCAGCGTGGGCGGCTCGGAGAGCTGGATGGTCTCCCCGTCCACCCGCGCCCGGCTGTAGCCCTTGGTCTGGAGATCGGAGAAGAGGTCGACGAACTCGCCCTTGCGCTCGCGCACCAGCGGCGAGAGCACCTGGAAACGGCTGCCCTCGGGAAGCGCGAGCACCTTGTCGACGATCGCCTGCGGCGACTGGCGCGAGATGGGGCGGCGGCACTCGGGGCAGTGCGGCTTGCCGATGCGGGCGAAGAGGAGGCGGAGGTAGTCGTAGACCTCGGTGATGGTGCCCACGGTCGAGCGCGGGTTGCGCGAGGTCGACTTCTGGTCGATCGAGACGGCCGGGGAGAGGCCCTCGATGAAGTCGACGTCGGGCTTGTCCATCTGCCCGAGGAACTGGCGGGCGTACGACGAGAGCGACTCGACGTAGCGGCGCTGGCCCTCGGCGAAGATCGTGTCGAAGGCCAGGGAGGACTTGCCCGACCCGGAGAGTCCGGTGAAGACGATGAGTGAGTCGCGGGGCAGGTCGAGCGAGACGTTCTTCAGGTTGTGCTCGCGAGCGCCACGAACGATGAGACGGTCGGTCACGCCGGTCCGCACCTTTCTTGAGAGAGCGGGGGCACGGGCCCCCGTCCCAGGGTATGGGGGGCGCCTCTGCGATGGACTGGGTCCTTGGACTTCCGAGCGTATAGCACGCACATTCGATTTACGGCACTCCGCAGACCGCTTCACCCAATCGTGTGGCGGGGCCGGGTGAGCCACTAGGCTCGCCGTCATGACTGATCATGTGCACGACCTGCGATCTGTACGTGAAGCCACGGACCGGCTGCTGACCGCTGTCGCGAAACTGGACAACGCAGCCCTCTCCGAGGAGTCACACCTCCCGGGCTGGACCCGCGGCCACATCCTGGCCCACCTCGCACGCAACGCGGACGCGCTCGTCAACGTCTTCGAGGGACGCCCGATGTACGAGAGCGCCGCCGCCCGCGACGCGGACATCGAGCGCGACGCCGGCCGGCCCCTCGAAGAACACCTGACGGACCTCCGTGATTCCGCGGCCCGCTTCATGGCCACCACGGAGCCCGACCAGGACTGGACGCGCACGGTCGAGCTGCGCAACGGCATCACCGACCTCGCATCCAACGTGCCCTTCCGGCGCTGGGTCGAGGCCGATCTGCACCACGTCGACCTGAACATCGGCTACGAGCTCACCGACCTCCCGGACGAGTTCACCGAGCGCGAGATCGTCTTCCTCGCCGACCGCTGGTCCGGGCGCCCCGAGGTGCCGCCGGTGGCCCTCGTCGCGACCGACGGCCGGAGCTGGCGCACCGGCTCCGCCGGGGATCCCGCCGTGACCGTGTCCGGCACCGCCGCGGGGCTGCTGGCCTGGCTGGCCGGCCGCGGCGACAAGGGCGCCTCCCTGACCACCTCGGGCGGCCCCCTCCCCGGGCTCCCCCCGCTCTAGGATCAAGACATGACGTACACCGGAGAGGTCAAGGTCGGCGGTCCCGCCGACGTGCACGAACTTGCGGACCTGATGATTTCCAAGGTCGCGGTGGGCCCGATGAACAACAACGCCTACCTGCTGCGCTGCCGCGCCACCGACGAGCAGCTGCTCATCGACGCGGCCGCCGAGGCGGGCACCCTGCTCAGCCTGATCGGCGACGACGGCATCACGTCCGTGGTCACCACGCACCGGCACGGCGACCACTGGGGCGCGCTCGCCGAGGTGGTCGAGGCGACCGGTGCGCGCACCTACGCGGGCGCCCTCGACGCCGAGGGCATCCCGGTGGCGACGGACGTCCCGGTCGCCGACGGGGACACGGTCACGGTCGGACGGGTCTCGCTGACCGCCCGCCACCTGGTCGGACACACCCCCGGCTCGATCGCGCTGATCTACGACGACCCGCACGGGCACGCGCACGTGTTCACCGGCGACTGCCTCTTCCCGGGCGGTCCTGGCCGGACCACACAGCCCGACGAGTTCAACAGCCTGATGGACGGCATCGAGACCAAGCTGTTCGCCGTCCTGCCTGATGAGACCTGGGTCTACCCGGGCCACGGCAACGACACCACGCTTGGCGCCGAGCGCCCCCACCTCGCGGAGTGGCGCGCACGAGGCTGGTAACCCTAGCGACCACCGCCGCCCCCGCCGACATCGAAGCGGGGGCGGCCGCCTCTGTATCGCCCGGTCATGCGGGTGTCCAAGGCGGCTCGGGTGTCTCGTTGGTCGCCCCGCAGTTCCAGCAGTCCCATTCGCCAGGCACCTCGAACAGCTCCGTCCAGAAGCCGCGCGGCTTGCCCCACACGGTGCAGTCGGCGCCGCAGCACCAGCACACGAACGCGAAGTGCACGTGATCCTCCCCGGTTACTCCGGCCGCCAGAGTGCCCGGTCCCGGGGCGGGTGGGGGCGGGTATCAGCCAAGACAACCCGCGGAGGCGGCGTAGCGGGCCGTGATCCTCGGCGGACCTACGGGGAGGGGTCCCAGCCCTCAGGGCCGGCGCCCCGCCACTCCACGAACGCCGGGTCGGTCAGGTCGACGTCCTCGGCGTCCTCCATGCCGGCCGCGGCGAGAAAGACCCTGATGTCGGAGGGCCGGTGCGCCACCCCGATGGCCACGCCGTCGTAGCGGACCCAGCGCCATCCGTTCTCGTCGGGCGGGTACACGATCAGCTTCGCGGTGGAGTCCATGCCTCCACCCTCAGACCGCTCCCGCCCCTTCGCACCTGCACCAACCCGTCGGGGTGCCGGACGCCGAGGCTGATCCACCGGTCGTAGACGTGGGGGCATCGGGCCCTCGGAATGTCAGGGTTTCCGCAGGTTCTGTCAGGGTCCGGCGGGCTGGCGGTAAACGTCGGACCCGAGTAGGTCGCGCACGGCCTGGTGGTCCTCATGCCCGACGAGGGCGGCGGACAACTGCAGCGCCACCGGGTCGGCGCCCCGCGCATGAGGCCGGTAACGGTTAACGCCGGTTCCGGCCTACCTGAGTGGATATCCGGCCACGCACGGAACTCCCAGTTACGGACCTCCAACTGTCCGTATAAGTTCCGTCATGGCTTCGGGCGTCCCGTAACGGCCCGATGACAGAGGCTCATCCACCGGATCCCAAGGGGGAAGTCGCATGGCTGACATCGATCTCGGAGTGGCGTCGGACTGGGACGAGGGGGATACCCACGGCCGTATCAAGCTGCGGGAGAACCAGGTCTACCCGGGCTCGCCCAAGAAGGACGTGCTCATCAGCTCCCCGGTCAGCATCGAGCTGTCCGTTAACACGAACTACTCGACCTCGCAGGAGGCGGACAAGATCTACTTCACGACCCACCACGGCTCGACGAAGAAGATCATCGCGGTACTCGACTCCGACGGGAACCTGCATATCGCCGGCCGCCTGATTACCGAGCAGAAGGACCTCGGCTACTAGGACGGTCCTCCCGCAGCAACCCTGTAGCGGGCGACGAGGCCACGTCACCGCGTGAGCCCTTCCGTCTCCCACCTGCACAGCACAAGGGCCCGTACGACCGGTCACGGTCGGCGGGCCCTTTCCGTGCCCGGCACGTCCAGAGGGCCGGCGATCACTTCCTCGCTGCGGCTTTGGCATCCCGCGCGGCGGTGAGGGAGCCGAGGACGTCGGCCAGGTCGTGCCCGGCGACGTGCTCGCGCACCAGAGCCTCCAGCACGGCCGGAGCCGCCGGGGCGTCGTGCCGGTCGTCGTGGTGCCAGTCGCAGCCGTCCAGCGGGCAGGCGAGGCACGTCCACCACTCCCGGTAGCTGACGGCGTAGTGCGGGAGCCGGCCGCGCTCGGCCTTCCACGGGCCTGCGTGCTCGGCGGTTGAGGCGTACGGGCCGGCCTCCCTCCACGGTCCCCACGGGCGGGTGCGGGTGGTGTTGGTGCGGGATTCGGTCACGTACTGCTCCCAGCCTGCGGAGTGGAGTAGGACTGCTCGGCGGCGAGAGCCAGTAGGGCGGACTCGCGTTCTTCGAGGTGGGACACGCCCCGTGAGGTGGGCTTCCACGTGTTCTTAACACGGGTCACGAGCGCTGCCCCGTCCCCCTGATCGGCACGGGGCAGCAGCCCGGCGCTGTAGAACGATGCCGCGAGCAGCCTCCGGCCCGGGACCGAAAGCCCTGTCCAGCCGCCGCTGTAAAGCAGCCCGACCGCCCTCATCCCCCCACGAAACGACGACGTGGCCCTCGGGACGCCCGGGGCCACGTCGGCACCTGCACCTCAGTCGCCGTTACGCGCCCGCCGGAGGTCGATGGTGGTCTCATCGAAGCCCGGGCCGCGCCGCGTCACCGGGTTCACCCTGAACCGCAGTCCCAGGCCGTCCAGGACGCGCCGCTTCTGCGGCACCAGGAGCGTCTTCCACGTCTCCGCGGATCGCGGCCCCACGAGGCCCTTGAACGCGTCAAGGTCGAAGGCCGGCCGCAACCTGCGCGCCTCGTTCTGCGCGTCCGTGATCTGTTTCGCCAGCTTCGCCGTGATCCGCCGTAGCTGCTCCCGGGTGATGATCCCGTCCGCGTAGTCGTCGGCGGCTGCCTCCTGGCGCGCCTTCAGCCCTTCCGCGCGTTCAAGGGCGGCAAGGGCCGCCGAGGTTGGCGAGCTGCGACCGGTCCGACGCCTTCGCCATGTTGAACAGGCCGCCCGACTCGAAAGCCACCCAGCACTTCGCGTGACGCAGGTCCTCGATGGCCTGCGCCCGCTCGACACGGCGCCGCCAGACTCGTGACGGGTGGTATCCGACCACGATGACCCGAACACCCGGCTCCCGGGCGGCCTCGATGGCGTCGGCCATCAGCCGGTCGTACTCGGGACGCTCCTCGCCCGAATGGGCGGAGACGTCGTTCTCGACGTACTCGCGGTCGATCTCCCAATCGTTCTCCTTGGAGAACGTACGCAGGTCGCTCAGCTGCCGGTTGACGCCCCGTCGGCGGTCGCGGGGATCCTCGGAGATCCGGGCGTACAGGAAGGCGACGGTACGGCGCGGGAGGGTCAGAGTGTTCCCGGGACAGGACCCTAGGGCTTCCCGGGCGGCGTCGGCAACACGCACGACGACCCGAAGGCCTTCACCAGCCTGCTCGACGACGTCGAGCACAAGCTGTTCGAGCAGCTGTCGGACGAGACCTGGGTCTACCCGGGCCACGGCAACGACACCACCCTCGGCGCCGAGCGTCCGCACCTGGCCGAATGGCGCGAGCGCGGCTGGTAGGCACCGCAACGCGTCAACTTCGAGACGCGAAGCACTCCTTCCGGTCGCTTACGGCCGGACCCACGTCCTGAGGGGCGGGGAACGGGTATCTGGTGCGGCATGCCACACGACCCGTCCCCGCCCCTGGCCTCCTCCGCCCCCGAGGCCTCCCCCGGCGCTCCCCCCGCCCCTTTCCCCGCCCCTTCCTCCGCCACGCCGCCCGAGGCCCCGCCCGCCGAAGCCGACGGCTCCGCCGGGCCCGGCATGCTGCGGCTGGCCACGGCCTCGCTCGCCGGGACCGCGATCGAGTTCTACGACTTCTTCGTGTACGGGACGGCCGCCGCCCTCGTGCTCGGCCCGCTCTTCTTCCCCTCCTTCTCCCCGCTCGCCGGAACCCTCGCCGCCTTCGGCACCTTCGGCGTCGGCTTCCTGGCCCGCCCGCTCGGTTCGGCGGTCTTCGGCCACATCGGCGACCGCTACGGCAGGCGCCCGGTGCTGCTCGCCTCCCTGCTGCTCACCGGCCTCGCCACCGTGGCCGTCGGCTGCGTGCCTTCGTACGGCTCGATCGGCATGGCCGCGCCCGTACTCCTGCTCCTGCTGCGCTTCCTGCAAGGCCTCGGGCTGGGCGGGGAGTGGGGCGGCGCCGTACTGCTGACCGCCGAGCACGCCCCCGAGCGGCGGCGCGGACTGTGGTCGAGCTTCCCGCAGATGGGCCCTGCGGTGGGCTTCCTGCTCGCCAACGGCCTGATGCTGGGGCTGTCCGCGTCGCTGACCGATGCCCAGTTCACCGCCTGGGGGTGGCGGGTGCCGTTCTGGGCGGCCGGGGTGCTGGCCCTGGCCGGGCTGTGGCTGCGCCGCTCGGTGGAGGAGACCCCGCAGTTCCGGGCGCTCGCCGCGACGGACCGGCGGGCCGAGGCCCCGCTGGCCGAGGTGTTCCGCGGCCACTGGCGGCTGCTCCTGCTGACCGGCGGGGCGCTCGCCGTCGGGTACGCCGTCTTCTACGCGGTCACCACCTGGTCCCTCGCCTACGCCACCGAGCACCTCTCGGTGGGCCGCACGGCGATGCTGGCCTGCATCATGATCGCGGTCGCGATCAAGGGAATGGTGACCCCGCTGATCGCGGTGCTCGGCGACCGCTACGGGCGGCGGCCGCTGTGCCTGATCGGGTGCGCGATCTGCTCGGTGTGGATGTTCCCGCTGGTGGCGCTGTTGCGGACGGCCGATCCGCTGCTGATGACGGTCGGCTTCACCGGTGCGCTGCTGGGCATGGTGACGATGTTCTCGGTGGTGGCCGCGTACCTGCCCGAGCTGTACGCGCCGCGGATCCGCTGCACGGGCGCGGCCGTCGGCTACAACCTGGGCGGTGTGCTGGGCGGGGCGCTGACCCCGATCGTGGCGACGGCGCTGGCGGACGGTTCCGGTCCGCCGTGGGGTGTCGCGCTGTACCTGACCGGGATCGCCCTGGTCAGCCTGGTCTGCTTCGCGCTGCTGCCGGAGACCGTTCCGGCGGTCGTGTCGAAGCGGGCGGCCGCGGGCCGGGCGACGGAGACGGGGGCGGCCGAAGCGGCCGCCCCCGTGTAGATCCTGCGGATCCGGATCCTTCGATCCGGTTACGCGTCGACGTTCTCCGGGCGGGCGGCGGCCTCGGCCGCCGCCTGCTTCTTCGAGGCCATCAGGCTGGTGATCGTGGTGATGACCAGGACACCGCAGATGACGCCGAGGGAGACCGGGATCGAGATCACCGGGACGTGGACGCCGTTCTCGTGCAGGGCGTGGAGCACCAGCTTGACGCCGATGAAGCCCAGGATGATCGACAGGCCGTAGCTGAGGTGGACCAGCTTCTTCAGCAGACCGCCGATGAGGAAGTACAGCTGGCGCAGACCCATCAGCGCGAAGGCGTTGGCCGTGAAGACGATGTACGGGTCCTGGGTGAGGCCGAAGATCGCGGGGATGGAGTCCAGGGCGAACAGCACGTCGGTGGTGCCGATGGCGAGCATGACGACCATCAGCGGGGTCAGCACGCGCTTGCCGTTGTCGACGATGAAGAGCTTAGTGCCGTGATAGCGGTCGGCGACGCCGAACTTCTTCTCGACGGACTTGAGGAGACGGTTCTCCTCGAACTCCTCGTCGTCCTCGTCCTTGCGGGCCTCCTGGATCAGCTTCCACGCGGTGTAGATCAGGAACGCGCCGAAGATGTAGAAGACCCAGGAGAAGCTGGCGATGATCGCGGCGCCGGCGGCGATGAAGACCGCACGCAGGACCAGGGCGATCAGTACGCCGATGAGCAGCACGCGCTGCTGGAGGTGGGACGGCACCGCGAACTTCGCCATGATCAGGACGAAGACGAAGAGGTTGTCGACGCTCAGCGACTTCTCGGTGATGAAGCCCGCGAAGAACTCCTGTGACGCCTGGGGGGTGCCGAAGAACCACAGGCCGAGGCCGAAGAGTCCGGCGAGGACGATCCAGACGACCGTCCAGGTGCCGGCTTCCTTGATCGACACATCGTGCGGTTTGCGGCCGATGAAGAAATCGGCACCGATGAGGAGGGACAGACCAAGAATGGTCGCAGCCCACAGGGCCCAGGAAACTTCCATGGTGAACACGCCTCCGGCGGATGGCTCAGCACTTCGTCAGCGTCATCGCTGCCGGAGGTCTCTTCCACCCGGGCGGCCTGGAGGCCGTGGGCCGACGCCCCGGGACCGACCGCGTTCATCTCACCGCAGTGGTCCGTATTGACGGGTACGCCGTAGCAGGAAAGCAGGAATACTCCCCTCCGCACGGACGAGCTTACCCGCCGAGGGCGGTAAAGGTAAAGGGAACACCAAAGAATGGTCACGGACGGGTAGTGCGCCGGGCCTCCGCCACCCGGTCCAGTGCCTGGTCGAGGACCCTGCTCCCCTGCGGGGGCAGGTCCGGTTCGAAGGTCCAGGCGTGATGGACCCAGGGGTCGGCGAGGTGGTTGTCGGGCACCGGTGAAAGCCGCATCAGGGAGCGCCACAGCGGGTCGAGCAGCGGCCCGTAGGCCGAGGCCTCGTCGCGGTCGGCGACCATCAGCAGGTGCACGCCGACCGCCGCGCCCTCGTCGGCGAGGTAGCGCAGCTGGGTGACGGCGCGGTCGTCGAAGCCGTGCGGGAAGTCGTGCACGATCAGCAGCTGGTCGGCCGTGTCCACGTCCGCCGGCAGGTCCTCGGGGGCGCCGGCCCGCAGCGCCATCTGTACGAGGTCCACCCGCCGGGTCAGCCGTGCCAGGGTCTGGGTGACCCCGGTGGCCCCGGCGGCGGGCGGGCCGGCCAGCACCCCGGCGCGTACGAGCGGCGCCAGGGAGGCGGATCCGGCTCCGGCCGCGTCGATGACGTGCACGGAGAACCGGTCGGCGGGGTGGACGGCGAGCAGCCGGACCGCCAGGGCGACGGCCATGTCCATGGCGGCGCGGCGCAGCCGGTCGGTGTCCATGGTCATCGCGGCCTCGGAGCCGGTGCGGCCGTTGTCGATCCACAGTCCGCGCTCCAGCGGGACCCGGCTCAGCATGGGGATGCGCAGATCGGGCCGCTCGGGCAGGTGCAGGTCCCCGAGGCGCAGGGCCAGCGGGCTCTCCTCGGGCGTGCGGTGACCGTGCCAGACGGGGTTGTCCCAGCGGGCGTACGCGGCCGGCAGCGCGGGCTCCACCACCTCCGACTCGGCGATCAGCTGGGCCAGGTCCCGGTCGAGGACGGCCTGGGCCTGGGCGACGAGCTCCTCGCGGCGGTCCCGCGCGGTGTCGCGGGCGGCGTTCCCGGAGCCGCCGAGGCGGTGGCGCGGGTCGGACAGGGCCTCGTCGAGCTCGCGGTCCATGCGGGAGTCGGCGAACTCGACGGCACTGCGGTAGGCGGCGACCGTGCGGGCCAGGTCCTCGAACATCCCCCAGACCTGGTTGTAGAGCCGCTCCTCCATGGACCAGCCGCTGGCGTCCCCGGCGACGGGCCGCGGGTGCTGTCCGGGTTCCTGCGGCGCGGCGGCCCGCGGCGCGGGCTCGGGGGGCTCGGTGCTGGTGCGGCGGCGCCGCGGGTGGGCGTAGCTGATGGTGGGCGGGGAGCCCGCGCTGTCGCCACCGGGCGCGGGTCCGGGCGTACCGGCGTACGGGTGCCCGGAGGCGGGGACCGGGTCCGGCGGTTCGGGGGCGGGCGCGGGGGCCTGCGCCGGGGTCTGCGGGGCGCGCAGGTCGCCGACGAGGGTCGGCATGGTCGCGAGGGTGGCGTCGGCCCCCGCGGTACGGGGGGTCGTGCCGAGCGCGGCGGCGGCCAGCTCTGCGGCGGCCGGCGCGGGCAGCCCGCCGTCGGCGAGCAGGGCGCCGAGGCCGTCGGCGTAGCCCTGGCCCACGGCGCGGACCTTCCAGGCGCCCTGGCGCCGGTACAGCTCCAGGGCGACGACGGCCGTCTCGGCGTCGAGCCCCGTCAGGGTGTAACCGGCCAGCTCGGCGCCTCCCGGGTCGGCCACGGCCACGTAGGAGGCCGGTACCGCGCCGAAGCGGACCGGGCCGCCGGGCGGGAGGACGAGCAGCACACCGAGCCGGTGGACGTCCGCCGCGACCTCGTCGAGGTCGACGGTGAAGGTGTGCCGCTCGGCGAGCTCGCCCGGCGACTCGACGCCGGGGAGGGACCTGGCGCCCGGGTGGGCGAGTATCCCGTTGCCGGCGAACCGGCCCTGTTCGTCGGCGAGCGAGGCCAGGGTGAGCACGGGCGTGCCCGCCGAGACCCTGATCTCCACCCGGCTCTGGGAAACGGGGTGGTTCTGCCCCCGGACCAGTTCGGCCGTCATCGTGCAGCCCCTCCCCCGCGCCTTCTTCTCTTGTCCGGTACTGCTACAGGTGCGGCAGGATCGCCGGCATGAGGTCCTGGAAGGTGCGGCCGTTGGCCGGGTTCCCGAGGGCCGTCATCTGCCAGCCGGCGCCCGAGCGGGACACCTTGGCCATGATCTGCGCGGTGTACTGGCCGCCGCCGTCGAGGGTGTAGCGGGCCAGCTCCTGGCCGTTGGTCTCGTCGACGATGCGGCAGAACGCGTTCTGCACTTCCTGGAACGTCTGGCCGGTGAAGGAGTTCACCGTGAAGACGATCTGGTCGATGTGCACCGGCACGCGCTGGAGGTCGACGAGGATCGCCTCGTCGTCCCCGCCCTGGCCGACGCCGCCGACGAGGTTGTCACCGGTGTGGCGCACCGAGCCGTCGTCGCTCTGCAGGTGCCGGAAGAAGACCACGTCGACGGGCTGCTTGTCGGCGAAGAGCACCGCCGAGGCATCGAGGTCGATCTCCCGGGTCCGCGAGCCGAACAGTCCGCGGCGCTTGGCCGCCTGCCAGCCGAGGCCCATACGGACCGCGGTCAGCGTGCCTCCGTCCGCCTTCTGCAGACTGATGGCCTGACCCTTGGTCATGTTGACCGTCACGTACTGTCCCCTCTCCCTGGCCCGCCCCATGACGGGCGTGCAGCATGTACCTGCGGCTGAGACCCAACCCTACTGACCGGCTCCCGGTCAGGCGAGGCCCGCTTCCTTCATCTGCCGCAACTCCTTCTTCAGCTCGCCCACCTCGTCCCGGATCCGGGCCGCGACCTCGAACTGGAGCTCGGCGGCCGCCCCGCGCATGCGCTCGGTCATCTGCTCGATGAGCGCGGCCAGTTCGGCTGCGGGCCGGTCGGTGAGCACCTCGGCACCCGCCGCCCCCTTCGCCCCCTTCGCACCCTTTCCGCCGGTCTTGCCCGCGGCCGTCCGGCCGCCGAGCGCCGGGACCGGGGCCTTGGCCCCCTTGCCGTCCTTCGCCTGCCGGTATCCGGTGCCGAGGAGCTCCTCGGTGTCCAGTTCCTCGCGGGCGATGGTGGCGACGATGTCGTTGATCTTCTTGCGCAGCGGCTGCGGGTCGATCCCGTTCGCCGTGTTGTAGGCGATCTGCTTCTCGCGGCGCCGGTTGGTCTCGTCGATGGCCTTCTCCATCGCCGGGGTCATCTTGTCCGCGTACATGTGGACCTGGCCGGACACGTTGCGCGCGGCGCGGCCGATGGTCTGGATCAGGGAGGTCCCGGAGCGCAGGAAGCCCTCCTTGTCGGCGTCGAGGATCGCCACCAGGGACACCTCGGGCAGGTCGAGGCCCTCGCGGAGCAGGTTGATGCCGACCAGGACGTCGTACTCACCGGCCCGCAGCTCGCGCAGCAGCTCGATGCGGCGCAGGGTGTCCACGTCGCTGTGCAGGTACCGCACCTGGATGCCGAGCTCCAGGAAGTAGTCCGTGAGGTCCTCGGCCATCTTCTTGGTGAGGGTGGTGACGAGGATCCGCTCGTCCTTCTCGACCCGCTGCCGGATCTCGTGGACCAGGTCGTCGATCTGCCCCTCGGTGGGCTTGACCACGACCTCGGGGTCGATGAGGCCGGTGGGGCGGATGATCTGTTCGACGAAGCCGTCGCCGCGCGAGAGCTCGTACTTTCCGGGGGTCGCCGACAGGTAGACGGTCTGGCCGATGCGCTCCTGGAACTCCTCCCACTTCAGCGGCCGGTTGTCCAGGGCGGACGGCAGCCGGAACCCGTGGTCGACCAGGGTGCGCTTGCGGGAGGCGTCGCCCTCGTACATGGCACCGATCTGCGGCACGGTGACGTGCGACTCGTCGATGACCAGGAGGAAGTCCTCCGGGAAGTAGTCGATGAGGGTGTTGGGCGCGGAGCCCCGCTCGCGGTCGTCCATGTGCAGCGAGTAGTTCTCGATGCCGGAGCAGGACCCGATCTGGCGCATCATCTCCAGGTCGTACGTGGTGCGCATGCGCAGCCGCTGCGCCTCCAGCATCTTGCCCTGCTTCTCCAGCTCGGCGAGGCGCTCGGCCAGCTCCGCCTCGATGCCGCGGACCGCCTTCTCCATGCGCTCGGGGCCGGCGACGTAGTGGCTGGCGGGGAAGACGTACAGCTCGCGGTCCTCGCTGATGACCTCGCCGGTCAGCGGGTGCAGGGTGGAGAGGGCCTCGATCTCGTCGCCGAACATTTCGATGCGGACGGCCAGTTCCTCGTAGACCGGGAAGATCTCGATCGTGTCCCCGCGCACCCGGAAGGTGCCGCGGGTGAAGGCGACGTCGTTGCGCGTGTACTGGATGTCCACGAAGCGGCGCAGCAGCTGGTCGCGGTCCGTCTCCTCGCCCACCTTGAGGGAGACCATCCGGTCGACGTACTCCTGCGGGGTACCGAGGCCGTAGATGCAGGACACGGAGGCGACGACGATCACGTCGCGCCGGGTCAGCAGCGAGTTGGTCGCCGAGTGGCGCAGCCGCTCCACCTCCTCGTTGATCGAGGAGTCCTTCTCGATGTACGTGTCCGACTGCGGTACGTAGGCCTCGGGCTGGTAGTAGTCGTAGTACGAGACGAAGTATTCGACGGCGTTGTTCGGCAGGAGCTCGCGGAACTCGTTCGCCAGCTGGGCGGCGAGCGTCTTGTTCGGCGCCATGACCAGGGTGGGGCGCTGGAGCTTCTCGATCATCCAGGCGGTCGTCGCCGACTTGCCGGTGCCGGTCGCACCCAGCAGGACGACGTCCTTCTCACCTGCACGGATGCGCTTCTCCAGCTCGGCGATGGCCGCCGGCTGGTCGCCGCTGGGCTGGTAGGGGCTGACGACCTCGAAAGGCGCCACCGTGCGTTCGATCTTCGATACGGGCCGCATGGGTCAACCGTACGACCCCCCACTGACACTCACGCGCCCCCACGGGCCGGCGGCGCGCTCCGGACGCTCCCGGCCGCCCGGGCCACTGTCATTCGTTCTGGTCCGTTTGTCGTAGTTCGGTGGCGGCTCAGTGATCTTCAACCCCATGATCGCGGTGAAGTGCATCGCCACAACGTCTGCCGCTCCGCACCCGTCTGACGCAGGAACAGGGCTCACGACCCGAGGAGAACGCACATGTACGTCCGACCCGCCGCCGCGGCCGCCGCCGCATTCCTGGGCTTCACTCTCACCCTGCTGGGCGGGACGGCGTACGCCGCCACCGGTCCCGGATCCGCCACCGGCACGGGAACCGGCACCGGCGCCGGCGCTGGCCGGGCCGCGCTGGGGGGCCCTGTCGTGTACGCCCACCGGGGGGCCTCCGCGTACGCCCCGGAGAACACCCTCGACGCGATCGACCTGGCGATGCAGATGGGCTTCGACTGGGTCGAGAACGACGTGCAGCGCACCAGGGACGGCGTGCTGGTGGTGATCCACGACGACACCCTGGCCCGGACCACCGACGTCGAGCAGCGGTTCCCGAACCGCGCGCCCTGGAAGGTCCAGGACTTCACGGCGGCCGAGATCGCCCTGCTGGACGCGGGCAGCTGGTTCGGCGCCGAGTACGCGGGCGCCTCCGTGCCGACCCTGCGGCAGTACCTCGACCGGGTACAGCGCAACCGGCAGCGACTGCTGCTGGAGATCAAGAAGCCCGAGCTCTACCCCGGGATCGAGGAGCAGACCCTGAAGGTGCTGGACGAGGCCGGCTGGCTCGACGCGCGCCACGTCGCGCAGCGCCTGGTGGTGCAGAGCTTCAGCGCCGACTCCGTGCGCATCGTGCACGGGCTGCGCCCGGACCTGGTGACGGCCTTCCTGGGCACCCCCACCGTGGCGGACCTGCCGCGCTACGCGGAGTTCACCGACCGCATCAACCCGTGGCACACGACGATCTCGGCCGACTGGGTCTCGGCCGTGCACGGCCTGCGCGGCGCCCACGGCAAGGCCATGGAGGTGGACACCTGGATCGTGGACGACGCGGCCACGGCCCGGAAGGTGCAGGCCATGGGCGTGGACGGGATCATCACCAACGCCCCGGACGTGGTCCAGGACGCGGTCGGCGGGTTCTGATCCCCGGCCCCCGTCAGGGCGGGCAGGCAGGCAGGCGATGTGGCCGAGATCCACAACCGTGACCGCTGTGTCGGTGGATGGTCGTACCGTGGACGCGTGGACAGCACCGAGCGGCCCCGCGGGCCGCACCTCGAATGGACCGTCGTCGCCGGCGACGGCGTCCTCGGCGGGCCCCTGCTCCTGGCCGCGACCCCGGAGGGTCTGGTCCGGGTCGAGTTCCATGCCGAGCCGGACCGGGTCGACAGGATGATCGGCCCGCTCGTCTCCCGGCTCGGCGCCGACGCCCGGCGCCCCGCGCCGGGCGAGGAAGCGCTGCTGGCCGAGCCGATACGCCAGCTCACCGCGTATTTCGGGGGGTCGCTGCGCCGCTTCGAGCTGCCGCTGGACTGGCGCCTGAGCTCCGGCTTCAACCGGCAGGTGCTCCAGGAGCTGGACCGCTCCGTGCCCTACGGATCGGTCGTCGGCTACGGGGAGCTGGCAGCCCGCGTCGGACAGCCCGGCGCCGCCCAGGCCGTGGGCAACGCCATGGGCTCGAACCCGCTGCCGCTGGTGGTGGCCTGCCACCGGGTCGTGGAGAACGACGGGGGCATCGGCGGATTCGGCGGCGGGGTGGAGACCAAGCGGCAGCTGCTCGCCCTGGAAGGCGTGCTTCCGCAGCCGCTGTTCTGAACGGGGCCCTGACCTGCGGGCCCGTCCCGCGGACCGGACCGTGGAGCGGCTGCGGACGGGCCGGGCTCCGGCACGGTTCCGCCGGGCGGTAAGGGCTGGCACACTGCGGCGGTGACCACTCCTGCCGCCGCACCCGGCCTCCCTGCGTCCTCCGCGCCCCGTGTCACGCACCCGCGAAGCCGGTGTACGCCGTGACCGCCTCGCCCGGTACCGACCGGCCCGTGCGGCCCCTCGGTCCGCCCGAGCTGGCCCGGCTGCAGCGCCGCACCTCCCGGGTCCTCATGGCCGGGCAGGTCCTCGGCGGCCTCGGCGTGCCGATCAGCATCGCCCTGGCCCCCGTACTCGCCACCGAGGTCAGCGGCACCGAGGCGCTGTCCGGCGTCGCCTCCACCGCCGCGGTGATCGGCACCGCCCTCGTCTCGCTGCCGCTCGCCGCGCTGATGAACGCGCGCGGCCGTCGCCCCGGGCTGGTCCTGGCCTACGGGATCGGCGCCGCCGGAGCGGGCCTGGTCGTCCTCGCCGCCACGATCAAGAGCTTCCCGCTGCTGCTGCTCGGCATGGCCGCCTTCGGCGCCGCCTCCTCCGCCAACCTGCAGGCCCGGTTCGCCGCCGCCGACCTCGCGGCCCCGGACCGCCGTGCCCGGGCCATCTCGGTCGTGGTCTGGGCGTCGACCGTCGGCGCGGTCCTCGGGCCCAACCTGTCCGCACCGGCCAGCCGCAGCTTCGTCGGCACCGCGATACCCGAGACGGCCGGCCCGTTCGTCTGGGCCGCCGCCGTCTTCCTGCTCACCGGCACGCTGATCGCCGTATTCCTGCGCCCCGACCCGCTGCTGACGGCCCGGGCGCTCGCCGCGCCCGAGGAGCAGACCCGCGAAGGGCGCTCGCTGCGGGCCGGCTTCGCCGCCGTGAAGGCCTCGCCGCGGGCCCGGCTCGCCCTGCTCACCGTCGCCGTGTCGCACACCACCATGGTCTCGATCATGGTGATGACCCCGATGGACCTGGGCCACCACGGGGCCGGCCTGGAGCTCATCGGGCTGGTGATCAGCGGTCACATCGCGGGCATGTTCGCCTTCTCCCCCGTGATGGGCTGGCTCGCGGACCGGCTCGGCCGGCTCTCCGTGATCGGACTGGCCGCCGGGCTCCTGTCCCTCGCCGCGCTGCTCGCCGGAACGGCCGGGCCCAGCCACGGCCGGAGCGCGCTCGGCCTCTTCCTGCTCGGTCTCGGCTGGTCCGCCGGGATGGTGTCCGGCTCGGCCCTGCTGACGGACTCGGTGCCGCAGCCCGCGAGGGCCGCCGTACAGGGCCTGAGCGACCTCACGATGAACGCGGCCGCCGGCGTGGGCGGAGCGGCCGCCGGGCTGATCATGTCCGGGGCGGGCTACGGCTGGCTGAATGCCGTCGGCGCCGCGCTGCTGCTGCCGATGGCGGCGCTCGCGCTGTTCACGGCGCGCCGCCACCCCGTGCCCGTGCCGACGGCCGCGTCCACGGCCGCGTCCGCGAAGGGCGTCAGTAGCTGATGTGGTAGGCCTTGCGCAGCGTCTCGTGCACGGTCCAGGTGGTGCGGTCGCCCTCCCGGAGCACGCAGGCGGAGCCGGGGCCGACCTCCAGGGTCCCGCCGCCCTCGACCTCGACGGTGGCGCGGCCGCTGACCACCACGAAGAGCTCGTTCGCCTCGACGTCGGTGACGACACCGGGGGTGATCTGCCAGATCCCGCGCACCTGCTTGCCGTCCGCCGACTCCCACAGGACCTTGCCCGTCACGACGGGCTCGCCGGAGACGATCTGCCCGGGGTCGAGGTCGTCCGCCTCCAGTTCGACGTCCGCCACGGAGACGGAGAAGGAGGCGGGGGCGGCGGAGTGATCACTGGTGCTCATGGCGCGCCAGCCTAGTGCGGCCCGCCCCGCGGCGCGGTGACCACAGCGTCCAGGAACGGCCTGGCCTACGAGTCACCCTGTCCAGTCGGACCGGGGCGCCGGGCGGTGAGGACCGGCTGGAGGAACCCGGTGTCAGCCGGTGCGTGCCAGACCGTCTCGCGCAGGCCGGCCTCCCGGGCGAACCCGGCGGTCCGCTCCTGCGGCAGTGCCCAGTACGCAGCTCTCGACGTCCGTGTGGTCCAGGTGTCACCGGTCGGCAGCAGCTGGAAGAGCTCCACGTCGTACCGCTCCCCGTCGGCGTGCCAGTGCCACAGCTGGAAGGTGATGGTCCGCCCGTCGGGGCCGGTGCGGACGCGCGGGGCCTCGCTCTGCGGGCGGGTCCGGAGCAGTTCGCCATACGGGCGGGTGGAGAGCAGCAGCAGTCCGCCGGGGCGCAGCACCCGCCGGGTTTCGGCCAGCGCGGCGCAGACGTCCTCGGCGGTCAGCAGGTGCGGCAGCGCGTTGTCGGCGCAGACCACGGCGTCGAAGGAGGCGTCCGCGAAGGGCAGGTCCCGCATGTCGGCGACGGCTACGGGCAGGGCGAGCGAGCGCTGTGCGGCCTCGCGGGCGGCGCGGGCCACGGAGGCGGGGCTCAGGTCGGTCCCGGTGACCCGGTGGCCCAGTGCCGCGAGGCCCAGCGCCTGGGTTCCGATGCCGCAGGCGTTGTCGAGCACCGTGTGCGGCCCCGGGCCCAGCGCGGCGGTGAGCAGGGCGTCGAGGGCCCGGCCCTGCCGGGTCACGGACGCGTCCCAGTCCGCGTAGATGAGGTCGTAACGGTCGGCCAGCTCGTCGTAGAAGCCGCGCGTGTCCATGGGGGAACGCTACTCGGACAGGTTGGGACGGGTGTGGCGGGAGGGTGTTTGGGGGCGTCAATCCCGTGCCATGGATGGGGACATGTCACAGCACAGAGCATCTGAGATCCCGGTCCTGTCGGCAGAGGTACGCGAGGCACTCGCCCGGGGGAAGCCCGTGGTGGCCCTGGAGTCGACGATCATCGCGCACGGCCTGCCCCGCCCCCGCAACCTGGCCGTGGGCCTCGAACTGGAGGCCCTGGTCCGCGCGGAGGGCGCGGTTCCGGCGACGATCGCGGTCATGGACGGGGTGGCGTACGCGGGCCTGGACAAGGCGCAGCTGGAGCGGATCGCGGGCGGCGAGGGCGTGCGCAAGCTCGGCCACCGGGATCTGGCGCCCGCGCTGGCGACGGGGGCGACCGGCGCGACGACGGTGTCCGCGACGGCCTTCCTCGCCGCCCGGGGGGGCCTGCGGGTCTTCGCCACGGGCGGACTGGGCGGCGTGCACCGGGAGTGGGCGCAGACGCAGGACGAGTCGGCGGACCTGTCGCTGCTGGCGCGGACGCGGATCACCGTGGTGTGCGCGGGGGTGAAGTCGATCCTGGACGTACCGGGCACGCTGCAGCGGCTGGAGACGCTGGGGGTGGGGGTGCTCGGCTACGGGACGGACCGCTTTCCCGGGTTCTATCTGGCCGACTCGGGCGAGCCGGTGGACTGGACCGTGCACGGGCCCGGGGAGGTCGCCGCGGTGATGGCCGCGCAGGACGCGCTGGGCGGTGCGGACTCGGCACTGCTGGTGGCCAATCCGGTGGCGCGGGAGGAGCAGCTGGATCCCGAGCTGCACGACCGGGTACTGGCGGAGGCGCTCGCAGAGTGCCGCGAGCGCGGGATCACGGGGCAGGCGGTGACGCCGTTCCTACTGGGGTTCCTGGCACGGGCGACGGACGGGGCCTCGCTGGAGGCGAACCTGGCGGCGGTACGCGGCAACGTACGGCTCGGCGCCCGGATCGCGGGGGCCTGGGCGGCGCGGGCATGACCGGGCCGGGGGCGCTGCTCGTCGTCGGGGACGTGGTGACGGACGTGGTGGCCATATATCCGGAGCCGCTGGCTCCGGCCACCGACACGGCGGCCCGCATCCGGACCCTGCCGGGCGGGGCGGGGGCCAACGCGGCCTGCTGGGCGGCCCGTACGGGGACCGCGGAGGTTCGGCTCCTGGCGCGGGTGGGCGCCGAGTCGGCGCGCTGGCACGAGCGGGCACTGGTGGACGCGGGGGTGCGGCCGCGGCTGGTGATCGACACGCAGGAGCCGACCGGGACGGTGGTCGCGCTGGTCGGCAAGGACGCGGAGCGGACGTTCCTGACCGACAGCGGGGCCTCGCTGCGGCTGTGCCCCGCCGACTGGAACCCCTCCCTGCTGGACGGGGCGGCCCATCTCCACCTGTCCGGTTATCTGTTCTTCGCCGACAGCAGCCGTGAGCTGGCCGTGGTCGCGCTGCGGGCGGCCCGGACCCGGGGGGTGCAGGTGAGCGTGGACCCCGCCTCGGCCGGATTCCTGGCCGGCCTCGGGCCGCAGCGCTTCCTGGACGCCGTGGCGGGGGCGGACGTACTGCTGCCGAACGAGGACGAGGCCCGGCTGCTGGCCGGGCTCCCAGAGCCGGCGGGGGTGGCCCGGGCGGCGGCGGAGCTCAGCCGGCGGGTGCCGCTGGTGGTGGTGACCCGCGGCGCGGCCGGGGCGCTGATCGCCGAACGCGGCCGGATCACCGCCGAGGTCGAGGCGGAGCCGGTCGAGGCGGTGGACTCCACGGGCGCCGGGGACGCCTTCACCGGGGGCTTCCTCGCGGCCCGGCTGGAGGGCGCGGACCCGGCCGAGGCCGCCCGCGCCGGGTGCCGGGCCGCGGCCCTGGCGGTCACCCGGCCGGGCGGCCGGCCGTAGGGGGTGTCCTCCTGAGCGGGGGCGGCCCCGACCGGCCCGTCAGCGGCTCCGGATGCCGGTCCAGGCGGGGTGGCGGGGGTCGTCGGCCCGGACCACCGCGTCGGCGGCCGACGCCGGGTCGGTGTCGGCCTCGTAGCGCGCGAAGGCGGGCAGCGTCCAGCGCGCGGACTGCTCGGTGCGGCGGGCGAGCGCGCCGGCGGAGAGCCGGATGTGGACGCTCAGGTCGAAGGGGAACCAGTGGCCCAGCAGCAGCGGGCCGTGCACGAGCAGCACGCCGCCGGGCGGGAGTTCGGCGTAGGGACTGCGGGTCGCCCGGTCGGTCACCGGGTCCCAGAGGTCCGGCAGCACCCGCCCGCTGCCGCCGGGGTCGGTCGGGCCGAAGACCTCCCGCCAGAGCGCGGCCGTGTCGTACCAGCCGCCGAGGTAGGAGTCCACGTCCTGCCGGCCGAACTCGAAGCGGAGGGAGGCCGGCCGCAGGAAACCGTCGGCCGGCACCACCAGGGACGGGCGGCCGCGCAGCCGCAGCGCTTCGGCGAGTTCACCGGCGAGCACGCCGGTCCCGGCGGCGGGGGCGCCGTCGATGCCCACCCGCTGCCAACTGCCCTGCACGGGGGCATGGTCGGGGTCGTCGAGGTGACCGGCGAGCCGCTCGGCCATCCGCTGCCATGTGATCGCTTCCCACTGCACGAGCCCATTGTCAGTGGTGGGCCTTAGCGTTTTTCACGAGGGATCACCGGCCGAAAGGGAGCCGGCGGCGCTGCCTTTGGGGAGAGGTTTGTCATGGCTCGGGAGACGACGTATCTGGAGCTGTCGCAGGACGACGGCGCGGCGCACAAGTTCTACGAGGTGACCGTCGACGGCACGGCCGTGTCCGTGCGGTACGGGCGCATCGGCGCGGACGGCCAGCTGCAGACCTCCGCCTTCCCGAACGCCGAGAAGGCCCGCGCGGCCGCCGCGAAGAAGATCGGGGAGAAGGTCCGCAAGGGGTACGCCCCGGCCGTGCGGGGGCAGCGCGCCGCCCGGTCGGTGACCCGCCGCCAGGTGGCCTCGGCGCCCTCGACGGCGCGGGCGGTGGCTCCGGTGCTGTGGCGCTTCCGGACCGGCTCCTCGGCCTTCGGCATCCATGTGGACGAGGACCGCTGCTGGGTCGGCAACCAGGCGGGCGATGTGTACACGCTGAGCCACGGCGGCGAGGTGCTCGCCCGGTATTCGCTGCCGGACGGGGTGAAGTGCCTGGTGGCGGACGAGTTCTGGATATACGCGGGCTGCGACGACGGCACGGTGTACGACCTGTCGTCGAAGGTGCCGTTCGGGGCCTACGCGATCGCGGCGGACGTGGACATCTACTGGCTCGACATCCACGAGGGCGTGCTGAACGTCTCCGACGCGAACGGCGGCCTGACCGTCATCGACCACGAGGACGAGCACCAGTGGTCGCGGAAGTCCGGCGGGACGGGCGCCTGGATGGTCCGGGCGGACGAGCGGGCGGTCTTCCACGGGCACAGCGGCGGTGTGACGGCGTACGCGGCCGACGGCAGCGGGCAGTTGTGGCACACCAAGACCCCCGGCGGGGTGCTGTTCGGCTGGCAGGAGGACCACGCGGTGTACGCGGGCACGGTCCGCAACACCGTGCAGCGGCTCTCGAAGGCGACGGGGGCGGTGGAGGCCTCCTACGCGTGCGACGCCGCGGTGTACTCGTGCGCGACCTCGCCCGACGGGCGGCACGTCTTCGCCGGCGACTCCTCCTCCTCGGTCTACTGCTTCGACGCCGACGGCCGGCGACTGTGGAAGCTGGGGACGGGCGGCGGGTCGGCACTGTCCATGCAGTACCTGGACGAGCGGCTGTACCTCGTCACCACGGACGGGTCGCTGGTCTGCGTGGACGCGACCGAGCAGGCGATCGCGGCGGCCCAGCAGGGCTCGGTGCCCGCGCCCGTGGACGTGAAGTCGGCGGCTGCGCTCCCGGTGTTCACACCGGCTGCGTCGGCCTCGGCGGTGGCGACGGTCTCGGTGGCCGCGGCGCCGGCCGGCGGTGTGGTGGTGGAGTGCGTCCAGCAGGGCGGCCGGATGCGGGTGCAGGTGGTGTCGGACGGCTTCGAGCCCTCGTGGAACGTCCAGTTCCCGCGCGGGATACGGGAGCCCGGCGCCCGGTACGTGGTCGAGGGGCTGCACGCCGCCTCAGGGGGCTTCTACCGGGTCCGCGGAGAGATACGACGGCTTGTGTGAGCGGCAGGCCGCCTGCGTGGCCCCGGCCGGGGCCGGGGCGGGTATCGCGAAGGGGGTCCCCGCGGGGAGCGCGGGGGTCACGTAGAGCACGACCGGCTCGGTGCCGAGGTTGTGGCCCAGGTGGATGTGCCCTATGCCCGCGGGCTCCACGAAGGTGGTCCCGGTCGTGTGCACCTCGACGGTGCGGTCGTGCAGGACCCGGGTCAGGGTGCCTGCCAGGACCACCGCGTCCAGTCTGACCCGGTGGAAGTGCCAGCCGGTGCAACCGCCCGGCGGTATGACTATCTCCCGGCCAGTCGGGGCCGTGGCGACGCATGCTCCGCCCGGCCGTGCCGTCATCGTCCGCAGCCCACCCATGTGCCCCTCCTCGACGGACCTCCTGCGGTCCACCGCTCCACGGTAAAAGGGCCGCAGGTCATCCAGGAACAGTCGACGAAACATCAGCATGCCTTCTTCACCAGGTGATATGAGGGTCATACAGCGGTATCACATGTCCATGAGCCTGGTGGTTTTTGAGTCGCTGAAGCAGATCCACTGCGCCGACTGCCGGCAGGGCCCGCTCCGGCACCTCGTCCGCGAGGCCGGCGTACCCCGCTGCCTGGACTGTACGGATCTCGGCCATCTCGTCTATCTCCCGCGGGGGGACACGGCGCTCACCCGCCGCTCCCGCGAGGCCAGTTCGCTCTGCGCCGTCGTCGTGCGCTTCAACAAGCGCCGGCACCGCTACGAGCGCCTGGGCCTCCTCGTCGAAGAGGCCGCGCTGGCGCGCGCGGAGCGCGCCTGCCTCGCGGACTCCGAGGCGCGGGCGCGCCGCCGGGAGCGCGACCGGCGGCGGCGTGCGGCCGAGGACATCCGGTTCACGGCGGCCTTCGCCGCGGAGATCGTGCGGCTGTTCCCCGGGTGTCCGGCCGAGCGGGCCGTGGCGATCGCCACCCATGCCTCGGTGCGCGGCAGCCGCCGGGTGGGCCGTACCGCGGCCGGCCGGGCCCTCGACGAACTGGCGGTCTCCGTCGCGGTCCGGGCGGCGGTGCGGCACACCGACACCGAGTACGACGCCCTGCTGATGGCGGGTGTCCCCCGGTTCGCGGCCCGCGCCCGGCTGGCCCCGCGGATCGACGCCGTCCTGGACGGGTGGCGTAAGCCGCCTCCGGGGCAGGCGTCCACGCCCGCTCCGGACCTGTCGGCCTGAGCCCGCTCAGTTGAGGCGGAAGCGGCGGTAGAGGAGCACCCCGCCGAGGAGGAGCGCGCCGCCGCCGGGCAGCAGGTAGCCGACGCCGTCCGACCCGGTGTGGGCGAGTGCCTCGCTGTGCCGCGGCGGGGCGGGCGGCGCCGGGAGCGGGGCCGGGGGCGCGGGCGGGGGCGGGGTCACCGGCTGTTCGACGACCGGCGGCTGGGCGGGCTTGCCGCCCGTGGGCTCCTCGCCGTTGACGGACGTGTTGCCGTGGGAGGAGTTCCCGACGCCGACCACGCTCACCGCGTTACCGCTGATGTTCACGGGGAGGTCGACCGGAAGCTGGAGCCCGTTGCCGGACAGCACTCCCGGAGAATCCTTTCCGCGTCCCTCCGCGACGGCCCCTCCGCCGTTCCCGCCTCCTGGTTTCGCGGGATCCGCGGCGCGTGTACCGGAATGCCCGCCACCGCCCGGTGTCTCGTTGCTACAGCGGTTTCCGGCGGCCGAGTTGAGCACACCGACCACGCTCACGGTGTTCCCGCACGCGTTCACCGGGATGTGCACCGGCAGTTGTACGAGGTTTCCGGACAGCAGCCCCGGCGAGCGCTCGGCCCGGCCACCCGCGTCCGCGTCGGCGTAGGCGAATCCGCCCACACCCGCGACCGCCAGTCCGCCTCCCGCAACCACCGCCGCGATCACACCATTCCGACGACTGTGACGCATCAGTTTCCCTGCCTTCCGGAGGAGTTCGCGGGTGATGTCCCCGCACCGGAAACAACGCTCTGACCCCATTCGGGTTATAGCGCCGGTAGGCATTTCACTCAATCGTGTACTGGGTAGTGGATACTTCATGACCGATCGCCCGCTGCTCCTCCTCGACGTGGACGGCCCCCTCAACCCGTTCCGCTCTCCCCTCGCCGGCCTGCGCGGATACCGGAGCCACCGGATGTGGCCCGACGTCTGGCTCTCCTACCGCGACCCGGAGTCCCGCAAGGCCCGGCGCGGCGCCCGGGTCCGCCTCCACCCCTCCCACGGCGCCCGGCTGCTGGCCCTGCCCTTCGAGCTCACCTGGGCCACCGCCTGGACGCACCAGGCCAACACGATGATCTCCCCGCACATCGGGCTGCCGGGCGACCTCACCGTCGTCGAGTGGCCCGAACTCTTCGCCGATGACCCCGACGGCCTCTCCTGGAAGACCCGCCACCTCCGCGACTGGGCGGCCGGCCGCCCCTTCGCCTGGGTCGACGACATGATCACCCCGAACGACCGCGCCTGGGTCGCCGAACACCATCCGGCCCCGGCCCTCCTGCTGCGCATCCACCCCCGCCACGGCCTGCGCGACCGCGACTTCACCACCCTGACCCGCTGGGCGGAGGACATCAGCCCAGCAGAGCGCTGACCGGGTCCGGGGAGGGCCGGCCGGCCGGCCACCAGTCCTGGTCGCCGTGGCGGTCCTCGTAGGCGTACCAGAGGCCGTCGCGGCCGAGGCGGAGCTGGCGGGTGCGGATCGTCAGGCGGTTGCGGTCGGGGCGGAAGGAGCCCTGGCCGGCGGCGAGCAGGGCCGGGCGGGCCCGGTCGAAGGGGCCTGCCGGCGGGTCCCAGGGCTCTTCGAGGGCGTCGAGGGCCGGGCGTCCGCCCTGGCGCCAGGCCGCGGCGGCCCGGGCGAGATCGGTGGTGGTACGGCCGGTGGCGCGGGCCAGGTCCCGGTACAGGGTGCGGGCCGCGCCCGTGAGCCCCGCCGTGGGGTGCGCGGAAGCCAGCCGGACGGCGTCCTGCCACACGGTGAGCCCGGCGATCGGGTCCTCGCCGGTGGTGAGCAGGGCCAGGGCGCGGGCGGCCGCGTCGGAGGCGAGCTGGTCGAGGGCCAGCGGGTCCGGGGCCGCCGGGTCGGCCGGGTAGGCGGGCGGAAGGCCCACGGCGGCGGGCGCGGGAAGCGGCGCGGGCAGCAGGGGCAGGCTGGTGCGGGCGAGCGCCGCCCGGGCCGGAACGCCGGGGAAGCCGGGTGCCGTGTCCGGCTGTTCGCGCGCGGCGTGGGCGGCGTTGCGGCGGGTCAGCTCGTCGAGCAGCTCCCGCTCGCCCCGGCCGCGCAGGAGCAGCAGGACGAAGGGGTCCTCGTCCAGGAGGCGGGCCGCGCGGTAGCAGAGGGCCGCCGCGTGCTTGCACGGCGGACGCCCGAAGTCCGGGCAGGAGCAGTGCGGGACCAGCTCGCCCGCGCCGGGCAGGACGGCGTCCGCGAGCGACTGCGGGACCTCCCGTTCCAGCAGCGCGGCGAGCGCCGCGGGGTCGGCCGCGACCGTCTCCAGCAGTTCGTCCCACTCCGGGTCCGCGAAGGCGGGCAGGGTCAGCTCGGTGCGGTACGGGCGGGGCCGGCTGCCCCGGACGTAGGCCACGATCCGGCCGGGGGTGACGGTGACCGCGCTGACGTGTCCCCCGTCCGCGTACGTACGCCCCCGGGCCAGGCGGGCCGTGTCGCGGGAGACCTCCTCCAGCGCCGACACCCAGGCCCGGCCCCACCAGCTCACCGCCTCGGCCCCGGCGGGCACGATCTCGAAGGTGCGGCGGCGGTCGTCCCGCGCGGTGATCATCCGGGCCTCCGCAGGGAGACGAGGTCGGCCAGCTCGCGGTCGGTCAGCTCGGTCAGCGCCGACTCGCCGGAACCCAGGACGGCATCCGCCAGGGCCCGCTTCGCCTCCAGCATCTCGGCGATGCGGTCCTCGACGGTGCCCTCGGCGATGATCCGGTGGACCTGTACGGGCTGGGTCTGGCCGATGCGGTAGGCGCGGTCGGTGGCCTGTTCCTCGACGGCCGGGTTCCACCAGCGGTCGAAGTGGATGACGTGCCCGGCCCGGGTGAGGTTCAGCCCGGTGCCCGCCGCCTTCAGGGACAGCAGGAACACGGGGACCTCGCCCGCCTGGAAACGGTCGACGAGCTCCTCACGGCGCGGCACCGGCGTCCCGCCGTGCAGCAGCTGCGAGCTGATCCCGCGGGCCTGCAGGTGCCGTTCGATCAGGCGGGCCATCGTCACGTACTGGGTGAAGACCAGCACCGAACCGCCCTCGGCCAGGATCGTGTCCAGCAGCTCGTCCAGCAGGGCGAGTTTGCCCGAGCGGTGCGGGATCCGGGGCTGCTCCTCCTTCAGGTACTGCGCGGGGTGGTTGCAGATCTGCTTGAGCGAGGCCAGCAGCTTCATGATCATGCCGCGCCGTTCCATGCCCTCGCTCGACCCGATCACGGCCATCGACTCGTCCACCGCCGCCTGGTAGAGCGAGGCCTGCTCCCGGGTGAGGGAGACCGGATGGTCGGTCTCCGTCTTCGGCGGCAGCTCGGGCGCGATGCCGGGGTCGGACTTCTTGCGGCGCAGCAGGAACGGCCGCACGAGCGCGGACAGCCGGGCGACCGCCGCCTCGTTGCCGCCGTCCTCCTCCTGCTGGTGCTCCACCGGGCGCGCGTGGCGGGCCCGGAAGGCGGTGAGCGGGCCCAGCAGCCCCGGCGTGGTCCAGTCGAGCAGTGCCCACAGCTCGGAGAGGTTGTTCTCCACCGGGGTACCGGTCAGCGCCACCCGGGCCGGCGCCGGCACCGTGCGCAGCGCCTTCGCGGTCGCCGAATGCGGGTTCTTGACGTGCTGCGCCTCATCGGCGACGACCATGCCCCAGCTCTGTTCGGCGAGCAGGGCGGCGCTGGCGCGCATCGTCCCGTACGTGGTGAGGACGAAGCCGCCCGCGCAGGACGTCAGGTCCTCGGTGCTGCGGCCGTTGCCGTGGAAACGGCGCACGGGCGTGCCGGGGGCGAACTTCTCGATCTCCCGCTGCCAGTTGCCGAGGAGGGACGCGGGACACACCACGAGGGTGGGCTCTGGCCGGTCCCGGTGCAGGTGCAGCGCGATGAGCGTGACGGTCTTGCCGAGGCCCATGTCGTCGGCGAGGCAGCCGCCGAGCCCGAGCGAGGTCATGAGGTCCAGCCAGGCCAGGCCGCGTGCCTGGTAGTCGCGCAGGGTGGCCTTGAGGGCGGCGGGCTGCGGCAGCGGGGCCTGCTCCCGCGTCAGCCGGTCCCGCAGGGCGGCCAGCGCCCCCACCGGCACCGCCTCGACCGTCACGCCGTCGACCTCGGCCGTCCCCGACAGTACGGTGGCCAGCGCGTCGACCGGGTCCAGCACGCCCAGCTCCCGCTTGCGCGCCTTGCGCACCAGCTCCGGATCGACCCGCACCCACCGGTCGCGCAGCCGGACGACGGGGCGGTGCGCCTGGGCCAGCGCGTCCATCTCCCCCGGGGTGAGCCGGTCGCCGCCCAGCGCCAGCTCCCAGGAAAAGGCGAAGAGGTGCTCGGCGTCGAAGAAGGCGGTCCCGTCGGTCGCCGAACCGGGCGCGGTGGACCGAACGACGGCGGTCGCCGACAGCGTACGGGCCAGCTCGCGCGGCCAGTGGACCAGGATCCCGGCGGCGGCCAGCCGGCTCGCGGCCACCCCCAGCAGGTCCTCCAGCTCCGGGTCGGACAGGGCCAGGGCATCGGGCACGGGCTGGTCCAGCAGGCGCAGCAGCGGCGGCCAGACCCGGGCGGCCCGGCGCAGCGCGAGCACGGCGTCGATCCGGGCTCGCGGGCCGAACCCGGCCGCCGCCGTGCCCGCCCACAGCTGCCCGGCGTCGGTGACCAGGGTCGGGTCGGCGAGGCTGTGCACCTGGACGACGGCGGCTCCGGCGCGCCGGGTGTCGGCGTCCTCGGCCTCGTCGAAGAGCCGGAACGAGGACAGGTCGAGCCGGAGCGAGATCCCGACGCCGGTGTCGGAGCCGGCCGCGACCTGCGCGGCCCAGTCCTGTATCCCGGGCACCCGCTGCGGCTCCCGTGCGGCGAACGGCCGCCCGGCGGCCACGGCCGCGGCCGGGGTGCGGGGCAGGCCGTCGGCGACGGCGTCGAGGAACGCGCGGACCAGTGCCTCCGGTTCGGGCAGCTGGAGCGGGCGGCGCCCGGCCAGGGGCGTCGCGTACCCCTCGTACGGCAGCGCGGCGGCGACCGCGCGCAGGTGGTCGATGTCGGCGGCCTCCAGCGGCCCTGCACGCCAGGCGTCGACGCCCTCGAGGGTGAGCCCGGGGAGGAGCCGGCCACGGGCGGCGAGGGTGAGCGCCTGCCGGGCGGCGGTGCCCCAGGCGCGGGTGGCGGGATGCGCGGCGGGGCTGTGGGGCGCCTGCGCGAGCAGGGGCAGGGCGGATGCGACGGAGAAGGTGACCGCGGGCACGGTCCGGCTGCGGACCCCGTCGCCGTGCGGGCGTACGACGGTGAGCGGCGTCGCCGTGCCCGCCTCGGGCAGGGCGTCCCCGTCGGGCGCCCAGAAGGCGACCCGCCCCTCGCGGGGAACGGCGGCGGGCAGGAAGACCGCGGCGTGGCGCAGCAGCGCGGTGGCCTGCGGCTGCGTGCTCATCGCTGTCCCCCTCCCCCTCGGTCCCCGGTGGTGCCCGTCGGTGTGTCCCTGTGCCGACGAGTCTAGGCGCGGCCACTGACAACCTCCTCTGGCCTGCGGTTCAGCACCCGCGGATCAGCGGGCCCAGCGGCCCTGCTCCGGCGCGTACCCGTACACGGGCCGGCCGGTCGCGGCGCTCGTGCGCAGCGACCGCCCGCCATCGTCGATGCGCAGGGTGCCCGACCCGGACGGGCCGGTCCACCGGAGGTCGAGGTACCAGTCGCAGTCACATCCCGTGGTGGCCGCCTCCACCCGCAGGACGGCCGGTTCAGCCGCCGAGACGCGCAGCGGGAAGGCGGGGGCGGGCAGCGTGCTGCCGCCGTCGTTCCCGGCGACGGGCCGGGCCAGCGGGCGCGGAGCGTCCAGGTTGACGGCGAACGCGGCAGGGGTGAGCCCGCCGCCGCAGCCCTGCGACATCTGGTAGACGTTCCAGGCCGGCGGCTTGCGGCGCGCGGCCACCCGTACTTCGAGGTCCTCCAGGACCACGGCGCCCCCGCCCGTGCCGTGCAGGGTGACCTCCACGATCTGCGTCCCGGCGTGTACGGCGCGCTGCGCCGACGCCCAGGCGGGCGCGTCCGCCTCCACGGGCGGCGGGGGCACCGATCCCGGACCGCGCTCGGACAGGTAGGCGTGATCGCAGCCCGCGGTCCACACGTGTGACCGCACCGCAGCCTTGAGGGGCGCGACCGGGTCCCGGCCCGGGGCCGGCGCCGGCGGTGACGCGGAGGGCTGGACGGGCGCCGGGACCGTCGCCCCGGCCGACCCCGCCGATCCGGTCGGTGGCGTCGGTTCCGGTGTGCCCGTCGCCGCCGGTGCCGGGGCGGACCCCGATCCCGCGGACGTCGGCGCACTCGTGCCCGCACCCGTCCCCGTCCGTGTCCCCGTACTCCCGCCCGCGTGCGGCGCGCCCGGCCCGGGGCCGGTCGCCGCCAGCAGCGCCACGGCCACCGCCCCGGCCGTCACCCCCGCGGCGGCGACCACGGCCGCCCGCCGCCGGTACCAGGCCCCCCGAGCCACCGGCTCCGGCTCGGGCTCCGGCGCCACGACCACAGTCGGCTCAGGCTCAGGCTCAGACTCCGGTTCCGGTTCCGGCTCCGGCCCCGGCACGGGTTCCGGCACGGGCACGGGCTCCGGGGCCGGCACCGCCGCGGCCCCCGCGCGCCGCCGCGCGTCCGCCAGCAGCCAGGCCCGGTGCAGGTCCACCGCCTCCCCCTGCGTCGCCCCGCAGGCCCGGGCAAAGCGGTCCACCACCGCGAACTCCGCCGGCAGCGCCTCCCCGTTGCAGTACCGGTGCAGCGTCGACGTACTCGTGTGCAACCGGCGCGCCAAGGCGCCGTAACTGAGCCCGGCACGCTCCTTCAGCTCCCGCATCAGCCGTGCGAAATTCTCGGCCTCGCTCACGCTCTCCCCCGTTCCGCGTCCCGCGACCGCGTTCCATGCATGAGGTGTTCCCCCAGGTGACGGTGCGTACGGCCGTTCCAGCGTCCCGGATTCGCCGCGATCCGTCGCCCGCCACGCCGTCCGGGGAACAGGCTCGTCAGGCACACACCACCACGACACCCACGGGGAGAACCGACCATGTTCCGACGTTCCGGCACCGCCACCACGCTCACCACCGCACTCGTCGCGGCGGCGGCCGCCCTCGTCCTGACCGCCTCCGCCGGCACCTCCGCCGCAGCCGCCACCGCGCCCGGCTTCCTGGCCGGCACCGACCTTCCGCCGCACCCCACCTCGCCCTGGTATGCCGGCGCGGTCACCAAGGGGCTGCCCGAGTCCGCGCCGTTCTGCCTGGAGGGCGTGCTTCCGGCCGCGGGCAGCTGGCACCGCGTCTTCGGCACCGAGTACGACACCGGCGCCGTGCAGGTCTCCGTACGGTCCGCGTCGCCCGCCGCGGCGGCCAAGCTCGTCGGCGTCCTGGAGCGCAAGGTCGCCGCCTGCGCCGCCGACTGGCTGCGGACGACCCCGGGCGGTACCGCTTCCTGGCAGGACTACGGCACGCTCCCCGTCGAGGAGGGCGCGCACGTCTACGGGGTCCACACCTCCATCCCCGACTCCGAGCCCGGGGTGCACCTGTACGGAATCGGGCGCGACGGCTCCACCGTGACCGTCGTGCAGTGGGGCGAGATGGGCAACCTGTCCCACGCCCCGGTCGACGGCTTCAAGAAGACGACCACCAAGGCCGTGAACAAGCTCAACCCCTGACCGGAGGGGGTGGGACCATGGACATGAGAGGCGATGGCCATGCGTTCCGGAAATGAGCCGGTGACCGCGCGCAGTCCGCTGCGGCTGCGGTTCTGGCTGGGTGTCTGGGGGCTGGTCTGGGCTGCCGCCGGCACGGCCTTGTTCTCGCTGGTGGGCCGCCCCGGATGGGCGGCCGCCTGCGGGGTGCTGGCGGTGGTCGTGGCCGTCGACCTGTTCATGATCGTGCGCCACATCCGCCAGGGGCCCCACTACCAGCCCGGCCCGGACATCCCTCCGTACGAGCCTCCCCGCAGCCGGTGAGTCAGGCGGGGCCGGCTCCGGCCTGGCCCTCCGCGCCCGGGCCCTCCGCGCCCGGGCCCTCCGCGCCCGGGCCCTCTGCGGCCGGGCCCTCGAAACGGGCCGCCGCTAGGTAGTCGGGCTGCGGGTCGAGGGCCGCGGCGAGGCGGAAGTGCTTGCGCGCCTGCTCGGGCCGGCCCGAGCGCTCGAACGTGCGGGCCAGCGCGAAGTGGGCGAAGGCGTTGTCCGGCTCCCGCTCCAGCACCAGCTCGAACTCCAGCTCGGCCGGTCGCAGTTGCGCCGCCGCGAAGAAGGCCCGGGCGCGCAGCAGCCGCGCCGCCGTGTTCTCCGGGTGGGCGGCTATGACCGAGTCGAGCAGCTTGACCGCGCCGCGCGGGTCCCGGGCGGCGAGCAGCTGCTCGGCGGCCCGGTAGTCGATGACGTGGGTTTCCGGGCTGGACGGTGTGGGGCGCGTGGTCTCGGACACGTTCGAAATCCTTCCCTCTCCGGGCGCATTCAACGCCCCCGCCCCACCCGCTATTCCATGCACACGTCAGGCGGCCCCGCCCGCCGCCCGCGCCGTGAGCTCGTCCCACAGGTTGCGCACCTGCGGCTCCAGCGCCTCCAGCGGTCCGTCGTTGTCGATCACGAGGGTGGCCACCGCGAGCCGCTGCTCCCGGGTCGCCTGCGCGGCCATCCGGGCCCGCGCCTCCTCCTCGGCCATCCCGCGCAGCGCGGTCAGCCGCGCCAGCTGCGTCTGCGGCGCCGCGTCCACCACGACGACCAGGTCGTAGAGGGGCGCCAGGCCGTTCTCGGCGAGCAGCGGTACGTCGTGCACCACGATCGCGTCGGCCCCCGCGGCGGCTTCCAGCTCCGCCGACCGGGCCCCCACCAGGGGGTGCACGATCGCGTTGAGGGTCTGGAGCTTCGCCGGGTCCGCGAACACGATGGACCCCAGCTTCGGCCGGTCCAGCGTCCCCTCCGCGGTCAGCACCGACTCCCCGAAGGCCGCCACGACGGCCGCGAGCCCCGGCGTACCGGGCTCCACGACCTCGCGCGCGATCCGATCGGCGTCGACGACGATCGCCCCGTACCCCGCCAGCAGTCGCGAGACCTCGCTCTTGCCGGCACCGATTCCGCCCGTCAGGCCTACTTTCAGCATGCCCCGCAGCATAGGGGGCCCCGCCCGTACGTCAGTTCTCGCCCTCGCGCTCCGCCAGGAACCGCTCGAACTCGCGGCCGATCTCGTCCGCCGACGGCAGCTCCGCCGGCTCGGCGATCATGTTGCCCCGGGTCTCGGCCCCGGCGGCCGCGTCGTACTGGTGCTCCAGCCCCTGCACCAGGCTGACCAGCTCCTCGTCGCCCTCCCGGATCTGCCGGTCGATCTCCGTCTGCGTGCGGTGCGCCTCGGTGCGCAGGGCGTGCGCCACGGCCGGCAGCACCAGCCCGGTCGCCGCCGTGATCGCCTCCAGCACCGTCAGCGCGGCGTCCGGGTACGCGGAGCGCGCGACGTAGTGCGGTACGTGCGCGGCGACGCCCAGCACGTCGTGCCCGGCCTGGGCCAGGCGGAACTCCACCAGGGACTCCGCGCTGCCCGGCACCTGGGCCTCGTCGAAGGGGCTGCGGTGGCCCGGCATGAGGTCGGTGCGGTTGCCGTGCGGGGTGATGCCCACGGGACGGGTGTGCGGGACGCCCATCGGGATGCCGTGGAAGTTGACCGAGAGCCGGACGCCGAGGCGCTCGACGATCTGCCGGACGGCGACCGAGAAACGCTCCCACTCCACGTCCGGCTCCGGGCCGGACAGCAGCAGGAAGGGCGCTCCGGTCGCGTCCTGGACGAGCCGGACCTCCAGCCGGGGCTCCTCGAACTCCGTCCAGCGGTCGCGCTGGAAGGTCAGCAGCGGGCGCCGGGCCCGGTAGTCCACCAGCCGGTCCGCGTCGAAGCGGGCGACCACCTGGTGGGGCAGGGTGTCCAGGAGCCGCTCGACGATCTGCTCGCCGGCCTCACCCGCGTCGATGTACCCCTCGAAGTGGTACAGCATGACCAGCCCGGCCGAGTCCTGGGCGACCGCCAGGTCGGCCACCGCCAGGCCCTTGGCATCCCATTCGTACAAACCCTGTGGATCAAGCACCGTCACCACTCCTCCTCGCCTCGTTCTCAGCCAAGAACGTCCAAGGCGGCCCGGCCATTCCCCAGTTGGCCGCATTCACAGGAACGCAACGGATCACACCGCGGATCACGCAGCGGATCACGCACCGGACGCAGCGGATCACGGGGGGGGGGGAGACCGGAGGGGGGAACGTGGTAAGGCCCGCCCCCCGAAGGGGACGGGCCTTACCGTTCAATGCAGTTCAGCTCGGCTCACACCGGAGTGTGATGCGCGCTGCGATCAGCTCTGGCCGCCGGCCAGCTTCTCGCGGAGCGCGGCCAGGGCCTCGTCCGACGCCAGGGCGCCGGAGGTCTCGTCCGACTCCGAGGAGTACGAACCACCCGAGATGCCCGCACCGGCGTTGCCACTGGCGGCCGGGGCGGCAGCGCCCTCGGCAGCAGCGGCCTCGTCGGCCTCGCGGCTCTTGATGACCTGAGCCTGGTGCTGCTCGAAGCGCTGCTGCGCCTCGGCGTACTGGGTCTCCCAGGCCTCGCGCTGCTTGTCGAAGCCCTCGAGCCAGTCGTTGGTCTCGGGGTCGAAGCCCTCGGGGTAGATGTAGTTGCCCTGGTCGTCGTAAGACGCGGCCATGCCGTACAGGGTCGGGTCGAACTCGACCGACGCCGGGTCGGCACCGAAGGACTCGTTGGCCTGCTTCAGCGACAGCGAGATCCGGCGACGCTCAAGGTCGATGTCGATGACCTTGACGAAGATCTCGTCGTTGACCTGGACGACCTGCTCCGGGATCTCCACGTGGCGCTCGGCCAGCTCGGAGATGTGGACCAGACCCTCGATGCCCTCGTCCACGCGGACGAACGCACCGAACGGAACCAGCTTGGTGACCTTACCCGGGACGACCTGACCGATCTGGTGGGTCCGGGCGAACTGCTGCCACGGGTCCTCCTGCGTCGCCTTCAGCGACAGGGAGACACGCTCGCGGTCCATGTCGACGTCGAGAACCTCGACGGTGACTTCCTGACCGACCTCGACGACCTCGGACGGGTGGTCGATGTGCTTCCAGGAGAGCTCGGAGACGTGCACGAGACCGTCGACGCCACCCAGGTCCACGAAGGCACCGAAGTTGACGATCGAGGAGACGACGCCGGAGCGGACCTGACCCTTCTGCAGGGTGGTGAGGAACGTCTGGCGAACCTCGGACTGGGTCTGCTCCAGCCAGGCGCGACGGGACAGGACCACGTTGTTGCGGTTCTTGTCCAGCTCGATGATCTTCGCCTCGAGCTCCTTGCCCACGTAGGGCTGGAGGTCGCGGACGCGACGCATCTCGACGAGAGAGGCCGGCAGGAAGCCGCGGAGGCCGATGTCGAGGATGAGACCACCCTTGACGACCTCGATGACGGTACCGGTGACGATGCCGTCTTCTTCCTTGATCTTCTCGATGGTGCCCCAGGCACGCTCGTACTGAGCGCGCTTCTTCGAGAGGATCAGGCGGCCTTCCTTGTCCTCCTTCTGGAGAACCAGGGCCTCGATCTCGTCGCCGACCTTGACGACCTCGTTCGGGTCGACGTCGTGCTTGATCGAGAGCTCGCGGCTCGGGATGACGCCTTCGGTCTTGTAACCGATGTCGAGGAGAACCTCGTCCCGGTCAACCTTGACGATGACGCCGTCGACGATGTCGCCATCGTTGAAGTACTTGATCGTCTCGTCGATCGCCGCGAGGAACGCGTCCGCGTCGCCGATGTCGTTGACCGCTACCTGCGGAGTGGTGGCGGTGGTCTCGGTGCTGCTCGTCATGTGGGAAAGGGCTCCGGTTACGGACAGAAAGTCGTAGGTACTGCTACGCCGGGAGCCCTTATCGGCATCCACCGAAGACCGGACAGCCAAGGAGGCCCCCGATCCGCAGAAGAGCGGCGGGGCCTCGAAAACCGAGGGGACATCAACAGATGCAAGCGCAGCCTGCTAGGTCTGAGGAGCACAGGCTCGCAGCGCAACTTGTAGCATACGGGGGCAGCCGGACAGGGTCAATGCGCGAAGGCGCACACCTCGGGCGGATCGCCGCACAACCGGCACAATTCATGGACGGGAAGCCGTTCCTGGCGCTTCCTGCCACATTCAGAAGACATTCGCAGACTACGACGACGGGCCCCATGAACCAAGAGGACTACGCCTCCGAAGTAGCGTCCGAAGCCGATCCGGTATCGGCGGAGGACCCCGAGGCCACACGGCGTGACGCGGGGGAAGCGGAGAGCAGCCGGGCGAGCCGCAGCTGGTGGGACCGCAACGCCGACGAGTACCAGAGCGACCACGGCGCCTTCCTCGGCGACGACCGCTTCGTGTGGGGTCCCGAGGGGCTGGACGAGGCGGACGCGGCCCTCCTCGGCCCCGCCGCCTCCCTCAGGGACAAGGACATCCTGGAGATCGGCGCCGGCGCCGCCCAGTGCTCGCGCTGGCTGGCCGCCCAGGGCGCCCGCCCGGTCGCCCTCGACCTCTCCCACCGCCAGCTCCAGCACGCCCTGCGCATCGGCGACGACCTCCCGCTCGTCGAGGCCGACGCCGGACGGCTGCCCTTCCGCGCCGGCTCCTTCGACCTGGCCTGCTCCGCCTACGGCGCCGTCCCCTTCGTCGCCGACCCCGTCAACGTCATGCGCGAGGTGCACCGCGTCCTGCGCCCCGGCGGCCGCTGGGTCTTCTCCGTGACCCACCCCGTCCGCTGGGCCTTCCCCGACGAGCCCGGACCCGAGGGGCTGTCCGTCGCCGCCTCCTACTTCGACCGCACCGCATACGTGGAACAGGACGAGCAGGGCCGCGCCGTATATGTGGAGCACCACCGCACGATCGGCGACCGGGTGCGCGACGTGGTCGCGGGCGGCTTCCGCCTGCTCGACCTGGTCGAGCCCGAGTGGCCGGAGTGGAACAGCCAGGAGTGGGGCGGCTGGTCCCCGCTGCGCGGCAACCTGATCCCGGGCACCGCGATCTTCGTCTGCGAGCGCGACTGACGTGATCCGTACCGCCGCCCTCGACGCCCTGCCCGTACGGGAGGCCGTGCCCGCGCTCGTCTCGGCGCTGGACAGCCACGGCACGGCGGTGCTCTGCGCCCCGCCCGGCACCGGCAAGACCACGCTGGTGCCGCTGGTCCTGGCCGGGCTGGTGGGCGGCGGGCCGCGGCGCCGGGTGGTCGTCGCCGAGCCCCGGCGGATCGCCGCCCGGGCCGCGGCGCGCCGGATGGCCTGGCTGCTGGGCGAGCCGGTGGGCGGCGCGGTCGGCTTCACCGTGCGCGGGGAACGGGTGGCGGGTCCGGACACCGTGGTGGAGGTGGTGACCACCGGGGTGCTGCTCCAGCGCCTCCAGCGTGACCAGGAGCTGGCCGGGGTGGACGTGGTGGTCCTGGACGAGTGCCACGAGCGGCACCTGGACGCCGACACGGTCGCCGCCTTCCTCCTCGACGTACGGGAGACCCTGCGCCCGGAGCTGCGGCTGGTGGCGGCCTCGGCGACGACGGACGCCGCCGGCTGGGCGCGCGTCCTCGGCCGGGGCGGTCCCGGCGGCGCGCCGGTGGTGGAGGCCGCGGGGGTCTCGTACCCCGTGGAGACGGTCTGGGCCCCGCCGGCCCGGCCGGTGCGGCCCCCGCACGGGATGCGGGTGGATCCGGCGCAGCTGACGCACGTGGCCTCGGTGGTGCGGCGGGCACTGGCGGAACGCGACGGCGACGTCCTGTGCTTCCTGCCCGGCGTCGGCGAGATCGCCCGGGTCGCCGGGCAGCTGGCCGGGGTGGACGCCGAGGTGCTCCAGATCCACGGCCGGGCCCCGGCGGCCGTCCAGGACGCGGTGCTCTCCGTCGCGGAGCACCGCAGGGTGATCCTGTCCACCGCCGTGGCGGAGTCGAGCCTGACCGTCCCCGGGGTACGCGTCGTGGTGGACTCCGGGCTGGCCCGCGAGCCCCGGACGGACCACGCGCGGGGACTGGGCGCGCTGGCGACCGTACGGGCGTCCCGCGCGGCCGGGCGCCAGCGGGCGGGCCGGGCCGGACGCGAGGCACCGGGCACGGTGTACCGCTGCTGGGCCGAGGCGGAGGACGGCCGCCTGGCCGCGTTCCCCTCACCGGAGATCCGCATCGCCGACCTGGCGCAGTTCGCCCTGCAGGCCGCCTGCTGGGGCGACCCGGACGCGGCCGGGCTGGCCCTGCTGGATCCGCCCCCAGCGGGGGCCATGGCCGCGGCGCGCGAGGTGCTGGTGGCCGTCGGCGCGGTGTCCCCGGCCGGTGCGGTCACCGCGCGCGGCCGGCGGATGGCCCGGCTCGGGCTGCACCCGCGGCTGGCCCGGGCCCTGCTGGACGGCTCCTCGGCCTTCGGTGCCCGCCGGGCGGCGGAGGTGGTGGCCCTGCTGAGCGAGGAGCCGCCGCGCGAGTACGGGGACGACCTGGCCGGCGCCTGGCGGCAGGCCCGCGCGGGCGGCGACGGCTACGCGGCCCGCTGGCGCGCGGAGTCCCGCCGCCTGGAGCGTGCCGTTGCCGTACGCGACACTGCGGGGGCTCCGCCCCCGGACCCCCGCGCCTCAAACGCCGGCGGGGCTGAGGTTGGCGACGACAGCGCCGCCGGGCTCGTCGCCGCCCTCGCGTTCCCCGAGCGGGTCGCCAAGGCCAGGGGGGAAGGGGCCCTTCTCATGGCCAACGGCACCGCGGCCGAGCTCGGCGACGGCTCGCGGCTGCGCAGCGCGCCCTGGCTGGCCGTCGCCGTCGCCGACAGGCCCCCGCATTCCGCGTCCGCCCGGGTCCGGCTCGGCGCCGTCATCGACGAGGACACCGCCCGAGCCGCCGCCGCGCACCTGCTCACCGCGGGGGAAGAGGTCCGCTGGGAGGACGGCGACCTCGTCGCCCGCGCCGCCGAGCGGCTCGGGGCGATCGAACTGGCCGTACGTCCGCTGCGCACCCCCGACCCCGCGCTCGTACGGGCCGCCCTCCTCGACGGGCTGCACGCCGAGGGGCTCGGCCTGCTGCGCTGGTCCCCGGACGCGCTGACCCTCAGGGCCCGCCTCGGCTTCCTGCACCGCACGCTCGGCGGCGCCTGGCCCGACGTGGCCGGCGACCGGGCCCTGCTGGAGCGGGCCGACGACTGGCTGGAGCCCGAGCTGTCCCGGGCCCGGCGCCGCGCCGACCTCGGGCGGATCGACGCCGGGCAGGCCCTGAACCGGCTGCTGCCGTGGGCCACCGGGGAGGCCGCGCGGCTGGACGAGCTGGCTCCGGAACGCCTGGAGGTACCCAGCGGATCCCGGATCCGGGTGGACTACTCCGCCGAGCACGGCCAGCCGGTGCTCGCGGTGAAGCTGCAGGAGCTGTTCGGGCTGGCCGAGACCCCGCGGGTGGCGGGCGTACCGGTGCTGGTGCACCTGCTGTCGCCCGCCGGCCGGCCCGCCGCCGTCACCGCCGACCTCGCCTCCTTCTGGCAGGGCGGCTACCGGGCCGTGCGCGCGGAGCTGCGCGGGCGCTACCCCAAGCACCCCTGGCCGGAGGACCCGGCCACCGCCGAGCCCACCCGGCACACCAACGCCCGGCTCAGGCGCTGACGCGGCGGCCGCGGGCCTCCAGCCACAGGGCCAGCCCGAGCAGTGCGAGCCCGCCGGCGGCCAGGCCGACCGGCGCGTAGGTGTGCAGCGCGAGGACCTTCGTACGGTTCGACCTGACGAGGTCGACGGTGTAGTCCGAGTAGTCCTCGCGCATGGTGACGTGTCCGGCGAAGGCGGTGAGCTTGCCGTCGGGGCCGCCGGCCGCGATGCCGCCGCGCATCTCCTGCTGGATGTCCTGCTCGGCGTTGACCGGCGCACCGGTCACCGGGTCGACCCAGAACCTCGCCTTGACCGTGTACCAGAGGGTGGTGCCGGTGGCCGCCTCGATCGTCGACGGGTCGATGCCCTCGATCGGCATCTTCTTGGGCATGGCGACCTTGGTCCACGGGACGGTCTGCTCGAAGTAGTAGACGTCCATGCCCTTGAACGTGCGCGGTCCGACGTAGTGGATCGGCGAGGAGGTGCGGGTCTGCGCGTCGAAGTACAGGTAGTCGCGCGGCTCGGTGAAGAAGGGCCACTTGAACTCGATGCCCTCGCGCTTGACGGGGTCCCCGTCGACCATCTCCCCGGTGGCGTGGACCGGGTCCTGGGTGTGCGCGTCGAAGATGTAGCGCTCGGGGATCTCGGAGACCATCTTGCCGTCCGGGCCGATGATGTAGGACAGCGTGTCCCAGACGACGACGTCCTTGCCGGCGCTCGCCTCTATCTCCTCGGACGCCTCGACGTTGCCCTTGAGGGTCTGGACGATGGTGACCTTGTCGACCTTCTTCGGCTGCATGCCGCCGGTGTAGTCGAGGAGCGTCGCGTCCTTCGCCTCCAGAACCATCTCCTGGTACTGGTTCGGCGGGATCTTGGCGAGGCGGGGGTACGCGTACCAGCGCAGCAGCGGCGCGAGGGCTGCACAGAACACGGCAAGGGCCAGCAGGACAAGGCTCGCTCTGCGTCGCACGGCCGGGCCCTCCTCTACTTTCCGGGCGCGGGGGGCGCGGTGGTGAGCAGGGGCTTGGGCGAGGTCTCGCCTTCGGGCACCCCGAACGCCGTGATGGCGGACACGAGGGCCAGCGCGGCCGCGAGGCCGATGACGGCGGCGACGAATGCGCGCATGCCGGGGCTCCGAAATCTGATGAGGCGTCAGAGATGGGGCACCGTAGCAACGCGGGGGCGAGATGAGAACCGTTCGCCGCAGATCGCCACTGGGCCGCCCGGGGGATCTCGGCGCCCGCCGGCACACCCACCCCCGCGTTGCGCACGGCGGGACACCCACCCCATGGAACACTGATCATCAACGGAACGTAATCAAAAGATTACACACGATGATCGGAGAAGTGATGCAGAGACGTCGACTCAAGGCCGCGGCCCTGGTTGTGCCGGTCGTGGCCGCGCTCAGTCTCGGCAACACCGCGGACGCGACCTCCCTGGCGGCCATTCCGTGCGACGTCACCGCACTCAACAACGCGATCGTCGCCGCGAACAACAACACCGGACCGCACACCATCCGGCTCGCACCCAAATGCGTCTACAACGTCCTCACTCCCGCGTCGACCGGCGGTCTCGGCCCCAACGCCCTGCCCCTGATCACGGGCACCGTCACGCTGCTGGGGAACAAGACCACCATCCGACGGGATCCCGACGCGACCGAGGGCTTCCGCATCGCGCAGATCGACGGCCCCGTCGGGCGCCTGACCGTCGAGGGTGTCACCGCGACCGGCGGCGGCTATCTCGACTACGCCGGCACCTACCTGCCCACGGACGGAGGGACGCTCATCCTCAAGCACAGCACCGTGACCAACAGCACGGCGAACCAGGGGGGCGCCATCTTCGTGAACCAGAGCAGCACCCTTGAGATGTACGACAGCGTCGTGCGGGACAGTGCTGGCCAGCGGGGTGGTGCCATCTACAACGGGCCGGGAAGCACCACCCTGCTGCAGAAGACCAAAGTGGTGCGGAACCAGGCCACGGAGCTGGGGGGCGGCATCTTCACCGCCGGGGTCTCCCTGACCATCAAGAACTCGCGCATCGAGGGCAACCGCGCCTTCCAGCAGGGCGGCGGAATCTACAACGACCGCTCTCCGCTGGACATCTCCTCGACGACCATCGCGGACAACCGCGCGGGCCAAACGGGTGGCGGCATCGCCAATGACGGCACCACCACGCTGACGGACACAAAGGTGCGGCGCAACATCGCGCTCAACGGCGGCGGCGTCCAGCAGGGAACCTCCGTCGGCACATCCCTGACCCTCGTCAGGAGCCGGATCGTCGAGAACACGCCCAACAACTGCCGGCCCGTCGGGTCGATTCCCGGCTGCACGAACTGACCCCGGACACGGCCTAGGTGTGCTGCCCCGGGGTCGGCCGGGGCACCGCCGGAGTGGAGGCCGCAGACGCGGTGGGCTTCGGCGTGCGTGACGCGCTAGGCGTCGGGCTGGACGTCGGGGGCGGCGTGGGTGTGGGCGTCGGCGTCGGGGTCGGCGTGGGTGTGGGCGTCGGAGTCGGCGTCGGAGTCGGCGAGGGCTTCGGGTCCGGCGTGGGCGTAGGCGTCGGGGTCGGCGTCGGGTCCGGCGTCGGAGTCGGAGTGGGCTTCGGGTCCGGGGTCGGCTTCGGGTCCGGCGTCGGGGTCGGCGTCGGGTCCGGCGTCGGGTCCGGGGTCGGCGTAGGCGTCGGAGTGGGGGTCGGCGTCGGGCTGGGCTTCGGGGTGGGGCTCGGGGGCGGCGTCGTGGGTGTGCCCGGTCCCGTACCCGGCCGGTCCGGAATCTCGTGCGTCCCCTTCAGGTAGTACGTGAACCAGGACCGCACCGTTCGCAGGTACTCCGTGGAGTGGTTGTAGGAGAGCACGGCCCGGTCCAGGTCCGCGTCCGCCCGCAGGTCGCGGCTGCCCGCGCACAGGTACCGCCCGGCCGCGAGGGCCGCGTCGTGCACGTTGTTCGGGTTGCGCCGGCCGTCGCCGTCCCCGTCCTGGCCCCATGCCGCCCACGTGGAGGGGATGAACTGCATCGGCCCGACCGCCCGGTCGTACCGGGCGTCGCCGTCGTAGGCCCCGCCATCCGTGTCCGAGATGTTCGCGAAGCCGTTGCCGTCGAGCACGGGGCCCAGGATCGGCCGCAGTGTGGTCCCGGCCGTGTCGACCTGCCCGCCGCGCGCCTGCCCGGACTCCACCTTGCCGATCGCCGCGAGGAGTTGCCAGCGCAGTCCGCAGCCCGGGTCACTCCGTCCCACCGTCTTCTCCGCGCGCAGGTACGCGGCGAGCACACTCGCCGGTATCCCCTGCGCGCCTTCCGCGGGCCCGGTCGCGGCCGGCACCGCGGCGGTGGTCTCAGGGACCGCAGGTGCCTGCGGCTGCGTCGGCCCCTCGTCCGGCGGCAGCACGTCCGGTGGCTGCGGGCTCACCAGCGGCGGGAGTTCGGTGAAGTAGGCGGAGTCGCCGCCGGCCGTGTCCGCGGCGGGCTGTGGCTGCGGCGGCGCGGCGGACTCCCCGGCGGCGGAGAGCCGGTCGGTGCTCCCGCCCGCCGGGCCCTGGGAGGCCGTCACCGCGGCCACCACCAGAGCGGAGACCAGGGCGGCCGTCGTTCCCCTGCGCAGCCTGCGTCCGATTATTCGAGCCGACATGAGCCGGACCCCTCCCCCTCGACGTCCGCGTGACCCTACGTCAACTCCCTGCACACAGCACGCAAGGTGGCCGGGAATTCACCACATCCCCACGTCCCGAGGCAGGTCACGCATACTGTCTGGACCCTTCGGGAGCATTGGCCCGAAGTAAGGAACGTCCACGGGAAGTCCCAGGAGAGGTGCCATGCCGTTCACTCTCAGCCACGCGGCCGCCGTACTTCCGGCCATCCGTCGGACCGGGCGTGCGCGGGGCCCCCTCGTCGCCTCGGCGCTCGTCCTCGGGTCGTTCGCGCCGGACACCTTCTACTTCACCGACGCGGTCGTCGAGGGCGTCCTGACGTACGGGGCCTTCACGCACTCGCTGCCGGGCGTCCTCACGCTGGACGCCGTGCTGACGGCCGTTCTGGTGGGTTTCTGGCTTCTGCTGCGCGAGCCGCTGATCGCGCTCCTGCCGCACGGCTGGCGGGGCAGGGTGCACGCCTTCGTGCGGGGCGAGCCATGGCGTGAGCGTCCCCGGCCGGCCGCGCTCGTCGGCTGGTTCTACGTCTCGGCGGCCCTCGGGTCCCTCACCCACGTGGCGTGGGACAGCTTCACGCACAACGACCGCTGGGGCACGAACGCGCTGCCCGATCTCGCCGAGCCGCTCGCCTACGGCCTGCCGGGCTACTCCTTCCTCCAGTACGGCACTTCGGCCGTCGCCGCATGCGCCCTGCTCTGGTTCACGGTGACCGCCCTGCGCCGGATTCCCGCCCTCCCGGCGCCCACGTCGGTGCCGGTGCTCTCCCGCGCGGAGCTCTGGGGTGCGCTCGCCCTGCTCGTGGTGTGCGTGGCGGCCGGGGTCACCCGGCGCGTGTTCCGCTTCTTCGACTTTTTCGACCGGATCCGTACGCCGCTCGACATCATCCCGACCGTCTGCTTCGGCGCGGGCGGCGGACTGACCGTGGCGCTGCTGATCTACGGGGTCCTCGTGCGGCTGCGGCACCACCGCGACCGGACCGGGCGCCCCGCGGACGAGGAAACGCGGACGCCCGTCCCCACCGCCTGAGCAGCGGGGACGGGCGCCGGGCCGGCCGTACGGCGATCAGTGCGCGGCGGACTCCCAGTCCGGGCCGACGCCCACCGACACGTCCAGCGCGGCCCGGAGCTCGACGGCGGCGCCCATCTCGCGCCGCACCAGCTCCTCGACCTGCTCGCGCTCGCCCGGGGCGATCTCCAGCACGATTTCGTCGTGGACCTGGAGCAGCATCCGCGACCGCAGACCGGCCTCGGCGATCGCCTTGTCCACGCGCAGCATCGCGACCTTGACGATGTCGGCGGCGGTGCCCTGGATGGGGGCGTTGAGCGCCATCCGCTCGGCGGCCTCGCGGCGCTGGCGGTTGTCGCTGTTGAGGTCGGGCAGGTACCGGCGGCGGCCGAAGATCGTCGCCGTGTATCCGGTGGCGCGGGCCTCGTCGACGACCCGGCCGAGGTAGTCGCGGACCCCGCCGAACCGCTCGAAGAAGGTCTCCATCAGGCCGCGCGCCTCGGCGGGCTCGATGTTCAGCTGCTGGGCGAGACCGAAGGCGGAGAGCCCGTAGGCGAGTCCGTAGGACATGGCCTTGATCTTGCGGCGCATCTCGGCGTCGACCGCGGACCGCTCCACTGCGAACACCTGGGAGGCGACGGTGGTGTGCAGGTCCTCGCCGGTCGCGAACGCCTCGATCAGGCCCTCGTCCTCGGAGAGGTGGGCCATGACGCGCAGCTCGATCTGGCTGTAGTCGGCCGTCATGAGGGACTCGAAGCCCTCGCCGACGACGAAGCCGCGGCGGATGGCGCGGCCCTCGTCGGTGCGCACCGGCACGTTCTGCAGGTTGGGGTCGGTGGAGGACAGCCGGCCGGTCGCGGCGACGGTCTGGCTGAAGCTGGTGTGCACCCGGCCGTCGGCGGCGACGGTCTTGACCAGGCCCTCGACGGTGACGCGCAGCTTGGCCTGCTCCCGGTGCCGCAGCATGATCACGGGGAGTTCGTGGTCGGTCTGCGTGGCCAGCCAGGCCAGCGCGTCCGCGTCCGTGGTGTAACCGGTCTTGGTCTTCTTCGTCTTCGGCAGGTCCAGCTCGCCGAAGAAGACCTCCTGGAGCTGCTTGGGCGAGCCGAGGTTGAACTCGTGGCCGACGGTGGCGTGCGCCTCCTTGACGGCCTGCTGCACGGCTCCCGCGAACTGCTGCTCCATGGCCTCCAGGTGGTCGCGGTCGGCGGCGATGCCGGAGCGCTCCATCCGGGCGAGGAGTTCGGAGGTGGGCAGCTCCATGTCGTGGAGCAGCTCCGCTGCGCCGACCTCGGCGAGCTTGTCCGTGAAGGCGTCGCCCAGGTCCAGGACCGCGCGGGCCTGTCCCATCAGGGCCTCGGCCTCGGCGGTCTCGTCGGCGCCGAAGGCCAGCTGCCCGTCGGCGGCGGCGGGCGCCAGCTCACGGTGCAGGTACTCCATGGACAGGGCGTCCAGGGCGAAGGACCGGCGGCCGGGCTTGACCAGGTAGGCGGCGAGCGCGGTGTCCATGGCGACGCCGGCGAGGGTCCAGCCGTGCTCGGGGAAGACCCGCATCAGGCCCTTGGCGTTGTGCACGACCTTGGGCTTCGCCGCGTCGGCGGCCCAGGCAGCGAAGGCCCGCTCGTCCGCCTCGTCCAGCTCGGCGGGCGTGAACCAGGCGGCGGCGCCGCCGGCCGCGGCCAGCGCGATCTCGGTGACATTGCCCTGGCCCAGCGCCCAGCTGTCGACGCTCGCGAGGCCCAGCGGGCCGCCCGCGTGGCTCGCCAGCCACGGCGCCAGCTCGCCCGTGCCCAGCACGGACGCGTCCAGCTCCACGCCGGCCGCCGGAGCCGGGGCCTCTTCGACGGCCGCGCCCGGGTCCACGGCGAGCAGCCGCTCGCGCAGCGAGGCGTTGCGGATCTCCAGCACGTCCAGCACGCCGAGCATGGCGGTCCGGTCGTAGGGGGCGCGGACCAGGTCGGCCGGGGTCTTGGGCAGCTCCACGTCCTTGACCATCTCGGTCAGGACCCGGTTGAGCTTGACGGCCTCCAGGTGGTCCCGGAAGTTCTGCCCGGCCTTGCCCTTGACCTCGTCGGCGCGCTCCACGAGCTCCGCGAACGACCCGAACTGGGTGATCCACTTGGCCGCGGTCTTCTCACCGACGCCCGGGATGCCCGGCAGGTTGTCGGACGGGTCGCCGCGCAGCGCCGCGAAGTCCGGGTACTGCTGCGGGGTGAGGCCGTACTTCTCCACGACCTTCTCCGGGGTGAACCGGGTGAGCTCGGAGACGCCCTTGGTCGGGTAGAGCACGGTGGTGTGCTCGGAGACGAGCTGGAAGGAGTCCCGGTCGCCGGTGACGATCAGCACGTCGAAGCCGGCCGCCTCCGCCTGCGTCGCCAGCGTCGCGATCACGTCGTCGGCCTCGAAGCCGTCGACCGCGAACCGCGGCACGTGCATCGTGTCGAGCAGCTCGCCGATCAGCTCGACCTGCCCCTTGAACTCGTCGGGGGTCTTGGAGCGGTTCGCCTTGTACTCGGGGAACTCCGTCGAGCGCCACGTCTTGCGGGAGACGTCGAACGCCACCGCGAAGTGCGTGGGGGCCTCGTCGCGCAGCGTGTTCGCCAGCATCGACGCGAAACCGTAGATTGCGTTGGTCGGCTGCCCCGTCGCGGTCGTGAAATTCTCCGCGGGCAGCGCGAAGAACGCCCGGTAGGCCAGGGAGTGCCCGTCCATGAGCATCAGGCGGGGACGGTCCGCTGCGGGCGGCTGGTCGGTCTTCTTCGCTGATGAATCTGCCACGCCCCGATCCTAGGCGCCCCCACCGACAATTCCGGCCCGTCGCCTCCCCCGGCGCATCCTCCCCACCGGACGCCCCGGCGCACCCGGCCGGAGCGCGGTGAGCACCGGACCGCCCTCCCCTCGTTCCGTGGTCCGTGCAAGGATCGACGGACGCGGCCACACGTGCTGCATACGTACGTACGCTCGAAAGGGAGCGCGATGGCGACCAAGCCGCCCACAGGCGATCCGGTACAGGACGCACCGCGGGTCACACCGCCCCAGAATGCGGCCGCGGGCCTTCGGGCGATCGGGCACACGCTGCGGATCGCCCAGCAGCAGATGGGCGTGGCCCGCACGGCCCGCACGCTCCTCAAGGTCAACCAGAAGGACGGCTTCGACTGCCCGGGCTGCGCCTGGCCCGAGGGCGACAAGCGGCACACGGCCGAGTTCTGCGAGAACGGCGCCAAGGCCGTCGCGGAGGAGGCCACGCTGCGCCGGGTCACCCCCGAGTTCTTCGCCGCGCACCCGCTGGCCGACCTCGCCACGCGTTCCGGCTACTGGCTGGGCCAGCAGGGCCGCATCACGCAGCCCATGCTCCTGGAGACCGGGGCCGCACCCGGCGGCGACGACCGGTACGAGCCGGTCAGCTGGGAGCGGGCCTTCGCGATCATCGCCGAGGAGCTGACCGCCCTCGGCTCCCCCGACGAGGCCCTCTTCTACACCTCGGGCCGCACCAGCAACGAGGCCGCGTTCCTCTTCCAGCTCTTCGCCCGCGAGTTCGGCACCAACAACCTGCCCGACTGCTCCAACATGTGCCACGAGTCCTCGGGCTCCGCACTGACCGAGACCATAGGCATCGGCAAGGGCAGCGTCTCCCTCGAAGACCTCCACCAGGCCGACCTGATCATCGTCGCCGGCCAGAACCCGGGCACCAACCACCCGCGCATGCTCTCCGCCCTGGAGAAGGCCAAGTCCGCCGGCGCGAAGATCATCTCGGTGAATCCGCTGCCCGAGGCCGGCCTGGAGCGGTTCAAGAACCCGCAGACCCCCGTCGGCATGCTGAGGGGCACCGCCCTCAACGACCTCTTCCTGCAGATCCGCATCGGCGGCGACCAGGCCCTCTTCCGCCTCCTCAACAAGCTCGTCATCGAGACGGAGGGCGCCACCGACGCGGCCTTCATCCGCGAGCACACCCACGGCTACGAGGAGCTCGCGGCCGTCGCGAAGGAAGCCGACTGGGACGAGACCCTCACCGCGACCGGCCTGACCCGCCCCGAGATCGAGCGGGCGCTGGCCATGGTCCTGGCCTCGAAGCGCACCATCGTCTGCTGGGCCATGGGCCTCACCCAGCACAAGCACGCCGTCGCCACCATCCGCGAGGTCGTCAACCTCCTCCTGCTGCGCGGCAACATCGGCCGCCCCGGCGCCGGCGTCTGCCCCGTCCGCGGCCACTCCAACGTGCAGGGCGACCGCACCATGGGGATCTTCGAGCGCCCCGCAGCCGCCTTCCTCGACGCCCTCGACAAGGAATTCGGCATCACCTCGCCGCGCGGGCACGGCTACGACGTGGTCCGCTCCATCCAGGCCCTGCGCGACGGCAAGGCCAAGGTCCTCTTCGCGATGGGCGGCAACTTCGTCGGCGCCACCCCCGACACCGAGGTCACCGAGGCCGCCATCCGCAAGGCCTCCCTGACCGTGCACGTCTCCACCAAGCTCAACCGCTCCCACGCCGTCACCGGCCGGCGGGCCCTGATCCTGCCCACCCTCGGCCGTACCGACAAGGACGTACAGGCGAGCGGCAAGCAGTTCGTGACCGTCGAGGACTCCATGGGCATGGTCCACGCCTCCCGCGGCAACCTCGCCCCCGCTTCCCCGCACCTGCTCTCCGAGCCCGCGATCGTGGCCCGCATGGCCCGCGCGGTCCTCGGCGCGGCCTCCGCCACCCCGTGGGAGGAGTTCGAGCGCGACTACGCCTCGATCCGCGAGCGCATCTCCCGCGTGATCCCGGGCTTCGAGGACTTCAACGCCCGCGTCGCCCGCCCCGCCGGCTTCCAGCTCCCGCACGCCCCGCGCGACGAGCGCCGCTTCCCGACGAAGACCGGCAAGGCCAATTTCACCGCCGCGCCCGTGGAGTACCCGCGCGTCCCGGCGGGACGGCTGCTCCTGCAGACCCTGCGCAGCCACGACCAGTACAACACCACGATCTACGGCCTCGACGACCGCTACCGCGGCATCACCGGCGGCCGCCGCGTGGTCATGGTGAACCCGGCCGACGCGGCCGAGCTGGGGCTGGCCGACGGTTCGTACACGGACCTGGTGAGCGAGTGGAAGGACGGCGTGGAGCGGCGCGCGCCCGGCTTCCGCGTCGTGCACTACCCGACCGCCCGCGGCTGCGCGGCCGCGTACTACCCGGAGACCAATGTGCTGGTCCCGCTGGACTCGACCGCGGACACCAGCAACACCCCGGCCAGCAAGTCCGTCGTCGTGCGCTTCGAACCAGCCTGATAGAACGACCTCAGGACAAGATGGTTAACGATCGTTGACGAACGGAGCCTGACCATGGGCGAGCAGCACGCAGTGAAGTTTCCGCAGGAGGTGCTCGACGAGTACGAGGCCCTGGGCATCGACCTGCCCTCGCTGTTCTCGGCGGGACACCTGGGCGAGCGGATGGACATCCGCATCCTGGAGGCCTCGGCCGACCGCGTCGTGGGCACCATGCCCGTCGAGGGCAACACCCAGCCGTACGGGCTGCTGCACGGCGGGGCCTCGGCCGTGCTGGCCGAGACCCTCGGCTCGGTCGGCGCCATGATGCACGGCGGCATCACCAAGATCGCCGTCGGCGTGGACCTGAACTGCACCCACCACCGGGGCGCCCGCTCCGGCATCGTCACCGGCGTCGCCACCCCGGTGCACCGCGGCCGCTCGACCACCACCTTCGAGATCGTCATCACCGACGAGCAGGACAAGCGGATCTGCACCGCCCGCCTGACCTGCCTGCTGCGTGACGCCGACCAGGCCGCCGCGGGAGCCTGACCCCCGGCCGCCGGCCCGTCGGCCACACGGCGCCCCGGCACCCCGCACCCCCCGACAGGCCCGGACCCCGCCCGCACGGCGGCGGATCCGGGCCTGCGTGCGTTCCCGGACGGCACCGCACCCGCCAACCGCCCGGAATCCGCCAGTCCGCACGCTTCACGGTGACATCTGTTGTGTCACCGATGGTCACCGCCTACCGTCCCCCCATGGGGACCATGCCACGCACGGCCCGGTACGCCGCCCACACCCTCCTCGCGGCGCTCGCCCTGACCGGATGCTCATCCTCCGCGCCAACCCCCGCGGCGGGTTCCGCGAGCCCTTCCGCCGCCTCCACCTCCGCTCCCCCCTCGCCCGTACAGGTGTGCACGAGCCTCGTGTCCTACTGGGCGAAGGAGACCCTCCTGGGCACCAAATGGTCCGGTCTCGACTGGGAGCAGAAGGGCCTGTCCAACGACCAGTACGCGATCCACGAGGACGCGGTGGCCGCAGGACGCGCCGAGGAGCGAACTGCCGGGCGGGATAAGGCACTTGAGCTGATCGACCGGTTCGTGGCACAGCGCTGCGCCGCCGAGGGCGGCGCGACGCGGAGTTCGGAGAACTGGCGCCCGCCGACGTGACCGAGGTCACCGCATTCCCGAGCGCACTGTCCGGCTTCCGGGCAGATACCCCCGCAGGACCGAACCGCAGGTGAGGGGCCATACCGCCACTCGAACAAGATCCATTCGGTTTCGAAAGTGCCCTCTTGACCGTCACCCTGCGTAATGCACATGAGGGTCGGAATCCGCCTTTTCCCTTAAGAAAGCCCACTCGGAGGATTCCTTTGGACACGCGCAGCCACATTCGGCCGAAAATGATCTAAGACAGGTGCATGAAGGCCTCAAGCCCCTTAGGAGAACTGGCAATTCTCAGGATGCGGACACCCCCCAAGGTAAGAAAACGTCCGATTTGTCCACACTCCCGCTACACATTCTTGGCCTTGGCATAACAAGAGCGTCACATCCTCCTTTCCCTGCTCCCCGTGCTCGCCACCTCGGGCCTAGAGTCACGGCCAGTCACCGCGCCGCAGGGCGCAATCAGCACGGCCGTGGACCTCCCAGTGCGGCCCGGCGACCTAACGGCACCTCTCCACGAGAGAGCCGCGCCAGGGAAAGGAAGAATCGTGCGACACCGTTCTTTGCTCGTCCTCACCACCGTGATCACCACGGGAGCACTGACCCTCACCGCTTGCGGATCGCGCGACGGAGACTCCAAGGACAACGGCGGCGGCAAGAAGACCACCGTCGTCATCGGTGTGGACGCCCCGCTCACCGGCTCGCTCTCCGCGCTCGGCCAGGGCATCAAGAACTCCGTCGACCTCGCGGCCAAGACGGCCAACAAGAACAACGAGGTCCCGGGCATCGAGTTCAAGGTCGAGGCCCTCGACGACCAGGCCGTCCCCGCCTCCGGCCAGGCCAACGCCACCAAGCTCGTCGGCAACAAGGACGTCCTCGGCGTCGTCGGCCCGCTGAACTCCGGCGTCGCCCAGCAGATGCAGGGCGTCTTCGGCTCCGCCAACCTGGCGCAGGTCTCCCCCGCCAACACCAACCCCTCGCTCAGCCAGGGCGACAACTGGGGCAAGGGCGAGTTCAAGCGCGGCTTCAAGACCTACTTCCGCACCGCCGCCACCGACGTGGTCCAGGGCAAGTTCGCCGCCCAGTACCTCTTCAAGGACGCCGGCAAGAAGAAGGTCTTCATCGTCGACGACAAGCAGACCTACGGCGCCGGCCTCGCCGCGATCTTCGCCGACGAGTTCAAGAAGCTCGGCGGCGAGGTCGTCGGCACCGACCACGTCACCGTGAAGGAGACCGACTTCTCCTCCACCGCCGACAAGGTCAAGACCTCCGGCGCCGACTCCGTCTACTTCGGCGGCCAGTACCCCGAGGGCGGCCTGCTCGCCGACCAGATCAAGAAGACCGGCGCCAACGTCCCCCTCATGGGCGGCGACGGCATCCAGGACCCGGCCTTCATCAGCGCCTCCGGTGAGGCCAACGAGGGCGACCTCGCCACCTCCATCGGCTACCCGGTCGAGAAGCTGGACACCGCCAAGAAGTTCATCGAGGACTACAAGGCCGAGGGTTACAAGGACCCGTACGCCGCCTACGGTGGCTACTCCTACGACGCCGGCTGGGCCGTCATCCAGGCCGTCAAGGCCGTCGCCGCCGCCAACAGCGGCAAGCTGCCCACCGACGCCCGCGCCAAGGTCGTCGAGGCGCTCGGCAAGGTCTCCTTCGAAGGCGTGACCGGCAAGGTCGCCTTCGACGAGTACGGCGACACCACCAACAAGCAGCTCACCGTCTACAAGGTCGAGGGCGGCAAGTGGGTCGACGTCAAGAGCGACACCTTCAACCAGTAAGCCCGTAGTCCCCAGCACCACCCGCACCACCTGAAACCACGCCGCGCGAGGGCGCAAACAGCGCCCTCGCGCGGAGTCTTATCCGACACGCTCATCGGAGGCCCTGCGGTGCACGAACTGCCGCAACAGCTGGCCAACGGCCTGGCCCTCGGTGCTCTCTATGGCCTCATCGCCATCGGGTACACCATGGTCTACGGCATCGTCCAGCTCATCAACTTCGCCCACGGCGAGATCTTCATGATCGGCGGCTTCGGCGCGCTCAGCGCCTACGCCATCCTCCCGACCGGCACCTCCCTGCTGATCGCGATACCCGTCATGATCGTCGGAGGTGCCGCCACCTCCGTCGCCGTGGCCTGCGCAGCCGAACGCTTCGCCTACCGCCCACTGCGCAGCGCCCCCCGGCTCGCACCCCTCATCACCGCAATCGGCCTCTCGATCGCGCTCCAGCAGCTCGTCTGGCAGTTCTACCCGGACGCCAAGAAGGCCGTCAGCTTCCCTGAATTCAAGGGCGCCGCCTTCAAGATCACCGACAGCCTGGCGATCCAGCGCGCGGACCTCTTCGTCCTCATCCTCGCCCCGCTCTGCATGCTCGCCCTCGGCGTCTTCGTCCAGAAGAGCCGCAGCGGCCGCGCCATGCAGGCCACCGCGCAGGACCCCGACACCGCGAAGCTGATGGGCATCAACACCGACCGCATCATCGTCATGGCCTTCGCCATCGGTGCCGCGTTCGCCGCCGTCGCCGCCGTCGCCTACGGCCTCGACAAGGGCCAGATCAACTTCGAGATGGGCTTCATCCTCGGCCTCAAGGCCTTCACCGCAGCCGTCCTCGGCGGCATCGGCAACATCTACGGAGCCATGGTCGGCGGCGTCGTCCTCGGACTCGCCGAAGCCCTCTCGATCGCCTACATCGAAGACATCCCCGGCATGTCGCAGCTCGGCGGTGGCGCCTGGTCCAACGTCTGGGCCTTCGTACTCCTCATCGTCGTCCTCCTCGTGCGGCCACAAGGCCTGCTCGGTGAGCGCGTCGCGGATCGGGCGTGAGAACCATGACCACCAACACCACCCCGCAGACCGCCGACACGGTGAAGCAGGGCCCCGCGCCCACCACCCTCCTCTACGCGGTCATCGCCGGCAGCCTCCTCACCATCGTCAGCGCCTTCCTCGCGTGGACCTGGACCTCCGAATTCCCCGGCGACCTGACCTACTACGGCAGCCCCGCCGCCATCCAGTACGTCACCCTCGCCGGCGCAGCCCTCACCCTCGCCTTCGCGCTCTCCGCGCTCGGCGTCAAGGGCTTCCGCTGGCTCGCCCCCAACGGCACCCGCAAGGCCCTCTTCTTCCTCACCCTCGGCAACCTCGCCGCCACCTGGTTCACGGTCATCTCCATCACCGTCGTCCTCGGCGGCGTCATCAACCTGGAACCCGGCTCCTACGTCGCCCTCCTCGGCACGTTCATCCCGGTCCTCGCCGTGAACAAGCTCGCCGACGACACCCGCAAGGCGGCCCCCGCCAAGCAGCTGCCCTCCTGGGCCGAGATCCTCATCATCACCGGCGTCTTCGCCATCGGCCTCTTCGTCATCACCTTCGGCATCGACACCGATGACAAGGAACCGCAGCTCTTCGTCGCCTACCTGATCACCGTCGGCCTCGCGGCCTTCGCGCTGAACAAGTCCGGCCTCTTCGCCCGCCTCGGCGGCCTCACCGCCAAGTACCGCCAGGTCACCCTGATCGGCACCGCGGCCGCCGCCATCGCCTTCCCCTTCATCCAGCAGAGCGGCGACACCTACACGCTCATCGCGGTCAACATCCTGATCTTCGCGACCGTCGCCCTCGGCCTCAACGTCGTCGTCGGCCTCGCCGGCCTCCTCGACCTCGGCTACGTCGCCTTCCTCGGCGTCGGCGCCTACGCCGCCGCCCTGGTCTCCGGAAGCACCGCATCCGCCTTCGGCATCCACCTGCCCTTCTGGGCAGCGGTCATCGTCGGCGCCCTCGCCTCGCTCATCTTCGGCGTGGTCATCGGAGCCCCGACCCTGCGCCTGCGCGGCGACTACCTCGCCATCGTCACCCTCGGCTTCGGAGAAATCTTCCGCATCGCCATGGGCAACCTCGACGGCACCTCCGGCCCGGACATCACCAACGGCCCCAACGGCATCCCCAACATCCCCCACCTCGAAATCTTCGGGTGGAACTTCGGGGAATCCCACGTGGTCGGCGGCATCACCCTCGGCGCCTACGCCAACTACTACTTCCTGATGCTGCTCGTGATGGCCCTCGTCGTCGTGGTCTTCGCCCGCGCCGGCAGCAGCCGCATCGGCCGCGCCTGGGTCGCCATCCGCGAAGACGAGACCGCCGCCGAAGCCATGGGCATCAACGGCTTCAAGGTCAAGCTCATCGCCTTCGCCCTCGGCGCCACCCTCGCCGGCCTCGCCGGCACCGTCCAGGCACACGTCAACAGCACGGTCGTCCCCGAGAACTACGTCTTCGCCGGGCCCGTCCCGCCGAACTCCGCGTTCCTCCTCGCCGCCGTCATCCTCGGCGGCATGGGCACCATCCGCGGCCCCATCCTCGGCGCCGCACTGCTCTTCCTGATCCCGGCGAAGCTGGCCTTCCTCCAGGACTACCAGCTCCTCGCCTTCGGCATCGCCCTCATCCTGCTCATGCGCTTCCGCCCCGAAGGCCTCATCGCCAACAAGCGCGCGCAGCTCGAGTTCCACGACGACACCGCTGACCAGGCCCCCACGGACCTGGCCACCGCCAAGGCGGGGGCGTGAACAACATGACGACCACCACGGACACCACCACCAAGACCACGGTTCTCGAAGCCAAGGGCGTCACGATGCGCTTCGGCGGCCTCACCGCCGTCAAGAACGTCGACCTCCAGGTCAACTCGGGCGAGATCGTCGGACTCATCGGCCCCAACGGCGCCGGCAAGACCACCTTCTTCAACTGCCTCACCGGGCTGTACGTCCCCACCGAGGGATCCGTCAGCTACAAGGGCACCGTCCTGCCTCCCAAGCCCCACAAGGTCACCGAGGCCGGCATCGCCCGCACCTTCCAGAACATCCGGCTCTTCCACAACATGACCGTGCTGGAGAACGTCCTCGTCGGACGCCACACCCGCACCAAGGAAGGCCTCTGGTCCGCCCTGCTCCGCGGCCCCGGCTTCAAGAAGGCCGAAGCCGCCAGCGAAGCGCGCGCCATGGAACTCCTGGAGTTCATCGGCCTGGAGAACAAGGCCCAGCACCTGGCCAAGAACCTCCCCTACGGCGAACAGCGCAAGCTGGAAATCGCCCGCGCCCTCGCCAGCGACCCCGGCCTCATCCTCCTGGACGAGCCCACCGCCGGCATGAACCCGCAGGAAACCCGCGCTGCCGAAGAACTCATCTTCGCCATCCGCGACATGGGCATCGCCGTCCTCGTCATCGAGCACGACATGCGCTTCATCTTCAACCTCTGCGACCGCGTCGCCTGCCTCGTCCAGGGCGAAAAGCTCATCGAAGGCACCGCGTCCGAGGTCCAGGGCGACGAGCGCGTCATCGCCGCCTACCTCGGCGAGCCCTTCGAGGGCGACCCGGGCGCCGCCGACGACGCCGCCGTCGAGGCAGCGGAAGCCGCCGCCGAAGCCGCAGCACCGGCCGAAGCCGAGGCTGCGGCCGAGCCCGAGGCCGACGCCGAGGCCGAGCCCGAGGCCGACGCCACCGCCGAGGCCACCGAGACCGACGCCGAACCCGAAGCGGAGACCGACGGCGACACCGACGCCCCGGCCGACGCCGACTCGGACAGCACCACCAGCACCACCAGCACGGAAGGAGAGGCCAAGTGACCGCACTGCTCAAGGTCGAAGACCTCAAGGTCGCCTACGGCAAGATCGAAGCCGTCAAGGGAATCTCCTTCGAAGTCAACGAAGGCGAAATCGTCTGCCTCGTCGGCACCAACGGCGCCGGCAAGACGACCACCCTGCGCACCCTCTCCGGGCTCATCAAGCCCAAGAGCGGCAGCATCACCTTCGACGGCCAGCCCCTCGCCGCCGTCCCCGCCCACAAGATCGTCTCCCTGGGCCTCGCCCACTCCCCCGAGGGACGCCACATCTTCCCCCGGCTGACGATCGCCGAAAACCTCCAGCTCGGCGCCTTCCTCCGCACCGACAAGGAAGGCATCGAGAAGGACGTCCAGCGCGCCTACGAGATGTTCCCCATCCTGGGCGAGCGTCGCAAGCAGGCCGCCGGCACCCTCTCGGGCGGCGAGCAGCAGATGCTCGCCATGGGCCGCGCGCTCATGTCCCGCCCCAAGCTCCTGATGCTGGACGAGCCCTCCATGGGCCTGTCCCCGCTGATGATGCAGAAGATCATGGCGACCATCAAGGACCTCAAGGCCACCGGCATGACCATCCTGCTCGTCGAGCAGAACGCCCAGGCGGCGCTCTCGCTCTCCGACAGCGCGCACGTGATGGAGATCGGCAAGATCGTTCTCTCCGGCACCGGCCGCGACCTCCTCCACAACGAGGACGTCCGCAAGGCCTACCTCGGCGAGGACTGACACAACGTGTGAGGCCCGCCTCCCCTCGGGGGGAGGCGGGCCTCACGCATGTCCGGGGGCGGCTGCTACGCGCCGCTCTCCTTCTTCTTCGCCTCGGCGTCCTCGATGACCACCTCGGCGACCTGCTGCATGGACATCCGACGGTCCATCGACGACTTCTGGATCCACCGGAAGGCGGCCGGCTCCGTCAGCCCGTACTGCGTCTGCAGGATGCTCTTCGCACGGTCCACCAGCTTGCGCGTCTCCAGCCGCTGCGAGAGGTCCGCGACCTCCTGCTCCAGCGCCCGCAGCTCCGCGAAGCGGGACACGGCCATCTCGATGGCGGGCACCACGTCGCTCTTGCTGAACGGCTTCACGAGGTACGCCATCGCACCGGCGTCCCGGGCCCGCTCGACGAGGTCGCGCTGCGAGAACGCGGTGAGCATGAGCACGGGCGCGATGGACTCCTCCGCGATCTTCTCGGCCGCGGAGATCCCGTCCAGGACGGGCATCTTCACGTCGAGGATCACCAGGTCGGGACGGTGCTCACGGGCGAGCTCGACGGCCGTCTGCCCGTCGCCGGCCTCGCCGACGACGGAGTAGCCCTCTTCTTCGAGCATCTCTTTGAGATCGAGACGGATGAGCGCCTCGTCCTCGGCGATGACGACGCGGGTCGTCAGCGGCGGAACGTGCGGCTGGTCGGCGTCGGGCGTGGGCGTCGACTCGTGCTCGGCGGTCACGGATGCTCCTCGGTGCAAGGCGGTTAAGCTCCCACGAGCCTACCTAGCTCCTGTATGTTTGTGACACGGAGGGTCTTAGGTATCCTTCGTTTCGAAGGGGCCCCGGTAGCCCAGCGGTAGAGGCGATGGATTCAAAACCCATTCAGCGTCGGTTCGAATCCGACCCGGGGTACTTCTCCTTCAATTTCAAGGTCGCCAAGCGAATATTGCGATCTTCACTCGTCACGGTGAACGAAACTTCGAATTGCGACCAACCGGGCGAATAACAGCGAGGCTCCTGCGTCGTGGAGCACAATCCCGCGATCCGCGAAGAAGCAGTTCTGCTGTTACGCCGAGGCGTGACCAATCGAGTGGTGGCCGAGAGCCTCGGCGTGCCCCGCGGCACTGTCGGCTGGTGGCGGCACCAGGACCGGAAGCGCCGCGGCGAGACCTACGAGCCACCCACCGACTGTCCGAGGTGCACCGGCCTCGACGTCGACCGGCCGGCGTACGCCTATCTCCTCGGCCTCTATCTCGGCGACGGCCACATCATCTCGAAGTACAAGCAGCACCACCTGTCCATCTTTTGCGACGCCACCTGGGTGGGCCTCATAGACGCCGCCGAGGAGGCCATGCATCTCGTGATGCAGATCCCGCGCGTGAGCCGTCGCCAACGACAGGGATGCGTCGAGGTGCAGTCCCACTCGACCCACTGGACATGCCTGTTCCCTCAGCACGGGCCCGGCAAGAAGCACGAGCGGCGGATCGTTCTCGAAGGGTGGCAGCAGGAGATCGTGGATGCGCATCCGTGGGAGTTCCTCCGGGGGCTGATCCATTCGGACGGGTGTCGGGTCACCAACTGGACCGTCCGCAACGGCAAGCGCTACGAGTACCCGCGGTACTTCTTCACCAACAAGTCCGACGACATCCGGAAGCTGTGCACGGACACGCTGACCAAGGTCGGGGTCCGGTGGACGGTGCTGGCGCGGGGCAGTGATCCGTTCAACGTGTCCGTCGCGCGGAAGGACTGCGTCGCCCTCATGGACGCCCACATCGGGCCGAAGTACTAGGTTCAGAGGTGGGTGGCGGTTCCGGTGGCCGGGTCGTAGGTGATCAGGGGCGGCAGCTCGTGGTGGCCGGTGACGGTCTCGGCGGTGAGGACGGCGGGGCGGCCGCAGGCCGTGCCCAGTTCGGTCAGGAAGCGCAGCACGTCGGCGACGTGGGCCCCGTCCTCGATGCCGTCGGGCCAGAGGGAGAATTCGATCCCGTCGACGGGGAGATGGGCCGAGAACCAGGTGTGGCCGTATCGGACGCCGAGGGTTGCCGTATAGCAGTCCTCCAGTGCGGCGAGCCGGTCTGCGGCGTCGTTCCCGTCGGTGTCCTCACCCTCGGCGCCGCTGTACCAGGTGAGTTCGTCGGCGGCGGTGCCGAGGTGGTGCAGGACCTGGTTCCAGTCCGTGTCGTCGGTGTCTGCGACGGTGATGTCGCGGAGGCTTCCGTCGACGTAGAACACGTCGCACATCCACGGGTCGGGCAGTCGGCAGGGGCCCGGGCGGGGTTCGCACGCGTGCTCGGGTCCGGCGTCCGGCGCGTGTGGCGGCTGCGTGGTCATCCGGTCGGTCCCCCGTGTGCGTGCGTCGTGAGGGCCCAGTATGGCGTTACGGCAGGTCGCCGTTGCCGCCGAGGTTGGCGACCATGTGGCGGAGGGTGTTGATCGTGGCGGCGTAGGCGGTGTCGTCGATGCCCTGCCGCATGGCTGCGTGGACCTTCGCGTTGCGGTCGTGGGCTCGGAGGCGTCCTGCTTCGCCGGCTTCGGTGAGGGTGAGGCGGTCGTCGGTCTCGGTGAGCCAGCCGCGGGTGGTGAGGTCGGCGTAGACGGCTTCGAAGTCGATGTTCTGGTCGTCGAAGGGGGTCAGCTTCTCGGTGAGGCCCTTGCGGGTCCATTCGCCCGGGGCGCCGGCTATGTGGCCCAGGGTGCACCAGTGGGGCTGGGTGAGGTGCTCTTCGGCGAGGGCCGTGCGGAGGCCGCCGATGACCAGGTTTGCGGCTTCGCGGGCCCAGTAGCCGATGGGCTGGGCGGCGAGCTGCTGCTGGGAGTACTCGTTCGTCGTCATGTCGCGAACGTATGACCTCAGGTTTGGTTGAGGTCAAGGGATTGGCCGGCTGTGGTGGATCGGCGGTGCGGCTGGTGGTGCGGGTGGCGGGGGCCGCGTCGGGCGCGTCGCCCGACGCGGTGCGTCTCGTACGGGGTCGTGCGTCAGCGGACCGGGTCGCCGATGTGGTGGATGCGGACGAGGTTGGTGGAGCCGGTGACGCCGGGGGGTGAGCCGGCGGTGATGACGACGGTGTCGCCGGGTACGCAGCGGCCGATGCGCAGGAGTTCTTCTTCGACCTGGGCGACCATGGCGTCGGTGGAGTCGACGTGGGGGCCGAGGAAGGTTTCGACGCCCCAGGTGAGGTTGAGCTGGGAGCGGGTGGCGGGGTCGGGGGTGAAGGCGAGGAGGGGGATGGGTGAGCGGTAGCGGGAGAGTCGGCGGACGGTGTCGCCGCTCTGGGTGAAGGCGACGAGGAATTTGGCGTCGAGGAAGTCGCCCATTTCGGCGGCTGCGCGGGCGACGGCTCCGCCTTGGGTGCGGGGTTTGTTGCGGTCGGTGAGTGGGGGGAGGCCCTTGGCGAGGATGTCTTCTTCGGCAGCTTCGACGATGCGGGACATGGTGCGGACGGTTTCGATGGGGTATTTGCCGACGCTGGTTTCGCCGGAGAGCATGACGGCGTCGGTGCCGTCGATGATGGCGTTGGCGACGTCGCTGGCTTCGGCGCGGGTGGGGCGGGAGTTGTCGATCATCGAGTCGAGCATTTGGGTGGCGACGATGACGGGTTTGGCGTTGCGCTTGGCGAGTTTGATGGCGCGCTTTTGGACGATGGGGACTTGTTCGAGGGGCATTTCGACGCCGAGGTCGCCGCGGGCGACCATGATGCCGTCGAAGGCGGCGACGATGTCGTCGATGTTTTCGACGGCTTGGGGCTTTTCGATCTTGGCGATGACGGGGAGGCGTCGGCCTTCTTCGTCCATGATGCGGTGGACGTCGTCGATGTCGCGGCCGCTGCGGACGAAGGAGAGGGCGATGACGTCGGCGCCGGTGCGCAGTGCCCAGCGGAGGTCTTCGATGTCTTTTTCGGAGAGGGCGGGGACGGAGACGGCTACGCCGGGGAGGTTGAGGCCTTTGTGGTCGGAGACCATGCCGCCTTCGATGACGCGGGTGTGGACGCGGGGGCCGTCGACGGCGGTGACTTCGAGGGTGACGCGGCCGTCGTCGACGAGGATGAGTTCGCCGGTGGTGACGTCGGTGGCGAGGCCTTTGTAGGTGGTGCCGCAGGTGTGGCGGTCGCCTTGGTGGTCTTCGACGGTGATGGTGAATTCGTCACCGCGTTCAAGGAGTACGGGTCCTTCGCGGAAGCGGCCGAGGCGGATCTTCGGGCCTTGAAGGTCGGCGAGGATGCCGACGCTGTGGCCGGTCTCGTCGGAGGCCTTGCGTACGCGCTGGTAGCGCTCCTCGTGTTCGGCTGTGGTGCCGTGGCTGAGGTTGAGGCGGGCGATGTCCATTCCGGCTTCGACCAGTGCTTTGATCTGGTCGTATGAGTCGGTTGCGGGGCCCAGGGTACATACGATTTTCGCTCGGCGCATGAGGCGAGCGTATTCCCCTACCTGCGGGTAGGTAATCGCTTCTGGGTGTCCAATCAACAACCGTTGGGCAAAAGGTTGTTGACAAGTGTTGAATGTGCATGGGGGTGCTCTGATGAGCACCCCCGGGGGCGTCTTTTGTGGGTTCTTCAGAGTTGTGGAGGGGTCATGGTGAAGCGGGCGTTCACCTGTGCGTAGACGGTCTGGCGCTGGGGTTCGAGGTCGAGGGGCGGGGGGCCGGCGTCCTCGGCGGCGCTGAAGGCCATGGTGCGCATGCCGGCGCCGGGGGCGGCGGCGAAGGGGGCGGCGTTCTCGGCGCCGAGGTCGGCGAGTTCGACGAGGGCGGCGAGGTTCGCGCCGAGGGCTTCGGCGTATTCGCGGGCGCGCTGGACGGCTTCGAGTACGGCTTGGCGGCGGGCTTGGCCGTGGGCGGGTGAGGTGGGGCGCAGGGCCCACCAGGGGCCGTCGACCTGGGTGAGTTCGAGGTCGGCGAGGCGGGTGGTGAGTTCGCCGAGGGTGGTGAAGTCGCTGAGTTCGGCGGTGATGTGGACGCGGCCGTGGTAGGCGCGGATGCGTTCGGCGCGGCCGTGGCGGGTGAGTTCGGGGGTGATGGAGAAGGCGCCGGTTTCGAGTTTTTCGACGGGGTCGCCGTAGCTCTTGATGAGGTCGAGGGCGGTGTTGTTGCGGCGGGTGAGGTCTTCGAGTGCGGTGCGGCGGTCGGTGCCGCGGGCGCTGACGGTGATTCCGATGCGGGCGATCTCGGGGTCGACTTCGATGCGGGCTTCGCCGCGGACCGCTACGCGGGGTACTTCGGGGGTTCCGTAGGGCTGGTGCGGTGCGTCCTGGGTCATGGTTTCACTGTCGCACTGTCGCTCGTTCGGGTGTGGTCACCGGATCGAAACCTGGTGGGGGTGTTGCGGCTTGTTACTGCTGGGTCAGAATCTACGCGCGTTGTTCAGGCCTCAAAAGGGAGATGGTATGGCGTTCGACCGTAGGACTTTCCTGGGTAGTACGGCGGCGACGGGTGCGGCTGTGGCGTTGGCGGGGGCCACGAGCACCCCGGCTGCGGCGGCTCCGCAGGCTGTGGAGGGGTCCGCGTCCCCGGCGCGGACGTACGCGTTCACGGTGATGGGTACGACCGACTTGCACGGGAATGTCTTCAACTGGGACTACTTCACGGACAAGGAGTTCGACGACAAGGCGCACAACGACGTCGGTCTGGCGAAGATTTCCACGTTGGTGGAGCAGGTGCGGGCGGAGAAGGGGCGGCGTAACACGCTGCTGATCGACGCGGGTGACACGATCCAGGGCACGCAGCTGTCGTACTACTACGCGAAGGTGGATCCGATCACCGCGCGGCGGGGTCCGGTGCACCCGATGGCGCAGGCGATGAACGCGATCGGTTATGACGCGGCGGCGCTGGGGAACCACGAGTTCAATTACGGGATACCGGTGCTGCGGAAGTTCGAGGAGCAGTGTGATTTTCCGCTGCTGGGGGCGAACGCGCTGGATGCGCGGACGCTGCGGCCGGCGTTCGCGCCGTACAGCATGCACTGTCTGCGGACTCCGCACGGGCGTGATGTGAAGGTGGCGGTGCTGGGGCTGACGAACCCGGGTATCGCGATCTGGGACAAGGCCAATGTGCAGGGGAAGATGACGTTCCCGGGGCTGGAGGAGCAGGCGGCGAAGTACGTGCCGAAGCTCCGTTCCATGGGTGCCGATGTGGTGATCGTGTCGGCGCATTCGGGGTCGAGCGGGACGTCCTCGTACGGGGACCAGCTGCCGCACATCGAGAACGCGGCTGCGTTGGTGGCGGAGCAGGTGCCGGGGATCGACGCGATCCTGGTGGGGCATGCGCACACGGAGATTCCCGAGTACCGGGTGAAGAACAAGGCGACCGGCAAGGACGTGGTGCTGTCGGAGCCGCTGAAGTGGGGGCAGCGGCTGACGCTGTTCGACTTCGAGCTGACGTGGGCGAAGGGCCGCTGGTCGGTGGCGAAGGTCGCGGCGAGGGTGCTGAACTCGAACACGGTGGCGGAGGACCCGAAGATCACGGGGCTGCTGTCGGACGAGCACCGCAAGGTCGTGGCGTACGTGAACCAGGTGATCGGTACGTCGACGCAGGCGATGTCCTCGGCGGAGGGGCCGGTCAAGGACGTGGCGATCATCGATCTGATCAACCACGTGCAGGCGGAGACGGTGAAGGCGGCGCTGGCGGGTACGGAGTGGGCGGCGCTTCCGGTGCTGTCGCAGGCCTCGTGCTTCTCGCGGACGGCGGCGATCCCGGCCGGTCAGGTGACGATCAAGGACGCCGCGGGGCTGTACCCGTTCGAGAACACGATGGAGGCGCGGCTGCTGACGGGTGCGCAGGTGAAGGACTATCTGGAGTACTCGGCGCGGTATTACGTGCAGACGGCGCCGGGTGCTCCAGTGGATCCGGCGAAGCTGACGAACGCCGAGAGCATCCCGGACTACAACTACGACGCCGTGTACGGGCTGGCGTACGACATCGACATCGCGCAGCCGGCGGGTTCGCGGATCACGGGGCTGGCCTTCCAGGGGAAGGCGGTGGATCCGGCGGCGCAGTTCGTGCTGGCGGTGAACAACTACCGGGCTTCGGGCGGCGGGAACTTCCCGCACGTGCCGCAGGCCAAGCAGCTGTGGTCGAACTCGGACGAGATCCGGAACACGATCATCCAGTGGGTGAAGGCGAAGGGGACGGTCGACCCGGCGCAGTTCGCGTCGGTGGACTGGCGTCTGACGCGGGCGGGCGTGCCGGTGTTCTAGGCGCTGGTCGCAAGAGGCACCTCAGGGGGCCGGGGTCCGCGGCGGCGGGTCCCGGCCCCCGTGTGCGTTCAGGGGGTGGTGCGGGCGAGGTGGGCGGGGACGGCGGCGTCGAGGGCGGCGACGAGTCGATTGCCGCGGGCGACCTGGTGGGGGTGGACGTGCATGTCGCAGCCGCAGCCGGTGAGGACGATGCGGCCGGGGCCGTCGTGGGTGAGGAGGGCGACCTCGTCGAAGCGGATGTCGTGTTCGTCGCCGTTGGCGTCGCGGGTGACCAGGCCCCAGGGGGTGAGGACGTAGCTGCCCTGTTCGTGGCGGGGGGTCCTGGCCCGGCGGAGGCGGCTCATGCGGAAGCGGGTGCCGGGGGTCGGGGGGTGCTGGTCGGCCAGGCGCCAGCAGTCGGAGTTGGGCAGGGGGGTGCGCTGGAGGGTTCTGGGCTGGAGGAAGACCTGGTGGGGCACGACGAGCACGGCGTCGGTGAGGGCGCGTTCGAGGTGGGTGCTGACGTCCTGGTGGGTGATGGCGGCGTAGCGCTCCAGGAGGGTGCGGTCGTCGAGGTGGGGGATGCCGAAGTGTTCGGTGGTGATGGCCCGTTCGAGTGAGTGCCAGTGGCCGTTCGTGCGGTTGAGGGTGGCGCGGTGGTGTGCGGTGAAGGCGTCGAGTTCGTCCTGTGCGGGTCCTTCGCGGGTGAGGCGGAGGGTTTCGTGCCAGAGGATCTCGGCCGCTGTCGCTGCGCTGTCGTCGCGGAGGTCGAGGAGGAGGACGCGGTCGAAGGTGAGGCGGTCGCGGACGAAGCGGTGGGTGGTGACGTGGTCGCTGATGCCTCTGAGGTCGCGGGCGGTGTGTTCGACGCGGCGGCGCAGGATGTGGTGGGCGGCGTCGGCGGTGGGGTCGCCGGTTCCGGAGGTGAGGAGGAGGGAGGCGGTGGCGACGGGGCGGTGCTGCCAGGAGGCGGGGGTGCGGTTGGGGGGTGCGGTGCGCCGGGGTGGGGGTCCGTCGGGCAGGGGGAGGGTGAGTCCCGGGGGTGGGGGGCCGTCGAGAGCGAGGACGGCGTTGCCGCGGGTGAAGTGGGTGGCGGCGTGGGCGGCGACGGTGTCGGGGGTGACGTGGTCGTACATGGCGGGGTGGTGGTGCATGACCAGGCCGGTGGCGTGGGCGCCGTAGCGGGCGCTGAGGGGTTCTGCTGCCTGGTGCTGCGGTATTCGGGCGCCGTGGATGCCGAGGAGGCGGGCGGTGTGTTCGGTGCGGTGCAGCGGGAGTTCGGAGAGGACCACGCAGACGGTGTGCAGGAAGTCGGTGATGTCCTGGGGGGTGCCCTTGGCGTGGAAGGACGTCGTCTCGGTGTCGACCGCGCTGGTGAACTCGTGGAGGCGGTTGCCGGTGGTGGACATCACGAGGGCTTCGATGACGCGGGTGACGCCCATGGTGGGGGCGGTTTCGTCGCGGACCCCGGTCCCGAAGGAGAGCTGGGCGGTGAGGGGGCCGGGGGTGGGCGCGGACGTCCACAGGACGGTGACCCCGTCGGCACTGGTTCGCTGCATGCGGCGACCCTAATGCCGGTGGTGGGGGCGGGTTTCGGGTGCCCCCTAGGGGGTGTCTTGTCGATCGTGCCGGACGCCGCGAGCGCGGCCTGACCGGCAAGACGCCCCCTACGGGTGCTCGACGAGGGGGAGGAGTTCGCCGGCGGGGCGGGGGCGGGTGTGTTCGCGCTGGTCGAGGCCGAAGGTGGTGAAGGCGGTGCGGGCCGGCTGGGGGTAGGGCTCTTTGCCGGTGAGGGTGTTGAGGATGGCGGCGCTGCGCCAGGCGGCGAGGCCGAGGTCGGGGGCGCCGACGCCGTGGGTGTGGCGTTCGCCGTTCTGGACGAAGATGCTGCCGGTGACGGTGGGGTCGAGGATCATCCGGTAGCGGTCGTCGATGCGGGGGCGGCCGGAGGAGTCCTTGCGCAGGTACGGGTCGAGGCCTGCGAGGAGGCTGCCGAGCGGTCGCTCCTGGTAGCCGGTGGCGAGGATGACGGCGTCGGTGGTGAGGCGGGAGCGGGTGCCCTGCTCGATGTGTTCGAGGTGGAGTTCGACCTTGGTGGTGGCGACGCGGCCGGCGGTGCGGACGCTGACTCCGGGGGTGAGGAGGGTGTCGGGCCAGCCTCCGTGGAGGGTGCGGCGGTAGAGCTCGGCGTGGATGGCGGCGATGGTGTCGGCGTCGATGCCCTTGTGGAGTTGCCATTGGGCGGGGACGAGCTGGTTGCGTACGGGTTCGGGGAGGGAGTGGAAGTAGCGGGTGTAGTCGGGGGTGAAGTGTTCGAGGCCGAGCTTGGAGTACTCCATGGGGGCGAAGGAGGGGGTGCGGGCGAGCCAGGTGAGGCGTTCGCGGCCGGCGGGGCGGGCGCGGAGGAGGTCGAGGAAGACTTCGGCGCCGGACTGGCCCGATCCGATGACGGTGACGTGGTCCGCGCCGAGGATGCGTGGGCGGTTGTCGAGGTAGTCGGCGGAGTGGATGACGGGGACGGTGGGGGCGTCGGCGAGGGGGCGCAGGGGTTCGGGGACGTAGGGGGCGGTGCCGATGCCGAGGGCGAGGTTGCGGGTGTAGGTGCGGCCGAGGGCTTCGGCTTCGCCGGTAGCGTCGAGTTGGGTGAAGTCGACTTCGAAGAGGTCGCGTTCGGGGTTCCAGCGGACGGCGTCGACCTGGTGGCCGAAGTGGAGTCCGGGGACGCGGTCGGCGACCCAGCGGCAGTAGGCGTCGTATTCGGCGCGGTGGATGTGGAACTGCTCGGCGAAGTAGAAGGGGAAGAGCCGTTCCTTGTGTTTGAGGTAGCTGAGAAAGCTCCAGGGACTGGCCGGGTCGGCGAGGGTGACGAGGTCGGCGAGGAAGGGGACCTGGAGGGTGGCGCCTTCGATGAGGAGTCCGGGGTGCCAGCGGAAGTCGCGGCGCTGGTCGTAGAAGGCGGTGGCGAGTTCGCCGGCTCCTTGCCGGGGCAGGCCGTGGGCGAGGGCTGCGAGGGACAGGTTGGAGGGGCCGATCCCGATTCCGACGAGGTCGTGGGGGGCGTCGAGCTGGGCGGTCATCGGTGGGTGCTGCCTTCCAGGAGGGAGATGAGCTGGTCCAGGTCCCCCGCTGTGGTGTGCGGGTTGAGCAGGGTGGCTTTGAGCCACAGGCGGCCGTCGGCGTGGGTGCGGCCGAGGACGGCGCGGCCTTGGTTCAGGAGGGTGCGGCGCAGGGTGGCGAGGTGGTCGTCGTCGGCGTGGGTGGGCCGGAAGAGGACGGTGGTGAGGGTGGGGGGTGCGTGGAGTTCGAAGCCGGGGTGGGCGTCGAGGAGCCGGGCGAGGTGGTGTGCGGTGTCGATGGTGCGGTCGATGAGTGCGGCGAGGCCGTCGCGGCCGAGGGCGCGGAGGGTGGTGGCGATCTTGAGGGCGTCGGGGCGGCGGGTGGTGCGCAGGGAGCGGCCGAGGAGGTCGGGCAGGCCGGCTTCGGTGTCGTCGGTGGCGTTGAGGTAGTCGGCCTGGTGGGCGAGGGGGGCCAGGAGGGTGGTGTCGGGGACGGCGAGGAGGCCTGCGGCGACGGGCTGCCAGCCGAGTTTGTGCAGGTCGATGGTGAGGGAGTGGGCGCGGCCGAGTCCGGCGAGTTTGTCGCGGTGGCGGGGGCTGAGGGCGAGGAGGCCGCCGTAGGCGGCGTCGATGTGGAGGTCGGCGCCGTGGTGGTCGCAGAGGTCGGCGATGCGGTGGAGGGGGTCGATGAGTCCGGCGTCGGTGGTGCCGGCGGTGGCGGTGACGAGGGTGGGGCCGGGGGTGGTGACGAGGGCTTCGGCGAGGCGGTCGGGGTCGAGGGTGCCGGCGGGGGTGGGGAGTTCGGTGGCCGGGGGCAGGCCGAGGAGCCAGGCGGCGCGGGGGACGGAGTGGTGGGCGTTGGCTCCGTGGAGGACGGTGAGGGCGGGGCCGTGGCGTTCGCGGGCGAGGAGGACGGCGAGTTGGTTGGCTTCGGTGCCGCCGGTGGTGACGAGGGCGTCGGCGTGGGGGGTGTCGTAGAACTCGGCGGCGAGGGTGCGGGTGAGGAGGGCTTCGAGGGCGGAGGCGGCGGGGGCCTGGTCCCAGGAGTCGAGGGAGGGGTTCAGGGCGCTGGCGGCGAGGTCGGCGGCTGCTGCGACGGCGAGCGGGGGGCAGTGCAGGTGGGCGGCGCACAGGGGGTCGGCGGGGTCGGCGGCGCCGGCAACGAGGGTGTGTACGAGGGTGCGGAGGGCTTCGTGGGCGCCGGTGCCGTGGGCGGGGAGCACGCCGGCGTCGCCGAGGGCGGTGCGGACGCGGGCGGTGACGGTGTCGGGGCCGCCGGCGGGGAGGGGGCCGCCGCGGTCGTGGGCGCCGGTGGTGAGGGCGTCGAGGACGGTGGCGAGGAGGGGGCGCAGGGCGTCGGGGCCGTGGGGGCCGCCGGCGAGCGGGGGCGGTGTGCGTGTGCCGGGCTGCGCGGTCATCGGGGTCCCTCCGGGGCTGGCCGGGTGCGGTGGGAGGCACCCGGCCAGTACAACGATCAGACCCGAATGGGGTAACCGCCAGGGTTTGTCCGGAGTCGGGGGGCCGGTCCCTGCCGGTCCCTGCCGGGGCTGGGCGGGGCTGGGCGGGGGCGGGTGGGGCTGGTGCCGGTCTGCCGGTGGGGCTTGCCCGTGCCGGGGCGGGGTGGGGGCCGGTGCCGCGGCCGGGGCGGGGTGCCGTCCGGGACTGCATGATTTATGGCGCCCTGGGCGGAGTGAGGCGTACGGGCCGCTGCCGCGCCAACACATCACGTTCTACGTCCCGGACAACACCCCACCCCGTCCCCGTCCCCGGCCCTGGCCTCGGCTCCGCGCTTTCGGCCTTCGGCTAGTTCTCGTCAGAGGGCCGGACCTTGAGGGCGCGGGCGAGGTCGTCGAGTTGGTCGACCAGTTTGCGGCGCAGGAGGGGGAGGATGTCCGGGTTCGTGAGGCAGGTGTGGCCGGCCTGGAGGTTGGACTCGTCGATGGCGTACGCGGGGAACGCCCAGCGGCCGGCGGCCTCGCCGATGGCCGGGCCGCGGCGGGCGCCGAGGGCGACGGCCTCCGGGTAGTAGCGGGTGACGTACGGCGTGAGCAGTTCGGCCTGTTCGGGCTGCCAGAAGCCCTGGGCGGTGGCGCTGAAGAGGTAGTTGGACAGGCTGTCGTCGTGGAAGAGGCGGTCCCAGGCGGCGGCCTTGGCCTCGGCGGTGGGGAGGGCGGCGCGGCAGCGGGCGGCGCCTTCCTGGCCGGTGGCGCTGGTGTCGGCGGCGAGGGCGGCGTCGATCTCGGTCTCCCCGACGGCGCCGAGGACGGCGAGGCGGCCGAGGATGCGCCAGCGCAGTTCGGGGTCGAGTGCGGGGCCGCCGGGGACGGTGTCGTCGGTGAGCCAGGCGGCGATGGTGTCGGGCTGGGTGGCGCTGTCGACGAGGGTGCGTACGGCGGTCAGCCGCATGCCGGGTTCGGAGCCGTCCTCGGTGCGGCGGAGGAGGTCGCGGGCGATGGTGGTGAGGGTGGCGAGCGCGGCGGCCTGTTCTTCGGGGGCGAGGTAGCGTACGGCGACCTGGGTGCGGGCGAAGGCGAGGACGCCCTGGACGATGGCCAGGTCGTCCTCTTCGGGCAGGTGCGCGGAGGCGGTGGCCAGGTAGTCGTGGGGGCCGAGTTCGCCGTCGCGGACCATGTCGCGCAGGGCGTTCCAGACGACGGCGCGGGTGAGGGCGTCGGGGATGCCGGAGAGGCCGCGCAGGACCGTTTCGACGGAGGTTTCGTCGAGTCGGACCTTGGCGTAGGTGAGGTCGACGTCGTTGAGGACGAGGAGGGCGGGGCGGGCTCCGGTCACCGAGATGATCTCGTCGGAGGGGATGTCGAGGTCGAGGAGTTCGCGCAGTTCGAGGAAGCGGTCGTCGACGGGGTCGCGGTCGTAGACGCCGACGGCGATGTGGTGGGGGCGGCTGCCGCGGCGGTCGACGGTGAGGGTCCAGCCGGCGGGGGTGTCGGGGCGGCCCTCGGACTCCTCGATGCGGGGGGTGAGGGTGTCGATGCCGGTGGTGCGCAGCCAGATGTCGGCCCAGGCGCGGACGTCGCGTTCGGTGTGGGCGGCGAGGGAGTCGATGAAGTCGGCGAGGGAGGCGTTGGCGAACTTGTGGCGGGCGAAGTGGGTGTTGATGCCGGCCAGGAAGTCCTTCTCGCCAAGCCAGGCGACGAGTTGGCGCAGGGCGGAGGCGCCCTTGGCGTAGGAGATGCCGTCGAAGTTGAGGAGGGCGGAGGCGGTGTCGGGGACGTCTTCGGGGGTGGGGGCGACGGGGTGGGTGGAGGGGCGCTGGTCGGCGTCGTAGCCCCAGGGCTTGCGGGTGACGCCGAAGTCGGTCCAGGTGTCGGTGAAGCGGGTGGCTTCGGTGAGGGTCTGGTAGCCCATGTATTCGGCGAAGGATTCGTTGAGCCAGATGTCGTCGAACCAGGCGAGGGTGACGAGGTCGCCGAACCACATGTGGGCCATCTCGTGGGCGATGACCATGGCGCGGGACTGGCGTTCGGTGTCGGTGACGGCGGAGCGGAAGATGAACTCGTCGCGGAAGGTGACGAGTCCGGGGTTCTCCATGGCGCCGGCGTTGAACTCGGGTACGAAGGCCTGGTCGTAGGAGTCGAAGGGGTAGGGCTCGGTGAACTTCTCCTGGTACCGGTCGAAGCAGGCCTTGGTGATGGAGAGGATTTCTTCGGCGTCGACGTCCATGTGGGGTGCGAGGGACTGGCGGCAGTGGATGCCGAAGGGCAGTCCGGCGTGTTCGGTGCGGATGCTGTGCCAGGGGCCGGCGGCGACGGCGGCGAGGTAGGTGGAGATGAGGGGGGTGGGGGCGGACTGCCAGATGGCTGCGCCGCTGCCGTCGGGGGCGGCGGCGGTGCGGGTGGTGATGCCGTTGGCGAGGACGGTCCAGTGGGCGGGGGCGGTGACGGTGAATTCGAAGACGGCCTTGAGGTCGGGCTGGTCGAAGGCGGGGAAGACCCGCTGGACGTCGTCCAGGAACATCTGGCTGTAGACGTAGGTGTGGCCGTCGGCGGGGTCGGTGAAGCGGTGCAGGCCCTCGCCGGTGCGGGAGTAGCGCATGCGGGTGTCGAGGTGCAGCTCGTGGGGGCCTTCGGTGAGGCCTTCGAGGGGGAGGCGGTCGTCGGCGAGGGTGGCCGGGTCGAGGGGGTTGCCGTCGAGGGTGGCCGAGCGCAGCTCGACGGGCTTCAGCTCGATGAAGGTGTCTGCGGCGGTGCGGGCGGTGAACCTGACGACGGTGGTGGAGTCGAAGGTCTCGTCGTCGCCGGTGAGGTCGAGGGTGACGGCGTAGTGCTGGACGTCGAGGAGCTGGGCTCGGAGCTGCGCTTCGTTGCGCGTCAGTGCGGACATGGGGCCCATGCTGCCCCAGTGGGCGGCCGGACCCCGGTCTTCTACTCTTCGCCCGCAGCGATCGTCTCGTGGTGGCGGATGACCTCGGCGATGATGAAGTTGAGGAGCTTCTCGGCGAAGGCGGGGTCGAGTTTGGCGTTCTCGGCGAGCTGGCGCAGGCGGGCGATCTGGCTGGCTTCGCGGCCCGGGTCGGCGGGGGGCAGCTGGTGCCTGGCCTTGAGGTGGCCGACCTGCTGGGTGCACTTGAAGCGTTCGGCGAGCATGTGGACGACGGCGGCGTCGATGTTGTCGATGCTGTCGCGCAGGCGCGCGAGTTCGGCGGTGACGCTCTCGTCGATGCCCGCGGCGTCGCCGGCCGCGCCCGTGCCGGTGCCGTTGTCGAGGTCGCTGATGTTCATGGTTCCCGAGAATACGTGGCGGCGGCCGTCTGTTCCTCGGGCAGTCGGCCTGTGAGACGGCAACCCGATACTTGCCAGAATGGAAAGTACTCGCCATAGTGGAAATCAGCTAGGGACGGTCGTCCGTGTGCGAGCGAGGGGGACCCATGCAGGAGTCGGCGAAGGCGGTCGGGGCGTTGGGCCGGGCGGCCGGTCTGGAGCAGGCGGCGCGGCGGCGCAGTGGCTGGTACGCGCGCTACCTGTGGGCGTTCGCGGCCGGGCAGCTGGTGCTCGTACCGATGGCCGTGCTGGGGCGTGGTCCGGTCGCGGTGGTGGTGCTGGGGGTGGCCAATGTGCTGCTGGTGACCGGGCTGAGCGTGTACGCGGCGCGGCAGCGGGTGGTGCGGCGGGGGTTCGGTGTGAAGCACGGGGTGCTGGTGGGGTCCTGGGCGGTGGTCTTCGCCCTGATGGTCGTACTCGGCTTCACGGTGTTCGGCCGCAGCGTGCCGTTCGCGGTGGGAGCCGCGCTGGCGTGTGCGCTGCCGCTCGCCGTGGGGGCCTGGACCGAGATGCGGGGCACGGTATGACGGGCGAACCGACCGTGGGCACCGGAGCGGACGCGAAGCGGGGCGGGCATCCGCGGCACGACCTCGCGCCGCTGCTCAACGCGCCCGTACGGCTGTCGGTGGTGGCGGCGCTCGCTCCGCTGGACAAGGCCGAGTTCGGTTTCGTACGGGATCTGGTCGAGGTCTCGGACTCGGTGCTGTCCAAGCAGGTCGCGGCGCTGGAGGAGGCGGGCTGGGTGGAGGTCCGCAAGGGCCGGGTCGGGCGGCGTCCGCGTACCTGGCTCTCGCTGACCGCCGAGGGCCGGGAGGTCTACCGGCGGCATCTGGCCGCGCTGCGGGCCATCGCGCTGGGTTAGGCCGTCCGTCCAGGCCGTTCAGAGCGGCAGGGTGGCGGTGACGAGCCAGCCGCCCTCGGGGGTGGGGCCGGCGGTGAGGGAGCCGCCGAGGGCCTCGGCGCGTTCGGCCATGCCGGCGAGGCCGTAGCCGCCGCCGCGGGCTTTCCCGGAGAGTGCGGCGGGGCGGCCGCCGCCGTCGGAGATGCGGACCTCCGGGCCGGCCGGGACGGTGCCAGGGTGACGCGTACGGCGGTGGCGGTGGCGGCGTGCAGCCGGACAGGGGGCTCACCGGGTGGCCCCGGGCGACCGCGGGCCCCGGTGCGGGTGGCTGCCGCGGCTTCCTGCGGCGGCGGTACGGGGGCACAGGCGGGTACGGGTGCACAGGCGCGGGCCGGCTGCGCCGGAGCCTCCCGGGGCTCCGCCCCGGACCCCGCGCCTCAAACGCCGGCGGGGCTGGAATCGGGGCTGGAAGGGCCCGGGCCTCGGGCGCCGGCGGGGCTGGAATCGGGGCTGGAAGGGCCCGGGCCTCGGGCGCCGGCGGGGCTGGGATCGGGGCTGGAAGGGCCCGGGCCTCGGGCGCCGGTGGGGCTGGAATCGGGGGCGGCATCGGGGGCGGATCGGTGGGGTCACGCCGAGGTGGCGGCCAGGCCGCTTTCCCAGGCCCAGGCGGCGATCTCGACGCGGTTGCGGGCGTCGAGTTTGGCCTGGACGTTGGCCAGGTGGGTCTTGACCGTGGACAGGGAGACGAAGAGCTCCCCGGCGATCTCCGCGTTGGTCAGCCCGCGCGCGAGGCAGCGTACGACGTCGTGTTCCCGCTCGGTCAGCGGCTCCGTGGGGCGGCGGGCCTGGGAGGCCGGGGTGCGCGGGGCCATTTCGCGCAGGAGGCGGACCGTGATGGCGGGGGAGACGAGGGAGTCGCCGACGGCTGCCGCCCGGACCGCTTCAACCAGCATGGCCGGGCCGGCGTCCTTCAGGAGGAAGCCGGACGCTCCGCCGTGGAGCGCCGCGTGAACGTACTCGTCGAGGTCGAAGGCGGTGACGATGACGATGTGCGGTGAGCCGGGGCGGCCGGACAGGCGGCGGGTGACTTCGAGGCCGTCGAGCCCCGGCATACGGATGTCGAGGAGCAGGACGTCCGGCCGGTGTCCGGCGACGGCGGCGAGGGCCGCTTCGCCGTCGACGACGTCGGCGACGACCTCGATGTCCGGTTGGCTCGCGAGGATCATCCGGAATCCGGTTCTGACCATCTCCTGGTCGTCCGCGATGGCCACTCGGATCGCCATGCGCCACCTGCCCCGCTGTCGTCGGCTGCCGCCACCGGTCGTTTCCCATGGGACCGGGGTGCGGGTCGGCCCTCAACCGCACGGCAAGAGACGACCTGGCCCTTCCGGCCGGTGCGTGACCGGCCGGAAGGGCGGGCGGGACGTGCGGGAGGAGCTACATGCCTGCCGCGGCGCTCTTGATCGCGGCGGCGAAGGTGGACACCTCGGTGTAGACGCCGGGGTAGTTCGGCCGGGCGCAGCCTTCGCCCCAGCTGACGATGCCGACCTGGATCCAGGCGTTGTTGTTGTCGCGGCGGAACATGGGGCCGCCGGAGTCGCCCTGGCAGGTGTCGACGCCGCCCTGGGGCAGGCCGGCGCAGATCTCCTCGCTGGGGACGAGGTCGCTGCCGTACGAGCTCTGACAGCTGGCGTCGGAGACGAAGGGGACGGTGGCCTTCATCAGGTAGCGCTGCTGGCCGCCGCCCTCGCGGGTGGCGCCCCAGCCGGCGACGGTGAAGGTGCCGCTGTCGTAGGCCTTGGTGTCCGCGATCTTGAGGGTGGGCAGGTTGATGGGCTTGGCGAGCTTGATGAGGGCCCAGTCCTTGCCCTTGCCGTTGTAGCCGGGGGCCTGGAGGACCTTGGTGGACTTGACCTTGATGGCGCTGGAGCTGTTGAGGTCGACGACTCCGGCGGTGGCGGTGATGGAGGTGTTGTTGCCGGAGCCGCTCACACAGTGGGCGGCGGTGAGGACGATCTGCTGGGTGTAGAGGGCGCCGCCGCAGCCCATGGAGAGGCGCACCATGAAGGGGAACTCGCCCTGGGCGGCGCGGGTGCCGCCGACGACGGGTGCCGGGCCGGCGGTGGCGGTGCCGGGCTGGAGGCTGACGGCGGCGAGGGCGACCGCGCCGACGGCGAGGGTGCGCTTCATCAACTGCACAAGGGTGGTCACAGTCAACACACTGCCTTTCGTGGGGGGTTGGGCCGTGCGTGCGCGTCATCGGGTGAATGACGGGTCCATGACACAACAGGCGTGTGGTGGACATCAAGAAGGCAATTTCGGCCAACTCCCTCCCTGGCGCCAGGGATTGCGGTAAGGAGGGCCCGGTGACGGAGAACAGGGGGCCCGACAGCCCCATCGAGCACGGATTTCCGCATCTGGCGACCGCGCGCGCCTCGATCACCGCGCTCTTCCGCCGGCTGTCGGCCGACGGGATCCGCGCCTACGACACGAGCTTCGCCCCCGCCGACGCCGCCTTCGACGCCACCGACGACCTCCACCTGGGCGCGCAGCGGGTGGCCGCCGCGACCGTGCGCGCGCTACGGCTGCCCGACGCGCGCATGGTGGTCTCCTTCCGGGCGATGGAGCAGGCGGCCACCGTGGAACTGGCCGCGGGCCGCGAGTACTTCATCGAGGTCAACGACCGCTTCCGCACCCACCGCCGCGATCTGGCCGCCGCCCTGGCCCACGAGGTCACGCACGTCCTGCTGCACCGGCTGGACCTGCGCTTCCCCGCCACCGCCGACAACGAGATCCTCACCGACACCGCCGCCGCGTACCTGGGGGCGGGCTGGCTGCTCCTGGACGCCTACCGCGAGGACGCGCTGACCCACCAGAGGTTCGGCTACCTCACGCCGGAGGAGTTCGGCTACGTCCTCGCCAAGCGCGCCGCCCTGTTCGGCGAGGACCCCGCCCCCTGGTTCACCAGCCCCCAGGCGTACGAGGCCTACGTGCGCGGGCGCGCGCTGGCCGGGCGCGACCACCGCCGGGCACCGCTGACGGCCGCCGGGCCGCTGGCGCGGCGGCGGTACGCGAAGGCGCGGCGCGCCGGGGCCGACCCCACCGACGGCTCGTCGTACCGCTTCGAACAGCAGGGGGCCGGCGCCGGGTTGCGGGTCAGCTTCCCGTGTCCGGTGTGCGCGCAGCGGCTGCGGGTGCCGGTGCGCGGGCGACTGCGGGCCCGGTGCGGGCTGTGCCACACCATCCTCGACTGCACCACGTAGATCATTCATCGCGCGGCCACGAAAAGTTTCCTACCGGCCAGTAGACATGGGTTCGATTCTCGCCAACTCTGGTCACGTACATGCCAACTCGTGACCGAGGGAGCGCCCCCCATGCGCAGCACCCGCCGCACCCGTATGCCCCGTACCGCCGCCGCCGGCGTGGCCGCAGCCGCCGCCGTCCTGACGCTGATTCCGGCCACCGCCGCCCAGGCCGCGCCCGTCCCGGCGCCGGCGCCCGTGTCCGCACCCGCGTCCGCGCCTGCGGCCGCCTCGGCGCCCGGCGGCAACGCCGCGATCCTCGGCATCGACTACGCCACCTGGCAGCGGGACGTCGCCGCCGTGATCGACGCGGCCCGGCCCGCCATCGAGGCGCGCATCGCCGCCTCGCCCGCCGGTGAGAAGCCCGCCCTCGTCCTCGACATCGACAACACCTCGCTGGAGACGGACTTCCACTGGTTCTGGACCTTCCCGACCCCCGCGATCACCAAGGTCCGCGCGCTGACCCAGTACGCGCACGCGCGCGGCGTCGCGATCTTCTTCGTCACCGCCCGCCCCGGGATCATCCACTCCCTCACCGAGCGCAACCTCAAGGCCGTGGGCTACCCGGTCTCGGGGCTCTACGTCCGTGACCTGCCCGACCTGTTCGATGAGGTCAGCGCCTACAAGACGGGCAAGCGGGCGGAGATCGAGGCGCGCGGCTACACGATCATCGCCAACATCGGCAACAGCCCGACCGACCTCGTCGGCGGCCATGCGGAGCGCACCGTCAAGCTGCCGGACTACAACGGCAAGCTCTCCTGACCCGGGCACGGTGAGAGCGGGGCGGCGGGCCGTGCGGGCCCGCCGCCCCGGCGCCGTCAGCCGAGTCCGGCGGCGATGGCGTTGACGGCCGCCCAGCTGAAGGCCATGGCCGGGCCGATCGTCGCGCCCGGTCCGGGGTAGGTCTCCCCCATCACCGCCGCCGAGCAGTTGCCGGAGGCGTAGAGCCCGGCGATCGGCCCGCCGTCCTCGCGGAGCACCCGGCCGTCCCCGTCCGTGACCAGGCCGCCCTTGGTGCCGATGTCGCCCGGGTGCACGGGGACCGCGTAGAAGGGGCCCTTGTCGATCGGCGCGAGGTTCGGGTTCGCCAGGGTCGGGTCGCCGTAGTAGCGGTCGTAGACGCTGTTCCCGCGCCCGAAGTCCTCGTCCACGCCCCGCTCGGCGTGCCCGTTGAACCGGCGGATCGCGGCGGGCAGGCCGGGCGCCGCGATCGCGCGGGCCAGTTCCTCCACCGTGTCCGCCTTCTTCAGGAAGCCGCTCTCCAGCCACCGCTTCGGGAAGGGCTGTCCGGGGAAGAGCCCGGCGAAGAGGTACCAGGCCTTGGAGCGGGCGTCGAGGATCAGCCAGGACGGCACGGTCCGCGCCTCGGGCCGGTCGGCGGCGTACATCCGGTCCACAAACGCGTGGTACGGCAACGCCTCGTTGGCGTACCGCTCCCCCGCCCCGTTCACGATGACCACCCCGGGATGCCCCGGTCGGCGACCAGGAAGAACGGCTTCTCCCCAGGCGGGCACACCGAGGGCGCGCCCCACACGCGGTCCAGCAGGTCGGTGGCGGCGCCCAGTTCCTCGCCGCACCGCAGGGCGTCGCCGGTCTGCCCCTCCGAGGCGTGCGTCCAGGCCGTGGACGTCGGGTGCGGCAGGTGCTTCTCGCGCAGGGCCTGGTCGTGCGAGAACCCGCCCGAGGCCAGCACCACCCCGCCCCGGGCCGCCACGGTCACCTCGCGGCCGGCCCGGGTGACCCGTACGCCCGTGACCCGGCCCGCGGCGTCCGTGACCAGCCCGGTCAGCGTCGCCGACAGCCACAGGTCCCCGCCGAGCCGGTCCAGCGAGAGCCGCATCCGGGCGATCAGCGCCTCGCCGAGGGAGAGCAGCGTGCGGCCGGTGACCAGCGCGCCCACGGCCCGTGCCCCGACCTTGAGGGACGCCTTCCGGCCCGCCCAGGTCCGGCCGACCATGTTCAGGAAGCGGAAGTCGTAGGAGGTCATGGTCAGTCCGTACGTGGGCAGGCCCGCCCGGCGCATGTCGTGGCGCGCCCGGCCCAGCCGCTTGAAGTCCACGATGCGCGGTTCGATCGAACGGCCCTGCGCCATGCCGCCCCGGGCCTCGGGGAAGTAGTCCGGGTAGCCGGGGGTGTACATGAAGCGGATCTCGGTGCGTTCGTGGAACTCCTGGACCATGCGCGGCCCGTGGGCGAGGTACGCGTCCTTGCGGGCGGCCGGGACCCGGTCGCCGACGGTGGCGTCGAGGTAGGCGCGGGCCTTGTCGTAGGTGTCGGCGAGGCCGGCCCGGTCGAGGTGGACGTTGCCGGGGACCCATATCGCGCCGCCGGACAGGGCGGTGGAGCCGCCGTACTTGTCGGTCTTCTCGACCACGAGGACGGTCAGGCCGCGCAGGCGGGCGGTGACGGCCGCGGCGAGTCCGGCGGCGCCGGAGCCGACGACCACCACGTCGTACGTGTGGTCACCGGTCACGGGCTCGGTGTCGGTGTCGGTGTCGGTGTCGGTCACTCGAAGGCTCCGGTGGCGTAATCGCTGCGGAAGTACAGCAGGGGCGATCCGCCGTCGCGGGCGGCCAGGGCGAGGACCCGGGCGGTGACCAGGTAGTGGTCCCCGGCCTCGTGGACGGTGTCGACGGCGCAGTCGAGGGTGGCGAGCGCCCCGCTGATGTGGACGGCGCCGCTCGGCGACGGCTCCCACGGCACCCCGTCGAACTTCTCCGCGCCCTGGCGCGGGCCGCGCCGCCCGAGGGCCTCGCACACCGCGCGCTGCTCCTCGGCGAGGATGCTGACCCCGAACCGGCCGCCGGCCTCGCGTACGGCGGGCCAGCTGGAGGAGGACCGGCCGATGCACAGCAGGACCAGCGGCGGGTCCAGGGAGAGGGAGGCGAAGGACTGGCAGGCCAGGCCCGCCGGGCGGCCGTCGGCCCCGGCGGCGGCGATGACGGTGATGCCGGAGGCGAAGGTGCCGAGGACCTCCCGGAAGGCGGCCGGGTCGACGGGTGTCCCGATCGGGCCGCCGGCTGCGGCTGCGGCTGCGGCTGCGGTCAGCCGTTCCACTGGTGGCCCCAGAAGCTGTCCGCGGTGATCTCCTTCGCGGTCCAGGTGGCGGGGTCGACGACGAGCCCGTCCCAGCCGTACTCGACCTGGAAGCCGCCGGGGGCCTGCGCGTAGAAGGAGACCATGCGGTCGTTGGAGTGCCGGCCGAGGGTGGAGGCGATGGGGATGCCCGCCCGGTTCATCCGGTCCAGGCAGTGGCCGACGTCGTCGAGGGTCTCCAGTTCGACCATGAAGTGGACGATGCCGGGCGGCAGTGCGCCGGGGTAGAGGCCGAGGCTGTGGTGGCGGTGGTTGGGGCTGAGGAAGTGCATCCAGTGGAAGTCCTGGCCGGGCCTGCCGGTGGGGACGGCCGCCGGGGGCAGTCGCATCGAGTCGCGCAGCTGGAAGCCGAGGAGGTTCTCGTAGAAGTCGAGGCTGGCCTCGGTGTCGGGGGCGGGCAGGACGACGTGGCCGAGGCCGAGGCCCTCGCCCGAGGGGGTGCCGGTCACGAACCGGTTCCCGTAGGGGGCGGCGAGCGGGCTGTGGTCCTGGGCCTGGCCCCAGTAGATCTCCAGCGGGTTGCCGCCGGGATCCTCGCAGTGGATCAGGCCCTGGACGCGCCGGTCGGCGAGGGTGGCGGCGTCGCCGGGCTTGACGGGGTGTCCGGCGGCTTCCAGGACGGCGGCCGCCTCCCGCAGGGCCTGGGCGCCGGCGACCTCGAAGCCGGCGGCGAGCAGCCGGTCCTGGCGGCCGGAGACGAACTGGAAGCGGTGGATGCGGTCGTCGATCCGGACGTTCAGGCAGGTGTCCGTGCTGCCCTCGGCCACGGTCATGCCGAGGATGTCCAGGACGTACGTGCGCCAGGCGGGGAGGTCGGCGGTCTCGATGCGGAGGTAGCCGAGTGCCCGGATGGCCGGTGCCATGGGTGTCCTCAGTTCTGGAGGAGCTCCGGAGAGCTCTGGGGAGAGCTCTCCGGAGGCGGGGCGGGGTTCAGTGTGCGAAGAAGTCCGCGGCGAGGCGGTTGAAGTCGTCGAAGGCCTCGGTCTGCGCCCAGTGGCCGCAGCGCGGGAAGACGTGCAGGCGGGCGTCGGGGATGGCCTTGAGGGCGAGCAGCGCGCCGTCGAGGGGGTTGACCCGGTCCTCGCGGCCCCAGGTGAGCAGGGTGGGGTGGCTGATGCGGTGGGCCTCGCGCCAGAGCAGGGTGTCCTGCTGCCAGGCGGGGTTGGCGAAGGAGGCGCCCATGCGGGCGTTGCCGATCCGGGCGTCCGGGTCCATGGCCTGGGTGTAGCGCTCCTCGACGAGTTCGTCGGTGACGAGCGAGGGGTCGTGGACGAGCGTCGTGAGGAAGGCGCGCATCTGCTCGCGGGTGGGGTCGGCGGCCGCGGCGAACTCGAAGAGGCGCCGGATGCCTTCGGTGGGGTCGGCCGAGAAGAGATTGACCGAAATTCCGCCGGGGCCCATGAGCAGCAGCTTGTCCACCTTGTCCGGGTGGTTCAGGGACATCCGGACGGCGGTGCCGCCGCCGAGGGAGTTGCCGATGAAGTGGGCTTTCGCGATGCCGAGTTCGTCCATGAGGGCGGCGGTCGCGGCGGCGCTGAAGCTGAAGTAGTCGCGGTCGGGTTCGGGCTTGTCGGAGCGGCCGTAGCAGGGCTGGTCGATGAGCAGGGTGCGGAACCGCTCGGCGAAGAAGGGCAGGTTGGGGCCGAAGTTGGACCAGGCGGAGGCGCCGGGTCCGCCGCCGTGGAGCAGGATGAGGACGGGGGCGCCGGTGTGCTCCGGACCCGCCTCGTGGAAGTGGAGGTTGAGGTTTCCGGCCTTGACCGTGCGCGAGGTGCTCTCGTAAGTGATCATCACAACATCGTGTCCTGGATGTCGAGGCCGAGCGCACCCTGGCCGAAAAGGACCAGGGCCCGCTCGGGGTCGTTGGCGGCGTGGCCGCGGCCGGTGTGTACGTCGCGCCAGGCCCGCTGGACGCGGTCGGGGCCGGTCCGCATGGCGCTGCCGCCGGCGTTCTCCATGAGGAGGTCGACGGCCGCGACGCAGCGTTCGGTGGCGAGGACCTGGTCGCGGCGGACCCGGGTGCGCAGGGCCGTCGGGAGTTCGGCGCCGCGTTCGGCCAGCGCGTAGAGCTCGTCGATGTTGCGCCGGAGCTGGAGCCAGGAGGCGTCGATGTCGCTCGCGGCGCGGGCGATGCGGACCTGGGCGAAGGGGTCCTCGGCGACCTGCTGGCCGTAGGAGACGCGCAGCCGGTTCCGGGTCGCTTCGACGTAGCCCTCGTAGGCGCCCTCGGCGATCCCGACGATGGGGGTCGAGACCGGGCAACTGGTGCACCTGTCGGTGCTGGACGGGGCCGAGGTGGTCTGCCTGGAGCGGATCGGTGGCTCGGAGGCCACCACCGTGCCCTCCCGGGTCGGCGGCCGGATGCCCGCCTACAGCACGGCCGCCGGCAAGGCGATCCTCGCCTTCGGCGACCCGGGGGCGGTGGATCACGTCCTCGCGCAGGGGCTGCGGCCGCGCACGGCCCGGACGCTGATCAGGCCGCTCGCCCAGCGCGCGGAGCTGGCGGCCGTCCGCGAGCGCGGGGTGTCCCACGACCGGGAGGAGAGCTTCCGCGGCATCTGCTGCGTGGCGGCGCCCCTGCGCGGCGCGGGCCGGGCCGTGGCCGCGGTCTCGGTGTCCTCGTGCCGGGGAGAGCGCGAACTGGCCCGGCTGGGACCGGCCGTTCTGGCCTGCGCGCGGGCCGTGTGGCGCGAGCTGTACGGGCCGGGACGGGCCGGCCGGGCTGCGGTCGCGCGGCCTCAGGACCCGCGGCCGGCGGTCTCGGAGCAGGAAATGGACAACATGATGGGCTGGTTGCGGTTCAGCGAGTGGATGTAGCGGGTAGTCATATCCCACCGCAAGAAACGAAGACCCGGTCCCGACCCCTCGCCAGGGGGCCGGGCCCGCTTCGTTTACGGGTCCTGGACGGGCGGCCCCACCGGCTCCACCGTGCCGGAGCAGCGGGCCCGTTCGGCGGCCAGGACCGTCAGGTGGCTGGTGAGCGACTCCCGCGGGCCGGACCTGACCAGGCCGGGGTCGCCGGTGGCGATGGCGGCGACGAAGGCGTCCATGAGGCCGGGGTCGCCGCCGCCGTGGCCGCCCGCGGCGTCCATCGGCCCGCCCGCGCCGATGGCCACCTGCTCCTCGGTGCGGGTCAGGAAGTCGTAGACCGTGATGGTGCGGCCGTCGCCCCGCAGTTCGCCGCGGGTTCCGAAGATCCGGGTGTGGCGGTCCGCCTGCTCGGTGAAGGCGGTCATGGTGAAGGTGGCCGTCGCCCCCGAGTCGAACTCCATGGCCACCACCTGGTGGTCGACGACGTCGTTGTCGCAGGCGTACACGCACCGCCCGTACGGCCCCTCCCGCAGCGCGGCCTCCAGGGCCCGCGGGGTGAACTCGTCGATCAGCACGCTCAGCGGCCAGCGGTGGCGGCCGTCGGCCAGCCTGTCGCCGTACTCGCGTACGGCGGAGTACGGGCAGTCCGGCTCGACCGCGCAGTCCAGGCAGCGGTCCGCCGCACCCGGCGGCCTGTTCTCGGGCCGGAAGTGCGAGAGGCGGCCGAAGCTGGAGACCCGTACGGGCGGGCGCCCCAGCACGTACTGGAGCCAGTCCAGGTCGTGGCAGGACTTGGCCATCAGCATGGTCGTCGCCTCGTCGGCGCGCCGCCAGTTGCCCCGTACGAACGAGTGGGCCTGGTGCCAGAAGCCGACCGGCTCCAGGTGCTGGACGCTCACGATGTCGCCGATGCGGCCGGAGTCGACGACGTCCTTGAGGGTCCGCGTGTAGGGCGTGTAGCGCAGGACGTGCCCGACGGAGAGGATGACGCCGGCCCGCTCGACGGCGTCGACGATGCGCCGGCACTCGTCCTCCGTGAGGGCCATCGGCTTCTCCAGCATGATGTGGTAGCCGAGCGCGGCGAACGCGAGGACCGGCTCCAGGTGGTCGCGGTCCAGGGTGCAGACGAGCACCGCGTCCGCGATCCGGCCGAGGGCGGCCAGCTCCCGCCAGTCGCCGAGCACGTGGTGGGGGTCGATGCGGTGGGCGGCGGCGAGCCGCTCCCGCCGGGGCGCGCGCGGTTCGGCGACCGCGACCACCCGGGCCCGGTCCGGATGGGCCAGGGCCCATCCGGCGTGGCCGCTCCCCCGGTCCCCCGCCCCGACGACGGCGAGCGTGATGGTGTCGGACATGGGCCCAGCCCCGCTTCCCGAACCGATTGCCGTGCGCAGCAAGCGCTTTCCCCGGAGAAGCTAGCGGCCGCGCGTACTGCCGGACACCCCCCTTCACCCGTACGTGATCCGCACGGTGGGGCCGAGCGGGAGGGCCTGGCAGGCCAGGACGTAGCCCTCGGCCAGGTCCGTCTCGTCGAGGACCTCGTTACGGGTCATCTCCACCTCGCCCTCGACGACCCGGCAGCAGCAGGCGCTGCAGGCGCCCCTCCCGGCAGGAGTACGGAGCGGGGATCCCGGCAGCGAGCAGCGCGTCGAGCAGCGGTGTCCCCTCGGGCCAGGGCACGGTGTGCCGGGTCCCGTCGAGTTCCACCTCGGCGGTGGCCCGGGCCTGCGCCCCGGCCGACGGCTCGACAGGCGGCGGGGCGGCCGCGAAGACGTCCGTGCCCAGCGAGAAGTACCGCTCGCGGTGGATCGCGCGGGGCGCGGCCCCGGCCCGGCGCAGCGCCGCCTCGGCGGCGTCCATGAACGGGCCGGGCCCGCACAGGTAGGCCTCGCGGCCGGCGTACGGGGCCATCAGCGGCCCGAGCAGCGCGGCGGTCGGCAGCCCCTGGAGGCTCTCCAGCCAGTGCACGACGGCCAGCCGCCCCGGGTACGCCTCGGCAAGCCCCCACAGCTCGTCCCGGAAGATCACCGACTCGGCGTCCCGGTTGGCGTACACCAGGGCGACCCGGCCCCGGCCCGCGGCCAGCGCCGACTTGGCGAGGGAGAGCACCGGGGTGATCCCGCTGCCGCCCGCCGCCAGCAGGAGGTCGCGGTCGAGGCCGCCGGGGCCCGGGGTGAAGGTACCCGCGGGCGGCAGGACCTCCAGCTCGTCCCCCGCCGCCACCTCCTCGCAGAGCCAGCCGGAGCCGAGCCCGCCGGGCACCCGCTTGGCGGTGATCCGCATCGGCTCCCCGGTGCGCGGGGAGCTCGCCAGCGAGTAGCAGCGGGCCGCACCGCCCGGGATCCGGACGGTGAGGAACTGGCCCGGTGCGTACGGGAGTTCCGCGTCCAGGACGAGGGAGACCGCCTCGGGGGTCTCCTGGACGCGTTCCCTGACGCGGACCCGCAGCGCGCGGGCCGCTGTGTCCTGTTCCCGGAGCCGGCTGTCAGGCATCGGCGGGCACCTCCAGGGCGCCCTCCCGGACGGCCTCCTCGATGCTCGCCCGCAGCTCCTGGCAGGAGCGGACGCGGGCGCCGAGTTCCCCGGCCGCGACCCGGGCGGCGATGCGCGGGCAGCGTACGGCGGCATCGCCGGTCCACTGGATCTGGGTGTGGGCGGGGCTGAACTTCTCGCAGAGCACCCGGTTCCCGCACTCCTGGCAGGTGACGGGCGATCCGGCGCCCATCAGGGGCCGCCGACGAGGCGGCGTTCGCCTGCGCGCAGCGCCTTGCCGCGGTCGGCGCCGCCGATCTCCTCGATGCCGCGGGCGGTGGTGCGGGTGAACTCGTCGATGTTGGCGCGGGTGCCGGGGCCGGCCGAGACGGAGGCCACCGAGGCGACGATCTCGGCGTAGGCGACGGGGACCACGCGGGAGACGGCGTACACCATGGGGATGGTGGCCTGCCCGCCGCAGGTGATCATGTTGACGTTGGCCCGGTCGAGGTGGGCCGTGAGGTTTGCGGGCGGTACGACGGCGGGGCCGACGGCGGCCGGGGTCAGGTCGACGGCCTTGATGCCGAGTTCGGCGTAGCGCGGGGCGTGGGCGCGGTGCACGTGCGCCGAGGTGGCCTCGAAGACCAGGTCGGGCAGTTCGGCCCGGCCGAGCAGGTGGTCGACGCCCCGGTGGGAGGCGTCGAGTCCGGCGCGGCGGGCCCGGGCGAGGCCCTCGCTGCCGGGGTCGACGCCGATCATCCAGCGGGGCTCGATGTACGGGGAGCGCAGGAGCTTGTGGAGCAGGTCGGTGCCGATGTTGCCGGAGCCGACGATGGCGGCGGTCGCTTTCTTCATGCTGTGCCCCCTGGGGCGTCGGTCACTCAGGAGAAGGTGAGGGACACCGGGCCGAGTCCGGTGAAGTCGGCGGTGTAGGTGCGCCCGGCGGTCACGTCCACGGCGCGGGTGCAGGAACCGGGCAGGACGAGGTGGCCCTTGCGCAGCGGGACGCCGAAGCGGGCGACGGTCCGGGCCAGCCAGGCGACGGCGGTGGCGGGATCGCCGAGGACGGCGTCGCTGCGGCCGGTGGCGAGGGTCTCGCCGCCGCTCGCGAGGCGCGCTTCGACGGACCCCAGGTCCAGCTCGCGCGGGTCGCGGCCCTCGCCGACGACGTAGCCGGCGGAGGAGGCGTTGTCGGCGATGGTGTCCGCGAGGGAGATCCGCCAGTCGGCGATGCGACTGTCGATCAGTTCCACGGCGGGGACGACCCGTTCGGTGGCGGCCAGGACGTCGGCCTCGGTGCAGCCCTCGCCGGGCAGGTCGGCGCCGAGGACGAAGCCGACCTCGACCTCGATACGGGGCGCGCAGTACGCGGCGACGGGGACGGGGGTGTCCTCGCGTAGTTCCATGGTGTCGAGGAGGTGTCCGTAGTCGGGCTCGTCAACGCCCATCATGGCCTGCATCACGGGGGACGACAGCCCGACCTTGTGCCCGGTGACGACGGCGCCCTCGGCGCAGCGGCGGCGGATGCCCAGGAGCTGGATCTCGTAGGCGTCCTGCGCGTCGATGGCTTCGTACCGCTCGGTCAGCGGCCTTACCGGGGCCCTCCGATGCTGTGCCGCGTGCAGGATCTCGGCGGCCTCGCGCCGGTACTGGTCGTTCAGCATGGGGTCCTTCCGGCTGCGGTGGTGTGTGGTGCCGCAGACGGTAGGCGGGGTGCGGGCGCGGGCGGGAGGCCGTGTTCCCGCTGAGCGGGAAAGCCCGTCGGCGCTCCGGGCGGGAGCCGCCATGCTCCGTTAACTCCATGGCTCTGGTGCAGCGGGCGCGGCAGTAGCACTCCGTCGGCGCCGGCGGCCACATCAGCGGCGGCGGATACGGCCTCCTCTCCGCGACTTCGGCCTGGTCGTGGACCACCCTCCCACCGCTCCCGAGCAGCTCAAGCGGGCCGAGGCGCAGTGGAGCGACTTCGTCCCCTCCCTCGCGGCCCTCGCCCGCGAGTGCTTCCCCCACCTGCCGCCGCAGGCGCTGCTGGCCTCGCTGCGCGTGTGGGGCCGCATGTACGGCCCCGTCGCGCTGGAGGTCTACCGCCAGTTCGGCCCCGAGGCCAACCCCCGCGTGCTGTTCCAGCCGGAGATGGACTCGGCCCTGGAGATGCTCGGCCTGGAGCAGACCGGGCCGGGCGGCGCCGGATCCTGAGCCCTGCCCCGTCACCCGCCCGTGCTGGGCGGGGCTGCGACGTTCAGCTGCCAGGAGACGCCGAAGCGGTCGTTCACCCAGCCGAACCGGTGGCTGAATCCGTACGAGCCCAGGGGCATCAGCTCCTGGCCCTGCTCGGCGAGCGCGCGGTAGAGGCGGTCGATCTCGGCGTCGTCCTCGCACTGGACGTACAGCGACACCGCGGGCGTGAAGCCGAACGCGTGCTGGGCCGGGCTGTCGATGCACATGAACTGCTGTCCGGCCAGGGAGAAGGTCGCGTGGCGCACGGTTCCCGCGGGCCCGGCCCCGGGTCCGGTCTCGTCGGGGCCGTAGCGGCTGACGGCGAGCACCTCGGCGTCGTCGAACAGCGAGACGTAGAAGCCCATGGCTTCCTCGGCCCGCCCCTCGAACATCAGAAACGTGGTGATCTTCTGCGGGGTCGGCGTGACGGCCATCGTCGGTTCGTGTCCCTTCGGCTTCTTGTCCAGGACCAGGAACCTTAGCCTCCGCCCCCGTCGCCGGGACCGGACCGGGGGCGGCTACCGCGCGCCGTACACCGGTAGCGGAGCCTGCGCCGCCGCGAGGAGTTCCACGGTGGCCGCCCCCGCCTCCGCCGGGGTCCAGCGTGCGCCCCGGTCCGCCGTGGGGCCCGGCCGCCAGCCCTCCATCACCGTGATCCGGCCGCCCTCCGTCTCGAAGACCCGGCCCGTGACCCCCGCCGAGGCGTCCGCCCCCAGCCACACCACCAGCGGGGAGACGTTCTCCGGGGCCATCGCGTCGAAGCCGCCCGCCTCGGGGGCGGCCATGGTCTCGGCGAAGGTCCGCTCCGTCATCCGGGTCCGCGCCGCCGGGGCGATCGCGTTGACCTGGACCCCGTAGCGGCCCATCTCCTCCGCCGCGACCATCGTCAGGCCGAGGATCCCGGCCTTGGCCGCGCTGTAGTTGCCCTGGCCGACCGAGCCCAGCAGTCCGGCCCCGGAGGAGGTGTTGACCACGCGGGCGGCCACGGGCCGGCCCGCCTTCGCCTCCGCCCGCCACCACGCGGCCGCCGACCGCAGCGGCAGGAAGTGGCCCTTCAGGTGGACCCGCATGACCGCGTCCCAGTCGTCCTCGTCCAGGTTGACCAGCATCCGGTCCCGCAGGAAGCCCGCGTTGTTGACGAGGGTGTCCAGGCGCCCGAAGGTGTCCACGGCCGCCGTCACCAGTGAGGCCGCGCCCTTGGACGTGGCGATGTCGCCGCCGTGCGCGAGCGCCTCACCGCCCAGCGCCTCGATCTCGGCGACCACCTGGGCCGCCGGGCCGTCCGGCCCCGGCAGTCCGTCGAGCCCGACCCCGAGGTCGTTCACGACGACCTTCGCCCCCTCCGCCGCGAAGGCCAGCGCATGGGCACGCCCCAGCCCCCGCCCCGCGCCCGTCACGATCACGACCCGGCCTTCACACAGTCCCGCCATCTCAGCTCTCCTTGTTGACAGTTGCCGCATCCAGGAACGCCGGGCGCTCCCCGCCCCCGTGCACCAGCAGGCTCGCCCCGCTCACGTACGCCGCCCGGTCCGAGGCCAGGAACACCGCCGCCTCCCCCACGTCCGAGGGTTCCGCCAGCCGCCCCAGCGGGACGGTGGCGCCGACCGACGCGATGCCGGCCTCGTCGCCGTAGTGCAGGTGGGCCAGTTCGGTCCGCACCATGCCGAGGAGCAGTGAGTTGACCCGTACGTCGGGGGCCCATTCGACGGCCATGGACCGGGCCAGGTTCTCCAGCCCCGCCTTGGCGGCGCCGTAGGCGGCCGTCCCCGGCGAGGGGCGGGTCCCGCTGACGCTGCCGATCATGACCACCGAGCCCCGCGCTTCGCGCAGCCAGGGGTACGCCGCGAGCGAGGCGGTCATCGGCGCGAGCAGGTTGAGCTCGACGACGCGCGCATGGCGCTGCGCCTCGCCCTCGCCCAGCAGCCGGTACGGGGTGCCGCCCGCGTTGTTGACCAGGCAGTCGAGTCGCCCGTACCGGCCCGCGACCGCGCCGAAGAACGTGTGCACGGCGGCGGGATCGCGCAGGTCGACCGGTGTGAAGGCGGCCGTCCGGCCGTCCGCCGTCACCTCCTGGTCCGGTGGCCGCCGGGCGCAGACGACCACGTCCGCGCCAGCCGCGAGGAACGACCGGGCGATCCCGGCGCCGACGCCCCGGGTCCCTCCGGTGACGACGACGACCCTCCCGTCGAGCTCCATAGGCTGCTACCTTCCTCACCTAACAAATGTTTGGTGGAAAGGTAGCTGATCCGCTCATGGGTGTCTCCACCTCAAGCCCCGACAAGGGCATCGCACTCGTCACAGTCGACTTCCCACCCGTCAACGCACTCCCGGTGCAGGGCTGGTACGACCTCGCCGACGCCCTGCGGGCGGCCGGCCGCGACCCCGAGATCCGGTGCGTCGTCCTCGCCGCCGAGGGCCGCGGCTTCAATGCCGGCGTCGACATCAAGGAGATGCAGCGCGACACCGGCCACGCCGCCCTGGTCGGCGCCAACCGGGGCTGCTACGAGGCCTTCGCCGCCGTGTACGAGTGCGAGGTGCCGGTCGTCGCGGCCGTGAACGGGTTCTGCCTGGGCGGCGGCATCGGGCTCGTCGGCAACGCCGACGCGATCGTCGCCTCCGAGGACGCCACCTTCGGGCTGCCCGAGCTGGACCGGGGCGCGCTCGGCGCCGCCACCCACCTGGCGCGGCTGGTCCCGCAGCACCTGATGCGCGCGCTGTACTACACCTCGCGCACCGCGACCGCCGCCGAACTGCACGCCCACGGCTCGGTCTGGAAGGTGGTCCCGCGCGCGCAGCTGCGCGCCGCCGCCCTGGAGCTGGCCGCCGAGATCGCGAAGAAGGACGGCTACCTGATCCGGCTCGCCAAGGCGGCCATCAACGGGATCGACCCCGTGGACGTGCGCCGCAGCTACCGCTTCGAGCAGGGCTTCACCTTCGAGGCCAACCTCAGCGGGGTGGCCGACCGGGTCCGCGACACCTTCGGGAAGGGAGAGCGCGCATGACCGACAAGTCCATGACCCCCGACGAGGTGGTCGGGCAGCTGCACAGCGGGATGACCGTCGGCATCGGCGGCTGGGGATCCCGGCGCAAGCCCATGGCCCTGGTGCGCGCACTGCTCCGGTCCGAGATCACCGATCTCACCGTGATCTCCTACGGCGGCCCCGACGTCGGCCTGCTGGCCGCCGCCGGCCGGATCCGCAGACTGGTCGCCCCCTTCGCCACCCTCGACTCCATCCCGCTGGAGCCGCACTTCCGGGCCGCCCGCGAGCGCGCCGCGTTCACCCTCACCGAGCTCGACGAGGCCATGTTCATGTGGGGCCTGCACGCCGCCGCCAACCGGCTCCCCTTCCTCCCCGTCCGTGCGGGCCTCGGCTCCGACGTGATGCGGGTCAACCCGGAGCTGCGTACGGTCACCTCCCCCTACGACGACGGCGAGGAGCTCGTCGCCGTCCCCGCCCTGCGCATGGACGCCGCCCTGGTCCACCTCAACCGCGCCGACCGCCTCGGCAACGCCCAGTACCTGGGCCCGGACCCGTACTTCGACGACCTCTTCTGCGAGGCCGCCGACGCCGCCTACGTCTCCTGCGAGCAGCTCGTCGAGACCGCCGAGCTCACCAAGTCCGGCCCCCCGCAGTCCCTCCTCGTCAGCCGGCACTCCGTGACCGGGGTCGTGGAGACACCGAACGGCGCGCACTTCACCTCCTGCGTCCCCGACTACGACCGCGACGAGGCCTTCCAGAAGCTGTACGCGGCAACCCCCTGGAACGAGTTCGCCGACCGCTTCCTGTCCGGGGCGGGCGAGCACGACTACCAGCTGGCCGTCCGGACCTGGCACGAGGAGCAGCAGTGACGACCACCGACGCCACCACCACCGCCCCCCGCGCCGTCTCCCGTGCCGAGTACTGCGTGATCGCCTGCGCCGAGGCCTGGCGCGACAACGGCGAGGTGCTCGCCAGCCCGATGGGTCTGGTCCCCTCCTTCGGGGCCCGTCTCGCGAAGCGGACCTTCTCCCCCGACCTGCTGCTGACCGACGGCGAGGCGATGCTCGTCGGGCTCGACGGCACGGCCGAGGGCTGGCTCCCGTACCGGCGTCACCTGACGATGGTCACCGGCGGCCGGCGGCACGTGATGATGGGCGCCAGCCAGATCGACCGGTTCGGCAATCAGAACATCTCGTGCATCGGCGACTGGGAGCGGCCGGCCCGCCAGCTCCTCGGGGTGCGCGGCGCCCCCGTGAACACCCTGAACAACCCGGTGAGTTACTGGGTGCCCAAGCACTCGAAGCGGGTGTTCGTCGAGCGCGTCGACATGGTCAGCGGGGTCGGCTACGACCGTGCGGAGGCGGCCGGGGTGACCCGCTTCCACCGGCTCCCCCGGGTGGTCAGCGATCTCGGCGTCTTCGACTTCGCCGGACCCGGTCACTCGATGCGCCTGGCCTTCCTGCACCCCGGCGTCACCGTCGAGGACGTCCTGGCGGCGAGCGGCTTCGAGCCGGCGATCACCGGCGAGGTCCCGTACACCCGCGAGCCGACCGCCGAGGAGCTGCGGCTGATCCGCGACGTGATCGACCCCAAGGGGCTGCGCGACCGGGAAGTGCGGGTCTGACGCGATGGCGAGGACGATGGCGATGGCGATGGCGATGGAGACGGCACTCACGAAGCTGGTCGGGGTCGAGCACCCCCTCGTGCAGACGGGCATGGGCTGGGTCGCCGGCCCCCGACTGGTGTCGGGCGCGGCGAACGCGGGGGCGCTGGGCATCCTGGCCTCGGCCACGATGACGCTGGACCAGCTGCGTTCGGCGGTCCGCGAGGTCAAGTCCCGCACGCCGGACGGGACCCCCTTCGGGGTCAATCTGCGGGCGGACGCCGGGGACGCGGCCGAGCGCGCCCAGCTGATCATCGACGAGGGGGTGCGGGTCGCCTCGTTCGCGCTGGCGCCGTCCAAGGAGCTGATCGGGCGGCTCAAGGACGCGGGCGTGGTCGTCATCCCGTCGATCGGGGCCCGGCGGCACGCCGAGAAGGTGGCCGCGTGGGGCGCCGACGCGGTGATCGTGCAGGGGGGCGAGGGCGGCGGTCACACGGGGGACGTGGCCACGACGGTGCTGCTGCCGCAGGTCGTGGACGCCGTGGACATCCCGGTGATCGCGGCGGGCGGCTTCAGCGACGGGCGCGGGCTGGTCGCTGCGCTGTCGTACGGGGCCGCGGGCATCGCCATGGGCACCCGGTTCCTGCTGACCTCGGACTCGACCGTCCCGGACGCCGTGAAGGCCGAGTACCTGAAGGCCACGGTCAAGGACGTCACCGTCACCACGGCCGTCGACGGGCTGCCGCACCGCATGCTCCGTACGGAGCTGGTCGACTCCCTGGAGCGGGCGGGCCGCGCCCGGGCGCTGGTCCGGGCGGTCCGGCACGCGGCCGGCTTCCGGAAGCTGTCCGGGCTGAGCTGGCCGCAGATGGTCCGCGACGGCCTCGCGATGAAACACGGCAAGGACCTGTCCTGGAGCCAGGTCCTGCTCGCCGCGAACACCCCGATGCTCCTCAAGGCGTCCATGGTCGAGGGCCGTACGGACCTCGGCGTCATGGCATCGGGCCAGGTCGCAGGAGTGATCGACGATCTTCCGTCCTGTGCGGAGCTCGTCTCCCGCGTCATGGCCGAAGCACAACAGGCACTGGAATCACTCGAAGCACTGCACTCGCTCCGCACCCTGCCACCACCAGGGTGATCCCCCTTCTCCGTCACAGGAGTCGCCCCTATGAGCCGTGCCCGCATCCGCCTGGCGACCGCGGCGGCCGCCGCCGCTCTCGCCGTCGGGACCCTGCCCGCTTCCGCGTACGCGGAAGCGGCGCCCGGAGCCGGGGTCAGCGCCCGGCACCAGCAGCAGCAGCAAGCCGAAACGATTCGCCAGATCCCCCTCCAGGGCGCCGTCAACCTCCGGGACATCGGCGGCTACCGCACCTGGACCGGCGGCCAGGTCCGCCAGGGGCTGGTCTACCGCTCCGACGCACTGAGCAAGCTGACCGACGCCGACGTCACCACCGTCTCCGGTCTCGGCCTCACGAAGGTCGTCGATTTCCGCATTCCGATGGAGCTCCAGTACGACGGCGCCGACCGGCTGCCCGCCGGGCTCTCCCCCACCTCGCGCGCCGTCAGTGACCTCGGCCTCTACGGAACCCTCGTCGGCGCGATCGGCAGCGGCGATCCCGTCGTCCAGGAGCAGATGCTCGGCGGCGGCCGCGCCGAGGCCTACATGCGCGACATCTACCGCACCTTCGTGAGCAGCCCCGAGAACCGGGCGCAGTTCGCGGCGACCCTGCGGGAGATCGCCGACGGCCGGCAGGGCCCGGTCCTGTACCACTGCACGTCCGGCAAGGACCGGACCGGCTGGATGAGTTACGTCCTGCTGCGCGCCCTCGCCGTCCCCGAGGACACCGCGGAGCGCGACTACCTGGCGTCGAACACCTTCCGCGCCGCCTACGACGCCCGGGTGCGGGCGGGCCTCAAGCAGTCGGGCCGGATGCAGAACCCGGACCTGCTGATCCCGCTCCAGGAGGTCCGCCAGGACTATCTGGACTCGGCGACGGCGCAGCTGGAGGCCGACTACGGCAGCTTCTACGGCTACCTGACCCAGGGCCTCGGCCTGGATCTGCGGACCCTGGCGAAGCTGCAGGCCAAGATGGTCCGCTAGCGGCAGGTGCTGCGGACAGCACGACGCCGGGCAGCGCTTCCCGCGCTGCCCGGCGTCGTCGTGTGTGTGCGGTGAGGGGTCAGACCGCCCGGCGGCGGCCCTGGCCCCCGGAGCCGACCCGGCTGCGCGCGGAAGCCGCGGCCGCGCCGCCACCTGCGCCGCCGGTCCCGCGCCGGCCGCGCTCGCCGGAGCCACCGGCCACCGCGCCGCCGCCCTGGCCGCCGCGCCGGGCCTGGCCCGAACCGGAGGCCGCCGGGGCCTGCCCGGAGGCGCCCCCACCGGAACGGCGGCTACGACCGCCGGCCGCCGGAGCACCGCCCGTGGCGGCACCGGTGCGCGGCCCGCCGCCCGAGCGGCGGCGCGAGCCGGAGCCCGCGCCGGAGCCGGAACGCTGCTTGGGCGCGGTCGGCTGCGGAACCTCCAGCACGACCGGGATGCCCGAGGGCTGCTTGGCGCCGGTCAGCCGGGCCAGTTCCTCGTCGGAGGACTTGATCTGCGCGGTGCGCGGGGAGATCCCGGCGTCCGACATCAGACGGGTCATGTCCCGCTTCTGGTCGGGGAGGACCAGGGTGACCACGCTGCCGGACTCGCCGGCACGGGCGGTACGGCCGCCGCGGTGCAGGTAGTCCTTGTGGTCGGTGGGCGGGTCCACGTTGACGACCAGGTCGAGGTCGTCGATGTGGATGCCGCGGGCCGCGACGTTGGTGGCGACCAGCGCGGTGACCTCGCCCGTCTTGAACCAGTCGAGGGTGCGGTTGCGCTGCGGCTGGGAACGGCCGCCGTGCAGGCCGGAGGCGCGCACGCCGTCCGCCAGCAGCTTCTTGACCATGCGGTCGACCCCGCGCTTGGTGTCGACGAACATGATCACCCGGCCGTCGCGAGCGGCTATACGCGTCGCCACGGCCTTCTTGTCGGTCTCGTCCATGACGTACAGGACGTGGTGCTCCATGGTGGTGACCGCACCGGCCGACGGGTCGACGGAGTGGCCGACCGGGTCGGTCAGGAACATCTTGACGAGCTTGTCGATGTTCTTGTCCAGCGTCGCCGAGAACAGCATCCGCTGGCCGCCGGCCTCGACCTGCTTGAGCAGCGCCGTGACCTGCGGCATGAAGCCCATGTCGGTCATCTGGTCGGCCTCGTCGAGGACGGTGATCGAGACCTGCGAGAGGTCGGCGTCACCACGGTCGATGAGGTCCTTGAGGCGGCCGGGGGTGGCGACGAGCACCTCGGCGCCGCGGCGCAGGGCGCCCGACTGCCGGTTGATCGACATGCCGCCGACGACGGTCGCGATGCGCAGGTTGACGGCCGTGGCGTACGGGGCCAGGGCGTCGGTGACCTGCTGCGCGAGCTCACGGGTCGGTACGAGGACCAGCGCGAGCGGCGCCTTCGGCTGCGCGCGGCGGCCGGCGGTACGGGCCAGCAGCGCCAGGCCGAAGGCCAGCGTCTTGCCGGAGCCGGTACGGCCGCGGCCGAGCAGGTCACGGCCGGCGAGGGAGTTCGGCAGCGTCGCGGCCTGGATCGGGAACGGCTCGGTGACGCCCTGGGCGGCGAGGGTCTTCAGCAGCGCCTCGGGCATGTCCATGTCCCCGAACGACTCGACCGGCGGCAGCGCCGGGGCGATCGGCTCGGGCATGGTGAATTCCTGGGGCCGGGCAACGGGCGCGGACTTCTGCCGTCCCGCGCCAGACTTCGGACGCCCCTGGGCCGCACCTCGACCCCGGGTGGGGCGGCGGCTGGGTCGTGCGGAGCTGGAGCTGGTCATGCGAGAAAGCCCTCCTGAAACCGGCAGGTAAAACAAAGGTCGAAACAGCAGACAAGCCGGGGCCCGCACCTCGCGGTGCGGACCCCGGCATGCTGAAGAACTTAGGCGGGGATGATGTTCTCCGCCTGGGGGCCCTTCTGGCCCTGGGTGACGTCGAAGGACACGCGCTGGCCCTCCTGGAGCTCACGGAAGCCCTGGGTGGCGATGTTCGAGTAGTGGGCGAAGACGTCCGGGCCGCCACCGTCCTGCTCGATGAAGCCGAAGCCCTTTTCCGAGTTGAACCACTTCACGGTGCCAAGTGCCATTTTAAATCTCCTGAATAGGCGGCAAAGGGCCCCATCCGGAGATTCCGGCAAAACAATAAAAGCGCCTGCGGAGCATTCCCGTCAGGCGCACATAAAGTTCATGGGTACCACAACTGCAACGAGCTCTAAGCTAGCACACCTCGCTGCGGGGAGTCCCGGGGCGAGGGGTGTGACCTGCACCCCCCGCCCCGCCGGCCTGCGGTGTGCCGGCCGGCCCGTGGGGGTGGTCCGGGGGCCGGAGCCCCCGTCCCCCTTGGGTCGTGGGCGGTCCCGGGCCTTCCGGACACCCGACCCGACCCGGGCGGCCCGGCTCCGCCGACGGCGAAAAGATTCATCCCTACGGGTCGGACCGGGCCGGCCGGTACGGGCCGTACGGGCCGTACCGGCGGCGGAAGCCCCTGGCGGCCGCCCACCCCAGCTGGTTTGATCATGGAATGGCAGCGATCAAGGAGCCCTGGGGGCTCAGTGTGCTCGGCGCGGGCAGCGTGTCCGCCGAACCCCGGCTCGCCCACGTGGACCTGGCGGTCGATCTCCTCGCCCCGACCCCGAAGGCGGCCTTCGCCGAGGCGGGCGCGGCGGTCACCCGGCTGCGGGACGTCCTGCGTGAGCACGGCATACCGGACTCGGACGTGTCCGGCTCACGGGTGCAGCTCTCCTCGCAGTACAAGGGCTACGGCGCGGACCGGACCTTCCACGGCTACGGCTGCGAGGCCACGTACACCGTGCGGACGGAGGAGCTGGCCGGGCTGGAGCTTTTGATCGAGGAAGCGGTGACGGCCGGCGCGAACCGCGTCGACGCCGTGCGGTTCGAGGTGGAGGACAAGCCCGCGATGCGGGACGAGGCCCGGCGCCGGGCGGTGGCGGCCGCCCGGCGCAAGGCCGAGGTGTACGCGGAGGCGTGCGGAGTGCGGCTGGGGCCGGTCATCCACATCGAGGACGTCGACCCGGAGTCGGTGGGCGGCCACAGCCACGGCCGCCGCACAGGCGGGGACCCCGAGGACGACGGCGCCCTCACCCCGGGCTCGGTACGCGTCGAGGCGGCCGTCCTCCTCGGCTTCGCGCTGCTCCCGGAGTGACCGGCGGGGCCGAGCCGGGCGCCTACAGCCGCTCGATGATCGTCACGTTGGCCTGGCCGCCGCCCTCGCACATGGGCCCCTCCCCCCACGGCCCCCTCGCACCGCTCGGCCCGCGGGGCCTCACAGGCTTCGACGGCCTGCGCCGGCCCCCGGCCGGCGGATGCCGCTCCCAGCCGGGGCTCACAGCCGCTCGATGATCGTCACGTTGGCCTGACCGCCGCCCTCGCACATGGTCTGGAGGCCGAAGCGGCCGCCGGTGCGTTCCAGTTCGTGCAGCAGGGTGGTCATCAGCTTCACCCCGGTCGCCCCCAGCGGGTGGCCGAGCGCGATCGCGCCGCCGTTGACGTTGACCCGCTCCGGGTCGGCCCCGGTCTCCTTCAGCCAGGCCAGCACCACCGGGGCGAACGCCTCGTTGATCTCCACCAGGTCGATGTCGGCCAGCGACATCCCGGTCTTCTTCAGCGCGTAGGCGGTGGCCGGGATCGGCGCGGACAGCATGCGGATGGGGTCCTCGCCCCGTACCGAGAGGTGGTGGATGCGGGCGCGCGGCCGCAGGCCGTGTTCCCGTACCGCCCGCTCGGAGGCGATCAGCATCGCGGCCGCCCCGTCCGAGACCTGCGAGGAGACGGCCGCCGTGATGGTGCCGCCCTCGACCACCGGCTTGAGGGTGGCCATCTTCTCCAGGGTCGTGTCCCGGCGCGGGCCCTCGTCCACGCTCACCTCCCCGTACGCCACCGTCTCGCGCGCGAAGCGGCCCTCGTCGATGGCCCGGATCGCCCGCCGGTGGGAGCGGAGCGCGAACTCCTCCATGTCCTGCCGGGTGATCCCCCACTTCCGCGCGATGAGCTGGGCGCCGTGGAACTGGTTCACCGGGGCGTCCCCGTACCGGGCCCGCCAGCCCGCCGAGCCCGCGTACGGCCCCTCCGTGAGGCCGAGGGGCTCCGCCGCCTGCCGCGAGGCGAAGGCGATCGGGATCATCGACATGTTCTGGGTGCCGCCCGCGACCACCAGGTCCTGGGTGCCGGACAGGACGCCCTGCGCCGCGAAGTGCACGGCCTGCTGCGAGGACCCGCACTGGCGGTCGACGGTGACCCCGGGCACCTCCTCGGGCAGGCCGGCCGCCAGCCAGGCCGTCCGGGCGATGTCCCCCGCCTGCGGCCCCACCGTGTCGAGGCAGCCGAACACCACGTCCTCCACGGCGGCCGGGTCCACCCCGGACCGCTCGATCAGTGCCTTCAGGACGTGTGCGCCCAGGTCGGCGGGGTGGACGGCGGACAGACCGCCGCCCCGCCGCCCGACGGGCGTGCGTACCGCATCGACTATGTAGGCCTCGGGCATCGGGACTCCTCAGACGGTCGGGTCGGTCGGGCCGGTCGGTCAGGTGGGGCGCAGTGCGATCCCGTCCAGCACCATCGACAGGTACTGGCGGGCGATCTCCTCGGGGCTGTGCTGTCCGCCCGGCCGGTACCAGGAGGCCGCCACCCACACCGTGTCGCGCACGAAGCGGTAGGTGAGGCGGATGTCGAGGTCGGCGCGGAAGACCTCGGCCTCGACGCCCCGCTCCAGCGTCCCCAGCCAGGCCTTCTCGAACTTCTGCTGCGAGTCGGACAGGTAGTGGAAGCGGGGCTGGGCGGACAGGGTGCGGGACTCCTTCTGGTAGATGGCGACGGCGGCGCGGTGCCGGTCGATCTCCCGGAAGGACTCGGTGACGAGGGCCTCGATGGTCTCCCTGGGGCCGAGACCGGCGGCGAGAACGGTGTCGTACCCGTCCCACAGTTCGGTCAGGAAGGCCGAGAGGATCTCGTCGAGCATCGATTCCTTGGAATCGAAGTGGTAGTAGAGGCTGCCGGCGAGCATGCCGGCGGCGTCGGCGATCTTGCGGACGGTGGTGGCGTTGTAGCCCTGCGCGGCGAAGACCTCGGCGGCGGTGTCGAGGAGTTCACGACGCCGTTCGGGGGAGGCCGTCACCTGCGGCTTCTTCTGGGATGTCGGCTTGTTCGTTGGCACGCGCCCATTCTCGGCCACGGCATGGCTAGGCGTGCTGGCTGCTGACCGAGACGGTCTCGCCGGTCATGTACGACGAGTAGGCGCTGGCCAGGAAGACGATGACGTTGGCGACCTCCCAGGGTTCGGCGTAGCGGCCGAAGGCCTCGCGGGCGGTGAGTTCGGCCAGGAGCTCCTCGCTGGTGACCTTCACCAGGTGCGGGTGCATGGCCAGGCTCGGGGCGACCGCGTTGACGCGTACGCCGAACTCGGCGGCCTCCAGGGCCGCGCAGCGGGTCAGGGCCATCACCCCGGCCTTGGCGGCGGCGTAGTGGGCCTGGCCGGTCTGGGCGCGCCAGCCGATGACGGAGGCGTTGTTGACGACCACTCCGCCGCCGCCGGACGCCTTGAACGCGCGCAGGGCGGCGCGGGTGCAGCGGAAGGTTCCGTTCAGGGTGACGTCGAGGACGCGGGACCACTGGTCGTCGGTCATGTCGACGAGGGCGGCGGTGCCGCCGAGGCCGGCGTTGTTGACGACGATGTCGAGGCGGCCGTGGGTGTGCTCGGCGAGCGCGAAGAGGGCCTGGACCTGGTCCTCTTCGGTGACGTCGCAGGGCAGGGAGGTGACGCGGTCGGCGCCGAACTCGGCGGCGAGCGCCTCTTCGGTCTCCTTCAGGCGGCGGGCGTGGGCGTCGCCGATGACGATGCGGGCGCCCTCCTCCAGGAGGCGGCGGGCGGTGGCCCCGCCGATCCCGGCCCCGGCGGCGGCGGTGACGACGGCGGTGCGGTCCTTCAGCAGTCCGTGCCCGGGGACATAGTCGGGAGCGGTCACGCCGGTACCTCCTTGGGAAGGCCGAGGATCCGCTCGGCGATGAGACTGCGCTGGATCTCGTCCGAGCCCGCGTAGATGGTGTCGGCGCGGGAGAAGAGGATGAGCCGCTGCCAGTCGTCGAGGTCGTACGGGTCCCCGTGCGCGCCGTCGGCGAGGAGCGAGGGGGCGGCGCAGACGTCCATGGCGAGCTCGCCGAGGTCGCGGTGCCAGCGGGACCGGTACAGCTTGGCGGTGGAGGGCGCGGTGGCGGGGTTCAGGGCGGTGGCGCGCATGGTCTCCAGGCCGATCCAGGCCTGGACGAGGCGGTCGCGGATGAGCGGGTCGGCGAGGGCCCCGTTGGCGCGGGCGAGTGCGGCGAGGGCTTCGAGTTCGCGGCGGAAGCCGACCTGCTGGCCGAGGGTGGAGACGCCGCGCTCGTGGCCGAGGGTGGCCATGGCGATGCGCCAGCCGTCGCCGGGGGCTCCGACGATGTGGGCGGCGTCGGTGCGGGCGCCGTCGAAGAAGACCTCGTTGAACTCGGAGGTGCCGGTGAGCTGCACGATCGGGCGGACCTCGACCCCCGGCCGGTCCATGGGGACCAGGAGGTAGGAGAGGCCGCTGTGGCGGCGTGAGCCGGGTTCGGTGCGGGCGAGGACGAAGCACCACTGGGAGGCGTGGGCGAGCGAGGTCCAGGTCTTCTGGCCGTCGACGATCCACTGCCCGCCTCGGAGGGTGGCGCGGGTGCGGACGGCGGCGAGGTCGGAGCCGGCGCCCGGTTCGCTGTAGCCCTGGCACCACAGCTCCTCCACGGCCCGGATGGGCGGCAGGAAGCGGCGCTTCTGTTCCTCGGTGCCGTGGTCGATGAGGGTGGGGCCGAGGAGCTGTTCGCCGATGTGGCCCACGCGGGCGGGGGCGTCGGCGAGGGCGTACTCCTCGTGGAAGGCGATCTGCTCGGCGGTGCTCGCGCCACGGCCGCCGTACTCGACGGGCCAGCCGAGGCAGGTCCAGCCGTGGGCCGCCATGTGGCGCTCCCAGGCGAGGCGTTCGGCGAAGGCCTCGTGCTCGCGGCCGGGGCCGCCGCGGCCCTTGAGGCCGGCGAACTCGCCGGTGAGGTGGGCCCGTAGCCACCCCCGGACCTCGGTGCGGAACTCCTCGACGCTACTCATGGCCGTACGTTAACCTACCAAACACTTGTTAGGGAAGCTTCGCTCGTGAAGGATGGACGCCGCATGCCCGACGACCGCAGGCCCCACGACCGCTCGCCCGACGACACCCCCGTGCTCTACGAGCGCCGCGGCCCGGTCGCGTACGTGACGATGAACCGCCCCCGCTACCGCAACGCGCAGAACAGCGCGATGACGTACGCGCTGGACGACGCCTTCTACCGGGCCGCCAAGGACCCCGAGGTGAAGGTGGTCGTCCTCGCCGGGGCCGGTGAGCACTTCTCCGCGGGCCACGACATCGGCACCCCCGGGCGCGACGCCCACCTGCCCTTCGAGCGGCGGGCCGGCCTGTGGTGGGACCACACCGGGCGGCCGGGCGCCGAGTCCCGCTTCGCGCGCGAATCGGAGGTGTACCTGGGGATGTGCCGGCGCTGGCGGGAGCTGCCGAAGCCGGTGATCGCCTCGGTGCGGGGCGCCTGTGTGGCGGGCGGGCTGATGCTGGCCTGGGTCTGCGACCTGATCGTGGCGAGCGAGGACGCCTTCTTCGCGGACCCGGTCGTACGGATGGGCATCCCCGGGGTCGAATACTTCGCGCACCCGTGGGCGATGCCGCCGCGGATCGCGAAGGAGTTCCTCTACACCGGCGACCGGATGACGGCCCGGCGCGCGTACGAGGTCGGCATGGTCAACCGGGTCGTGGCACCGGACGGCCTGGAGGCCGAGACCGAACGGCTGGCGCTGCGGATCGCCGGGATGCCCGCCTTCGGACTGGCGCTGACCAAGCGGGCCGTCAACCAGGCCGAGGACCTCCAGGGCCTACACACCGGCATGGACTCGGTGTTCGGCCTGCACCACCTCGCCCACGCGCACAACGCGGAGACGGCGGCGGACTCGCTCGGCGGCATCGACATCGCCGCCCTGAAGGAGGCGAACACCTGATGGAACTCACGCACACGGCGGACGTGGAGGCCTTCCGGGCCGAGGCCCGCACCTGGCTCCGCGCCCATGTCCCGGCCCGGCCCCTGCCCTCCCTGGAGACGGCCGAGGGCTTCGCGGCGCACCGGGAGTGGGAGGCGCTGCTGCACGCGGAGCGCTGGTCGGTGGTCTCGTGGCCCGAGGAGTACGGGGGCCGGGGCGTGGACATCGTCAAGTGGCTGGTCTTCGAGGAGGAGTACTGGGCCGCGGGCGCGCCCGGCCGGGTCTCGCAGAACGGCATCAGCCTCCTCGCCCCCACCCTCTTCGACCACGCGAGCGCGCGGCAGCGCGCGCGGGTCCTGCCGTCGATGGCGAGCGGCGAGGTGATCTGGGCGCAGGCCTGGTCGGAGCCCGGCGCGGGGTCCGACCTGGCCTCGCTGATGTCGCGGGCGGTCCGCACGGAGGGCGGCTGGCTGCTGACCGGGCAGAAGACGTGGTCCTCGCGGGCGGCCTTCGCGGACCGCGCCTTCGGGATCTTCCGCACCGACCCGGACACCCCGAAACCCCACCAGGGGCTGACGTACCTGATGTTCGACCTGCGGGCGCCGGGGGTGACGGTGCGGCCCATCGGGCGCCTCGACGGCAAGCCGGCCTTCGCGGAGCTCTTCCTGGACCAGGTCTTCGTGCCGGACGAGGACGTGATCGGGGAGCCGGGGCAGGGCTGGCGGATCGCCATGTCGACGACCGGCAACGAGCGCGGGCTGACCCTGCGCTCCCCCGGCCGTTTCCTGGCCGCGGCGGACCGGCTGGTCGGGCTGTGGCGCGAACACGGGGACCCGTCCGACACCGCGCTGCGGGACCGGGTGGCGGACGCGGTGGTCGGGGCCCGCGCGTACGAGCTGTTCACCTGGGCGAACGCCTCCCGATTCGCGGCGGGCGCGACGATCGGCGCCGAGTCCAGCCTGAACAAGGTGTTCTGGTCGCAGTACGACATCGCCCTGCACGAGACGGCGCTGGACCTGCTGGGCGCGGACGCGGAGCTCGCGGAGGGCGAGTGGGCCGAGCCGTGGGTGTTCTCCCTGGCCGGACCGATCTACGCGGGAACGAACGAGATCCAGCGCGACATCATCGCCGAGCGGCTGCTCGGCCTCCCGAAGGGCCGCCGCTGATGCGCTTCCTGCTGACCGACGAGCAGTCGGACTTCGCGCGTACGCTGCGCTCCCTGCTGGGCTCGGCACAGGTCCCGGCGGCAGTACGGGCCTGGGCGGACGGCGACGCCGGGCCCGGGCGGACGGTGTGGTCCCGGCTCGCGGGGACGGGGCTGTTCGCGCTGGCCGTACCGGAGCCCTACGAGGGGGCGGGCCTGCTCCCGGCGGAGCTGTCCCTCGGCTTCGTGGAGCTGGGCCGGGCCGGGGTGCCGGGGCCGGTGGTGGAGAGCGCCGCGGTGTCGGTGCTGCTGGCGGAGCTGGCGGACGAGGCGCTGGCCAAGCGGTTCCTGCCGGGGCTGGCGCAGGGCGCGACCTCGGCCACGCTGACCCTGCCGGGCGGGAGCCCGTACGCCCTGGACGCGGACACGGCGACGTACTGCTTCACGGTGTCCCCGGCGGGCGAACTGCGAGTGGCGGGCGGCGCGGGCGAACTGCGAGTGGCGGGCGGCGCGGGCTCGGCGGGTGAGCCGCTCCGGTCGACGGACCCCGCACGCCGGCTGTCCCGCCCGCCGGTCGGCGCGGGTGAACTGCTGGCGGCGGGCCCGGCGGTGGCCCGGGCGGCCGAGGTGGCCGGACGCTGGGCCCGGCTGCTGACGGCGGCCCAGTGCCTGGGCGCCGGCGAGGCGCTGCTGGCCAGGACGGTGGAGTACGTGAAGCAGCGCACGCAGTTCGGGACGCCGATCGGGACCTTCCAGGCGGTGAAGCACCGGCTGGCGGACACCCTGCTCGACCTGGAGTTCGCCCGCCCGCTGGTGTGGGCGGCGGCGCTGTCGCTCGACCCGGGCGAGGTGGCGGCGGCGAAACTGGCGGCCGGCGAGGCGTCCTACCGGGCGGCGATGACCGCGCTCCAGCTCCACGGTGCGGTGGGCTACACCGAGGAGCTGGACCTGTCCCTGTGGCTGCGCAAGGCCCGCCCCCTGCGGGACGCCTGGGGAACGCCATCGGCCTGCCGGGCCGAGGTCCTGCGGTCCCTCACACCACCGCGACGCTGAGGCTCACGACGTACTGCTCCTCGACGATGCCGTCCGGGAAGAGCGGGTTCAGCAGCTCCCGCTCCCCCTCGAAGTACGCGCGGGTGCGGGCCTCGCCCAGGACCAGGAAGGCGGAGTGGCTGGCGAGGTTGGCGAGGTGGTCGTCCAGCGTGATGCGCCGGGTCCACGTCACGGACCGGGTGGTGAACGCGCCGAGCCCCTCGGGCAGGGTGCGGTGGGTCTCCCCCTTGACCTCGAAGAAGACCCGGAGCCGCTCCTCCTGTTCGGCGATCCACGGCACGGTGGCGTCCGTGTCGTTCCACCAGAGCGCGAGCGCGCCGCCGGGGCGCAGCACCCGCCGGGCCTCGGGCACGGAGCGGGCCGGGTCGGTCCAGTGCCAGGCCTGGGCGTAGGTGAGCAGGTCGAACGCGCCGGTGGCCAGCGGCAGCCGGTCCCCGTCGCCGCGCACGACCGGGATCCCGGGGCAGGTGCGGCGGAACTGGGCGGCCATTCCGTCCCCGGGCTCCACGGCGACGACCTCGGCCCCGCGCTCGTGCAGGAGCGCGGTGGCGATCCCGGTGCCGGCTCCTACGTCGGCCACCCGGGCCCCGGCGAGCGGCCGCCCGGTGAGGGACTCGACGGCGTCGAAGAGCGCCGGGGGGTAGCTGGGGCGGTGGGCCGCGTACGAAGCGGCTGCTGCATCGAAGGAACGGGCACGTGTGGTCATGCGTCCATTGTTTTCGATCACACAAGCGACAACAAGATCGAGGTACTTGCACCGTGCGAAGGCCGCCCCGCCAAGGCCGGCGGCGCGACCCACGAGGAGACCCTGGACCGCGGAGCTCACCGCCGCGGAGCAGCAGGTGGGCTACCTGTTGAACGTGACCCCGGGCACGATCACGGGCCCCGACGGCAAGCTGCAGCAGGCCCGGTGCGTCATCAAGGCCGACGGGAAGAAGGTCGCGGAGAGCGACGGCGTCACTACCGTGAAGGGATGCTCCTACGCGATCAAGTAGGTGCACGCATTCGGCGGTCCAGGCTGTATGGCTTTGCCACCCAGCCTGGACCGGAACTCAACCGTTCTTGTCAACGATGACTTCTTTCCCGTCTCGCCGCCTTACCAGCCCCAGCCCCAGTCCCAGTGGCCGTGACAGTGGCGGTGGTGATGGTGCCCGTGCCCGTGGCCGTGGCCGTGACCGTGACCACCGTGTTTGACTGCCGTCGTGGTGGTTGCGGTGCTGACGTTCGGCGTCGCCGGCGCGGCGAATGCGCTGGAAGGCAGCAGTGCACCTGCTGCGGCCAGAGCGGACGCGGCCGTAAGGATGGCGAAACGCCGTGTGACGAATGCGTGAGTCATGAGAATTCACCTCCGGTGAGAAAGGACAGATGGATTGCCGAATGATCCTGCTCTCACATGGACCTTTCGGCAGCGGGACACTTTCTCCCGCAATCCGCGCCGCCGGAGCGTTCCGGACGGTGCGGGTGGGTCACCTGCTCTGCGTGATCCCATGACTCAATTAGGCCCGGGGCGGCGAAATGCTTCACGTCCCTGGATTTCGGGACTTGACAAATGACGGCGGTCACGAGATCGCCGGACGCAGTGGCCGTCGAGCCGGATGACCGGAAAGGCCCGGAATGAACTACGGGCTGTCGGCCGCCCGCCCGGCGGTCGGCACGAACGCCAGCGGGCGGCACCTGCGGTCGGCGACGAGGTGGACCTTGCCGGTCTGCCCGCCCCGCGAGCGCCCCAGGAGGGCGGCCTTCAGGCGGAGCTTTCGCCGGCCCTCGAACTGCTGCCGCAGGGTCTTGGGGTACGGGCCGTACTCGCCGATCGGCAGGTGCGGCTCGATGAACTCCCACTCTTCGTCAGTCAGTTGCGCGCGTCACGCACGACGGCCTGCCGGGCCAGGGCCAGGAACGGGGCGAAACCCGCACGGATCGATCACGGCCCGGTCCGCGTCGGGCGGGCTGCGGGGCGGGCGTTTCCGGAGCGGCCGCGACGCTGCGGGTCTCGCGCATGATCAGCAGGCCGTTGACCACCATCAGCGTCGCGGTCAGGCAGTGGACGCCGAGCGCGGTGGTCACGGAGCCGTGGTGGGCCAGCACGTTGGTCATGTCGCCGTACGCGGCGAGTGCTTCCACCAACAGCACCCAGCCCAGCGCCCGGCGGTGGCCCGTCACCAGCAGGATGCCCAGAACCAGGGCCAAGACGACGTCGCGGATTCCCTTGATGGTCAGGAAGCCGTCGCCGTCGCCGGACGGCCAGCTCGGCAGGCCGTAGCCCGGCGCCGTCGTCTCCGGGCTCAGGATGTACTCCGTCCCGAACCAGAGGATGAAGAGGATGAAGGCGGCGGCCAGGACGGTGTTGATCTTCTTCAGCGACATTTTCTTCTCCATGCGAGTCATCGCCGGCTTGGTGAGCTTGGTGGAGCTTGCCGAGTCGTGTGGGGCCTGATCAGGCCGCGAGAGCGGCGGCCAGCAGGGTGAACGCGGCGACGATGACGGCGACGCGGATGTAGTGGTAGCGGTCCCAGCGGCGCAGCTGCTCCTTCCAGTCGGCGGGCCGGTTCTCGGGGGTCCAGGTCTTGTTCCGGTTGTTGATCGGGACGAGCAGCAGGATCGACATGACCACGCTGAGGATCAGCAGTCCGGCGGCGGTGACGACGAGTCCGGCGCCGTGGTGGTGCCATCCGGCAACGGCCCAGATCGCGCTGAGGACGAGCGAGCCTACGTACCAGAACGGCATCAGGGTGCCGAGGATCCGGCCGCCGTGGGCGTGACCGAGCTGCCCGCTGTCCTCGGGAAGGGCGTCCAGGATCCGGTTCATGATGAAGGCGACGGAGAACTCCACCCCCACCATCAGGCCGACGACGACGGTGGTGACGACCTCAAGTGTGGTGAGCATGACGATCCCTGAACTAGCGTCGCTAGATGATGAGGCAACGCTAGCGTTGCTAACGCTCGGTTGTCTAGCGATGCTAGGATCGATCCATGTCGGTACAGGAACGCAAGGAGCGCGAACGGGCGGAGCGCGAGCGCCTCATCGTGGCGACGGCCCGCGAACTCGCCGAGCAGCAGGGCTGGGACGCAGTCACCACCCGCCGGCTCGCCGAGCGCATCGAATACAGCCAGCCCGTCCTCTACAGCCACTTCCGCGGCAAGCGCGAGATCATCGGCGCCGTCGCCCTGGAAGGCGCCGCCGAGCTGGCCGCGGCGGTGCGTGCCGCGGCCTCCGGAGCGAACAGCCCGCGCGAGCGGGTCGCCGCCCTCGCCCGCGCCTACCTCGACTTCGCCGGACGCAACCCGGCAGTGTACGACGCCTTGTTCCAGCTCGACGGCGGCCTGGCGTACGCGCAGGAGGACACCCCCGAGCCGCTGAAGGACGCCTTCGCCGCCCTGCTCGAGTGCCTCGCCGAGGTCGCCGGCGACGGCGTCCACCCGGGGCTGTTCACCGAGGTGTTCTGGGCGGCTCTGCACGGCCTGGCGACCCTGACCCGAGCGGGCCGCCTGCTGCCCGAGGACGCCGAGCCGAGGGTGGAGCTGTTGGTGGACCGGCTCGCCATGGTCTGACACGCCACCCCGGCGGGCACGCAGCCGGGGCCCTCGGGCCCCGGCTCTGCCTGCCTGCCTGCCTGCCTGCCTGCGGCAACGCTTCCGGTCACTCGCACCCACGCGGCGCACCCCAGAGGCTGCGGTGCTCATTGATCACGACCCGATACGGCCTAGCGGGGGCGCAGGGAGATCCGGCCGACGAGGGTGGTCTGGAGCAGGATCAGGGCCGCGGTGCCGGCCGCCGGCCAGAGGGGGCGGTCCGGGCGGCCGCCCACGGCCCAGGCGGGGCCGTCGGGGTCCACCGTCACGGTCAGCCGGGCGCCGACCGGGAGGTCCGTCGCCACCGGTCCGGGCAGGTCCCGGCCGGACTCCGTGCGCAGCCGCAGCGACGGGGAGGTGGTCGAGCCGTCCTGCACCATGGCCCGCTCGGCGACGACCGCCTGTTCCTCCCGGCCGCGGTCGTGCAGGGTGTGCCGGTCCCAGGCGATCCCGCCGGCCACCGCGATGCCGACCGCGAGCAGTGCGACGGAGGTGCGGGCGACGAATTCCGCGCCGGTTCCGTGCGGTACGGCCGCACCGGCGACGAAGACGGCCAGCAGGACCGGGATCCAGGCTCCCCCGGGTCCCCGAAGCAGCCAGATCGCACCGAACTCCACCGCCAGGAGAAGGCAGTTGCGCAGGACCGCGCCCGGCAGTCTCCGTATCAGTTCAGCCATGGACACATCATGCCTGGGAGCCCGGCCGCCCCACCCTTCCCGCCCCCGCCACCCAGTCCGCGGCCGCCCGGAGCGCGGCGGCTCCCGCCGGAAGCGGCAGGCCCAGGAAGCCGTGGAAGACCCCCGGGTGGAGCTGGAGCGTGCAGTCGACGCCGGCCGACGCCAGTCGGCGGGCGTACGCGAGCCCCTCGTCGCGCAGCACGTCGCAGTCGGCGAGGACGATCAGGGCGGGCGGCAGGCCCGACAGGTCGGGGGCGCGCAGCGGCGAGACGTGCGGGTGCTCCGGGTCGCCGCCGTACTGGTCCCAGTACCAGGCCATGTGGGCGGCGGTGTGGAAGTAGCCCTCCGCGTACCTCTCCACGGAGGCGGAGTCCATCCAGGCGTCCAGCGGCGGATAGAACAGCACCTGTCCCGCTACGAGTCCGGGTGCGCGCAGGGCCGTCACGGCCGCGAGGTTGCCGCCGCTGGAGTCCCCCGCCAGCACCACCCGGCCGGGGTCGCAGCCGAGCGCGCGGGCCCGGTCCCGGGCCCAGAGCAGGACGGTGAGCGCGTCGTCCGGCGCCGCCGGCCAGGGGTGTTCCGGGGCCAGCCGGTAGTCCGCCGAGACGACCACCGCCCCCGCGGCCACGGCCAGGGAGCGGCAGGTCGCGTCGTGGCTGTCCAGGCCGCACATCACCCAGCCGCCACCGTGCAGGAAGACGACCAGGGGCCGGTCGGACCGGCCGGGCGCGGGATCGTAGATGCGGACCGGGACCCCGCCCGCGGCGGCGTCGGACACCGAGGCCACGGCCGGGCCCTCGCGGCCGGACCCGGACGCCGCGGCCGCCCGCAGCGCGCGGATGTCGCCCGGGCCCGGGAAGCCGGCGGTCATCGCGTCGCACAGCTGTCTGGCCTGCGGTGAGAGGGGGTCGGGTGCACGGAGGTCGCTCATGCCGTCGTCATCCCCCCGTCCACGGTGAACTCGCTGCCCGTCACGTACGAGGACGCGTCCGAGCAGAGGAAGAGGACCAGCTCCCCGACCTCCTCCGGGCGGCCGATGCGCCCCAGCGGTATGTGCGACCAGTCCCGGCCCGCCACCGCCTCGGCCACCATCGGGGTGTCGATGGCCCCCGGGTGCACCGAGTTGACCCGGATCCGGTCCCCGGCGAGGTCGAGCGCCGCCGACCGGGTCAGTCCGCGCAGCCCGAACTTGGTGGATCCGTAGGCGGCGTGGCCCGGTATCCCGACCAGTCCGGCGGTGGAGGAGATGTTGACGACCGAGCCGCCCCCGCCCGCCCGCAGCACCGGCGCGACCGCCTGGATGCCGAGGAACGGGCCGAGCAGGTTGACCCGCAGAAGCGCTTCGAAGTCCGCCGGCCGCTGCTCTTCCACGTGGGCGGTGCGCCACAGGGCCGCATTGTTGACCAGCGCCGATACCGTCCCGAAGGCGCGGACCGTCTCCTTCACCACCGTCGCCCAGCTCGCCGCGTCGGCCACGTCGTGGCGGACGTACAGTCCCTGGTCGCCGAGTTCGGCGGCCACCGCCCGGCCCTCGTCCTCCCGTACGTCGGTGACGACGACCCGGGCCCCCGCCTGCGCGCACAGCCGGGCCTCGGCGGCGCCCTGGCCACGCCCGGCGCCGGTGATCACGACGACCTTCCCGCCGAGCTGCTCCCCCACGGCTCAGCCCTCCAGCGCGCGGAAGTGCGGGATGACCTTCTCGCCCCACTGGCGGATGGTCTCCATGCACGCCTCCTGGGGGACGGTGCCCATCTGGATCAGGCACATCACCTCGTCGACGCCGATCTCGCGCAGCTGCTCGACGTAGGCGATGGCGGTTTCGGCGCTGCCGTACGCGTGCTCCGCGTTGTAGGTGCCGGTGTCGACGGGGCGGGCGGGAATGTTCGCCTCGTGCAGCCGGGCGACGAGCTCCTCCCGGCCCTTGGCCAGCGCCCCCACGTGGTCCTCCTCCTCCGCGTACCCGGTCGGCTCGGGGCCGTTCCCGTACCAGTGCGCGATGGACTCGGCGAAGAAGCGCTGCCCGCGCGTGCCCAGCCGCAGGGCCCGCTCGGCGTCGTCGAGGACGATGGTCGGGCAGAGGGCGGAGAGGTGGTCGTTGGCCTCGGCCCCGACGAAGCGCTCGCCGGTGCGCGTGGCGATGGCCTCGTCGTAGACCTTGCGCATGGCGCGTACGTCGTCGGCGCCGGCGAAGCCCATCACCAGGGCTCCGATGCCGAGCTCGGCGGCCAGCTTGAGGGTGTCGTGCCTGGAGCAGGCCATGAACAGCGGCGGGTGCGGGTCCTGGACCGGGCGGGGCAGGATCGCGCCGGGGCCGATGTCGATGGAGCCGTGCCATTCGAAGGTCTCCTCCTTCCAGGCCGAGGAGAAGATCCGCAGCGCCTCCTCCATCTGCGGGTAGGTGTCCTCGGGCCTGACCCCGTACATGGACATCTCCTGGCGGGTGGCACCGCGCCCGGCGCCGATGTCGACGCGGCCGCCGGAGAGCACGTCGAGCATGGCGGCGCGCTCGGCGACGCGCACCGGGTGCTGGTAGCCGAAGGGCATGGTGACGACGCCGTGGCCGATCCGGATCCGGCGCGTGCGGGCGGCCACCCAGGTCAGGAAGATCTCGGAGGCACTCATGTGCGCGTACCGGGTCAGGGAGTGGTGTTCGACGGCCCAGATCCGGTCGAAGCCCATCTCCTCGGCGTGGACGGCCTGTTCGACGCAGTCGTGGATGACCTGGCGTTCACGTTCGGGGGTGGGGTCGACGAGCTGCGCCTCGAAGATCATCGAGAACTTCACGGTGAGGTCCCTCCATCCGGTACTTCGAGCCCGTTGTCGAATATTTCGAATAGGAATACTTCTAGCAGTCATACCTCGCAGGGGGAAGGGTGCCGTGAGGACCGGTCGTAGACTGCGCTGCGTGGCAGACGAGACGAACAAGCGCGCGCTCCCCGCGACCAGCTGGGCGGTGCTCGGGCTGCTCTCCTTCGGAGAGGAGCTCTCCGGTTACGACCTGAAGAAGTGGTCGGACTGGTCGCTGCGGTTCTTCTACTGGAGCCCGTCGTTCAGCCAGATCTACAGCGAGCTCAAGCGCCTGGAGAAGGCCGGCTACGCGTCCTCGCGGATGGTCGCCCAGGACACCGGGACGCGCGACAAGCGGGTCTACCGGATCACGGACGAGGGCATGGCGGCCGTACGGGAGTGGGCCCGCGAGGCCCCCGTCGACCCGCCCGTCCTCAAGCACGGGCCGATGCTGCGGCTGTGGCTGGGCCACCTGCTGGAGCCGGAGCAGTTGCGCGAAGTCCTCCTCCGGCACCAGGAGTTCGCGGAGACGATGCGCCGTCGCGCGGTGGCCGACGGGGAGGGCGCCAAGGACGAGAGCGCCTGGGCGTACCCGACGCTCACCCTCAAGTGGGCCGAGCGGTACTACGCCTCCGAGCGCGACCTCGCGGCGGGCATGCTCGCCGACATCGACGAGCTTGAGGGGCTCGGCAAGCTGCCGTAGGAACGCCGGAAGTACAGCAGCGGCGGCCCGTCGCGGTGCGCGGTCAGGCCGGTGACCCGGCCGAGCACGATGACGTGGTCACCGCCGTCCAGCACGCCCTCCAGGCCGCATTCGACGCTCGCGAGGACCCCGTCGAGCAGGGGCGCGCCATTGCCGCCCGCACGCCAGGACACACCGGCGAACTTGTCCCCGCCCGTGACGGCGAACCGGCGGCACAGCTCCTCCTGGCCGACGGCCAGGATGTTGACGGCGAAGGCGCCGGCGGCCTCGATCCGCGGCCAGGAGGCCGAGGTGCGGGCGGGGCAGAAGCAGACCAGCGGCGGGTCCAGCGACACCGATGAGAAGGACTGCACGGCCATCCCGGCGGGACGGCCGTCGGCTGCGCGTGCCGTTATGACGGCGACGCCGGTACAGAAGCTGGACAGGGCGGACTTCAAGTCCAGGGACGCCATGGAAGCCTCCTGATCATTTCTACTAGGTATATGCCTAACCAAAACATGCGTGATTGGATACCGCCCACGCTCGCTCGTCAAGCAGGGAGGGTCCGTCCGATGCCACCGCCGCCCCTGGTGCCGCCACCACCGCCCGCCACGCTCGCCCGGCTCCCGGAGTACGCGGCCGCCGCGTACGGGGAGCGCGAGGCACTCGCCGACGGCGAGGTCCGCTGGACCTTCGTCCGGCTGGCCGCCGAGATCGCGGCGGCCGCCCGCGCCGCCATCGCCCACGGGATCCGGCCAGGGGACCGGGTGGCACTCTGGGCCCCCAACAGCCGCGAGTGGATCGCCTGCGCACTCGGCGCCGTCGGCGCGGGAGCCGTCCTCGTCCCCGTCAACACCCGCTACAAGCCCGCCGAGGCGGCCGACACCATCCGGCGCAGCGGCGCCCGCGTCCTCTTCACCGAGCGCGGCTTCCTCGGCACCGACTACGCCGAGGCCCTGCACTCCTCGGGCGAGGACCTCGGGGCGCTCTCGTCCACCGTCGTCCTGCGCGGCGGGACAGGGCCCGGGTCCTGGGAGGCGTACCTGGCCGCCGGAACGTCCGTCACGGAGGCGGAACGCCTCGCCCGCGCCGACCTGATCCGCCCGGAACACCTGAGCGACATCCTCTACACCTCCGGCACCACCGGGCGCTCCAAAGGCGTGATGACCACCCACGGCCAGACGATCCGGCTCTACACCTCCTGGTCCGAGCTGGTCACCCTGCGCCCCGGAGACCGCTACCTGCTGGTCAACCCCTTCTTCCACACCTTCGGCTACAAGGCCGGGGTCCTCGCCTGCCTGCTGCGCGGGGCGACCATGCTCCCGGAGGCCGTCTACGACACCGACCGCATCCTGGTGCGCATGGCCGCCGAGCGGGTGTCCTGCCTGATGGGCCCGCCGACCGTCTTCCACGGCCTGATCCGCCACCCCGGGCGCGCCGCCTTCGACCTGTCCGCGCTGCGGCTGGCCGGCACCGGCGCGGCCACCGTGCCCACCGCCCTCGTCGAGGAGATCCGCGAGGTGCTCGGCGCCCCGGACGTGTTCACCGCGTACGGACTGACGGAGTCCGGCGGCGTGGTCACCGTCTGCCCCGCCGACGCCGACGCCTGGACCGTCGCCCACACCGTCGGCCTGCCGCTGCCGGACACCGAGGTACGGATCGTCTCCCCGCTCGGCGAGGTAATGTCCGCCGGGAAGCCCGGAGAGGTGCAGGTCCGCGGCTACCACGTCACCTCCGGCTACCTGGACGACCCCGCGGCCACCGCCGAGGCCGTCCCGCCCGACGGCTGGCTGCGCACCGGGGACATCGGCGTGCTGGACGCGCGCGGCTACCTCTCGGTCACCGACCGGCTGAAGGACATGTACGTGGTCGGCGGTTTCAACGCCTATCCGGCGGAGGTGGAGAACGTACTGCTGACCCACCCCGCCATCACCGACGCGGCCGTCGTCGGCGCCCCGGACGAGCGGCTCGGCGAGGTCGGCGTGGCCTACGTGGTCACCTCCGCCCCGGTCACGGCCGCCGAGCTGACCGCCTGGACCCGGGAACGGCTGGCCAATTTCAAGGTGCCGCGACGCTTCACCCGGCTGCCGGAGCTCCCGCGCAACGCGGGCGGCAAGCTGCTGAAGACGGAACTGCGGCGCGCGGCCCGGGGGGAGCCGGCATGAGCGGCACGGAGACGCAGGCGCAGGCGCAGGAGCTGGCGCAGGCGCAGGAGCTGGCGGAACTGGGGGACGCCGTACGGGCGGTGCTCGCCCGCCATCCCGGCCACGCGGCCTGGGCCCCGCTGACGGCCCAGGTGGGCGCGGCCGCGCTGGCCGTGCCGGAGGAGTACGGCGGGCTGGGCCGCGGGGCCGCCGAGGTCGCGGTGGTCATGGCGGAACTGGGCCGCGCGCTGAGCCCCGTACCGTATCTGGGCTCGGCGGTCCTGACGGCGGGGGCGCTGCTCGCGGCCGGTGACCCGGGGGCCTGTGCCCGGCACCTGCCGGGGCTGGCCGAGGGCTCGGTGGTGGGCGCGCTGGCCTGGGCGGAGACGCCCGGCTGGGAGGCCGCCGGCCTGACCGCGCGGGCCGAGCCGGCCGGCGCCGGGTGGCTGCTCACCGGAACCAAGCGGTACGTGCCGGCCGGTCCGGCCGAGCCGGGCCTGGTGCTGGCCTTCGCGAGGGCCGCCGGCACCGGGAGGCTCGGCCTGTTCGAACTGACCGCCGCACCGGCCGGGTTCACCGTACGGTCGACCCTGGACCGCACCCGCCCCCTCGCGGAGCTGACCCTGGACCGGACCCCGGCCCGGCTGCTGTCGCCCGACGGAACCGCCGTCCTCGCCCGGGTCCGCGACCTGGCCTGTACGGCGCTGGCCGCCGAGCAGGTGGGGGCGGCCGCGCGCGCCCTGGAGGTGACGGTCCGGTACGCGAAGGACCGGGTCCAGTTCGGCCGGCCCATCGGCTCCTTCCAGGCGGTCAAGCACCGGCTCGCCGACATGCACACGGCGGTGGAGACGGCCCGGGCGCTCGCCCGCGCGGCGGCCGCGGCCGGGGCACCGCCGCACCTCGCGGCCGCCGCGAAGTCGGCCTGCTCGCAGGCGTTCTCGTACGTGGCCGGGGAGATGATCCAGCTGCACGGCGGCATCGGCATCACGTGGGAGCACGAGGCGCACGAGTTCTTCAAGCGGGCCCACGGCTCCGCCCTCCTGCTCGGCGCGCCGGCCGCGCACCGGGCACGGCTGGCGGCGGGCCTCGGTTTCACCATGGCGGGCTGACCGGCTCACGGACCGACGGGCTGCCGGGCCGGGGCGCTGCCGTACGCTCGCCCCATGACGGGCAGCGCGATCAACCTCCGCAAGGTCGAGGAGACGGCTCCGGCGCTCGTGAGCTTCTACAAGAGCGCCGGGGTCTCCCTGCGCAAGTACGGCATGGAGGGCGGGCGGGCCGCCGTCTACCTGGTGCTGGACTACTCCGGGTCGATGCGCCCGTACTACGCGGACGGCAGCGTGCAGGCCCTCGCGGACCGGGTGCTGGGGCTGTCCGCACACCTGGACGACGACGCCCGCGTGCCGGTGGTCTTCTTCTCCACCGAGGTCGACGCGCTGGAGGAGATCTCCCTGGCCGGGCACGAGGGCCGGGTCACCGAGATCGCCTCCCGGCTGGGCCACATGGGCAAGACGGCGTACCACGCGGCGATGGACGCGGTCATCGACCACTACCTGGACTCGGGGGCGACGGCCCCCGCCCTGGTCGTCTTCCAGACCGACGGCGGGCCGATCAACAAACTCGCGGCGGAGCGGTACCTGTGCAAGGCGGCCCGGCTGCCGCTCTTCTGGCAGTTCGTCGGCTTCGGGAACACGCGCAGCACGCAGTTCGACTTCCTGCGCCGGCTGGACGAGCTGCCCGTCCCGGCGCAGCGGGCCGTCGACAACGCGGGCTACTTCCATGCGGGAGCGGACCCCCGCACCGTGCCGGACGGCGAACTGTACGACCGCCTGGTCGGGGATTTCCCGGCCTGGCTGGCGGCGGCACGGAGTGCGGGCATCGTGCGCGCCTGACCTGCGCCTGCCGGTACCCGCGCTTTGATGGACGTATGACGCATACCAGCTGGGCAGTCTTCGAGACGGCGGAACCGGAGTTCGCTGCGGCCGTCCAGGCCCGTTTCGCGCAGTACCCGCACCACGTCCTGGCCACCCTGCGCAAGGACGGCTCCCCCCGCGCGACCGGGCTGAATGTCGACATCCGGGGCGGGGAGCTGTGGCTCGGCATGATGTTCGGCTCGATGAAGGCCAGGGACCTCCAGCACGACCCGCGCTTCGCCCTGCACACCAATCCGGGCGCGGGCGAGGACATGCCGGACGGGGACGCACGGATCTCCGGACGCGCGGTGGAGCTCGTGGACCCGCCCGAACTGCACCGGTACGCGGAGGAGACGGCGACCCCGCACCCCTTCCACCTCTTCTACGCCGATCTGACGGAGGTCGTCCGCGTCCGCGCGGAGGGCGAGGAGCTGGTGGTGCGGTCGTGGACCCCGGAGCACGGCCTGCGCACCCTGCGCCGGGGCGACGACGACGAACCGCCGCGCGAGGAGACGCCCTAGCTGAGCGGGGGCAGGCCGCCGATCGGGCCGAGGGCGGCCGGGTTCACGTCCACCCGGCTGCGGTCGATGTTGAGGGTGATCCCGCCGTAGGTGGCGTGGTGGTCGCCGCGGAACTGGTGGGCCCGGCGCGGACCGGCCCACTGGGCCGTGCCCGTCGGCAGGCCCATGTCGGCGTCGCCGACGGAGGCCGACAGGTTCCAGCGGGCGGCCCAGAGCACGTCCGGCATGGCTTGGGGGGCCTGGTGGTAGTGGGCGCTCAGTGCCTTGACCCCGGAGCTCACCGAGACGTAGGCGGCGGAGCGGAAGCCCAGCTCGTGCAGCCGGTCCGTCCAGGCGGTCAGGTAGGCCACGACCGGGGCGTCCCAGGTGGAGCGGTCCGTGTAGTTCTCCAGGTCGTTGTAGAGCACCGTGCCCTCGGCCAGCCCCAGCGACCGGGCCGCGTCCGCCGCGCCCTCGGCGGCCTCCCGGCCCTGCCCGTTGGCCTCGGAGGGGTCGGTGGACAGGCCGGTGGCGGCGTTGTGCCAGGGCTGCGGGCCCACCCAGATCGGCATCAGGTGCCAGCCCGCGGCGGCCTGCCGTTCCACCCAGCGGGCCGTGAGCCGCGGCTGGGCGCAGGCCCGGGCCCCGCCGCCGATGTAGACGCCGATCGCACCGAAGGGGGATTCGGCCCGCCAGGTGTCCATGGCCTTCTGGGTGGGGGCGGTGCAGGCGTCGAAGCCCTCGCCCTTGAAGGGCTCCTGGGCGTTACGGGGCTTCGGTCCTCCGGCGGCCGGCACGGCGACGACGGGGGCCGGGCCGGGCGGCGGCGTCACGGAGCGGACCTGCGCCAGGACGGCGCGTACGGCGTCGGGCGTGGCCCCGTAGGAGACGGTGGCCATGACTCCGGAGCGGCGCAGGGCGTAGCGCAGCTCGTTGCTGTCGGAGCGGGGCGGGACCTCGCGCAGCACGTTCCAGGAGTCGACGGCGACGGTCGGGATGTCGGCGCGCTCCGGGGCCCCGTCGAGGGGTTCGAGGTGCAGGGTGTCGGCGCGGCTGACGACGGCCCGGCCGGTGCACTCGGCCTGGGTGCCGGCGTGGCCGAGGTACAGGGTGGGCAGGTCGAGGCGCAGGCACGCGTCGGGGTTCCGGTCGAGGTCGACGACCCGCCAGCCGGCCGGGAGGGTGACGCGCAGACCGTGGTAGTCGACGGTCCGGCCGTCGTCGGCGGTGGCGGAGGGCTGGACGGAGACCAGCAGGGCGGCGCCGAGCAGGCCGCTCAGCAGGGTTCGGATGGGGGCCATGACCCAGATGGGTACCAGACGGCGGGGCCCCTCAACTGTCCGGAGAGGCCGCGCAGATGCTCCGTCCGGTCCAGGGCCCGGCCGGTCCTCAGGGCCCGGCCGGGTCGGTCGCGAGGATCCGTTCCTTCCCTCCGTGCGCCAGGCGCCCGGCAGGAGCGCCCCCCGCCCTCCCCCGTCGGGTCACCCGCACGAGCGAATCGGGCTCGGCCCCGTCGGTCGGTGCGCCGCCGGCCCGGGAAGCCGCGCCCGCCGGTCTCACCGCCCCGTCTGTGCCGACGGCCCGGTGGAGATCAACTCCTTCAGCACGTGGTCGAGTTCGGTGGCCCGTACGCCGAGCAGGCGCTCGGTGTCGGAGGCGTCGAGGCGCAGCTCGCCGTCGTACTGGTAGGCCATTTCCGGCATCTCGGCCATCACCGGGTCCGCCGCGGCCGCCGCGTCGAGTTCCTCCCGGGTCGTGGTCCTGAGCCTCGGGCCCGGCGCGCCGGCGGCTTCGGCCAGCCGCCCCATCAGCTCCCTCGGGGACAGTTCGGAGGTGGAGGGCACGTGCCAGGCGCGGCCCCAGCCGTCGTCCCGCCCGCCGACCGCGATCAGGGTCCGCGCGACGTCGTCCGTATAGGACCAGGCGTGCGGCGCGTCGAGGCCGACCGGCAGCACGGCTTCCTCGCCGGCCAGCACGGCGGGCACGGCCAGGAGGGGGAAGAGTCCGAGGACGTTCGCCCCGAGGAAGTCGCCGGCGCGCACCTCGGCGACCCGGACCCGCCCGGCCCGGTGCGCGGCGAGCGCTTCCTGCCACATGGCGGCGCGCACCCGTCCCTTGTCGGAGTTGGGCCTCATGGGCAGGTCGGGCGTGAGGGGGCCTTCGACGGGCCCGTACCCGTACACGTTGCCCAGCATCACGTAGTCGGCGCCGGTCCGCCCGGCGGCGGCGAGCAGTGAGGCGGCGAGGGGCGGAAAGGCGGTCCGCCAGTCCTGGTAGGCGGGCGCGGCCGCGTTGTAGAGGGTGCGGGCGCCCTGCAGCAGCTCGGCGAGCCGGTCGGTGTCGGTGATGTCGGCGGCGACCCGCTCGACGAGCGGAAGATCGGGCCCGCCGCCGCTGCGGGTGATGACGCGGACCCGCTCACCGGAAGCGGCGAGCAGGCGTGCGGTGGCGGTGCCGATCGCACCGGCGCCCGTGATGACGTGCAGGGCCATGGATGTACTCCTGTGCTGGTACGGCGAGTTGCTGTGGTTGACAGGTCAACCCTCGCCCCGGGCACGGCCGTACAGTAGTGGCTGGAATGCCAGCAATCCGGAGATTCGAGCCATGCCGATCACTCCCCCGCACCGCGTCGCGGTCATCGCGTGCCCGCCGGTCACCACCTTCGACCTGTCGATCCCGGGGGTGGTGTTCGGCGCGACGACCCTCGGTGAGCAGCCTGCGTACGAGGTGGCGGTCTGCACCCTCGTCCCCGGCGTGGTGCAGGCGCGGTACGGCACGGACGTCGTGGTGCCGCACGGCCTGGAGGCGGTGGAGCGGGCCGACACGGTGATGGTCACGGGGACGGCCGACCGGGAGGGTCCCGACCCCCGGGTGCTGGACGCCCTGCGCGCCGCCGCCGCGCGGGGCGCTCGCATCGCCTCCATCTGCACGGGTGCCTTCGTCCTCGCGCAGGCGGGTCTCCTGAAAGGCCGCCGCGCCACGACCTTCTGGACGGCGTCCGCGGAATTCGGGCGGCTCTTCCCCGACGTCGACCTCGTGCCCGCCGTGCTGTTCGTCGAGGACGGCAGGGTGCTGACGTCGGCGGGCATGTCGGCCGGGATCGACCTGTGCCTGCACCTGGTGCGCCGCGACTACGGCGCCGCCGTCGCGAACACCACGGCCCGTCTGGTCGTGGCGGCCCCCGTACGGCCGGGCGGCCAGGCCCAGTTCATCGAGACCCCGCTCCCGCCCGAGCGCGGCACCTCCCTGGCGGCCACCCGCTCCTGGGCGCTGGCCCGCCTGCACGAACCGACGACCCTGGCCGGGCTGGCCCGGCACGCGGGCACGAGCACCCGCACCCTGACCCGTCGCTTCCGCGCGGAAACGGGCCTCAGCCCCCTCCAGTGGCTGCTGCACCAGCGTCTGGACCGCGCCTGCGAGATCCTGGAGACCACCACCCTCCCGATGGATCAGGTGGCCGCCCGCAGCGGCCTCGGCACGGCGGACTCCCTCCGCACCCACCTGACCCGGCACACGGGCCTGACCCCGAGCACCTACCGCGCCACGGCGCGGGCCCGACGGCCGTAGAGTCGAGGGGGCGGCCGAAGCCAGTTGCGTTGGCTTCGGCCGCCCTTTCGCCCTCGTCCGGTCAGGCCGCCCGACGGCGCAGCCACCAGGCGCAGAACGCGGCCAGCAGTCCGGAGAGCGCGAGGAAGATCCCGGTCTCGATCCACTGGAAGGTCCAGTAGCGGTCGGCGGGCTGGTAGTCGACCTCGATGTGGTGCTTCGAGGCGGCGAAGCACTCGAAGGGGTCCTTCTCGCGCTCCGCGCAGCCCTCGGCGCCGCGGACCTGCTTGCCGGAGGCGTCGAGGACCGTACCGAGATCGGACACGACCCAGACGCCGGGCTTGAGGACCCCGATCCGCAGGTGGGCGTCGTTTCCGGAGCCCTTCAGCTGGATGTGGTTCCCGTTCCAGCCGTCCTTCGGCGCACCGGACTCCTCGCCGCCGCCGACCGGCGCCATGACGAGGGAGCTGAGTGCGACATCGGTGTGCTCCGGCGCCGCGAAGTGCGGGCGGATCGCGTAGGGCACGAAGATCTGCACCGCGAGGAAGGCGGCGAGGGTCGCGGCCATCGCGGGCACGGTGCGCCGGATCAGGAGTCCGGCCGAGGCGCCGAGGGTGAAGGCGAACGCCGCGTAGCCGAGGGGGACGACCCCGCGGCCGCTGAACATCAGGGCGGTGAACCGGTCCAGGTTGACCCGGTCGATGGGACTCGCCCACCAGGTCACCAGGAGGCTGAGCACCCCGGTGACGGCGACGGCGATCAGGCCGACGGCCCCGAGCTTGACCAGGAGCCAGCGGCCCCGGGTGATGCTCTGGTTCCAGATGAGCCGGTGGGTGCCGGTCTCCAGTTCACGGGCGATCAGCGGGGCGCCCCAGAAGATCCCGATGATGCCGGGCGCGGCGAGCAGCAGGCTCGTGACGTAGTAGGTCAGGGTCTGGTACTCGACGACCAGGGCGTTCTTCGCCGATCCGCAGTCGCTGCCGCAGCCGGCGACGGTGCTGTCGTAGACCTCGCGCATCCGGAGGCCGGTGACCACGAGGAATATCGCGATCGCGGCCAGGACGGCGAGCGCGGCGAGGGTCTGGACGCGGTATTGGCGCCAGGTCAGCCAGATCATCGCTGGTTCTCCCGGGTGGGTCGGGGGCCGGGCCCGGCCGTGGCCTGACTCATGTAGGTGAGCACGAGGTCCTCCAGGTTGAGGGGCTCCAGGACCCAGGAGGGGTCCCGGACCGGCTTGTCGGAGCGCACGATGAAGGTGCTCTGCCGCTCGGTGTGGGTCTCCTGGATGACCTGCATGCCCTGGGGCAGGGTGGCCGCCTCGCGGCGGGCGGTGGTGAGCCGGAAGTGGGTGGCGAGCAGGTCGTCGACGTCGCCCGCGACCTGGACCCGGGAGGCGACCAGCGAGATCAGGTGGTCGCAGACCCGTTCCAGGTCGGACACCAGGTGCGAGGAGAGCACGACGGTGGTTCCGTGTTCGGCGACGACCTCCATCAGGCTCTGCAGGAACTCCCGGCGGGCCAGCGGGTCCAGGGCGGCGACGGGCTCGTCGAGGATCAGCAGCTCGGGCCGTTTGGCGACGGCGAGGGTCAGTGCCACCTGGGCGCGCTGGCCGCCGGAGAGCCTGCCCGCCTTCTGGGCGGGGTCCAGGCCGAGCTGCCGGATCCGGTCCCGCGCCAGCTGAGCGTCCCAGCCCGGGTTGAGCCGGGCGCCCAGCTTCAGGTGGTCGGCGATGGACAGCCCGGCGTAGGTGGGGGTGTCCTGGGCGACGAACCCGACCTTGGCGAGCTGCTCGGGCCCGGAGGCGGGCCGGCCGCCGAGCACCTCGATGCTGCCGGAGGTCGGGCCGATCAGCCCGCAGGCCAGCTGCAGCAGGGTCGACTTCCCGGCCCCGTTGGGCCCGACCAGGCCGACGACCCGCCCGGACGGCACGCTCAGGGTGCAGTCGCTCAGCGCCTCTTTGCGGCCGTACCGCTTGCCCAGCGCGCGGGCTTCCAAGATTGCGGTCATTTCTCCTCTTCGATGTGCGGGTCCGTGCCGGTGCGGGCGCGGAAGGTGCTCAGGAACAGGGCCTCGATGCTCTCCTCGCCCAGCCCGGCGGCCCGCGCCTTGTCGAGCCACAGCTGCAACTCCCGGCGCAGCGGCTCGTGCTCGGAGAGCGAGTCGTCGCTGAGCGTGCCGGAGATGAACGTGCCGACCCCGGGCTTCTTCGCGACCAGGCCCTCGTACTCAAGCTCCCGGTAGGCCTTGAGCACGGTGTTCGGATTGATCGCCACGCCGGCCGCGACGTCCTTGACGGTCGGCAGCCGGTCCCCTTCGGACAGCAGCCCCAACCGCAGGGCCTGACGGACCTGGTGGACGAGCTGCATGTACGGAGCGACGCCGGACCGGGCATCGAGGTGAAACTCGATCACTGTCCTCCTCTATTCATCTAGCTTCCTAGCACTATAGGACTCTACATATGCGGTGACTGTCAACCACCGTTCAAGCGGGCGAAGTTGCCCGGACCTCCGGGCTATTCGGCCTTGCTAGGTACCGGTAGTCAGCGTTACGGTGTACCAGTACTCAGCAACACCGAATAGCTCAGGGAGGAGGTGTTCCATGCCCAAACTGCTGACGGAAATGCTCAAGGGCACGCTGGAGGGCATCGTCCTCGCGACCCTGTCCGGCCGGCCCGCGTACGGCTACGAGATCACGGCATGGCTGCGGGAGCAGGGGTTCTCCGACATCGCCGAAGGGACCGTCTACGCGCTGCTCATCAGGGTCGAGAAGCGCGGTCTCGTCGACGTGGAGAAGGTCCCTTCCGAGAAGGGGCCCCCGCGCAAGGTGTACTCCCTCAACGCCGAGGGCCGGGAGTACCTCGAAGAGTTCTGGAGGACCTGGAGCTTCCTCACGGAACGACTGGACCAGCTCCGCGAAGGGGGAAAGTAGCCATGTCCGATGGTGAGAAGAGCGGTTTCATCGCGAAGGTGATCGGCCCGAAGAAGCGCTGGAGGGCGTACAAGGCGCGCGTCAAGGGGCTCCCCGAGAGCCGGCGCACGGCGGTCGAGGCGATCGAGCGGTACCTGATGCACTTCGTCCCGGCCGACGGCGACAGCAACGCGTCGATGTTCGAAGACCTCGCCGACCTCTTCGAGCAGGCCGCGGCGGACGGCACCCCGATACGCGAGATCGTCGGGGAGGACCCGGTGGAGTTCGCCGACGCGTTCGCCGAGAACTACTCGGAGGGCGGCTACGTCCCCGCCCGCGCGAAGAAGCAACTGGCCGAAGCCCTCACCCGCGCCGAGGAGGCCGAGGAGGCCGGGGACACGGCAGGGGACACGGCATGACTGCGTTATGGACCGGCATGGTGCCGGTCGACGACACGGCCCTGGCCGTCACCGACACCGGCGGACCCGGCACACCCGTGGTCTACCTCAACGGCCACTTCGCCACCCAGGGGTACTGGCGGCGGGTCATCGCCGACCTGGGACCCGAGTGGCGGCACATCACCTACGACGAGCGGGCCCGCGGCAGGAAGTCGAAGCGCTCGGCCGACTACTCCTTCGAGGCGGCCGTCCGGGACGTCGACGCCGTGCTCGCGGCCAGGGACGTGGACCGGGCGCTGGTGGTGGGCTGGTCCTACGGGGCGTTCGTCGGCGCCCACTGGGCGAGCCGCAATCCGGACCGTGCCCTCGGTGCGGTCCTGGTGGACGGCGCGCAACCGTACGACTGGCTCACCGAGGAGATGGAGCAGGGGATCCGCAGGTTCTTCAAGCGGATGGGCCCGCTGATGCCACTGCTTCGCCCGACGGGCCTGACCCCGCGGATGACCGCCGAAGAGATGGCCAACAGCAACATCGAGGTCGGCCGGCTCGCCCGCGAGCGCGAACTGGGCCCCGTACTGGACAACATCACCGTCCCGGTGCGGTACGTACTGGCTTCGGGAACGTCCTTCGGGAGCAAGGGCGACGAACAGGAACGCATCCGCGCGGGCCTCGACCCGGTGTTCGCGCGCAAGCCGAACATCCAGCTCAGCGCGAAGGTCCCCAGCAACCACGGCGCGATCCTGAGGAGGGACGCCCCGGCCGTCGCCACAGCGGTACGCGAGGTCGCCGCCCTCGCCGACGGCGCGCCCTACGGCCCGGAACGCACGTACCGTGGCGGGCATGGAGTGGACCAGTAAGTCGCTGCCGTATCTGACCGCGCGCCCGCCCGGCGCGGCGGACGCCTGGACGGAGGAGGCCGCGGAGGCCGGGCGGCGGGGCAGTCAGCGCATCCTGCACGCAGGAAAGACCGCAGCCCCCGCCGCCGTCGCCGCCATGCTCGGCCTGGCGGCCGGAAGTACGGTCGTGGTACGCAGCAGGGTCATCGAACTCGATGGCGAGCCGACGGAGTTGACGGACACCTACTATCCGCCGGACATCGCCGCGGGAACCCCACTGGCCGGCACGGCGAAGATCCGCGGCGGCGCCGTGACGCTGCTGGCCGCCCTCGGGCACATCGGGGTCCGGGTCGTCGAGGACGTGACGGCGCTGGTGCCGCTGGACGAGGAGCGCGAGCAACTGCGCCTCGGCGCGGGCGAACCGGTGCTCCGCCTGGCCCGCACCACCTACGACGCGGCGGACCGCCCCGTCCAGGCGGACGTGATGCTCATGCCGGCCGGGCGCCAGCAGCTGCGCTACGAGATCAGGCTCGACCCTTCACGGCCCGGATGAACGGCGCCCACGCGGCGGCCGGGAACACCAGCACCGGGCCGGCGCCTGCGAGCTTGGTGTCCCGGACGGGGACGACGCCGGGCAGATCGTCGGAGACCTCGACACATTCGCCGCCCTCCCCGTTGGTGTAGGAGGACGTCCGCCAGGACAGGCCGTTCACGTCTACCCGCATTTTGCGTGCTCCTCCGCCACTGACTCGATCAAGGCCAGGGATGCCTCCGGCGACAGCGCGGCAGCCCTAGCAAGATCGTAAGACCTCCAGTGACGCCGAACCAGTGCCGGGCAGTCGAGCAACTGCCCTGCGTGCGGGCCCTCCGTGTAAGCCGCGTCGGGTGCGTCGGCGAACTGCATGATGCGCACATACGCCCCCAGAGCACCGTGGGCACCCGCCGCAAATGGCACCACCTGGACGGTGATCCGATGCGCGCGAATGCAGGAGGAGACGTGCCGCAGCTGGGCAGCCATCACAGCGTGCCCGCCGACTGCCGTACGCAGTACGGCTTCATGCAGAACAACCCACAATTCGGGGGTATCTGGGTCGTCAAGAATTCGGGCACGCTCCATGCGAGCCGCGATCAGGGAATCGACACGGTCCGCCGGACCGGTGGGACTAGCGGCCCGAATCACGGCGCGCGCATAGTCCGCTGTCTGGAGCAGCCCGGGAACGAGCGTGGGGCCGTAGTCAAAGATGGCCGTCGCCAGACGTTCCAACTCAGCCGCTTCGGCGAAGTACTCAACATGCTTCGACTTGAACGCCCTGGCCAGGCGAGTGAAGTAGTCCCCGGTGTCGAACACCTTGTCGATCAGCTCCGCGATCTCCGGCCGCAGCCGCCGCGTGCCGCACTCCATCTGCCCGACATACGTGCCGCTCGTGAAGATCCGCTCGCCCAGACCCTCCTGGGTCAGCCCGGCCGCTTCCCGGTGGCGCCGCAGCTCCTCGCGGGCGAACTCCTCCGGCGTCTGCGCCCCACTCAGATCCTTCTGCTTGGCCACGAGCCAACTCCCCGCTTCCGCACTCCCCGTTGATCCGCGAAAAGCGTAGTCCCGACCAAGTCGGCGAAACATCGGAACGGATTGATACGACTACCCAACGCCACAGGCCACTGTCAGTGCCGCTGGTTAACGTGATCGGTGTCAGTCGGAACCGAAGACACCACGGGGGACCACATGAAGCAGGCACACGGGCGCGGCAAGGCCGCAGCGATCGTCACGCTGGCCGCGGCACTCACGCTGACGGTTGCGGCCGGCACGGCCCAGGCCTCGGCGGGGGGCGAGATCGTCGGCTATCCGGGGCCCGACGGGCTGATCTGGATACCCGAGCAGGCCGGCTCCAGCGGCTTCGTCTCGGGCGGCCTCTCGTCCCGGCTGGACACGTTCATCACCTTCGGCTGCGCGGGCGGCGGCAGCATAGAGGTGGCCTTCCACCTCAACGAGCACCCGGACCGCGACCTGGCCCCCTTCACGGTCGACTGCCCCGAGACCGACCCGGCGCGCGTCACCGTCCCCCTCGGCACCGGCCTCCAGGGCGGCTTCGGTGCCTGGGTGACGGCCTCGGCCCCGTCCACCCGCTGGGGCGCCACCGTCGTCCAGCCCGAGTAACCCCGAATACGCCACAGCGCCCGCCACCCCTGGTCGGGGACGTGGCGGGCGCTGTGTCGGGAGTTCCGTACGCCGTTGTACGGACCGTATGAGGGGTCCCGCCCTTCGCGAGGCGGGGGTGCTGCAGGTCGCGCGGTCCCGCACCGACGGCCGGAGGCCGGCGCAGCCGGGCGAAGCCCGGGAGGCCGCCTGCGGCCGAGCGGTGCGAGCGCGGCGTTGAGAAGGGCTACACGGTCAGAGAACGATCCGTCGGCTTGACCGGGTACGGGAGGGTGCTGCTGCCGGTCAGGAAGCGGTCCACGCCGCGGGCGGCCGAGCGGCCTTCCGCGATGGCCCAGACGATCAGCGACTGGCCGCGGCCCGCGTCGCCGGCGACGAAGACGCCGTCCACGTTGGTCGCGTAGGAGGCGTCGCGGTCGATGTTGCCGCGCGGGTCCAGCTCCAGGCCGAACTGCTGGACCAGGCCGTTCTCCTGGTCGGTGCCCGTGAAGCCCATCGCCAGGGTGACCAGCTGCGCGGGGAGGACGCGCTCGGTGCCGGGCTTCTGGACGAGCTTGCCGCCCTCGAAGGCGACCTCGATCAGGTGGAGGGCCTGGACGTTGCCGTCCTCGTCGCCCTCGAAGTGGGTGGTGGAGACGGAGTAGACCCGCTCGCCGCCCTCCTCGTGGGCCGAGGTGACCTTGTAGAGCATCGGGAAGGTCGGCCAGGGCTGGTTGGCGTTCCGGTCCTCGCCCGGCTTGGGCATGATCTCCAGCTGCGTGACCGAGGCCGCGCCCTGGCGGTGGGCGGTGCCCACGCAGTCCGCGCCGGTGTCGCCACCGCCGATGACGACCACGTGCTTGCCCTCGGCCGTGATGGGGGGCGCCATGAAGTCGCCCTCCTGGACCTTGTTGGCGAGCGGCAGGTACTCCATGGCGAAGTGGATGCCGTTCAGCTCGCGGCCCGGGACCGGCAGGTCGCGGGAGACGGTCGCGCCCGCCGCGATGACCACCGCGTCGAACCGCTTGCGCAGGTCGGTGGCGGTGATGTCGCGGCCGACCTCGATGCCGGTGCGGAACTTGGTGCCCTCCGCGCGCATCTGCTCGATGCGGCGGTTGATGTGCACCTTCTCCATCTTGAACTCGGGGATGCCGTAGCGCAGCAGGCCGCCGATGCGGTCCGCGCGCTCGTACACGACCACGGTGTGGCCGGCCCGGGTCAGCTGCTGGGCGGCGGCGAGACCCGCCGGGCCCGAGCCGATGACGGCGGCCGTCTTGCCGGACAGCCGCTCCGGCGCCTGCGGGGTGACGTCGCCGTTGTCCCACGCCTTGTCGATGATCGAGACTTCGACGTTCTTGATGGTCACGGCGGGCTGGTTGATGCCGAGCACGCACGCCGACTCGCAGGGGGCCGGGCACAGCCGCCCAGTGAACTCCGGGAAGTTGTTCGTCGCGTGCAGGCGCTCCGACGCGGCGGTCCAGTCCTCGCGGTACGAGAAGTCGTTCCACTCCGGGATCAGGTTCCCGAGCGGGCACCCGTTGTGGCAGAACGGGATGCCGCAGTCCATGCAGCGGCCGGCCTGCTTGCTGATGATCGGGAGCAGGGAGCCCGGAACGTAGACCTCGTTCCAGTCCTGCAGCCGATCGGCGACGGGACGGGTGCAGGCGGTCTCGCGCGGGGTGGTGAGGAAGCCCTTCGGGTCAGCCATGGGTCGCCGCCTCCATCATCTTCTCCGTGGTCTCGGATTCCGAGAGTCCGGCGAGCTCAGCGGCGTCCTTGGCGGCGAGCACTGCCTTGTACGTGGTGGGGATGATCTTGCTGAAGCGGTCCACCGCGACGGACCAGTCAGCCAGGAGCTTCGCGGCCACGGTCGAGCCGGTCTCCTCCTCGTGGCGGCGCACCACATCGTGCAGCCACTGCTTGTCGGTGTCGGACAGGACGGTCTCGACCGCGCCCGCGTTGCCGACGTTGACGTTGTGCGGGTCGAGGTCGATGACGTACGCGACGCCGCCCGACATGCCGGCCGCGAAGTTGCGGCCCGTCTCGCCCAGGACGACCGCGCGGCCACCGGTCATGTACTCGCAGCCGTGGTCGCCCACGCCCTCCGAGACGACCAGCGCACCCGAGTTGCGGACGCAGAAGCGCTCGCCGGTGCGGCCGCGCAGGAACATCTCGCCGCCGGTGGCTCCGTAGCCGATGGTGTTGCCGGCGATGGTGGAGTACTCGGCGAGGTGGTCTGCGCCGCGGTCCGGGCGGACCACGATGCGGCCACCGGAGAGACCCTTGCCGACGTAGTCGTTGGCGTCGCCCTCCAGGCGGAGGGTGACGCCCTTCGGCACGAAGGCGCCGAAGGACTGGCCGGCGCTGCCGGTGAAGGTCAGGTCGATGGTGTTGTCGGGCAGGCCCGCGCCACCGAACTTCTTGGTGACGTGGTGGCCGAGCATGGTGCCGACGGTCCGGTTGATGTTGCGGATCGCGACCTGGGCGCGGACCGGCTGGGCCGCCTCGGCGGTCTCGGCGTTCAGCGCGTCGGCGGCGAGCTCGATCAGCTCGTTGTCGAGGGCCTTCTCCAGACCGTGGTCCTGCTCGATCAGGGCGTGGCGGACCGCGCCCTCGGGCAGCTCCGGCACGTAGAAGAGCGGCTCCAGGTCGAGACCCTGCGCCTTCCAGTGCGTGACGGCCTTGGTGGTGTCGAGGAGCTCGGCGTGGCCGACGGCCTCCTCGATCGTGCGGAAGCCCAGCTCGGCGAGGATCTCGCGCACCTCCTCCGCGATGTACTCGAAGAAGTTGACGACGAACTCGGGCTTGCCGGAGAAACGGTCGCGCAGGACCGGGTTCTGGGTGGCGATGCCGACCGGGCAGGTGTCCAGGTGGCAGACGCGCATCATGACGCAGCCGGAGACGACGAGCGGCGCGGTCGCGAAACCGAACTCCTCGGCGCCGAGCAGCGCGGCGATGACCACGTCGCGGCCGGTCTTGAGCTGGCCGTCCGTCTGGACGACGATGCGGTCGCGCAGCCCGTTGAGCAGCAGGGTCTGCTGGGTCTCGGCGAGGCCGAGCTCCCAGGGGCCGCCCGCGTGCTTGAGCGAGGTGAGCGGGGAGGCGCCCGTTCCGCCATCGTGGCCGGAGATGAGGACGACGTCCGCGTGGGCCTTGGAGACACCTGCGGCGACCGTGCCCACGCCGACCTCGGAGACCAGCTTCACGTGGATGCGGGCGACCGGGTTGGCGTTCTTGAGGTCGTGGATCAGCTGAGCCAGGTCCTCGATGGAGTAGATGTCGTGGTGCGGCGGCGGGGAGATCAGGCCGACGCCCGGGGTGGAGTGGCGGGTCTTGGCGACCCACGGGTACACCTTGTGGCCGGGCAGCTGGCCGCCCTCGCCGGGCTTGGCGCCCTGCGCCATCTTGATCTGGATGTCGTCCGCGTTGACCAGGTACTCCGAGGTCACGCCGAAGCGGCCGGAGGCGACCTGCTTGATGGACGAGCGCCGGGCCGGGTCGTACAGGCGGTCCGGGTCCTCGCCGCCCTCACCGGTGTTGGACTTGGCGCCCAGCTGGTTCATGGCGATGGCGAGGGTCTCGTGCGCCTCCTTGGAGATGGAGCCGTACGACATGGCGCCGGTGGAGAAGCGCTTGACGATGTCGGCGACCGACTCGACCTCGTCGATGGAGATGGCTTCGCGGTCCGACTTGAAGCCGAACAGGCCGCGGAGCGTCATCAGGCGCTCGGACTGCTCGTTCACCCGGGCCGTGTACTGCTTGAAGATGTCGTACCGGCGGTTGCGGGTGGCGTGCTGGAGGCGGAAGACCGTCTCCGGGTCGAACAGGTGCGGCTCGCCCTCGCGGCGCCACTGGTACTCGCCGCCGATCTCCAGCGCGCGGTGCGTGGCCGCGATGCCGGAGACGGGGTACGCCTTGGCGTGGCGCGCGGCCACCTCCTTGGCGATGACGTCCAGGCCGGCGCCGCCGATCTTGGTGGCGGTGCCGTTGAAGTAGGTCTCGACGAACTCGTCGTTCAGGCCGACGGCCTCGAAGACCTGGGCGCCGCGGTAGGAGGCGACGGTGGAGATGCCCATCTTGGACATGACCTTCAGGACGCCCTTGCCGAGCGCGTAGATCAGGTTCTTGATGGCCTGCTCCGGCTCCAGGCCGGACAGGAAGGTACCGGCGCGCAGCAGGTCCTCGACGGACTCCATGGCGAGGTACGGGTTGACCGCGGCCGCGCCGTAGCCGATGAGCAGGGCGACGTGGTGGACCTCGCGGACGTCACCGGCCTCGACCAGCAGACCCACCTGGGTGCGCTGCTTGGTGGCGATGAGGTGGTGGTGCACGGCGGAGGTGAGCAGCAGCGACGGGATCGGCGCGTGCTCGGCGTCCGAGTGGCGGTCCGAGAGGACGATCAGGCGGGCGCCGTTGGCGATGGCCGCGTCGGCCTCGGCGCGGATCTGCTCGATCCGGGCGGCCAGGGCCTCGCCGCCGCCGGAGACCCGGTAGAGGCCGGAGAGCGTGGCGGCCTTCATGCCGGGCATGTCGCCGTCGGCGTTGATGTGGATGAGCTTGGCCAGCTCGTCGTTGTCGATCACCGGGAAGGGCAGGGTGACGCTGCGGCAGGACGCGGCGGTCGACTCCAGCAGGTTGCCCTGCGGGCCGAGCGAGGACAGCAGCGAGGTGACGAGCTCCTCGCGGATGGCGTCCAGCGGCGGGTTGGTGACCTGCGCGAAGAGCTGGGTGAAGTAGTCGAAGAGCAGCCGGGGGCGCTCGGACAGGGCCGCGATCGGGGAGTCCGTACCCATGGAGCCGAGCGGCTCGCCGGCGGTACGGGCCATCGGCGCGAGGATGACGCGCAGCTCTTCCTCGGTGTAGCCGAAGGTCTGCTGGCGGCGGGTGACCGAGGCGTGGGTGTGCACGATGTGCTCGCGCTCGGGCAGGTCCGAGAGCTCGATCTCGCCGGTCTCCAGCCACTCCGCGTAGGGGGCGGCGGCGGCCAGCTCGTTCTTGATCTCGTCGTCCTCGATGATCCGCTTCTGGGCGGTGTCGACGAGGAACATCTTGCCGGGCTGCAGGCGGCCCTTGCGGACGACCTTGGCCGGGTCGATGTCGAGCACGCCGACCTCGGAGCCGAGGACGACGAGGCCGTCGTCGGTGACCCAGTAGCGGCCGGGGCGCAGACCGTTGCGGTCGAGGACCGCGCCGACCTGGGTGCCGTCGGTGAAGGTGACGCAGGCCGGGCCGTCCCAGGGCTCCATCTGCGTCGAGTGGTACTTGTAGAACGCGCGGCGGGCCGGGTCCATGGAGGTGTGGTTCTCCCACGCCTCCGGGATCATCATCAGCACGCTGTGCGGGAGGGAGCGGCCGCCGAGGTGGAGCAGCTCCAGGACCTCGTCGAAGGAGGCCGAGTCGGAGGCGTCCGGGGTGCAGATCGGGAAGATCCGGTCCAGCACGCCGTCACCGAAGGCCTCGGAGGCCAGCTGGGACTCGCGGGCCTTCATCCAGTTGCGGTTGCCCTTGACCGTGTTGATCTCGCCGTTGTGCGCGACGAAGCGGTACGGGTGGGCGAGCGGCCACGACGGGAAGGTGTTCGTGGAGAAGCGCGAGTGGACCAGGGCGACGGCCGAGGCGAAGCGGCGGTCGGAGAGGTCCGGGAAGAAGGGCTCCAGCTGGCCGGTGGTCAGCATGCCCTTGTAGACGATGGTGCGGGCGGAGAGCGACGGGAAGTAGACACCGGCCTCGCGCTCGGCGCGCTTGCGCAGCACGAAGGCCTTGCGGTCCAGCTCGATGCCCGTGCTCTCGCCCCCAGACTCCGTCCGGGAGGTACCCCCGGTCACGAAGAGCTGGGAGAAGGCCGGCATGGTGGCGCGGGCGCCGTTGCCGAGCAGGTCCGGGGTGACCGGGACCTCGCGCCAGCCGAGGACCGTGAGGTTCTCCTCGGCGGCGATGGCCTCGATCTGCTCCACGGCGACGGCCTGTGCGGTGCCGTCGGCGGGGAGGAAGGCGATACCGACGGCGTAGCCGCCCGCCGCGGGGAGCTCGAAGCCGGCCACCTCGCGCAGGAACGCGTCGGGGACCTGGCTGAGGATTCCGGCGCCGTCGCCCGAGTCCGGCTCGGAGCCGGTCGCGCCGCGGTGCTCGAGGTTCCGCAATACGGTCAGGGCCTGCTCAACGAGTGTGTGGGTGGCCTCGCCGGTGAGGTTCGCCACGAATCCGACGCCACAGGCGTCCTTCTCGTTGCGCGGGTCGTACATGCCCTGCTGGGCGGGGCGACCGTCCATGGGCGACCAGGCGGTGGTGCTGGGGCCGGTCGCGGAGTGCGTGGATGCGGAACGCATCGGCTCTCCCGTCGTCGTCGTGGCATATGTACATAGCCGAGGGACGACGTTGGCCCTCTGCGAAATTTCGTGCAGATTACATGATGACGACAATCCCGAGAAGCGGATACGCCATTCCAGCATGCGGACTGCACGAGGCAGAAAGAGGGGACTTTCGCGGCGCTCTACGGAGGTATCGCGCGAGGCGGAGGTCCCGGTGCGTGGCGGGCATCGTTGCCCGGAGCCCTGGTGTGATTCCCGGCGGACACGGATTCGAAACCGCCGGGTAACGGACTACTTATGTTGCGTACTGCATAGTGTCTCACTCCAGCCGCGGTCAGCCTATGGCTCCGCCGATCCAGGTTCCCAGGATGTACGTCACACCGGCGGCCGCGCCGCCCAGGACCAGCTGGCGCACGCCGCTGTACCACCAGGACCGCGCGGTGACCCGGGAGACGACCGCACCGCAGGCGAAGAGCCCGGCCAGCGCGAGCAGCACCGCGGGCCACAGGGCGGTGGCGCCGAGCAGGTACGGCAGCACGGGGAGCAGCGCGCCCAGCGCGAACGAACCGAACGACGAGACCGCGGCGACCAGCGGCGAGGGCAGGTCGTCGGGGTCGATGCCGAGCTCCTCGCGGGCGTGGATCTCCAGCGCCTGCTCGGGATCGCGCGAGAGCTGCATGGCGACCTCGCGGGCGAGCGGCGGCTCGACGCCGCGGGAGACGTAGAGCTCGGCGAGCTCCTCCATCTCGTCGATCGGATGCTTGCGCAACTGCTGGCGCTCCACGTCCAGTTCGGCGAGGACCAGTTCGCGCTGCGAGGCGACGGAGGTGTATTCACCGGCCGCCATCGAGAAGGCACCGGCCGCGAGACCCGCCAGTCCGGTGATGACGACGGTCTGCGGGGCGACGGCGCCGCCGGCCACACCGGTCATCAGGGCGAGGTTCGAGACGAGCCCGTCCATGGCGCCGAAGACGGCCGGCCTCAGCCATCCGCCGTTGACGTCGCGGTGGGTGTGGTTGTCACGGTGCGCGGTGTGCAGCGGTGCTTCGATGTCGATGATGGACATGCGTGGAATCTCCCCAAATGTGCGATCGGACGCCACAACGCGCCCCGCTCCCCCTGAACACCTCGAAACTACGCACGATTTCTGCCGCCCGCCAGCAAGGAAGGCCGTACTTACCTGGACTTTTGCGGGTCGGCGACCGGGTGACGGGGGTGTTCGCGGGGTGTTTCGCGACGAGCGACAAACCACATGCCATGGCACAAATCCCCCAAGGGCTCATGATGAGCCCCATCCAATGTGGGAGAGGCGCGCCATGGAGCCGATGAAGCTGATTGCATGCAATCCGCAGGTCCTCCTCGAACGGGCCAGGGGCGCTCTTCTCGGACTCGCCGTCGGCGATGCGCTGGGCGCCCCCGCGGAGAACATGAAGCCGTCGGAGATCCGGGCGAAGTGGGGCCGCATCGAGGGTTTCGTGTCGGAGGACCCGGCGGGCACGGACGACACCGAGTACGCGATCTTCTCGGGGCTGCTGCTGGCCCGCCACGGCTCGGCGCTCACCGTCTCCCACGTGGAGCGGGCCTGGCACCACTGGATCGCCGACCTCGACGAAGGCCCGTTCCGGGGCGCCGGGTTCTCGGAGCGCGGCACCCTGGAGAACCTCCGCCGGGGCCTGGCCGCGCCCATCTCCGCCCAGCACCGGCACGCGTGGTCGGACGGCCTGGCCATGCGGGCCGCGCCGTTCGGCGTGTTCGCCGCGGGCCGGCCCGCGGAAGCGGCCCGGCTCGTCGCCATCGACGGCTCGGTCAGCCACGACGGCGAGGGCATCTACGGCGGCCAGGCGGTCGCGGCGGGCGTGGCCGCGGCCATGGCGGGCGGCTCCCCCGCGTCGGTGATCTCGGCGGCCCTGTCCGTCATCCCGTCCGACTCCTGGACGGCCCGCTCCCTGCGCCGGGCGGTCACCGCCGCCCCGCGCGGCGAACGGGCGGTGCGCTCGGCGGTGGTCATCGGCGGCTACCCGTGGACCGACCTGGCCCCGGAGGCGGTGGGCCTGGCCTTCGGCGCCTTCGCCGCCTGCCGGGGCGACTTCCCGTCCTCCGTCCTCACCGCCGTGAACATGGGCCGCGACGCCGACACCACCGCGGCGGTGGCGGGCGCCCTGGCCGGCGCGCTGTCGGGCGCCGCCGCGATCCCCGCCGCCTGGTCCTCGGCCATCGGCCCGGTCCGCGGCAGCTGCCTCCCCTCGATGCGGGGCTACCACGTCCTGGACATCGCGGACCTCCTCACCCCGGAATGCGAGGCCGCCCGATGACCCTCTCCCCGGACGACCCGACCACCACCACCCCGCCGGACCGGGGCCCGGGCCCCCTGCCCCCGGGTACGGGTGCGCCACCGGCCCCGGCCGAGCGGAGGCCCGGGAGCCTGACCCCGGCCGGTCATGCCCCGGCCGTCGCAGACCTGGTCACGGGGTCGGGTCCGGCTCAGCCGGAGCGGCGGTCCGGAGGCCTGACCCCGGGGTCGGCGGCCCTGGCGCCGGATCCGGGGCACGCGGCCCCGGGCGGAGTCGCCCCGGCCGGAATGCCACCGCGCACAGCGCCGGCACTGCCCTCGGGTGCGGAGGGCGGCGGGGTGGGAAGCGTCCTCGCCCCCGCTCCCACGGCGGGATCCCGCATCGTGGTCCGCACCGGGCAGCACGCCGCGGGCACACTCGGGACCGGGAGCGTGGCCGGAGCCGGCGGTCCCGGGGCCGGGACCGCGGTCCGGGTCGGGCAGAATGCCGCAGGCACGGCCGACCCCGCCCTGGCGCGGACCCGTACGGCCACAGCCACAGGCACGACCGGGGCCGAGACGGCGTCCGGGACCCGGACCGGGACCAGGGCCGTGGCCGTGGCCGTGGTCCGGACCCCGGAACGTCCTGCCGAGCTCCCCGCAGGGGGACCGGCAGGGGGCCCGGCGGGGAAGCGGCCCATCGAGGGTCTCCTCCTCGGGCTCGCCGCAGGCGACGCGGCCGGGTGGCCCGCCGCCCGCCACCGCGCCAGCCGGATGCCCGAGTGGACCCGCCGTCTCACCCGCGAGCTCGACACCTTCGCCGAGCAGAACGCCACCACCACCCTCCCCGTCCCCATCGCCCTCAACCAGCCCCCCGAACCCCTTCGCCTCGGCCCCTCCGACGACGCCGAATGGGCCGCCTTCGTCGCCGAGTCCGTACTCACCGCCGCCGGTGTGCTGCTCAGCGACCTCTCCCGGTCCCGCCGCATGCGCGCCGCCATCGACCTCGCGTGGAACGCGCTCGCCTCCGAGGTCGCCGCGGCAGCGGAACGCGCGCCCGAGGTCGAGTCCGCCGTCCTGCCCCTCCGCGCCCGGATCTCCGTCCGCGCCGGCCTCGGCAATCTCGCCACCGGCCTGCGCCCGCCCGCCACCGGCCACGACAACCCGCACTACTTCGACGACGCCGCCTGCATCCGCGCCTGCGTCCTCGCCGTCGTGCATCCAGGCGACGCCCGCGCGGCGGCCGACCTCGCCGAGTTCGACGCCCGCTACACCCAGGACGGCGACGGGGTGCACGGCGCCCGCGCCATGGCCGCCGCCATCGCCACCGCCCTCACCACCTCCGACGTCGACGCCGCCGTGGACGCCGCCCTCGCCCAGCTCCCCGAGGCCACCGAGATCGGCCGCAACGCCCGGCACGCGGTCCGCCTCGCCCGTACCCACAAGGACGGCGGCGCCTTCGCCATCGTCCCCACCCTCGAACACGAGATCGTCGACCACGTCTACAGCTACGGGATCGCCGCCGCCGAGACCGTCCCCGTGGCCCTCGCCCTCGCCACCGCCGCCCGCGGCAGGATGACCGAGGCGGTCCCGGCCGCCGCCTGCCTGTCCCGCGTCGCGGACTCCGCCCCCGCCCTGGCCGGCGCGCTGACCGGCGTCCTCGGCGGCGGCGACTCGATCCCCGCCGCCTGGCGCGAGGCCTGCCGCACCCTCTCCGGCTGCGCGCTCCCGCGCCTCGCCGGCACCGACCTCGTGGAACTCGCCGCACTCCTCGCGGCCACGGAACTCACCTCACCCAAGGGATGATTCGGACATGACGCTCACGTTGGAGGACCGGGCCCGCGGCGCTCTCGTCGGGGCCGCCGTCGGCGACGCGCTCGGCGGCCCGGTGGAGGGCTGGACCCCGGACCAGATCGTGGAACGGCACGGCGGACGCGTGCACGGCATCGTCGGCCCCTGGCACGAGGACTGGCGCACGGCCCGCCCCATCGCGCCGTACCACAAGGGCGACGGGCACGTCACGGACGACACCCTGATGACGCACGCACTGGTACGGGTCTACGAGGCCGTACGGGACCACCTCGACGCCTACGCGATCGCCGAGCACCTGGTCCCAGACCTGATGTCCACGCCCCGCTGGATCCCGGAACTGGAGGCCGAGGCACTGCCGTTGCAGCGGATCTTCCTCGCCGAGAAGTGGATCGTGACCCGGCTGCACTACGCGCACGCCGACCCCCGCGAGGCCGGCACCGGCAACATCGTCAACTGCGGCGCGGCGATGTACATGGCGCCGGTGGGCATCGCCAACGCGGGCAATCCGGCGGGCGCGTACGCGGAGGCGCTGGACATCGCCGGTGCGCACCAGTCCTCGTACGGACGGGAGGCGGCGGGCGTGTTCGCGGCGGCGGTGGCCGCCGCGTGCGTGCCGGGGGCGACGGCCGCCTCGGTGGTGGACACGACCCTGTCCCTGGCCAAGGACGGCACGCGCGACGCGATCGCGGCCGTCCGCGAAGTGGCCGCCGGCCATCGGGACTTCGAGTCGGCGCTGGCCCCGCTGCGGGCGGCGGTGACCCCGTACGACTCGGTCGGCCCGGACTACCGCAACCCGTCGCTCGGCGCCCGCCGTCCCTCCCGCCTGCACGCCATCGAGGAACTCCCGGTCGCACTGGGGATGCTGCTCGTCGCGGACGGACGGTACGAGACCGCGGTGCTCGGCGCGGTCAACTACGGCCGGGACTGCGACTCCATCGCCACCATGGCGGGGGCGATCGCCGGGGCCCTGGGCGGCGAGGCCGCGGTCCCGGCCGCCTGGGCCAAGCAGGTCGCCGAGGCCAGCCGCCTCGACCTGCACGCCCCGGCCGAGGCGCTGACCGCGGTGGCCCGGGAGATCTTCGCCCTCGACCGCTCCCGCCGCCGGTCCCACGAGTCGGCCTTCACCGCGATCGCGGACCCCCGATGACGGCGGTCCGGCTGACCTGGGCCCAGCCCGAGGACCTCGTCGGGCACGAGCTGCGCCAGGCCGCGGAGGACGGCAGGGACCCGGCCGCCGCCCTCCGGGCCTGGCTCGCGGCGGGTGGCCACCCCGCCCCCGAACGCGCCGGGTCCTCCCCCACCCCGGCCCCGCCGGAACTGCGCGCACTGGCCGCCCGCCTCCTCGACGACCTGGCGCAGCTCCCACCGCGCTCCACGGCCGACGAGCCCCAGTCCTGGCCCGCCATCCAGGCCACCTGGCCTCCGGCCCCGGTCGCGGAAGCCCCCCGGCCGCCCGCCGAACTCCCGACCCCGACGCCACAGCCAGGACCGGGCGCCCGGACCCGCTTGCCCGCCGCCCCGGACCCGAAGCCCGACGCCGGGCAAGCGGCGGGACCCCCCGGCCCCGCCGCATTGCCGGATCGGGCCGCGCACCCGGGCGAACCCCCGACCACAGCCCCGGCCCCCGGCCCACCACCCGCAGGGCAGGATCCCCTGCGGCCCGCCCGTACCCCCGCGCCACCCGGCGCAGCAGGGGCACCACCCGCAGGGCAGGATCCCCTGCGGCCCGCCCGTACCCCCGCGCCACCCGGCGCAGCAGGGGCACCGCCCGCAGGGCAGGGACCCACCCGGCCCGCCGCCCCCGGAGCGGCCCCGACCCGCGCAGCGAGCACTCGGCCCGACCGGGATCCCCGGCACCCGGCGGCACAGCCACGCCCCTGCCCCGACGGCCGGATCCACGAGCCCCCGCCGGGCAGCAGGAACGCGGCCCCGCCCGCCCGGCCCGCCGGACAGCCGGATCCGGCCGCACGCCCGACCGCAGGGCGAGCCCGGCCCGAAGCCGGCCGGCTGCGGGAGCGGCTGGAAGCCGCCTGGGTGGGGCGGGCCGTCGGGTGTCTGCTCGGGAAGCCCGTCGAGAAGCTGCCCCTGGAGGGGATCCGGGCACTGGCCCGCGCCGCCGGCAACTGGCCGCTGAACGACTGGTTCAGCGAACGCGGCGTACCGCCCCAGGTGCTGGCCGCGTACCCGTGGAACCGCCGCTCCGCCCCTACCTCCCTCGCCGAGACCATCGACGGCATGCCCGAGGACGACGACCTCAACTACCCCCTCCTCGGGCTGCTCCTGCTCCAGCGCCACGGCAAGGGCTTCACCACCGCCGACGTGGCCCGCCTCTGGCTCGACGAGCTGCCGGCCGGGCGGACCTTCACCGCCGAGCGCATCGCCTACCGCAATCTCCTCCTCGGTCTGGAGCCGCCCGTCACCGCCACCCACCACAACCCCTTCCGCGAGTGGATCGGCGCCCTCATCCGCGCCGACGTCCACGGCTGGACCAATCCGGGCGATCCGGCCGCCGCCGCGGCCCAGGCCTACCGGGACGCCGCCCTGACCCACACCGGGAACGGCGTCTACGCCGCCCTCTTCGTCGCGGCCGCCACCGCCACCGCCGCCACCGGCCGACCGGACGTCCACACGGCGCTCCGGACCGGGCTGGCCTTCGTACCGCCCCGCTCGCGCCTCGCCGAGGCCGTCCGTTTCGGAATCCGGGCGGCCCGCACGGAGCCGGAGGACTTCGACCTCGTCGTCGACCGGCTGCACGCCCGCTACGGGCACTACCACTGGGTCCACGCCGTCCCCAACACCGCGCTGATCGCCGCCGCCCTCACCCACGCCGACGGCGACTTCTCGCACTCCGTCTGCCGCGCCGTGTCCGGCGGCTGGGACACCGACTCCAACGGGGCCACGGCCGGCGCCCTCGCCGGGCTGCTCGCCGGATCCCCGGACGCCCTCCCGCACCGCTGGACCGCGCCCCTGAAGAACCGCCTCGCCACCACCGTCCCCGGCTTCGACGGCATCGGCTTCGACACCCTCGCCCACCTCACCGCACAGGAGGCAGCACGCTCATGACGGCCATCGCCGTGCTCGGCAGTACGAACATGGACCTCGTCGCCTACGTCCCCAAAGCCCCCCGCCTGGGGGAGACCGTCACCGGCCGGGCCTTCCGCACGGTCCCCGGCGGCAAGGGCGCCAACCAGGCCGTCGCCGCCGCCCGCTCCGGCGGGGAGGTCGTGATGATCGGCGCGGTCGGGGCCGACGAGTTCGGCGTACGGCTGCGCTCCGCGCTCACCGCGGCCCGCGTCGACACGGCGGCCCTGCGCACCGTCGAGGGCGCCAGCGGCACCGCCCACATCACCGTCGACGACGAGGGCGGCAACAGCATCGTCGTCATCCCCGGCGCGAACGCCGCCGTCACCGGTCTGGAGGCGGGGGACGAGGCCCGGATCGCCGCCGCCGGTTCCCTCCTCCTCCAGCTCGAACTGCCCCTCTCCGCCGTCCTCGCCGGGGCCCGCGCCGCCCGCGCGCACGGCGTCCGTACGGTGCTCACCCCGGCCCCCGCCCCGGGGGCACCTCCCAGCGGTAGCTGGGGGACGCTGCCCGCCGATCTGCTCGCCGCCACCGACCTCCTCGTCCCGAACGAGCACGAGGCGGCGGCCCTCACCGGGCTCACCGACCCGCTCCAGGCCGCCGAGGCCCTGCTGGCCGAGGTGCCCGAGGTGGTGATCACACTCGGCGCGGCCGGGGCCCTGTACGCCGCCCGCGGCGCGGAACCGCTGACCGTGCCCGCGCCCCGGGTGCGGGCCATGGACACGACCGCCGCCGGGGACACCTTCGTCGGCGCCCTCGCCGTGGCCCTGGGCGAGGGCCGACCGATGCCCGAGGCCCTGCGCTGGGCCTCGGCGGCGGCCGCGCTCTCCGTCCAGCGCCCGGGAGCCCAGGACTCGATGCCGACCCGCGCCGAGACCGACGCCTTCGCCGCGGCGCAGCGCGGAGCCGCCTCGTGACCTCCACCGGGCCGCTGGAAGGGCTGCGCGTGCTCGACCTGGCCACCCTCTTCGCCGGGCCGCTGACCGCCACCCTGCTCGGCGACTTCGGCGCCGAGGTCGTCAAGGTCGAGCACCCCGGCCGTCCCGACCCCTCGCGCGGCCACGGCCCCGCCAAGGACGGCATCGGCCTGTGGTGGAAGCTCCTCGGCCGGAACAAGCGGACGATGACCCTCGACCTGTCCACCCCGGGCGGCCGGGACACCCTGCTGCGCCTCGCCGCCACCGCCGACGTGGTCGTCGAGAACTTCCGCCCCGGCACCCTGGAGAAGTGGGGGCTGGGCTGGCCCGAGCTGTCCGCCGCCAACCCGCGCCTGGTCCTGGCGCGCGTCACGGCCTTCGGCCAGCACGGCCCGTACGCCCACCGTCCAGGCTTCGGAACGCTCGCCGAGGCGATGAGCGGTTTCGCCGCGATCACCGGGGAGCCGGACGGGCCGCCGACCCTGCCGCCCTTCGGGCTCGCCGACTCGATCGCCGCGCTGACCTGCGCGTACGCCGTGATGACCGCCCTCGCCGGGCGGGAGCGCACCGGGCACGGTCAGGTCGTGGACCTGGCGATCGTCGAGCCGATCCTCACCGTGCTCGGCCCGCACCCGCTCTGGTACGACCAGCTCGGCTACGTCCAGCCGCGCACCGGCAACCGTTCCACGAACAACGCCCCCCGCAACACCTACCGCAGTGCCGACGGGCGCTGGCTGGCGGTCTCCGCCTCCGCGCAGTCCATCGCCGAGCGGGTGGTGCGGCTGGTGGGCCGGCCCGAGCTGATCGCCGAGCCCTGGTTCGCGACCGGCGCCGGGCGGGCCCGGCACGCGGACGTGCTGGACGAGGCGGTCGGCGGCTGGATCGCCCGGCACAAGGCCGAGGAGGTGGTCGCCGCGTTCGAGGACGCCGAGGCGGCCGTCGCCCAGGTCTACGACGTCCGGGACGTGATGGCCGACCCGCAGTTCGCGGCCCTCGACACGGTCACCGAGGTCGAGGACCCGGAGCTGGGCCCGCTGCGCATGCAGAACGTCCTCTTCCGGCTCTCCGAGACCCCGGGCGGGATCCGCTGGGCGGGCCGCCCGCACGGCGCGGACACCGACGAGGTCCTGACCGAGCTCGGGCTGTCCGAGGCCGAGATCACCGCACTGCGGACCGAGGGAGCCCTGTGATCCTGACCTGGCTGTACGCGCCCGGCGACCGCCCCGAGGTGGTCGCCAAGGCCCTCGGCTGCGGGGCGGACGCCGTCATCGTCGACCTGGAGGACGCGGTACCGGCCTCGCGCAAGGAGTACGCGCGCGCCGCGACCGCCGATCTGCTCGCCGAGCGGCCCCCGCTCCCCGTCCACGTCCGCGTCAACGCCCTGGACTCCCCCTGGGGCGGCGCCGACCTCACCGCGCTCGGCGGGCTGCACGGACTCGCGGGGCTGCGGCTGCCCAAGATCAGTGCCCCGGGGCAGATCACGGCCGTCGCGGAGCGCACCGGCGGGGTGAACCTGCACGCCCTGCTCGAATCGGCCGTGGGTGTGGAGCGCGCGTACGAGATCGCCCGCGCCCACCCCGCCCTGCGCGGGCTCTCCCTCGGCGAGGCGGACCTGCGGGCCGACCTGGCCGTCAGCGCGGAGACGGGCCTGGACTGGTGCCGCTCCCGGGTGGTGGTCGCGGCCCGGGCCGCGGGGCTGACGCCCCCGGCGCAGTCGGTGTTCCCCGACATCCGGGACCTGGAGTCGCTGGCCGTCTCGTGCGCCCGCGGCCGCTCCCTGGGCTTCCTCGGCCGGGCCGCGATCCATCCGCGCCAGCTCCCGGTGATCGAGCGGGCCTACCTCCCGGCGGACGAGGAGGTCAGCGCCGCCGTGGAGGTGCTGAGCGCGGCCCGCGCCACGCCGGGTGCGCTGGCCCTGCCCGACGGGCGGTTCGTGGATCCGGCGGTGGTGGCCGCGGCGCACCGCACCCTTGCGCTCGCCGCTCGCATGGCCGCCCGCTGACCCCGGGCCTCCGCCGGGCGGAGCCCCGCCCAGGGGCTCCGCCCCGGACCCCGCGCGGTGACCCGCCGCGACACCGCCTTCCGGGCTCCGCCCGGAACCCGCCCGACGACCGACCGTGACCGTCCGCGGCGCCGTATCCCAGGGCTCCGCCCCGGACCCTGCGCCTCAAACGCCGGCGGGGCTGGGTTCGGCTGCCGCCGCCGGGCTCGTCACGGCAGCCGCAGCGGAAAAGGGGGGTGCCGCGTACGCGACACCCCCCTTCTCGGACCTTCGGGTCAGAGCGTCCCGGCTCCCGGGGCGCCGCCCTCGGCGGGCTGCGCCTTGCGCAGATCGGCCTTGGCGGGCTCGCCCTTCGCCAGAACGGACGCCTGGGCCTTGGCCTCGGCCCCGTCGGTGGCAGAGCCATCGGTGTCCGAGGACTTGCCCTCGGCCCCCGTGTCCTTCGTCTGCGACGATGCCGCCGCGTCCCCGCCTTCACCGTCGGAGGCACCGGTGTCCGGCTCGACGACCGACTCGCGGCCCGGCCGCAGCTTCGCCGACAGCACCAGGTAGACGACCGCCAGCACGAAGACGACGATCGAGGTCCAGACGTTCAGCCGGACGCCCAGGATGTGGTGCGCCTCGTCGACGCGCATGTACTCGATCCAGCCGCGGCCGACGCAGTACGCGGCGACGTACAGGGCGAAGGCCCGTCCGTGGCCGAGCGTGAAGCGGCGGTCGGCCCAGAGGACCAGCAGCGCGACACCGATGCACCACAGCGACTCGTACAGGAAGGTCGGGTGGTAGGTCCCGGCGTCCCGGTTCGGGCCCGCGCTGATCTCCACCGCCCACGGCAGGTCGGTGGCCCGGCCGTACAGCTCCTGGTTGAACCAGTTGCCCCAGCGTCCGCAGGCCTGGGCCAGCGCGATACCGGGGGCCAGGGCGTCCGCCCAGGCCGGCAGCGGGATCCCGCGCAGGCGACAGCCGATCCAGGCACCCACCGCGCCGAGCGCGATGGCGCCCCAGATGCCGAGTCCGCCCTCCCAGATCTTGAAGGCGTCGACCCAGTTGCGGCCCGCGCCGAAGTAGAGCTGGTAGTCGGTGATCACGTGGTAGAGGCGACCACCGACCAGGCCGAAGGGCACGGCCCACACGGCGATGTCCGCGACCGTGCCCGGCTTTCCGCCGCGCGCGATCCATCGCCTGTTGCCGAGCCAGACGGCGACGAAGACGCCGATGATGATGCAGAACGCGTAGCCGCGGAGCGGGATCGGTCCGAGATGGATCACGCCGGTCGACGGACTGGGGATGTAAGCAAGGTCCATGGCAGACATGACGCTACCTTGCCGGGTGGTGCGCACCGCAACCCGCCCGGCAAGACGAAACCAAATCCAGACATGGAACCGGCTGCGGTCAGTCCTCCGAGGACCCGCTGGAGGAACCGCCGGAGGTCCCACCGGTGGACCGGTTCGAGGACCCGCCGGACGAGGATCCGCCCGATCCCGTACGCGAGGCCGACGGCGAGGCCTTCGCCCCGGCCCTGTCCCCGGCCCTGTCCCCGGCCTTGTCCGTGGCCTTCGCTCCGGATCCGGGGGTCGCGCTGCCCGACGGTGAGGCCTTCTCGGCCCCGGCCCCTGCGTCCGCGCCTCCCGAGCCCTTGGCCGCGGCCTCCACCTGCTCCTTCAGCTTCTGCGGGGTCACCTGGTTGGCCTGGTCGGAAAGGATGTCCTTGCCGTTCAGCAGCACGGTCGGGGTGCCCCGGAACCCTCCGGTGGTGAAGGCGGTGTCCGACTTGGCCACCCAGCTGTTGTGGGTGCCGTCCTCGACGCACGAGCGGAACTCGGGGGTGTCCAGCCCGTCGGCCTTGCCCGCCAGTTCCAGCAGCTTGGCGTTCTTGCCGAAGGCGTCGTCGGTCTCCTGCGGCTGGTTCTGGAAGAGGAGGTCGTGGTATTCGGTGAACTTGCCGGCGTCCTGCGCGCAGGCGGCCGCGTTGGCCGCCTTCAGCGAGCCGCTGCCGCCCATCCTCCGGTCGATGAGCGTGACCAGGTGGTAGTCGACCTTGAGCAGCCCCTTGGCCTCCAGGTCGTGGATGACATCGCGGTAGTTGTCCTCGAAGAACTTGCAGGAGGGGCAGCGGAAGTCCTCCCACACGGTGAGGGAGGACTTCGCCTCGGGCTTGCCCGCCTGGATGGCGAGGGCGTCCTTTCCGGTGGCCCCGGAGGGGGCGACCACCGGGCCCGCCTTGGCGGAGCCGTCCTTGCCGGTGTTGGCCGCGATCACGCCGACGACGGTCGCCAGGCCGAGGACGCCGACCACCGCCGCCGCCACGACGAGGGTCCGTCGGCGCTTGTCCCGGGTCTTCTGCCGCTCGCGCTCCACGAGGAGTCGTTCCCGGGCCGATCGTTTCGTCGCATCGCGGTTCGCACCGTCGTTCTTCTCGCTCACGTTCCGCCAAACGAAGCAGGGAGGCACTCGCGTGCCTCCCTGCCCGCACTTCCACCCGATCGGGCTACAGAACCCGATCAGACATCCGTGGCTGTGATCGAACGCGCGTCAGCTCGCGCGTCAGCTGCGGCGTACGCCTTCCGCGAGCTCGCCGGCGAGCGCCCGTACGGCGTCCAGCCCGGCCGGCAGGTCCGGCGCGTCCAGGAGCAGCTTCACGAAGGCCGAGCCGACGATGACGCCGTCGGCGAAGCCCGCGACCTCTTTGGCCTGTACGGCGTTGGAGACGCCGAGTCCCACGCAGACCGGGAGCTCGGTGGTGGCGCGGGTGCGCCGGACCAGGTCCTGGGCCTGGTTGCCGACGGACTCGCGGGTGCCGGTGACTCCCATGAGGGAGGCGGCGTAGACGAAGCCGGAGCCGGCCGCCGTGATGGTGGCCAGGCGGGCGTCCTTGCTGCTGGGAGCCACGACGAAGACGGTCGCCAGACCGTGCTTCTCCGCGTGCTCGCGCCACAGCGCGGACTCCTGCACCGGCAGGTCGGGCAGGATGCAGCCGGCTCCGCCCGCCGCCGCCAGCTCGGCCGTGAACCGCTCGACGCCGTAGCGGTCGATGGGGTTCCAGTAGGTCATCACCAGGACCGGGGCCCCGGTCGCCTCGTGCGCCTCGCGGACCGTGCGGATCACGTCGGCGATCTTGACTCCACCGCGCAGGGCGATGTCGTCGGCGGTCTGGATGATCGCGCCGTCCAGCACCGGGTCGCTGTGCGGGAGGCCGATCTCGACCACGTCCGCGCCGCCCTCGATGACGGCCTTGACCGCCTCGATGGCGCCGTCGACGGTCGGGAAGCCCGCCGGGAGGTAGGCGACGAGGGCCGCGCGGTCCTCGGACTTCGCCTTGGCGAGGGTGTCGCTCAGCAGCTGGAGGTTTCCGGTGCTCACTTGTTCTCCCCCTCGCCGTCGTACAGCCCGAAGTAACGGGCCGCCGTGTCCATGTCCTTGTCGCCGCGACCGGACAGGTTGACGACCAGCAGGCCGTCCTTGCCCAGCTCCTTGCCCAGGTCGAGGGCGCCCGCGAGGGCGTGCGCCGACTCGATCGCCGGGATGATCCCCTCGGTGCGCGAGAGCAGGCGCAGGGCCTGCATCGCCGCGTCGTCGGTGACCGCGCGGTACTCGCCGCGGCCGGAGTCCTTGAGGTAGGAGTGCTCCGGGCCGATGCCCGGGTAGTCCAGGCCGGCCGAGATGGAGTACGGCTCGGTGATCTGGCCTTCCTCGTCCTGGAGGACGTAGGAGCGGGAGCCGTGCAGGATCCCGGGCTCGCCGGCGGTCAGCGTGGCCGCGTGCTCGCCGGTCTCGACGCCGTGCCCGGCGGGCTCGAAGCCGACCAGACGGACGCCGGCGTCCGGGATGAAGGCGTGGAACAGGCCGATGGCGTTCGAGCCGCCGCCGACGCAGGCCGCGACGGCGTCCGGCAGCCGGCCGGCGCGCTCCAGGATCTGGCGGCGGGCCTCGACGCCGATGACCCGGTGGAAATCGCGCACCATGGCCGGGAAGGGGTGGGGGCCGGCGACCGTACCGAAGAGGTAGTGGGTCCGGTCCACATTGGCGACCCAGTCGCGGAACGCCTCGTTGATCGCGTCCTTGAGCGTCCGGGAGCCGGACTTCACGGCGATGACCTCGGCGCCCAGCATGCGCATGCGGGCCACGTTGAGGGCCTGGCGCTGGGTGTCGATCTCGCCCATGTAGATGGTGCACTCAAGGCCGAAGAGCGCGCAGGCGGTGGCGGTGGCCACGCCGTGCTGCCCGGCGCCGGTCTCGGCGATGACGCGGGTCTTGCCCATGCGCTTGGTGAGCAGCGCCTGGCCCAGCACGTTGTTGATCTTGTGCGAGCCGGTGTGGTTCAGGTCCTCGCGCTTGAGGAAGATCCGGGCGCCGCCGGCGTGCTCGGCGAAGCGGGGCACCTCGGTGAGGGCGCTCGGGCGGCCGGTGTAGTTGACCATGAGGTCATTGAGCTCGGCCGCGAAGGCCGGGTCGCCCTTGGCCTTCTCGTACTCGACGGCGACCTCGTCCACGGCGGCGACGAGCGCCTCCGGGATGAACTTGCCGCCGAAGTCGCCGAAGTAGCCCTCGGCGTTGGGAACGTGACCCTCCGGGTCCGGAATGAAGAACTCGCTGGACATGTCCAGTGCTCCTACGGGTGCGAGATGCGGCGGGGTGCATTCACCGTATTGCGCCGCCCGCCCGTGCCGCGCACACCCCGCTGGGGGATGTCGTGCGTACGGAGCGGGGCGGCCCGCGTCCGGGGCCGGCGGCCCGGGACGTCAGGCCGTACGGGAGCTGCGCGCGGCGCGGTACGTCTCGCGTACCGGGCCGCGGCGGCCCTCGTTACAGCGCGCCTCCGCGGCGCCATCGCATGCCGTTGACCTGACCGGGCTCGGAGCCGATCACGTACCGGACCCGCCGCCCGTGCACGCGCCGGGCCGGGGCACGGCAGCCGCGGGGGCGGCAGCCGCGCGCCAGGGGCGCGTGAGCCGTCGGCACGGCTGCCGGGCGGGAGCCCGGCCGGGTGCGGACGCAGGAACGGTCGTGGGCCATGGGTACGGGTCAGCTCCGCCCGTGGCGCAGGGCGGGGTGGGCACCGGCGGCGACGAGGTCGGCCACGGCCGCCTTCGGGTCGCGGCCGGTCACCAGGGACTCCCCGACGAGGACGGCGTCGGCGCCCTCGTTGGCGTAGGCGATCAGGTCGTGCGGGCCACGGATGCCGGACTCGGCGATCTTGACGATGTGGTCCGGGATCTCGCCGACGACGCGCTCGAAGGTGGAGCGGTCGACCTTGAGGTCCTTGAGGTTGCGGGCGTTGACGCCGATGATCTTGGCACCGGCGGCGACCGCGCGCTCCACTTCCTCCTCGTCGTGGACCTCGACGAGCGGGGTGAGACCGATGGACTCGGCCCGCTCGATGAGGGAGACGAGGGCCTCCTGCTCCAGGGCCGCGACGATCAGCAGGACGAGGTCGGCGCCGTAGGCGCGGGCCTCCCAGAGCTGGTACGCCGTGACGATGAAGTCCTTGCGCAGGATCGGGATGTCCACGCGGGCGCGGACGGCCTCCAGGTCGGCCAGCGAGCCGCCGAACCGGCGCTGCTCGGTGAGGACGGAGATGACCGCCGCACCGCCCGCCTCGTAGTCGGCGGCGAGCCCGGCCGGATCGGCGATGGCGGCCAGCGCGCCCTTGGAGGGGCTGGAGCGCTTGACCTCGCAGATCACCTTGACGCTGTCGCCGCGCAGGGCAGCGACGCCGTCCTTGGCCTGGGGCGCCTTGGCGGCACGCTCCTTGAGCTCGTCGAGGCTCACGCGGGCCTGCCGTTCGGCAAGGTCTTCGCGGACCCCTTCGATGATCTCGTCGAGCACACTCACGCGAGCGGCCCCCTTCCGGGTCGATGACGGTCGGCCGCCTTGCAGACAAGTACAGAAGCAAGGTCGGCATTCAAATGGTATCCGCAGGAGGCGTTGCCCTCCGCACGCGGTTGACGCTGTCCCAGTAACTGGACATTCGGAATCCGTGCTTCATAGGGCCTGCCCAGGGGGCTCAGGGCGCCAGAGCGGAGCCGAAAGAGAGATTTCGGACAATGACGAAAATAAGTGCCAGCGCACCGAGCGCCCACCAGTACCTCGGACGCAGGACGATCCTCGGGGTCGGCCCGCCGCGGAACGCGCGGACCAGCCACAGCGCCATGAACCCCGCGAAGACGAAATAGCCCGCGACCGCGAGGGCGTTCGCCCCGAGAGCGGTGACCAGATCGCCCTGCGCGAAGGCGTGCGCGCTGCGCAGGCCGCCGCAGCCCGGGCACAGGATGCCCGTCAGCCGGAACAGCGGGCACACCGGGTAGTGGCCGGGTTCGTTGGGATCCACGGCGCCCACGTACGCGAAGGCCGCGGTGACCCCGGCCAGGTAGAACGCCGGGACGGCGAGCCGCCGGGCCCGCGACGGGGACGGCCGCCCGGCGGGCTGCCCCGGGTCCGCGGGCACGGGTGCCGGTGACGGCGGGGCATCGGGGGTACGAGAGGCGTCCACCTGCTGATTCTCTCCGCTCATGACAAAAGGCGCAGCCCGGCGGGGCCGCGCCTTTCGGCTGCGTTGCTTCGAACCGCGTCGCTACGGACCGCGTCGCTACGGACCGCGCCGCTCGCGCGCTCAGACCTTGGCGGGAACCTTGGAAGCGGCGATGACCTCGGCGAGGTCCTTGTGGGCGGGCTTCGGCGCGCCCAGGCCCGCGGCCCGCATCCCCAGGCCGACGACGCCGCCGAGCGCGACGACGACGAGGCCGGCCCAGAAGCCGAGCGGGTTCGCGATCACCATGAAGGCGCCGGAGATGCAGAAACCGATGAAGGCGATGATGACACCGGTCCAGGCGGCCGGGGTGTGTCCGTGGCTAGTGCCCGCCATGAGTTGCTCCTCGTTGCTCTGTCGCGCTGCTGTGTCGAACGTGCGGTCTGTGTCGGACGCTCGGCGACCATTGTCCCGCACCGGGCGGCTTCGCCGTCCAGGGGGGTCGGGTCAGCGGGCCCGGTCGGCGCCCGGGCCGTTGGTCGGGTCCTCGCCCCGGTCCAGAGCCTTCCACAGATCTTCCGGCCGGTCCGGATCAACCGCTGCGACAGTCCGGGCGCGCGGGCTGCCGTCACGCTCGTAGCGGCCTCCCATGGAGGGCCAGCTCCGGCCGAAGCGCAGGGCCAGCAGACCGGCCGCCAGGATCAGGACCGCGCCGGCGGCCGTGACGTAGGGCCAGGTCGTCTGGGTCAGCCCGGCCACGTGCGCGGCGCTGTCGGCGGTCGTACGGGCGGCCTGCGCGTCCAGGGCGCGGCGGCCGTCGGCGCCGAGAACGGCCGACAGGGCCGCGCCCAGGCCGCTGAGCGCGAGCAGCCCGGACACCAGCAGCCGGCTCTTGCCGCGTACGGCGAAGACGGCGACCAGTGCGGCGAGGCCCACGATGGCCAGCGCGGCGGGCAGGCCGGTGACGGCCCGCCCGTCGGCGGTCAGCTGGAGCGAGTCGCTGCCGATGGCGGCGGTGCCCCGGGCCCAGGTCCGGCCGGAGGCGAGCAGGACGACGGTGGCGCCCAGGGCGCCGAGCAGCAGGGCGACGGCCACACTGCGGCGGCCGCCGCCGCGGCTGTCGGGAGCCTCGGGCTCGGACTCGGCGTCGGCGTCGTTTCGGGGCGGGGGTACGGCACTCACGTACCCCACTATCCCCTACGCCCTCAGGAGCCGTGGAGGCGGTTCGCCGCTCCCACCGCGCGCAGCACGGCGGCCGCCTTGTTCCGGCACTCGTTGTCCTCCAGCTCGGGCACCGAGTCCGCGACGACACCGGCTCCGGCCTGCACATACGCCGTGCCGTCGCGCAGCAGGGCGGTGCGGATGGCGATGGCCGTGTCGGAGTCCCCGGCGAAGTCCAGGTAGCCCACGCAGCCGCCGTAGAGGCCGCGGCGGGAGGGCTCCAGCTCCTCGATGATCTGCATGGCGCGGGGCTTGGGCGCGCCGGAGAGGGTGCCGGCCGGGAAGCAGGCGGTGAGCACGTCGAAGGCGGTCTTCCCCTCGGCCACGCGCCCCGTCACGGTGGAGACGATGTGCATGACATGGGAGTAGCGCTCGATCGACATGAAGTCGACGACCTCCACCGATCCCGGCTCGCAGACCCGGCCGAGGTCGTTGCGGCCCAGGTCGACGAGCATCAGGTGCTCGGCGCGCTCCTTGGGGTCGGCCATCAGCTCGTCGGCGAGGTCGTTGTCCTCCTGCGGGGTCGCGCCGCGGTGGCGGGTGCCGGCGATGGGGTGGACCATGGCCCGCCCGTCTTCGACCTTGACCAGCGCCTCGGGGCTGGAGCCGACCACGTCGAAGCCGTTCTCGAAGCGGAAGAGGTACATGTACGGGGACGGGTTGGTGGCCCGCAGCACCCGGTAGACGTCCAGCGCGGAGGCGTGGCAGGGGGTCTCGAACCGCTGCGAGGGCACCACCTGGAAGGCCTCGCCGGCCCGGATGCGCTCCTTGATGTCCTCGACGGCCGCCTGGTACTTCTCGCCTCCCCAGAGGGCGGAGAACTCGGGCAGCTCGGAGGCGGGCAGTGCGGCCGGCACGTAGGGGGCGGGCCGCGCGAGGTCGGCCTCCATCGCGTCGAGGCGGGCCACGGCGTCCGCGTACGCCTCGTCGACCCCGGAATCGAGGTCGTTGTGGTTGATGGCGTTGGCGATGAGCTGGACGGTGCCGTCCCAGTGGTCCAGGACCGCCAGGTCGGAGGTGAGCAGCATGGTCAGCTCGGGCAGCTCCAGGTCGTCGGCGGTGTGCTCGCCGATGCGCTCCAGGCGGCGGACGATGTCGTAGCCGAGGTAGCCGACCATGCCGCCGGTGAAGGGCGGCATGCCGCCCGCGAGGTCGCGGGGGGTGTGCAGGGCCTCGACGGTGGCGCGCAGGGCGTCGAGGGGGTCGCCGTCGGTGGGTACGCCGACGGGCGGGGTGCCGATCCAGTGCGCCCGGCCGTCCCGGGCGGTCAGGGTGGCGTCGCTGCGGACCCCGATGAAGGAGTACCGGGACCAGGAGCGGCCGTTCTCGGCGGACTCCAGGAGGAAGGTGCCGGGGCGTTCGGCTGCCAGCTTGCGGTAGAGCCCGACGGGGGTGTCCCCGTCGGCCAGCAGCTTGCGGCTCACGGGGATGACGCGGCGGTCGGCCGCGAGCTTGCGGAACGTCTCAAGATCCATTTCGGGGGACCCTACCTAGTCGGCTGCGCGGAGGAGGACATCTTCGTCGAAACAGGTGCGTGCCCCGGTGTGGCAGGCCGCTCCGACCTGGTCGACCTGGACGAGCACGGTGTCGGCATCGCAGTCGAGCGCGACGGATTTCACGTGCTGGAAGTGGCCGGACGTATCCCCCTTCACCCAGTACTCCTGGCGGCTGCGGGACCAGTAGGTGCAGCGGCCGGTGGTCAGGGTGCGGTGCAGGGCCTCGTCGTCCATCCAGCCGAGCATGAGCACCTCACCGGTGTCGTACTGCTGGGCGATGGCCGGGACCAGCCCGTCCGCGGAACGCTTGAGGCGCGCGGCGATGGCGGGGTCGAGGTTGCCGGGGCGGGGGGACGTACTCATGTGGACATTGTGCCGGGCCGGGGCGGGGGTGTTGATCCGCGTCCGCCTGATGGGCGGGTGTTCGACGGGTTCCCGCCGTAGGCTGGCCCGCATGTCTACCCATGCGAAGCGTGAACGTCTGCTCTTGGCGGACCTGTTGGAGGCGGCCGGTCCGGAGGCCCCCACGCTGTGCTCCGGCTGGACCTGTCGCGAGCTGGCCGCGCACGTGGTGGTCCGCGAACGGCGGCCGGACGCGGCGGGCGGCCTGCTGCTGAACGTGCTGAAGGCCCGCCTGGACAGGGCGATGGAGGAGTACACGGCCAAGCCGTACGAGGAACTGATCCAGTTGATCAGGACCGGCCCGCCGAGGATGTCGGTGTACGCGCTGAAGCAGATCGACGAGGCGGCGAACGCGGTCGAGTTCTACGTCCACGCGGAGGACGTCCGCCGGGCGCAGCCGGACTGGTCCCCGCGGGAGCTGGACCCGGTCTTCTCGGACGCGCTGTGGTCCCGGCTGGAGAAGCTGGCCCGCCTGACGGGGCGGCGCTCGCCGGTGGGCCTGGTGCTGAGGCGTCCCGACGGGCGGACGGCGGTGGCGCGCAAGGGTGCGCCGGTGGTGACGGTGACGGGCGAGCCGGGTGAACTGACGCTGTTCTGCTTCGGCCGTCAGGCGGCGGCGTCGGTGACGCTGGACGGCGAGAAGGAGGCCGTGGCCAAGCTGACGGTGGCGTCGCTGGGTATCTGACCTGGGCAACGCCCCGGGTACGGGCCGGTGGCCGCGCCCCTGCCCTGGCCGGGCGGGTGCCGGTCCTGTTCCGGGTGCGGGCCGGTGGCCGCGCCCCTGCCCTGGCCGGGCGGGTGCCGGTCCTGTTCCGGGTGCGGGCCGGTGGCCGCGCCTCAAGCGCCGGCGGGGCTGGGTTTGGCTTCGCCTGGGCGGGGTCGGTTGCGGGGGTGGGGGTGCGGGGCCGCCGGCGGGTGTCTCCTCGGCTCGCGCGTGACGGGCCATCTCGGCTGTACCCGGTGGTTGCGCGCTCGTCCTGCGGGGACACCCCCCACCGTCCCCGCACCCCCACCCCTGCCGAGCCCTCCGCCGTGGGGTGGGGACACTCCGGGGGCTCCCCGCAGGACGAGCGCGCAACCCAGGCCGTACGGCAGAACCACGGCCGCCTGGCGCGAGCCGAGGAGAGCCCCCGGAGGGGCACCACCCCACACCGAAGCCAAACCCAGCCCCGCCGGCGCTTGAGGCGCGGCCACCGGCCCGCACCCGCCCGGCCAGGGCAAGGGCCGCACCCGGAAACGGGATCAGCGAACCGGGTGGCCCGCTTCGCGGAGGGCGGATTTGACTTCGGCGATGCGGAGGTCGCCGAAGTGGAAGACCGACGCCGCCAGCACGGCATCGGCACCCGCTTCGATCGCCGGCGCGAAATCGGCGAGGCGCCCCGCGCCGCCCGAGGCGATCACCGGGACCGTGACGTGCTTGCGCACCGCCGCGATCATCTCGACGTCGTAGCCGTCCTTGGTGCCGTCCGCGTCCATCGAGTTGAGCAGGATCTCGCCCGCGCCCAGTTCGGCCGCCCGGTGCGCCCACTCGACCGCGTCGATGCCGGTGCCCTGGCGGCCGCCGTGCGTGGTGACCTCGAACGTTCCGGCGGCCGTGCGGCGCGCGTCCACGGACAGGACGAGGACCTGCCGGCCGAAGCGCTCCGCGATCTCCTGGATCAGCTCGGGGCGGACGATGGCGGCCGTGTTCACGCCCACCTTGTCCGCTCCCGCGCGAAGGAGTTTGTCGACGTCGTCGGCCGTACGGACGCCGCCGCCCACCGTGAGCGGGATGAAGACCTGCTCGGCGGTGCGGCGCACCACGTCGTACGTGGTCTCGCGGTTCCCGGAGGACGCGGTGATGTCGAGGAAGGTCAGCTCGTCGGCGCCCTCGGCGTCGTACAGCTTGGCCATCTCCACCGGGTCACCCGCGTCGCGCAGGTTCTGGAAGTTGACGCCCTTGACGACCCGGCCGTTGTCCACGTCCAGGCAGGGGATCACGCGTACGGCGAGGGTCATTCCGCCACCGCCTTGAACGCCTCGACCTCCACCTCGACGACCATGCCGGGGTCGACGAAGCCGGAGACGATGAGCATGGTCGCGGCGGGCCGGACCGCGTCGAAGAGCTGCTTGTGGGCGCGGCCCACCTCTTCGACGTCCCGGGCGTGCGTGAGGTACATCCGGGTGCGGACCACGTCCCCGGGTCCCAGGCCGGCTTCGGCGAGCGCCTTGAAGGCGACGTCGAAGGCCTTGACCGTCTGGTCGTACGGGCCGCCCGCGTCGGCCGCGGTGCAGCCGGAGACCAGGACCAGGCCGTTGGAGAGGGCCACGGCGCGCGAGTAGCCGATGACGTCCTCGTAGGCACCGCCGGAGGAGATGCGGCGTACGTCGGTGGAGGGGTTGCTCATGCGGAGACCACCTTCAGGGCTTCTTCCAGGGTGAAGGCCTTGGCGTACAGGGCCTTGCCGACGATCGCGCCCTCGACGCCCAGCGGGACCAGCTCGGACAGCGCCCGCAGGTCGTCGAGCGAGGAGATGCCGCCGGAGGCGACGACGGGCCGGTCGGTGGCGGCGCAGACGTTCTTCAGCAGCTCCAGGTTGGGGCCGGTCAGCGTGCCGTCCTTGCCGATGTCGGTGACGACGTACCGGGCGCAGCCCTCGGAGTCCAGGCGGGCGAGGGTCTCGTAGAGGTCGCCGCCCTCGCTGGTCCAGCCGCGGCCCTTGAGGGTGGTGCCGCGGACATCGAGGCCGATGGCGATCCTGTCGCCGTGCTCGGCGATGGCCTTGGCGGCCCACTCGGGGGTCTCCAGGGCGGCGGTGCCCAGGTTGACGCGGGTGCAGCCGGTGGCCAGGGCCGCGGCGAGCGTGGCGTCGTCGCGGATGCCGCCGGAGAGCTCGACCTTGATGTCCATGGCGCGGGTGATCTCGGCGACGAGGGCGCGGTTGTCGCCGGTGCCGAAGGCGGCGTCCAGGTCGACCAGGTGCAGCCATTCGGCGCCGGAGCGCTGCCAGGCGAGGGCCGCTTCCAGCGGGGAGCCGTAGGAGGTCTCGCTGCCGGACACCCCGTGGACGAGGCGGACGGCTTGTCCGTCGCGGACGTCGACCGCGGGCAGGAGTTCGAGCGTGGGTGCGGTCATCACAGGGTCTCGATCCAGTTGGTGAGGAGCTGGGCGCCGGCGTCGCCGGACTTCTCGGGGTGGAACTGCGTGGCCCACAGGGCCCGGTTCTCCACCGCCGCCACGAAACGCTCGCCGTGGGTGGCCCAGGTGACCTTGGGGGCGCGGATCAGCGGGTTGGTGATCTCAAGGGTCCAGTCGCGCGCCGCGTAGGAGTGCACGAAGTAGAACCGGGCGTCGGCGTCCAGGCCCTTGAAGGCCTGGCTGTCGGCCGGTGCCTCGACGGTGTTCCAGCCCATGTGCGGGACGATCGGGGCCTTGAGCGGGCCGACCGTGCCGGGCCATTCGTCCAGGCCCTCGGTCTCGACGCCGTGCTCGATGCCGCGTTCGAAGAGGATCTGCATGCCGACGCAGATGCCCATGACCGGGCGGCCGCCGGAGAGCCGGCGGCCGATGATCCAGTCACCGCGGGCGTCCTTGAGGCCCTGCATGCAGGCGGAGAAGGCGCCGACGCCGGGGACGAGGAGTCCGTCGGCGTCCATGGCCTTGTCGTAGTCGCGGGTGATCTCGACGTTCGCGCCGACGCGGGCGAGGGCCCGCTCGGCGGAGCGGACGTTTCCGAAGCCGTAGTCGAAGACGACGACGTTCTTGGTGGGGCGGACTGCGCTCATTCCCAAATTCCCTGGATTCGCAGGACTCCGGCGGCGAGGCACATCGCGGAGGCGAGGGCCAGCAGGATGATGACCGACTTGGGCATCTTCTGCTTCTGGAAGGAGTAGACGCCCCCGGCCAGGAACAGGCCGAGGACGATCAGGATGGTGTTCAGGCCGTTCACGGCTAGAGGGCGCCCTTCGTGGAGGGCAGGATGCCGGCCGCGCGCGGGTCGAACTCGGCGGCGTAGCGCAGGGCCCGGGCGAGGGCCTTGAACTGGCACTCCACGATGTGGTGGGCGTTGCGGCCGTACGGGACGTGGATGTGCAGGGCGATCTGGGCCTGCGCGACGAAGGACTCGAAGATGTGCCGGGTCATCGTCGTGTCGTACGTGCCGATCATCGGCGCCATGTTCTCGGGCTCGGTGTGCACGAGGTAGGGGCGGCCGGACAGGTCGACGGTCACCTGGGCGAGGGACTCGTCGAGCGGCACGGTGCAGTTGCCGAAGCGGTAGATGCCGACCTTGTCGCCGAGGGCCTGCTTGAAGGCGGCGCCCAGCGCGAGCGCGCTGTCCTCGATGGTGTGGTGGCTGTCGATGTGCAGGTCGCCCTCGGTCTTGACGGTGAGGTCGAAGAGGCCGTGGCGGCCGAGCTGGTCGAGCATGTGGTCGTAGAAGCCCACGCCCGTCGAGACGTCGACCTGGCCGGTGCCGTCGAGGTTTATCTCGACGACGACCGAGGTCTCCTTGGTGGTCCGTTCGACCCGTCCGATGCGGCTCATGCGTGCTGCTCCTTCTTCAGTGCGCGAACCGCTTCCAGGAACGCGTCGTTCTCCGCCGGGGTGCCGGCGGTGACCCGCAGCCATCCCGGTACGCCGTTGTCCCGGACCAGGACGCCCTGGTCGAGGATCTTCTGCCAGGCGGTGTGCGAGTCCGCGAACTTCCCGAACTGAATGAAGTTGGCGTCGGAATCGGTGACCTCGAAGCCGATGGCCCGCAGTTCGACGACCAGGCGGTCGCGCTCGGCCTTGAGCTGCTCGACGTAGCCGAGCAGGGTGTCGGTGTGTTCCAGGGCGGCCAGTGCGGTGGCCTGGGTGACGGCCGACAGGTGGTACGGCAGGCGCACCAGCTGGACGGCGTCGACGACGGCGGGGTGCGCCGCCAGGTAGCCCAGGCGCAGGCCGGCCGCGCCGAAGGCCTTGGACATGGTCCGGGAGACCACCATGTTCGGGCGGCCCTCGATGAGGGGCAGCAGCGAGTCCCGGTGGCTGAACTCCACGTAGGCCTCGTCGACGATGACGAGGGAGGGCTTGGCCGCCTGCGCGGCCTCGTAGAGGGCGAGGACCGTCTCGGCCTCGACCGCGGTGCCCGTGGGGTTGTTGGGCGAGGTGATGAAGACGACGTCGGGGGCGTTCTCGGTGATCGCCTGCTCGGCCGCCTCCACGTCGATCGTGAAGTCCTCGCGGCGCGGTCCGGAGATCCAGCCGGTGCCGGTACCGCGGGAGATCAGCGCGTGCATCGAGTAGGAGGGCTCGAACCCGAGCGCGGTGCGGCCGGGCCCGCCGAAGGTCTGCAGCAGCTGCTGGATGACCTCGTTGGAGCCGTTGGCGGCCCATACGTTCTCGCGCGCGACCGGGTGCTTGGCCGTACGGGTGAGGTAGGCGGCCAGCTCGGTGCGCAGCTCGACCGCGTCCCGGTCGGGGTAGCGGTTGAGGGTGCGGGCCGCCTCGGCGACGCGCTCGGCGATGCGCCGGACGAGCTCCTCGGGCAGCTCGTACGGGTTCTCGTTGGTGTTCAGCTGGACGGGCACGTCGAGCTGCGGGGCGCCGTACGGGGTCTTGCCGCGCAGCTCGTCCCGGATGGGCAGGTCGTCGATGCCGATGCCGGCGGCGGCGGTCATACGGTGGGCACCTTCCATCCGAAGCGCGCCTTCAGGGCGGCGCCGTGCGCGGGCAGGTCCTCGGCCTCGGCCAGCGTCACCACGTGGTGGGTGACCTCGGCGAGGGCGTCCCGCGTGTAGTCGACGATGTGGATGCCGCGCAGGAAGGACTGCACGGACAGGCCGGAGGAGTGGCAGGCGCAGCCGCCGGTGGGCAGCACGTGGTTCGAGCCGGCGCAGTAGTCGCCGAGCGAGACCGGGGCCCACGGGCCGACGAAGATCGCACCGGCGTTGCGTACGCGGGCGGCCCAGGCGGCGGCGTCGGCGGTCTGGATCTCCAGGTGCTCGGCGCCGTACGCGTCGACGACCTTGAGGCCGTCCTCCAGGCTGTCGACCAGCACGATCGCGGACTGCTTGCCGGCGAGCGCGGGCTTGATCCGGTCCTCGACGTGCTTGGTCGCGGCGACCTGCGGCTCCAGCTCCTTCTCGACGGCGTCCGCGAGCTCCGCGGAGTCCGTGACGAGCACGGCGGCGGCCAGCGGGTCGTGCTCGGCCTGGCTGATCAGGTCGGCGGCGACGTGCACCGGGTCGGCCGTGGAGTCGGCGAGGACGGCGATCTCGGTCGGGCCGGCCTCGGTGTCGATGCCGATCTTCCCGGTGAAGTAGCGCTTGGCGGCGGCGACCCAGATGTTGCCGGGGCCGGTCACCATGTTGGAGGGAAGGCAGTCCTCGGTCCCGTACGCGAACATCGCCACGGCCTGCGCACCGCCCACCGCGTACACCTCGTCCACACCGAGCAGCGCGCACGCGGCGAGGATCGTCGGGTGCGGCAGACCGCCGAACTCCCTCTGCGGCGGGGACGCGAGCGCGATCGACTCGACGCCCGCCTCCTGGGCCGGTACGACGTTCATGACGACGGAGGACGGGTAGACCGAGCGGCCGCCCGGGGCGTACAGCCCCACGCGCTCCACCGGAACCCACTTCTCGGTCACGGTGCCGCCGGGGACCACCTGGGTGGTGTGTTCGGTGCGGCGCTGATTGCGGTGCACGATCCGGGCGCGTCGGATCGACTCCTCCAGGGCGGCGCGGACGGCCGGGTCCAACTGCTCCAGGGCGGCCTTGATGGCCTCCGCGGGTACCCGGACCTGCGAGAGCTCGACCCCGTCGAACTTCTGCGCGTACTCGATCAGCGCCGCCGTGCCACGATGATGGACGTCCTCGCAGATGGGCCGCACCTTCTCCAGGGCAGCTTCTACGTCGAACTCGGCACGGGGCAGCAGATCGCGCAGGGCGCCACCCTCGGGGAGGGCGTCACCGCGCAGGTCGATACGAGAGATCACCTCACAATTCTCTCAGACCGCTTCGCGCCACCGTCCGCCCGTATCACTGGCTGATACAGGCCCCGGATGTCACAGGCGCCCGATAGCGTTCCCCTACACGTAGATGACAGCGGAGGGGGGCCGCCGTGACCGAGGCGCGCACGGACGAGGAACCGGCGGATCTCACCGCTTCGGAACGCCGCATGTGGGACGCGTACCGCACGGGCAGCATCTGCGATCTCAGCACCCGCGCCGCCGACCGGGACGATCCGCACGCCGAGCACGTCTGGGGGCCCGAGCGCAGCGTGCGCGCCCGGGTGGTCGCCCGGCTGCTGCTGCACGGGCCGCCGCCGGTGCCGGGCCGGGTGGCCTCCCTCAAGCTGCGCGGGGTGCGGATCAGCGGGCGGCTGGAACTGTCCGGCGGGGCGGTGGCCCCGTACGTGGAGCTGCAGTCCTGCCGGTTCGACAGCGAGATCCAGCTGTCCGAGGCCCGCTTCGGCACGCTGCGCCTGATCAACTGCGCGATACCGCGGCTGGAGGCCGCCCGGCTGCACACCGAGGGCGATCTGCACCTGCCGCGCTGCCGGGTGGCGCGCGGGATCCGGCTGACGGACGCGCAGATCGGTACCGATCTGCTGGTCAGCCAGGCCGTGGTGCAGCGGGACAGCAAGGGGCGGGCGATCGCCGCGGACGGGATGTCCGTCGCGCAGGACTTCCAGGGCGAGCTGCTGGAGACGTACGGGGAGGTGAGCCTGCGCGGGGCGAAGGTCGGCGTGTCGATGAACCTGCGCGGGGCCCGCCTGCGCAACCCGTACGGGCGGTACGCGCTGAACGCCCCGCAGCTGACGGTCGAGCGCACCCTGTACCTGACCTCCATCGCGCTGGACTACGCGGCGGGCGTGGGTTCCTCCACTCCCCCGTACGGGCTGGCGGCGACGCCCACGCGCGGTCAGCGGGCCCAGCGCTTCGAGTGCCGGGGCGGGCTGCGGCTGGACGACGGCCGCTTCGGGGACGCCATCGACTTCTACGGCGCCCGGTTCACGCTCACCGACGAGCAGGAGATATCCCTGCGCCGGATCCAGACCCCCGAGTTCCGTTTCGTCGGCGAGCGGCCGGAGCACGGGCGGGTGGTGGTGTCCGGGGCCAAGGTGGTCAAGCTCGTCGACACCTCCACGAGCTGGCCGGGCGCGGGCGGGGTGTCCATCGAGGGCTTCGTCTACGAGAACCTGGCGCCCCGGGGCCATTTCCCGCTCTCCCGCCGCCTGGAGTGGGTGGAGGCGGCGACTCCCGAGTACTCGCCGGAGCCGTACGAGCGGCTGGCCGCCGTACTGCGGGCCAGCGGCGAGGACCAGGATGCCCGCGAGGTGCTGCTGGCCAAGCAGCGGCGGCGCCGGGCCACGCTGCCGCCGGGGCCGAAGGCGTGGGGGTACCTGCAGGACTGGACGGTGGTCTACGGCTACCGGCCGGGCCGGGCCGCGCTGTGGATGGCGGTGCTGTGGGCGGCGGGGGCGCTGCTGTTCTCCCAGCTCCACCCGCCGGCGATCAAGGAGGACGAGCACCCGCAGTGGAGCGCCGCCCTGTACGCGCTGGACCTGCTGCTCCCGGTGATCGACCTCGGCCAGCAGGGCCAGTGGAAGCTGGAGGGCGGCTGGCAGTGGGGGGCGGCGGGCCTGGTCGTCATGGGCTGGATCCTGGCCACGACGGTGGCGGCGGGGGCCTCCCGGCTCCTGCGGCGGGGGTGACGGCGGAGGGGGTCGTCCGACGGATCGCGCATGTGACGCCGTCCGCCCCTCAGACGCCGGACACCCTCGGTGGTCCGGGCGATTACCCTGTGCCTCGTGACCACCGTTCGCCTGCCCCTCTTCCCGCTGAATTCGGTGCTGTTCCCGGGACTCGTCCTCCCGCTGAACATCTTCGAGGAGCGTTATCGCGCCATGATGCGCGAGCTGCTGAAGACGGGCGAGGACGAGCCGCGCCGTTTCGCTGTCGTCGCGATCCGCGACGGCCGGGAGGTCGCGCCGACCGCGCCCGGCCTGCCGGACCAGACGTCCCTGCCCGAGCGGGGCCCGGCGGCGGGCTTCGGCCCCGACCCCATCCAGGCCTTCCACCGGGTGGGCTGCATCGCCGACGCGGCGACCGTCCGGGAGCGGGAGGACGGCAGCTTCGAGGTCCTGGCGACCGGTACGACGCGGGTCCGCCTGGTCTCGGTCGACGCCTCGGGCCCCTTCCTGACGGCGGAGCTGGAAGAGCTCCCGGAGGATGCGGGCGACGGCGCCGGCGTCCTGGCCGAGGGGGTGCTGCGGGCCTTCCGCAACTACCAGAAGCGGCTGGCCGGGGCCCGGGAGCGGTCCCTGACGGGCGCGGAGCTCCCCGACGAGCCCTCGGTGGTCTCCTACCTGGTGGCAGCGGCGGCGGTGCTGGACATCCCGGCGAAGCAGCGGCTGCTCCAGGCCCCGGACACCGCGACCCGGCTGGCGGAGGAGCTGAAGCTGCTGCGCACGGAGACGGCGGTGATCCGTCACCTCCCGTCCCTGCCGGCGGTGGACCTGACCCGTGCCCCGACGAGCCCGAACTGAGCGCACACCGATGGCGAAGAGGTCCAAGCAGGCGGCAGGCACCCCGGCGATCGTCGCCCTGACGGCGGCGGGCGTCGCGTTCACCACGCACGCGTACGAGCACGACCCGGCCCATCCCTCGTACGGGGAGGAGGCGGCGCAGGCGCTCGGCGTCTCGCCCGCCCAGGTCTTCAAGACCCTGGTCGCGGACGTGGACGGCGTCCTGACGGTGGCGGTGGTCCCGGTCTCGGGATCACTGGACCTCAAGGCCCTGGCGACGGCGGTCGGCGGCAAGCGTGCGGCGATGGCCGATCCGGCCCTGGCGGAGCGCACCACCGGCTACGTCCTCGGCGGCATCTCCCCGCTGGGGCAGCGCAAGCGGCTGCGTACGGTGATCGACGCCTCGGCCTCGGCGCACCCCACGATCTGCTGCTCGGCGGGCCGCCGCGGCCTGGAGATCGAACTCTCCCCGTCGGACCTGACCACCCTCACGGCCGCCACCCTGGCCCCGATCGCCCGGGCATAGCCCCGCCAGGGGGCACCTCCCAGCGGTAGCTGGGGGAGATTGAGGCGCGGGTCCGGGGCAGAGCCCGGCGGGGTCCGGGGCAGAGCCCGGCGGGGTCCGGGGCAGAGCCCGGCGGGGTCCGGAGCAGAGCCCGGCGGGGTCCGGAGCAGAGCCCGGCGGGGTCCGGAGCAGAGCCCGGCGGGGTCCGGAGCAGAGCCCGGCGGGGTCCGGGGCAGAGCCCCGGGAAACGGAGAAAGGGCGGGGCGGGGACCAGCTCCGCGCAGCGGCGGCCCCGCACCACCCGGCACGGTCAGGCGCGGGGGGTCTCCGGAGCCGACGGGGCGGCATCGGCGGGCGGCGGCGTCGACGCCGGCGCCTGGTAGTACCCCGACCAGCCGAACACCGGCACGGGATCCGGATCCCGCGGCGTCCACAACGCGGTCAGCCCCAGATGCAGCAGCACGGCGGTCATCGGCCAGGCCAGCAGCGCCCCGTGCGCGAGCAGCTCCAGCGGCGCGTCGAACGGAACCCCCTTGCCCGCCTGCTTCGCGGCCGCGACCAGGTCCGACGTCGGCCCCAGCCACAGCCCGAACCGCCACCCCACCAGCGCTCCGAAGACGGATCCGACCGCCAGCCCGATCACCAGCGGCACACCGCCGGCCCGGCGCCACAGGAAGGTGCCGACGGCGCTGAGCACGCCCAGCCCCAGCGACAGCAGGAAGAAGGTGCCGTCGGAGGCGATCCGCGCCTCGCTCTCGCTGTTGCGCAGGAAGACGGCCTCCCCGTTGGAGACGTACTGCACCCGGGGGGCCAGCCACAGCCACAGCAGGCCGAGGAGCAGTCCGGCCGCCCCGAGGAGCAGGGCGACGACGGCCCCGTCCCGGACGTCCTCCGGGGTGATCGCCCCGGCGGCGGCTCCCCGCTTCTCGTGCGGGAGCGGCGGCGGGTCGAGGGGGGACGGCGGGGTCACGGCTTCGGTCACCCCCACATCGTGCCAGGTGTGCACGGCAGCGGCGTCGGCGGACCGTGTCAGCGGACGGCCGCCCGGCGGTACGCCCAGGTCGCGACGGTGAGCGAGAGGACTCCGACGGCCCCGCACACGCCCAGGTCGAAGGCGACGGCGGCCCAGTCCGGTTCGGGGGCGAAGGTACGGGCGAACGCCTCGACGCCGTACGTGGACGGCAGCAGGTCCCGGGCCCACACGATCACGTCCGGCATCCGCTCCGGCGGCAGCACCCCGAGCAGCAGCGCCGCCGACATGCCGAGCTGGCCCGCGAGGGTGGCCAGCTCCTGGCGCGGTGCCAGCAGTCCCAGCGCCGCGCCGAGCCCGGCCAGCGCGGCCCCGGCCAGCGGTACCACCGCGGCCAGGATCCACAGCCCGCTCATCGGCAGCCCGAACAGCAGGCATCCGAAGACGGCGGTGACCAGGGTCCCCGGCAGGGTGAAGGAGGCGTACGCGGCGGCCGCGCCCAGGACCACCGACGCGGGCGGCACGGGCAGGGTGGCGTAGTGGTCGAGCCCGCCGCCGGCCCGCAGCTGCCCGAAGTACTGGGCGAGCAGGTTCAGGGCGACGAAGGCGACGACGAGCACCGAGGAGCCGGCGACGACGGCACGGGCCTCCGAGCCCCCGTCGACCACGCCCCGCATCAGGATCATGATCCCGACGGACTGGAAGGTGGCGACGAACAGCAGCGGGATCCGGGCCACCCGGGCCCGGGAGAGCTGGGCCCGGTAGACGGCGGCCAGGGAGGGGAAGAAGCGTGCGCCGGGCGCCAGCGGCGCGGGCTGCGGTGCCTGTGCACGGCCGCCGGCGGCGGCCACCGGCGCGGTGTCCGCAGCGGGTGACGCATCGGGTGACGGCACGGCGTCGGGCGTGAGCACGGCCCGGACGGTCCCCGTCGAACGGTCGCTCACGACTTCACCAGCCCTTTCGTCTTGCCGCCGAGGGCCAGGTACACGTCTTCCAGGCTGGGGGTGGCCAGGGTGAAGTCGTCGAGCGCGGCGAAGGCCGGGCTCCCGGTGACCGAGGCCACCGCCGCCCTCGCCTCGTCCGGCGCCAGCCGGAGCACCCAGCGGCGCCCGGACTCGACGGCCCGGTCGCGCAGCCTTGCGACCTCCGGGACCTCCAGCGGAGCGCCCTCGCGCCACACCAGCTCCAGCCGGACCTCGCCCGAGACGGTGGCCTTCAGTCCGGCCGGGGTGTCGCAGGCGATGACCTTGCCCTGGTCGATGACGGCGACCCGGTCCAGGACGGTCTCGGCCTCGATGACGTTGTGGGTGACGAGCAGGACCGTCGCGCCGTGCTGCGCGCGCCGCCGGTCGACGGCGGACCACACGGCCCGCCGGGCGACCGGGTCCATGCCGGTGGTGGGCTCGTCGAGGACCAGTACGGGCCGCTCCCCCATCAGTGCGGTGGCGAAGCAGGCGAGGCGGCGCTGGCCGCCGGAAAGTTTCTTCAGGGGCCGTCCGGCGATCGGGGTCAGCCCGAGCTCGTCCAGTACGGCGTCGCGCGCGGCCCGGGCTGCGCGGACGCCCTGCCCGCGCAGCCGTCCGGTGGTCTCGGCGGCCAGCGCCACCGTGAGCTCGTCCAGGGCGGTGGACTCCTGCCCCAGGTAGGCGAGCAGCCGGGAGGCCCGCTCGGGGTGGTCCACGAGGTCGTGGCCGAGCAGGGTCACCGAGCCGGAGTCCGGCCGCATCAGGCCGGTGAGCTGGCGGACCAGCGTGGACTTGCCGGCGCCGTTGGGGCCGAGCAGTCCGAAGATCTCGCCGCGCCGGACGTCCAGGCAGATCCCGTCGTTGGCGCGGGTCTCGGGCAGGGCCGGGGCCCCGCGCCGACCGCGTACCGCGGGATACGTCTTGACCAGGTCACGCACCGCGCAGATGACGTCCGGCGCCGCTCCCGCGGCCGCTGCCGTGCCTTCTCGCGCCTGTGCTGTGCCCGTACTCACGAGGGTGCAGCCTACGGGGTTCCCGGCCCTACTCGGCCGTCGGGGTCAGCGGGGCCGCGAGGTCGGCGGGGGCGGTTCCGGGCGCGGAGGCCGGTACGGCGGCCACGTGTTCGGCGGCGGCGCGGACGTCGATCTCCCGCCAGAACCCGGCGCGGATGGCGTACCGGTCGTGCTCGTCGATCTGGTCGTCCTTGTGTGCGAGCAGCCCGAACCGGGCCGCGTAGCGCAGCAGTTCGCCGTCGATCCGGTGCGGGATCCGCGGGTACATCGTGGCCAGCTTCTGCAGGTGCACGGTCTCCGGGAGCCGTTCCATCCAGCGCCGGGCGAACACCTGTCCCACCTCGAACGGGTCGCCGCCGACGGTGGTGATGTCCTCCTCGCGGTCGGCCCAGCGCTGTTCGGCGCTGGTGAGCTGGGCGAGGGTGGGCAGCGAGGCGGTCTCGGCGGGCTCGCCCAGCGGTCCGGCCCGGTCGATCCAGCCCTTGTCGGAGGACCAGCGCAGGGCGCTGGCGGGGGCGTGGGCGCCGCTCGGCCCGGTCTGGGGGTGGCTCTGCGGGCCGGTGGCGCGCAGGGCTCCGGCGAGGTCCTTGGGCGTGGGTACGGGCTTGCCCCCGGCGGTGGTGGGCGCCGGTACGGGGGCCCCGTCGCGGTCTTCCTGCCCGGTGGCGGCGGCGCCGTTGCGGGCGGCCTCGGCGAGCGCGGCCTCGGGCAGCGGGGCCGAGAGGATGGCGGCGATGTCGGGGCGCGGTGCGGGCGGCGGGGAGCACAGTCCGGTGAGGTCCTTGGCGCGGACGGCCCGGGTGATCCAGGCACGGTCCAGGACGCGGCGTTCGTCGGCCTCGGCGACGAGGTCCTCGGACTGGTTGTAGTCCCCGTCGGCGGCCTGGACGGCCCACAGGTGGACGGCGACCCCGTGTTCCTTGGCGGACATCAGGCCGGGCAGCAGGTCTCCGTCGCCGGTGACCAGGACCACGTCGGAGCAGGCCCGGTTGCGGGCGAGCTCGGTGAGCTCGGCGTGCATGGCGGCGTCGACGCCCTTCTGCGCCCAGCGGCCGTCGCTGCGGGTCAGGGCGCCCAGCCGGACGGTGACGCGGGGCATGACGCGCAGCCGCCGGTGTTCGGGCTGGGGCACCCGGTCGGGCGCTCCGTCGAACCAGTAGATGCGCAGCAGGGGCTGCTCGGTGTCGGCCTCGGCCCGCTCGCGCAGGCCCTGGATGAGGGCGGCATGGTCGATGGTGATCCGGGAGCGGGAGGGCTCCCCGGCGAGAAGGCTGGCGGCGGCACCCAGCAGGTAGCCGGCGTCCACCAGGACGACGCAGCGGTCCACGCGTTCCACCCTCTTCCCTGGGGGTCCTCTGTGCTTTGCGGCGGTTCCCCGAGTCTGCCCGACCCCAAGGGCGTTGAAGGCCGGAACTCGATCATCGGCGTGGCGGATCTCACGGTCGACGGCGCGGAAGGCCTCGGCTACGCGCAGTAATGATCCAAAATGCGCCGTTTCTGGCGTTGTGTGAGTGTGAAGGCGGTCCTGGCCCCTAGACCCTCACGGAGGCTCCACCATGGCCAAGAACAAGAACCAGAAGCAGCCCGCCAAGCAGCAGCCCCGGTCGGGGCAGGATCCGACCAAGGGCACCTCGGAGACCGAGTCGATGCCCTCCTCCTCGGCGCCGAGCCCGATGGACATGGCGCACAAGCGCAAGGAGAAGAAGTTCGGCCACAACTGACGGCCGTACTCGTACGCGGAAGGGCCCGCCCGGTGACACCGGGCGGGCCCTTCCGCACGTACCTCCGGGGTCGCTATCCGGCCAGGCAGGACGGTCCGAGCAGCACCTTGAGGTCGCCGAAGAGCGCGGGGTCGGGCTTGACCCGGTGCTTGTCGAGGCGGAGCACGGTGGTGGTCCGCGGCCCCTGGAGCTTGATCCGCACCTCGCTGTTGCCCTGGTGGTGGCGCAGGATCTCGCCCAGACGGGTCACCATCGGCGGCGTGACCTTGACGGTGGGGATGGTGAGGACCACCGGGGCGTTGGTGCCGGCCGAGGAGAGGTCGGGGACCATCATCTCCATGGCGACCAGGCGGGGGACGTCCTCGCGCTTGTCGAGGCGGCCCTTGACGAAGACGACGGTGTCCTCGACCAGCTGGGTGGAGACGAGCTGGTAGGTCGCCGGGAAGAACATGCATTCGATGGAACCGGCCAGGTCCTCGACGGTGGCGATGGCCCAGGCGTTGCCCTGCTTGGTCATCTTGCGCTGCAGGCCCGAGATGATGCCGCCGATGGTGACGACGGCGCCGTCGGAGTGCTCGCCGCCGGTCAGCTGGGAGATACCGGCGTCCGTCTTGTCGGAGAGCACGTGCTCCAGGCCGAAGAGCGGGTGGTCGGACACGTAGAGGCCGAGCATCTCGCGCTCCTGGGCGAGCAGGTAGGCCTTCTCCCACTCGACGTCGGAGAACTCGACGTCGAGGCCGAAGCCCGGCTCGTCGCTCGCGCTCTCGTCACCCATTCCGCCGAACAGGTCGAACTGTCCCTCGGCCTCCTTGCGCTTGACCGCGACCACGTTGTCGATCATCGGTTCGTGGTGGGCGACCAGGCCCTTGCGGGTGTGGCCCATCTCGTCGAAGGCGCCGGCCTTGATCAGCGACTCGACGGTGCGCTTGTTGCAGACGACGGCCTCGACCTTGTCCAGGAAGTCGGGGAAGGTGGAGTACTTCCCCTTGGCCTTCCTCGTCCTGATGATCGACTCGACGACGTTGGTGCCGACGTTGCGCACCGCGGTGAGGCCGAAGAGGATCACGTCGTCGCCCTGGGCCGCGAAGTTCGGCTCGGACTCGTTCACGTTCGGCGGCAGGACCTTGATGCCCATCCGGCGGCACTCGTTCAGGTAGATCGCGGACTTGTCCTTGTCGTCCTTGACCGAGGTGAGCAGGCCGGCCATGTACTCGGCCGGGAAGTTCGCCTTGAGGTAGGCGGTCCAGTAGGAGACCAGGCCGTACGCGGCCGAGTGGGCCTTGTTGAAGGCGTAGCCGGCGAAGGGGACCAGGACGTCCCACAGCGCCTTGATCGCCTGATCGCTGAAGCCCTTCTCCTTGGCTCCCGCCTCGAAGATGACGAAGTTCTTCGCCAGCTCCTCGGGCTTCTTCTTGCCCATCACGCGGCGCAGGATGTCGGCCTCGCCGAGCGAGTACCCGGCGATGATCTGGGCGGCCTTCTGGACCTGCTCCTGGTAGACGATCAGGCCGTAGGTGACCGCGAGCACCTCTTCGAGCGGCCCCTCCAGCTCCGGGTGGATCGGGGTGATCTCCTGCTGCTTGTTCTTGCGCAGGGCGTAGTTCGTGTGCGAGTTCATGCCCATCGGGCCCGGCCGGTACAGGGCCGAGACGGCGGAGATGTCCTCGAAGTTGTCGGGCTTCATCAGGCGCAGCAGGGAGCGCATGGGCCCGCCGTCGAACTGGAAGACGCCGAGGGTGTCACCGCGGCCGAGCAGTTCGAAGGTCTTGGGGTCGTCGAGCGGGAGGCCCAGGAGATCGATGTCGATCCCCTTGTTGGCCTTCACCATCTTGACGGCGTCGTCCATGATCGTGAGGTTGCGCAGGCCGAGGAAGTCCATCTTCAGCAGGCCGAGCGACTCGCAGCTCGGGTAGTCCCACTGGGTGATGGTGACGCCGTCGGTGTGCCGCACCCAGACGGGTACGTGGTCGGTGATGGTCTCGCTGGACATGATCACGCCGGCGGCGTGCACGCCCATCTGGCGGACCAGGCCCTCGACGCCCATGGCGGTGTCGATGACCTTCTTCACGTCGGGCTCGTTCTCGTACATCCCGCGGATCTCGCCGGCCTCGCTGTAACGCGGGTGCTTCGGGTCGAGGATGCCGGAGAGCGGGATGCCCTTGCCGAGGACGTCGGCGGGCATGGCCTTGGTGAGCCGGTCGCCCATGGCGTACGGGTAGCCCAGGACGCGCGCGGAGTCCTTGATCGCGTTCTTGGCCTTGATGGTGCCGTAGGTGCCGATCATGGCGACCTTGTCGGCGCCGTACTTCTCGGTCACGTACCGGATCACCTCCACGCGCCGGCGCTCGTCGAAGTCGATGTCGACGTCGGGCATGGAGACGCGCTCGGGGTTCAGGAAGCGCTCGAAGATCAGGCCGTGCGTGAGCGGGTCGAGGTCGGTGATGCCCATGGCGTACGCGACGATCGAACCGGCCGCGGAGCCTCGGCCCGGGCCCACCGCGATGCCCTGGTTCTTGGCCCACATGATGAAGTCGGCGACCACGAGGAAGTAGCCGGGGAAGCCCATCGAGATGATCGTGTCCATCTCGTACTCGGCCTGCTGCATCCGGTCCTCCGGAATGCCTCCGGGGTAGCGGCGGTGCATGCCGCGCATGGTCTCCTCGCGGAACCAGCTGACCTCGGTGTGGCCGTCCGGGATGTCGAACTTCGGCATCAGGTTCCGGAACTTGAACATGCCCTCGGTGTCGATCTGGTCGGCGACCAGCCGCGTGTTGGCGCAGCCCTCCTGCCAGGCGTCCGAGGAGTCGATCGCGTACATCTCGTCGGTCGACTTCAGGTAGTAGCCGGTACCGTCGAAGCGGAAGCGGTCCGGGTCCGAGAGGTTCTTGCCGGTCTGGATGCAGAGCAGGGCGTCGTGGGCGACGGACTCGCTCGCATACGTGTAGTGCGAGTCGTTCGTCACCAGCGGCGGGATGCCGAGCTTCTTGCCGATCTCCAGCAGCCCGTCGCGGACCCGGCGCTCGATCTCGATCCCGTGGTCCATCAGCTCCAGGAAGTAGCGCCCCTCGCCGAAGATGTCCTTGTAGTCGGAGGCGGCCTGCACGGCCTCGTCGAACTGGCCGAGCCGCAGCCTGGTCTGCACCTCGCCGGACGGGCAGCCGGTGGAGGCGATCAAGCCCTCGGACCACTTGGAGATCGTCTCCTTGTCCATCCGCGGCCACTTCGTGAGCCAGCCCTCGGCGTACGCGTCGGAGGACAGCCGGAAGATGTTGTGCAGACCGGTGGCGTTCGACGCCCAGATCGTCTTGTGGGTGTAACCGCCGGAACCGGAGACGTCGTCGCGCTTCTGGTGCGGCTGGCCCCACTGGATGCGCCGCTTGTTGCGCCGGGACTCGGGGGCGACGTACGCCTCGATGCCGATGATCGGCGTGATGCCGGCCTTCTGCGCGGTGTGGAAGAAGTCGTACGCCCCGTGCAGATTGCCGTGGTCGGACATGGCGATGTGCGTCATGCCCATCTCGTTGCACGCGTTGAACATGTCCTTCAGCCGCGCGGCACCGTCCAGCAGCGAGTACTGGGTGTGGACGTGCAGGTGCGTGAACGGCGGCTTTGTCACGGCGCGGGTCCTCCGGGGGCGGGGGGTGAGGGGGCAGCTTCGAATCCTACGTCGGCCGGGTGACAGATCACGGGCACTGACCGGTACGGTCGGGCGTTGCAGAACCAGGAGGGCCGATCCGGCGTCCAGTCGGTCGGAACCTGAAACAGCCCGTGCACCAGGAGGAACCCGCCATGGCGGTCCCCGAGACGACCGACGAGCAGCGCGCCGAGCAGATCCTCGACGTGTTCGACACCGCGTTCGGTGAGCTGCTCGCCGCCGACCCCGCTGCCTTCCAGGTCAAATTCCGCAAGATGGCGGCTTCGGCCTTCGCCTTCTACCGGGGTACCGCCTGCCTCTTCTACTCCGACCTGGAGCGGGACCGGCACGGCGGCCCTTACCTGGACGAGCGGACGGGCCGGGTGTGGATCCACGGAGACCTGCACGCCGAGAACTTCGGCACGTACATGGACTCCAACGGCCGGCTGATCTTCAACGTCAACGACTTCGACGAGGCCTACGTCGGGCCCTTCACCTGGGACCTGAAGCGGTTCGCCGCCTCCGTCGCCCTGATCGGCTACACCAAGGCGCTCAGCGACGACCAGATAAGCGAGCTCGTGCGGATCTACGCGGGCGCCTACCGGGAGCGCATCCACCGGCTGGCGGTCGGGGGCGAGGCCCTCGACAAGGACGAGGTGCCCTCCTTCACCCTGGACACCGCCGAGGGCCCGCTGCTGGACGCGCTGCGCTCGGCCCGCTCCCGGACCCGTTTCTCCCTCCTGGACTCCATGACGGAGATACGGGACTACGAGCGCCGCTTCACCTCCGGCGGGGGCTCCATCGAGCTGGACGCCGCCACCCGCTACAAGGTGCTGGCCGCCTTCGACGGGTACCTGGAGACCCTCCCCGACGAGTCCCTCGTGCGGCCGGACTCCTACCGGGTCAAGGACGTGGTGGGGCGCCGCGGCGTCGGGATCGGCTCGGCGGGCCTGCCCTCCTACAACATCCTGCTGGAGGGGCACAGCGACGCCCTGGAGAACGACGTCGTGATCTACCTCAAGCAGGCGCAGACCCCGGCGGCCTCCCGGCACATCACGGACCGGGCTGTGCGCGAGTACTTCCAGCACGAGGGGCACCGCACGGTGATCTCCCAGCGCGCCCTGCAGGCGCACGCCGACCCGTGGCTGGGCTGGACGGAGCTGGACGGGGCCGGGCAGCTGGTCGCGGAGGTCTCCCCGTACGCGGTGGACCTGGACTGGTCGGACCTGGACGAGCCGGAGGAGATCGCGGCCGTCGTCGCCGATCTCGGCCGGGCGACCGCGACCATGCACGCGTCGGCCGACGAGGCCGAGAGCGGGCAGTCCCTGGTGCCGTTCTCCACCGAGCGGGCCATCGACGCGGCGATCGCGGCCGACGAGGAGGGCTTCGCGGAGCTGCTCGTGGACTTCGCCCACGCGTACGGGGCCCGGGCGCGCGCCGACCACCAGATCTTCGTGGATCTTTTCCGTAACGGGCGTCTCACTCCCTGAACGCCTGTTCCACAGGAACGCATGGCACACTCGCGAGGATGGACATTTCCGGGACGGGACTCAGGGGGCTGCGGGCCGCGCTGTTCAGCGCGCTCGTCGTACTGCTGTCCTCGGGCTCGCACGTCCTGATGTCCCGGGTCCCGCTGCCACCCACGCTGGTGGCCGGGGCCTTCGCGGGTGTGTTCGCGATCGCCTATGCGCTCGCGGGCCGCGAACGGGGCTTCGGCCCCATCGCCGGACTGCTCGTACCGCTTGAGCTGGCCGCCGACACCGTCTTCACCACCGGCCAGCACCTCTGCTACGGCCCGGCCGGCGGCCCCGTCGCGGGCCCGCTGCGCGCCATGGGCCTGGACGCCCTGTGCGGCGGCACGCCGGTGGGCGGGCCGCTGACCGAGGTGACCGGACCGGCCGGCGCAGCCGCGCTGCTGTCCACGCCGGGGCCGTACACGCCCTGGCTGCTGCTCGGCGCCCATGTCTCGGTCGGGCTGCTGGCCGCCGCCTGGCTGCGCCACGGCGAGCGGGCACTGGGCCGGCTGCTGCGGGCGGTGGCCGCCTTCGCGTTCCGGCCGCTGCTGCTGGCGGTGTCTTCGGTCGCGGTGGCCTGCCGGCCGGTGCGGGCGCTGCTGCGGTCGGTCCGCTCGGCCGCCGGGGCCCGTACCCGCTTCCCGGCACACTCCGTGGGACGGCGGGGACCCCCCGTGCTCGGCGCGCTCGCCCGCGCCTGACGCACGTAAGGCAGTCCCTTCCACACGTCACACCCCACGGAGATCACGATGAGTTCACGCAACAGCCACGCGAACAAGGCAGCGGCCCGCGAGCGTCTGCGCGCCGAGCGCGAGGCCCAGGCCAAGAAGGACAAGATCCGCCGCCAGGTGATCGTGGCGGGCGGGGTCGTGGTCGCGCTCGCCGTGATCGGCGCCATCGGCTACGGGGTCATGCAGGCCAACCAGCCCGGCCACTGGGAGAAGGCCGCCACGGCCGAGCTGGTCAAGCCGAAGAACACCGAGGGCGCGGACGGCACCACGGTCGTCATCGGCAAGCCCGACGCCAAGAAGACCCTGGAGCTGTACGAGGACTCGCGCTGCCCGGCCTGCGCCGCCTTCGAGCAGGCGGCCGGCGAGCAGGTCAAGAAGGACGTGGACGCGGGCAAGTACAAGCTCCAGTACATCGGCGCCACCTTCATCGACAACGCCGTCAAGGGCGAGGGCTCGAAGAACGCGCTGAGCGCCCTGGGCGCCGCGCTCAACGTCAGCCCGCAGGCCTTCCTCGACTACAAGGGCGCGCTCTACTCCAAGGACCTGCACCCCGAGGAGACCGACGACAGCTTCGCCAAGGACGACTACCTGCTGAAGGTCGCGGACACGGTCCCGGCGCTCAAGGGCAACGCCGAGTTCAAGAAGGCCGTCGAGGACGGTACGTACGACCGGTGGGCGCTGGAGATGTCGAAGGCCTTCGACAAGTCCGGGGTGAAGGGCACGCCGACCCTGAAGATGGACGGCAAGAAGATCGAGACTCCGCAGACGGCGGAGCTGTTCACGGCGGCGATCGACAAGGCACTGCAGGGCTGATCCCGGGGCAATCCGGAAATCACCATCCGGACGGACCGCTTCGAAGGGCGGGCGAACTCCCAGAGTTCGCCCGCCCTTTGCATTCCCGCACCTGGCCCGGCGGGTGTACCCGTCGGTAATATGATCATCCGTGACCAGTCAACTCACCTCCTCCCAGTCAGCGGCAACTCCCCGCCGCCGTACGGTCGTTCTGGCCGCTGCGGCCACGGCCGCACTGGCCCCCCTCACCTCCCTGGGCGCCTCGGCCGCCCACGCGGCGGGCACCGCGCCCGCCTTCCTCCACGGCGTCGCCTCGGGCGATCCGCTGCCCGACGGGGTCCTGCTGTGGACCCGCGTCACCCCGACCCCCGAGGCCGTACCCGGCTCCGGGCTCGGCCCGGCCACCCAGGTGGGCTGGGAAGTGGCGGCCGACAAGGGCTTCTCCCGCATCGTCGGCTCCGGCACCGTCACCGCGAGCGCCGCCGCCGACCACACGGTCAAGGTGGACGTACGCGGGCTGCAGCCGCAGACGCCCTACTGGTACCGGTTCACCGCCGGCGGCACCGTCTCCCCCGTCGGGCGCACCCTGACCACCCCGGCCCACGAGGCGACGACCGAAGGGGTCCGCTTCGGCGTGGTCTCCTGCGCCAACTGGGAGTCCGGCTACTTCTCCGCCTACCGCCACCTGGCGGCCCGCACGGATCTGCACGCGATCCTGCACCTGGGCGACTACATCTACGAGTACCAGTCCGGGGGCTATCCGGAGGCGAAGTACGTCGTACGCCCGCACGAGCCGAAGCACGAGATCGTCTCGCTCGCCGACTACCGCACGCGCCACGGCAAGTACAAGACGGACGCCGACCTCCAGGCCCTGCACCACGCCCACCCGGTCATCGCCATCTGGGACGACCACGAGTTCGCCAACGACAGCTGGGCCGGCGGCGCCGAGAACCACACGCCGGGCGCCGAGGGCGACTGGGCGGCCCGCGCGGCCGCCGCCAAGCAGGCGTACTTCGAGTGGATGCCCGTACGCGCCTCCATCGCGGGCACCGTCTACCGCCGGCTGCGCTTCGGCACCCTCGCCGACCTGCACCTGCTGGACCTGCGCTCCTTCCGCTCGCAGCAGACCAAGGTCGGCAGCGGCTCGGTGGACGACCCGGAGCGCACCATCACCGGGCGCGCCCAGCTGGACTGGCTCAAGTCGGGCCTCGCGGGCTCGGAGGCGACCTGGAAGCTGGTGGGCACCTCGGTGATGATCTCGCCGGTGGCCTTCGCCTCGCTGCCCGCGCACCTGCTGAAGCCGCTGACCAAGCTGCTCGGCCTGCCCGAGGGCGGCCTCGCGATCAACGTGGACCAGTGGGACGGCTACACGGACGACCGCAAGGAGCTGCTGGGCCATCTGAAGGACCGGGGCGTCAAGAACACCGTGTTCCTGACCGGTGACATCCACATGGCCTGGGCGAACGAGGTCCCGATGAACATGGCCACGTACCCGGGCTCGGGCACGGCGGCGACCGAGTTCGTGGTCACCTCGGTGACCTCCGACAACCTCGACGACATGCTGCACGTCCTGCCGGACACCCTCTCGCTGGTCGCCGAGTCTGCCATCAAGGCCGCCAACTGGCACGTGAAGTGGCTCGACATGGACGCGCACGGATACGGCGTGCTGGACGTGACGGCGGAGCGCTCGCAGATGGACTACTACGTGGTGTCCGACAAGCGGCAGCCGGGCGCGACCTCCGCGTGGAGCCGGTCGTACCGGACGCTGAACGGGACCCAGAAGGTGGAGCGGGTGCATCAGCCCGTCCGCTGACCGGCGGTCAATTTTCCTGCCACATGGGGCGCCTGGGACATACCAGGCGCCCCATGTGCATCAGAAGCAACAAATCTTTTACGTAAGCCACTTGACCTGAATATGTCATGCACACATAAGCTTCGCGCCAGCTGAAGAAGATCCTTCAGGCCACCACCCCCCACAACCCCCCACGCGAGGAGCACACGTGCGCGCAGTTGCCCGCATATCCCCCCTTCTCCGCCGCCGCCTGATGGGCACGGCGGTTCTGGCCGGAACCCTGGCCTTCACCCCGCTCGCGGCCCCCACCACGCTTGCGGCCTCGAAGTCCCCCGCCGAGGTCTGCGCCGACCAGCCCGCCGCCTCCGGCGCCGCGAACGCCCGCGTCGCCCGCGCCCACGACGAGCACGCGGACGAGCCCAACGCGATCAGCGACGCGCAGGCGAAGGCCATGGACGCCGACCTCACGGCGAAGCTGGACAAGGCCCTCAAGAACCAGCCGCAGCGCAGCCTGGCGGCCGCCGAGGCCGTCGTGAACATCCCCGTGTACTTCCACGTCGTGCACTCCGGCACCACCGGAAAGCTGACGGCCACGGACGTCAGCAAGCAGCTCGCGGTCCTCAACGCGGCCTACGGCGGCCAGGGCACCGGCAACGTCAACACGAACTTCCAGTTCACCCTGGCGGCCACCGACTACACGGACAACGCCACCTGGTACGACCTGGCTTCCGGCTCCCAGGCCGAGAAGGACATGAAGAACACCCTGCGCAAGGGCGGCCCGGGCGCGCTCAACTTCTACACCGCCAAGCTCTCCGGCGGCCTGCTCGGCTGGGCGACCTTCCCGACGTCCTACGCCTCCAGCCCCAAGATGGACGGCGTGGTCGTGCTCGACAGCTCGCTGCCGGGCGGCTCCGCGGCCAACTACAACGAGGGTGACACCGCCACCCACGAGGTCGGCCACTGGCTGGGGCTCTACCACACCTTCCAGGGCGGCTGCAGCGGCAACGGCGACTACGTCTCCGACACCCCGGCGGAGAAGAGCGCCGCGTACGAGTGCCCGACCGGGCGCGACAGCTGCGCGAGCAAGCCGGGCGTGGACCCGATCCGCAACTTCATGGACTACACGTACGACTCCTGCATGTACCAGTTCACCGCCGGCCAGGTCGCTCGCATGTCGAGCAGCTGGACCGCGTACCGCGCGGGCTGACCTCCCCGCGACAAGGGGCCCGGTCCGGCATCCGCCGGGCCGGGCCCCTCCGCTTTCGTGCCTACAGGCTGTCGAGGAAGCCGATGGCGACCTTCCAGAGCTGCCCGGCGGCCTCGGCGTCGTAGTCGTCCAGCTCCGGGTCGGTGAACAGGTGCCCGGCACCCGGGTAGCTGTGGACCTCCACGTCGGCCCCCGCACGCTGCATCCGCAGGTACCAGGCCGTCAGCCAGTCGTGCGGCTCGAACGGATCCGGGTCGGCGATGTGCAGTTGCACGGGCAGCTCGTCCACCGAAGCGCCGTCCTCCAGGTCCGCCGTCCCGTGCAGGAGCAGCAGCCCGCGCGCCTTCTCGTCGGCCATCGCCAGGTGCTGGGCGACCGAACCGCCGAAGGAGAAGCCCGCGTAGACCAGCCCCTGGTCCGAGTAGGGGGCGGAGGCCAGCACCGCGCGCTTCAGCAGTTCGTCACGGCCGATCTCGTCCCGGTGGGCCATGCCCTCCTCGACGGTCCCGAAGGTGCGTCCCCCGAAGAGATCCGGCACCTGGACCTGGTGCCCGGCCGCGCGCAGCCGGTCGGCCGCCGCGTGCACCGCGGGCCGCAGCCCGTACGTCGAATGGAAAAGCATGATGTTCATGCCTCCATCGTGCCAGCCGCTGCGGAGGAGAGGCCCGCGGACCGCTTCCCGCTACGTTCGTACCCATGGAGATGGAGAACGTCCTGCGCCCCGTCACGGTCATCGGCGGCGCACTGGTCGCCACCCTGATCGCGGGCTGGCTGCTGGACCTGCTGCTGCGCCGGGCCGACGCCCGGCACACCGAGACCCCCCTGTGGGGCCTGCTGCGCCACTGCCGGCTGCCCTTCCAGGTCGTCCTCTGCACCTCGCTGCTCAGAGCCTCCTACCGGCGGGCCGGAATCCTGCCCGACCACGCCTTCGGCGTCGGCCGGTTCCTCACCCTGGTCCTGATCGCCTCCGCGGCCTGGCTCGCGGTACGCATCGCGACGGCCGTGGTCGACTCGACGTACGCGCGCTACGCGGCGGTGACCGAGGACGAGGCCCGGGTACGCCGGGTCCGCACCCAGGTCACCCTGATCCAGCGGGTGGTCACGGCGGTGGTGATCGTGGTCGCCGCGGCGGCGATGCTGCTGACCTTCCCCCCGATGCGGACGCTCGGCGCCTCGCTGCTGGCCTCCGCGGGCGTCCTCGGCATCGTGGCGGGCATCGCCGCCCAGGCCTCGCTGAGCAACCTCTTCGCCGGTCTCCAGATCGCCTTCGGCGACACCGTCCGCATCGGCGACACGGTGGTGGTCGACAAGGAGTGGGGCCGGGTCGAGGAGATCACCCTGACCTTCCTGACGGTCCGCACCTGGGACGAGCGGCGCATCACGATGCCTGTGTCCTACTTCACGAGCAAGCCGTACGAGAACTGGTCGCGCGGCGGCGCGCAGATGACCGGCACGGTCTTCTGGCACCTGGACCACAGCGCGCCGATCGACCTGATGCGGGAGCGGCTCCAGCAGATCCTGGCGGAGATCCCGGAGTGGGACGGCCGCGGCGGGGGGCTGGCCGTGACGGACACCACACCGCACACGGTCCAGGTCCGCGCGGCGGTCACGGCGAAGGACGCCGACGACCTCTGGACGCTGCGCTGCGCGGTCCGCGAACGCCTGATCACCTGGCTGGTGGCCGAGCACCCCTACGCCCTCCCCCACATCGCCACGACCCCGGCAGCGGAGGCCCCCTAGGAAGCGGGCAGGAGCGAAGCCGCGCACTCCTCGGCCAGGTCCTCGGCGTGTGGCGGCAGCGGGCCGCCGGCGCGCAGGTGGCGGCGGACGACCGATAGCGGGAGGTCGATCAGGGCCAGGGTGACGCGGTCCCGGTCCTGGGGCCCGGTCGCGCCGAGGGCGGCGGCGAGGGCGCCGATGGCGGCGTACACCCGCTGGTTGCCGGAATCGGCCCGGCCGGTGTGTTCCTCGGACCAGTCGGCGCGGCCGAACTCCCACGGGCCGTAGAGCAGGAGGGTGGCCTCCTCGGGGTGGGCGCGGCTCCACCCCACGACGTGCCGGGCGGCCGCGCGAGCCGCCCGGCGCGGGTCTGCGTCGCTGTGCAGGCTGGCGAAGTAGCCCTCCTGGAACCGCTCGACGCTGCGCAGCCACACCTCGGCGAGCAGGGCGCTGCGCCCGGCGAAGCGGTGGTACATGGAGCCGCTGGGCGCGCCGATCGCCTGGGCGACGGCGGACATGGTCACGCCGCCCGGCCCGGCGGCGGCGGCCAGCCGGACGGCGGCGTCGAGCATCTGGTCGGTGTCGAAGCGGGGTGGTCTCGCCATGAATCAGAGAGTACCCTCCAGATTATTAGAGACCCCTCTCTAATAATGCGATGGGGAGGACCGTCCATGGGCGTCTACAACTTGCACGAACGCGTGATCGCGGCGAAGGAGAGCGAGGTCGGCGCACTGATCGACACGCTGTCCGGCGGGGAGGACGACCGGCTGTGGCCCGGCCGCCTGTGGGAGGACATGGAGCTCGACCGCCCCCTCGGGGTCGGAGCGGCGGGCGGACACGGACCGGTGCGCTACACGGTGGCCGCCTACGTGCCGGGCACCTGGGTGCGGTTCACGTTCACCGGACCCCGGGGCTTCCACGGCTTCCACGAGTTCACCGCGCTGCCCCTCGACGCCGGGCGCACCGTGCTGCGGCACACCATCGCGATGAACCTCAGCGGCATCAGCCGCATCACCTGGCCGCTGGCCATCCGCGCGATGCACGACGCAGTCCTGGAGGACGGCCTGGACCGCGCCGAACTGGCCTGCACGGGCACGGTCGCCCGCCCGGCCCGCTGGTCCCCGTACGTCCGCTTCCTGCGTGGACTGGAACGCCTCGTGACCCGGCCGGCCTAGGTGGCCCGAAGGCTCCGTACGTCCAGGTGCCGCAGCACCCGGTCCACGATCTCCGGGTCGGAGCCGGGTTCGCTGCGGGCGGCCAGGATCTCGTGGCGGGCGGCCGACATCATCTCCCGCTGGATCCGCTGGACGTGGTGGAGCCGCTCCACGCGCTTCGCGTACGCCTCGCGCCGTTCCTCGTCCACCATGTCGGGGCTGATCCTGGCCCCCACGTCGTACGCGCGCCGGTACAGCTGCTCGACCAGGTCCTCCGGGAGCTCCTCCACCTCCTCGATCTCCTTCAGCCGCCGCTTCGCGGCCTTGGCCGCGCGGATCGCCAGCTGCCGCTCCGCGTCCCGCTCGGCGTCCGTGTCGGCCTCCACCCCCAGCCGCCGTACCAGCCACGGCAGGGTCAGCCCCTGGCACACCAGGGTCGTCATGATCACCGCGAACGCGATGAAGATGATCTGGTCCCGCCCGGGAAAGGGCTCACCGGCGTCCGTCCGCAGCGGAATGGCGAGCGCCAGGGCCACCGAGGCCACTCCGCGCATCCCGGCCCACCACATCACCACGCTCTCCCGCCAGCTCAGCGGGATCTCCTCGTCGTAGTCGCGCCGCTGGTGCAGCTTCTTCGCGAGCCAGCCGGCCGGCAGCAGCCACAGCAGCCGTACGCCGACCACCACCGCGACCACGATCGCCGCCCACCCGGCCATCTCCCACACCCGGTCCTCGGCCGTGCCGAACACGTTGTGCAGCTCCAGCCCGATCAGCCCGAAGGCCACGCCGGTGACCAGCATGTCGACGACTTCCCAGAACGTGTGCCCGGCAAGGCGCCCCAGCACGTCGTCGGCGTCGCTCGCGTACTCGGCGAGGAACAGGGCCGTCGTCAGCACGGCCAGCACCCCCGACCCCTGGAGTTCCTCGGCCACGACGTACGCGACGAACGGCACCAGCAGCGTCAGCCCGATCTGCAGGGTGGCGTCGCCGAGCCGCCCCATGAGCCGGTTGGCGATCCAGCCGAGCGCGAGCCCGACGGCCACGGCCACCACGGCGGAGAGCACGAACTCCCCGAGCGCGTCGGGCCAGGAGAAACTGCCGCTCACGACGGCGGCGACGGCCACGTGGTACAGCACGATCGCCGTCACGTCGTTGAAGAGCCCCTCGCCCTCCAGGATCGACACCATGCGGCGGGGCAGCCCGAGCGATCCGGCGACGGCGGTGGCGGCCACCGGGTCGGGCGGGGCGACGAGCGCGCCGAGGGCGAGGGCGGCGGCGATCGGCAGCCCGGGCACGACAGCGTTGGCGACGGCGGCGACGGCGCCGGTGGTGACGAACACCAGGGCCACGGCCAGCAGCAGGATGGGCCGGACGTTGGCGGCGAACTGCCGCCAGGACGTGCGCTGCACGGAGGCGTACAGCAGGGGCGGCAGCACCAGCGGCAGGATGAACTCGGGCGGGATCTCGACGTTCGGCACGGCCGGCACCAGTGCGAGGATCACCCCGCCGATGGTCATCAGGACGGGCGCGGGCAGTTTGAGCCGGTCCCCCAGCGGCACCGTGACCACGGCCCCGAGCAGGAGCACGAACAGCAGAGCAAGCTGATCCACTCCCCCACCCTGCCAGTCCGCTGCGCTTGGCGGTGCGGGTCGGGGGCCGTGTCGGGGCTCCGCCCCGAACCCCCTACGGCGCTCCGCGCCCGCGCCTCAAACGCCGGCGAGGCTGAAGATTCAGCCTCGCCCCGGCTACGCCAGCGGACGCCGCATCGCGCGGTGGGGGATGCCCGCGTCCTGGAATTCCGGGCCGTAGGCCACGTACCCCAGCCGCTCGTAGAAGCCCAACGCATGCGTCTGCGCACCCAGGTCCACGGCCACCAGGCCCCGACGAGCCGCTTCGGCCTCGATCGCGCGGACCAGCGCCACGCCCACGCCGAGCCCGCGCGCGGACTTGGCGACGGCCAGCCGTCCCAGCGAGCCCACGCCCTCCGCGCCGCCGGTCTTCGCGAGCGCCGCGTCCCCGTACAGCAGCCGGCCCGTGCCCAGCGGCACCCCGTCCGCACCGACGGCCAGGACGTGCACCGCGTCCGCGTCGTACGCGTCGTACTCGATCGACTCCGGCACCGACTGCTCGACCACGAAGACCTCGGACCGCACCGCGAAGCAGGACTTCAGGTCCTCCTCCGAGGCGGCGACCCGCACCTCGACCGGCGAGGTCACTCGCTCTCCGCCCGGATCACGTCCAGCGCGTGCTGCAGGTCCGCCGGGTAGGTGCTCTCGAACTCGACCCACTGCCCGTCCGACGGGTGCTCGAAGCCGAGGCGCACCGCGTGCAGCCACTGCCGGGTCAGGCCGAGCCGCTTGGCGACCGTCGGGTCGGCGCCGTAGGTCAGGTCGCCGACGCAGGGGTGCCGGTGCGCGGACATGTGCACGCGGATCTGGTGCGTACGCCCGGTCTCCAGCTTGATGTCGAGCAGCGAGGCCGCACGGAAGGCCTCGATGAGGTCGTAGTGGGTGACGGACTCCTTGCCGTCCTGGATCACCGCCCACTTGTAGTCCGCGCTGGGGTGGCGGCCGATCGGCGCGTCGATCGTGCCGCTCATCGGGTCCGGGTGGCCCTGCACCAGCGCGTGGTAGCGCTTGTCCACGATCCGCTCGCGGAACTGGTTCTTGAGCGAGGTGTAGGCGCGCTCCGACTTCGCGACGGCCATCAGGCCGGACGTGCCGACGTCGAGGCGGTGCACGATGCCCTGGCGCTCGGACGCGCCGGAGGTGGAGATGCGGTAGCCGGCCGCGGCGAGGCCACCGATGACGGTGGTGCCGGTCCAGCCGGGGCTCGGGTGGGCGGCGACGCCGACCGGCTTCATGATGACGACGATGTCGTCGTCATCATGGATGATCTCCATCCCGGGGACGGGCTCGGCGACGACCTCGACCGGCCGGGCCGGCTCGGGCATCTCGACTTCGAGCCAGGCGCCACCGTGCACACGCTCGGACTTCCCGACGACACTGCCGTCGACCGACACCTTTCCCGCGGCCGCGAGATCGGCCGCCTTCGTCCGGGAGAAACCGAACATACGGGCGATGGCGGCGTCGACGCGCTCGCCCTCAAGGCCATCGGGAACGGGCAGGGTGCGGATCTCGGGAATCGTACTCACCCGTCGAGTATGCAGGACGGGGCGGACGGGCCGTCCCGCGATCAGTCCTTGTGGACGGTCCCGTCCGGGTCCAGACCCTTGAAGGACAGCAGGACGATCAGGATGCCGCCGCACACGATCGCCGAGTCCGCGAGGTTGAAGACGGCGAAATGGGCGGGCGCGATGAAGTCGACGACCGCGCCCCGGAACACACCCGGAGAACGGAAGATCCGGTCGGTCAGGTTGCCCAGCGCGCCGCCCAGCAGCAGGCCGAGCGCGATCGCCCACGGCAGGCTGTAGAGCTTGCGGGCCAGCCGCACGATCACCACGATCACCGAGGCCGCGATGCAGGTGAAGATGATGGTGAAGGCCTCGCCGAAGCCGAAGGCGGCGCCCGGGTTGCGGACCGCCTCGAACTTCAGCAGGTCACCGATGATCTCGATCGGCGGCTGGTGCTCCAGCTTCGCCACGACCAGCATCTTGCTGCCGAGGTCGAGCAGGTAGGCGAGCACCGCCACGACGAGCAGAGCCGTGATCCGACGGCGCCCCTTGGGCCCGGCGGACTCCGGCTGGGTGTCGTCCCCGACCTCCGGCGTACCGATGATGCGCTCCGCCTCTGCCACGTGAGTCCCTCGAACTAGCTCGAACCAGGCTCCTCCTGGACCCTGACGGAACACGAGGGTACGTCAGGGCCCCCGCGCGCCGCCTGCCCCACCTCCCCGACCGTGCTAGTGCCGCCGTTCCTGCTTCTGCTTGCAGTCCACGCACAGCGTGGCCCGCGGGAAGGCCTGCATCCTGGCCTTGCCGATGGGCTGCCCGCAGTTCTCGCAGAGGCCGTAGGTGCCCGCCTCCAGCCGTTCCAGGGCCCGCTCGGTCTGCTCCAGCATCGAGGTGGCGTTCGCCGCGAGGGCCAGCTCGGACTCGCGGGTGATGTTCTTGGTGCCCGTGTCGGCCTGGTCGTCGCCCGCGCCGTCCCCGGAGTCCCGCATCAGGCCGGAGATCGCCGCCTCCGAGGCGTCGAGCTCGGCCCGCAGCCGCAGCACCTCCGACAGGAGCTCCGCACGGGCGTCCTCGACCTCCTTGGGGGTCCAGGGGTCCTCCCCGGGCCGTACGGCGAGCTCGCCGGGGGCCAGGGCCGCCGTGGCCCGTGCCTTGGGGAGCCCGCTGGTGGCGGCCGCGGCCGTCTTCCTCGCCGTACCCGCGCTCTTCTTGGCAACCACTTTCCGGACTCCCGTCTTCTTCGCGGCATGTGCCGCCCCCTCGGCCGCGGCCTTCTTGGCCGTGGCCGTCCGCTTCTCGACGGCGGTCGTCTTCTTGACGGCGGTCGCCTTCCCGTCCGGAGCGAGCGCGCCGGCAGCGGTCTTACGGGCAGCGGTCGCCTTCTTGGCGGGAGCCGCGTCCTCTGAGACCGCCGCCTTCCCGGCGGCCTTCCCGACAGCCTTCTTGGCAGTACTCCCGGCGGTCTTCTTCGCCACCATGGCCGCGACCCCTTCACATACTGTGATCTTTGCTCGCGAATCGTGCCGGAACGATAAATCGACACCGGCCCCGCGGCAACGGGGCACGCATCCATCGAGGTCAACCTGCATCCGTTGTGCCCATCAGGAGCCCCGGTAATCCGCCACTCCCGCCCCACCCGAGCCGGAAGCGGCAGCGCAGGCCCATTCGGGTCACGCCGGGGGCGCGCCGGGATCACGCGCGGCCCTCCCCGCAACCCCGCCACGCCGGGCCGGCAGCCCCCGTACGGGCCCCCGTAAACCGGTCTGCCGTGCGCCCCCCGGGCCCGTACACTGGGCCCAGCGAAAGGCATGGACGGGGACGAGTAGCGTCGTACGCAGCCAGGAGCGACCCGGGGACGGTGAGAGCCCGGGGGCGAGCGCGATGTGAAGGATCACCCCTGAGCCGCCGGAAGAAAGCCCGCACGGGGTCCCCGTACGGCGAGTAGAACCGGCTTCGCACCCCAATGAGGGGGCCACCGGATCCGTCCGGCGGCCAAGGAGGGTGGTACCGCGGGAGCAGCAGTGCTCTCGTCCCTCCGGACGGAAGCGACACCCCGCCGGAGGAAGAGTTCAGCCTCATGACCACACCGCCGCAGTACCGCCCGGTACCCGCCCAGGTCGACCTGCCTGCCCTTGAGCACGCCGTCCTCGACTTCTGGCGCGAGAGCAAGACCTTCGCCAAGACCCTGGAGCAGTCCGAGGGCCGCCCCGAGTGGGTCTTCTACGAGGGCCCGCCCACCGCGAACGGCATGCCCGGCGCGCACCACATCGAGGCCCGCGTCTTCAAGGACGTCTTCCCCCGGTTCCGCACCATGCGCGGCTACCACGTGGCCCGCAAGGCCGGCTGGGACTGCCACGGCCTGCCCGTCGAGCTCGCCGTCGAGAAGGAGCTGGGCTTCAACGGCAAGCAGGACATCGAGGCGTACGGCATCGCCGAGTTCAACGCCAAGTGCCGCGAGTCCGTGACCCGCCACACCGACGCGTTCACCGAGCTCACGACCCGGATGGGCTACTGGGTCGACCTGGACGACGCCTACCGGACCATGGACCCCGAGTACGTGGAGTCCGTGTGGTGGTCGCTGAAGGAGATCTTCAACAAGGGCCTGCTCACCCAGGACCACCGCGTCGCCCCCTGGTGCCCCCGCTGCGGCACCGGCCTCTCGGACCACGAGCTGGCCCAGGGCTACGAGACGGTCGTGGACCCCTCGGTCTACGTCCGCTTCCCGCTGACCTCGGGCCCGCTCGCGGGCGAGGCGGCGCTCCTGGTCTGGACGACGACCCCGTGGACCCTGGTGTCCAACACGGCCGTGGCCGCGCACCCCGAGGTCACCTACGTGGTGGCCACGCGCACCGGCGCCGAGGGCTCGGAGAAGCTCGTCGTCGCCCAGCCGCTGCTGGAGAAGTCCCTGGGCGAGGGCTGGGAGGCCACCGGCCAGACCTTCACGGGCAAGGAGATGGAGCGCTGGACGTACGAGCGTCCGTTCTCGCTCGTCGAGTTCCCCGAGCCCGCCCACTACGTCGTGAACGCCGAGTACGTCACGACCGAGGACGGCACCGGTCTGGTCCACCAGTCCCCCGCCTTCGGCGCCGACGACCTCGCGGTCTGCCGCGCGTACGGCCTGCCCGTCGTGAACCCGGTCCGCCCCGACGGCACCTTCGAGGAGGAGGTCCCGCTGGTCGGCGGCATCTTCTTCAAGAAGGCCGACGAGAAGCTGACCGCCGACCTCGACGCGCGCGGACTGCTCTTCAAGCACATCGCCTACGAGCACAGCTACCCGCACTGCTGGCGCTGCCACACGGCCCTGCTCTACTACGCGCAGCCGTCCTGGTACATCCGCACCACCGCCGTCAAGGACGCGATGCTGCGGGAGAACGAGAAGACGAACTGGTTCCCCGACTCGGTCAAGCAGGGCCGCTTCGGCGACTGGCTGAACAACAACATCGACTGGGCGCTGTCCCGGAACCGGTACTGGGGCACCCCGCTGCCGATCTGGCGCTGTGAGGAGAACCACCTCACCTGCGTCGGCTCCCGCGCCGAGCTGTCCGAGCTCTCCGGCCAGGACCACTCGAACCTGGATCCGCACCGCCCGTACATCGACGAGGTCACCTTCCCCTGCACGGCGGAGGGCTGCTCGCTGGAGGCCGTCCGCGTCCCGGAGGTCATCGACGCCTGGTACGACTCGGGCTCGATGCCGTTCGCGCAGTGGGGCTACCCGTACAAGAACAAGGAGATCTTCGAGAAGCGCTACCCGGCGCAGTTCATCTCGGAGGCCATCGACCAGACGCGCGGCTGGTTCTACACGCTGATGGCGGTCGGCACCCTCGTCTTCGACAAGTCCTCCTACGAGAACGTGGTCTGCCTGGGCCACATCCTCGCCGAGGACGGCCGGAAGATGTCCAAGCACCTGGGCAACATCCTGCAGCCGATCCCGCTCATGGACCAGCACGGCGCGGACGCGGTGCGCTGGTTCATGGCGGCCGGCGGCTCCCCGTGGGCGGCGCGGCGCGTGGGCCACGGCACGATCCAGGAGGTCGTGCGCAAGACCCTCCTCACGTACTGGAACACGGTCGCCTTCCAGGCCCTGTACGCCCGTACGTCGAACTGGGCTCCCTCCGCCTCCGACCCGGCCCCGGCCGACCGCACGGTCCTCGACCGGTGGCTGCTCTCGGAGCTCCACACGCTCGTCGCCGAGGTCACCGAGGCGATGGAGTCGTACGACACCCAGCGCGCGGGCAAGCTCCTCTCCGCGTTCGTGGACGACCTGTCCAACTGGTACGTCCGCCGTTCGCGCCGCCGCTTCTGGCAGGGCGACGCGGCCGCGCTGCGGACCCTCCACGACGTGGTCGAGACGGTGACGCGCCTGCTCGCCCCGCTGACCCCGTTCATCACGGAGCGGGTCTGGCAGGACATGGTCGTCCCGGTCACCCCGGACGCCCCGGAGTCGGTCCACCTCTCGACCTGGCCGGTGGCGGACAGCGCGGCGATCGACCCGGCGCTGTCGCAGCAGATGCAGCTGGTCCGCCGCCTGGTGGAGCTGGGCCGGGCGACGCGTGCGGAGTCGGGCGTCAAGACCCGCCAGCCCCTGTCCCGGGCCCTGGTCGGCGCGGTGGGCTTCGACGCGCTCTCCCCCGAGCTGCAGTCCCAGATCACGGAGGAGCTGAACGTCTCCTCCCTGGCCTCCCTGTCGGAGGTCGGCGGGTCCCTGGTCGACACGACGGCGAAGGCGAACTTCCGGGCGCTGGGCAAGCGCTTCGGCAAGGGCGTCCAGGACGTCGCGAAGGCGGTGGCCGCGGCCGACGCGGCGGCGCTGTCCCTGGCCCTGCGGGCCGGCTCTGCGGTGATCTCGCTGAACGGCGAGGAGATCTCCCTCTCGCCGGAGGAGGTCATCATCACGGAGACCCCGCGCGAGGGCTGGTCGGTGGCGTCCGACTCGGGCGCGACGGTCGCCCTGGACCTGGAGATCACCCCGGAGCTGCGGCTGGCGGGCCTGGCCCGTGACGCGATCCGCCTGATCCAGGAGGCCCGGAAGAACTCCGGCCTCGATGTGGCGGACCGCATCGCGCTCCGCTGGTCCTCCGCGGACCCGGAGGTCGTGACGGCCCTGACGGACCACGCGGCCCTGATCGCGGACGAGGTCCTGGCGACGGACTTCGCGTCCGGCGAGGCCGATGCCGCCTACGGTGACCCGTTCACGGACGAGGCCCTCGGCCTGACCTTCCGCCTCCGCAAGGCGTAACCCGCGGCCCGAGCGGCCCGTCCCCTCCCGGGTGGGGGGGACGGGCCGCTTTCGTCTGCCCCGCCATGTCCTGGGACTCCGCCCCAGACCCCGCTCCTCAAACGCCGGAGGGGCTGAAAGACGGGGGGGCTCCGCCCCCACCCCCCGCGCCTCAAACGCCGGCGAGGCTGGCTGGTGCGGCGGGGCCGGAAATCCAGCCCCTCCGGCGTTTGAGGAGCGGGGTTCGGGGCGGAGCCCCCGCAACGGCGCCGCAGACGGGTACGCAAACGGGCCGGGCCCGGTGCCCCCGAAGGGGAACCGGGCCCGGCCCGTAGAGCGCGGCTGCCGACCGCAGAACGGCGGCGGCGCCTAGTTGTCGTCCTCGTCGATCAGGAAGCCCCGCATCGGCGACGGAGCCTGCATCGGCTGCGGCGCAGCCGGCCGGACCGGAGCCATCGGCTGGGTCATCGCCGGGGACATCTGCTGCTGGTTGCCGCCGTAGGACGGGGCACCCATCGGGGAGGGACCGCCCATGGGGGACGGGCCGCCCATCGAGGGACCGCCCATGGAGGGACCGCCCATGGAGTGGCCCATCGCACCGGCCGGAGCCATCGAGGGCGACGGCGACGGCGGCAGCGCGGGACCGGCCGGGTTCCGCGGCGGGGCCAGGCTGTCGTCCGCCTGGGTCTCCAGCTGGCGCAGCTGCGACTCCAGGTAGGACTTCAGACGCGTACGGTACTCACGCTCGAAGCCCCGCAGGTCCTCGACCTTGCGCTCCAGCGTGGCGCGGGCGGACTCCAGGGAGCCCATCGCGACGCGGTGCTTCTCCTGCGCGTCCCGCTCCAGCGCGTCGGCCTTGGCGCGGGCGTCCCGCTCCAGGCCCTCGGCGCGCGACCGGGCCTCGCCGACGATCTTGTTGGCCTCGGAGCGGGCCTCCGCGATCGCCTGGTCGGCGGTCTGCTGCGCCAGCGACAGGACACGGGCGGCACTGTCGCCGCCGGGGCCCTGCTGCGGAAGCTGCGGCTGCTGCTGGTGCATCGGCTGACCCATGGGCTGCATCTGCTGCCCCATCGGCTGCATCTGCTGCCCCATCGGCTGCATCTGCTGGCCGAGCGGGTTCTGGCCGCCCATCGACTGCTGCTGCATGCCCTGGGGGCCGCCCATGGGCTGCTGCTGCATGCCCTGGGGTCCACCCATGGGGTGCTGCTGCATGGGACCGCCCATGGGGCCGCCCATCGGGCCGGGGCCCTGCTGGCCCTGGCCGCCGGGGCCCGGCGGAAGCTGCGGCTGGCCGCCCGGGAGCTGCGGCGGGCCCATCTGCGGCTGCTGCTGCTGCGGCGGGCCGGATATGGCCGCGGGCACGGGGGCGCCGGGGCCGCGCTGGTCCTGGGGTTCCGGCTTGCGCATGCCCTGCTGCTGCTGGCTCTGCGCGGCGGCACGCGTGGCGGCGGCCAGCTTGGCGCGCAGGTCCTCGTTCTCGCGCAGCAGGCGCGTCAGTTCGGACTCGACCTCGTCGAGGAAGGCATCGACCTCGTCCTCGTCATAGCCTTCTCGGAGGCGGACGGTCGTGAACTGCTTGTTCCGCACGTCCTCGGGAGTCAGCGGCATGTCTTCTTCACCTCTACGTAGTCGTCGGCAGTCGGCAAGACCGTATCGGGACTGTCCCCGCGCCCGCGGGGAAGCACATCGTTCACAAGCCGCTCGCAGCGGTGCGCACGAAACTGATGAGGATGTAAACGATGATCATCAGAACGAAGAAGGACAGGTCGAGTGCCACGCCCCCGAGACGCAACGGCGGAATGACCCGCCGAAGAAGCTTGAGCGGTGGATCGGTGACGCTGTAGGTGGCCTCCAGTACGACCACCATCGCCTTGCCGGGTGTCCAGGAACGTGCGAACTGGAACACGTAGTCCATGACCAGGCGGAAGATCAGCACGACGAGGAAGCACCCCAAGGCGAAGTAGATCACTTGCAGTGCGACACCCATTCCGCGCTTCCCTCTCCCCTGCTCCCGCTGTGTTCCCGGCCCCGTGTCTGACGGATCGGTCTAGCTTTGGTTGAAGAACCCGCCCTCCGCGATGCGGGCCTTGTCCTCCGCCGTGACATCGACGTTAGCAGGCGACAGCAGGAACACCTTCTGTGTCACGCGTTCAATGCTGCCGTGCAGACCGAAGACGAGTCCGGCGGCGAAGTCCACGAGACGCTTCGCGTCCGTGTCGTCCATCTCCGTGAGATTCATGATCACCGGAGTGCCCTCACGGAAGTGTTCCCCGATGGTACGGGCCTCGTTGTAGGTCCGGGGGTGCAGCGTCGTGATGCGGTACGGCTCCCGCTCGGAGACGACCTTGGGCATGATCACGGGGGCGTTCTTCTCCAGGTTCGTACGATCAGGTGTGATGGATGCCACGGGGGCGATTCGCGCAGGACGTCCGCTTTCCACCGGAATTGGGATAGGTTCGCGCTGCGCCGGAGGCTGTGCGACTCGTACCGGTTCATCCGATACGGGCGATTGGTGCACGGGCTGCTGTCGGCGATCCCGTTCCCGAGCCCGCTCCATCTCCGGCTCGGGCTCGAACTCGTCGTCGGGGTCGTACCCCGGGTTGTCGTACCGGTCGTCCTCCACGAGGCCGAGGTAGACCGCCATCTTGCGCATCGCGCCGGCCATTCTCCGAGTCCTCCGCTCTGTGGTGGATCGCCCTGTCGCAGGTGCCGCCGTGTCACGAATGTCACCAACTGCCCGCGATCCACTAGGTCTGCCCGCCCATCAGCGGGAATGACCATATTTTCTGCTGTGGTCCGACTTTCTTCGCGACGTTACCCGAGCCGGGGTCTCGCGCCGAGTACCGCAGTGCCGACGCGTACATGTGTCGCACCGGCCGCCACGGCCTGTTCCAGGTCTGCGCTCATTCCGGCCGACACCATCGTGGCAGCCGGATGGTCCACGCGCATGCGGGATGACAATTCCATCAGCCGCTCGAAGGCGGCCTGTTCGCGTCCCGCGTAGAGGCCGGACAGCGGAGCGACCGTCATCAGGCCGTCGATGCGTAGTCCCGGAGCCCCCGCGACGAGGTCCGCCAGCTCCGCGAGCTGCTCCGGCGCCGCGCCGCCGCGGGCCCCGCGCTCCCCCGACTCCGCGTCGAGGGCGATCTGCACGAGGCACCCGAGCTCCCGGCCGGCGCTCACCGCGGCCGCCGAGAGGGCGGTCACGAGTTTCGGCCGGTCGACCGACTGCACGACTTGCGCGTATCCCGCCACGGAACGGACTTTGTTCGTCTGCAACTGACCGACGAAGTGCCAGCTGAGCGGCAGATCCGCGCAGGCCGCGGCCTTGGGGGCGGCATCCTGGTCACGATTCTCCGCAACATGACGGACGCCCAGGTCCGCCAGCAGTCGTACGTCGCTCGCGGGGTAGGTCTTGGTGACCACGATGAGCGTCACCTCTTCCCGTCCCCGCCCCGCCGCCGCGCAGGCGGACGAGATACGTTCCTCCACCCGCGCCAGGTTCTCGGCGAGCTCCGACTTACGATCCGTCATTCTTCTTTTCCCCCGGCGGTCCGGGGGGCGTCCCCCGGGAAAGCTCTGTCAACCAGACATATCCGGCAAGGCGTCCGGTCACCCGGTCGCGGCGGTACGAGAAGTGGTCCCGCGACTCCAGTGTGCAGACCGGTGAGCGGCCGCTGTTCACCACCCCCGCCTCGGCGAGCTGGGCGTGCACCCCGGCGACCACGTCGACGGCCGGTGTCCCCCAGCTCGTCTCGGCCCGGGCGGCGGGCACCACCTGGGCCACCGCCTCCCGCATCTCGGCGGGCACCTCGTAACAGTGTCCGCAGACCGCGGGGCCCGTACGGGCGACGATCCGCCCCGGATCGGCCCCGAGGGCGACCATCGCCTCGACGGCGGCGGGCACCACCCCGGCGACCAGTCCCGGCCGCCCGGCGTGGGCGGCCGCCACGACCCCGGCGACGGGGTCCGCCAGCAGGACCGGCGTGCAGTCGGCGGTGAGCACCGCGAGGGCGAGTCCCCGACGGGCGGTCACCACCGCGTCCACCGCCGGGACCTCGTCGTCCGCGCCCCAGGGCCCGTCCACCACGGCCACGTCCCGGCCGTGCACCTGGTTCATCCAGACCACCCGGTCCGGCGCCAGGCCCAGGGACTCCGCCGCTCGTGCCCGGTTCGCGAGAACGGCGGCAGGGTCGTCTCCGACCGCGCCGCCGAGATTGAGCTCCTCGTACGGAACGGCGCTCACTCCGCCCCACCGGTCGGTGAAGGCGAAGTGGGCGCCGCCCACGTGATGCTGCTCCGGTGTCACTTCAAGAAGTCCGGAACATCCAGCTCTTCGGCCGGGCTGTCCTGGTACGGCCGGGCCGTGGGGACCTGCGGCGCGGGGGCCTGGACCTCGACCGGGGCCGGCGGGGCCGGAGCCGGGGGCTCCTCGCGCGGGGTGACCGAGCCGAGTCCGCCGAAGGCCGGGCGGGCCGGCTCGGCGGCGCGGACCGGAGCCGGGGCCGGCTCCTCGCGCTTGGTGGACGCGGCGCCGATGACGTTGTCCCGGCGGGCCGGGGGCTGTCCGCCGTCGAACCCGGCCGCGATGACGGTGACCCGTACCTCGTCGCCGAGCGCGTCGTCGATGACGGCGCCGAAGATGATGTTCGCCTCGGGGTGCGCCGCCTCGCTGACCAGCTGCGCGGCCTCGTTGATCTCGAAGAGACCGAGGTCCGAGCCACCGGAGATGGAGAGCAGCACGCCACGGGCGCCGTCGATGGACGCCTCCAGGAGCGGCGAGGAGATCGCCATCTCCGCGGCGGCCACGGCGCGGTCGTCGCCGCGGGCCGAGCCGATGCCCATCAGGGCCGAGCCGGCCTCGGACATCACGGACTTGACGTCGGCGAAGTCGAGGTTGATCAGACCCGGGGTCGTGATGAGGTCGGTGATGCCCTGGACGCCCGAGAGCAGGACCTGGTCGGCCGACTTGAAGGCGTCGAGCACGCTGACCTGGCGGTCCGAGATGGACAGCAGTCGGTCGTTGGGGATGACGATGAGGGTGTCGACCTCTTCGCGGAGCTCGGCGATGCCGTCCTCCGCCTGGTTCGCGCGGCGCCGGCCCTCGAAGGTGAACGGCCGGGTGACCACACCGATCGTCAGGGCGCCCAGCGAGCGCGCGATGTTGGCGACGACAGGTGCGCCGCCGGTGCCGGTGCCGCCGCCCTCACCGGCGGTGACGAAGACCATGTCGGCCCCCTTGAGGACCTCCTCGATCTCCTCGCGGTGGTCCTCTGCCGCCTTGCGACCGACGGCCGGGTTGGCGCCGGCGCCGAGGCCACGGGTGAGTTCACGGCCGACGTCGAGCTTGACGTCGGCGTCGCTCATCAACAGCGCCTGGGCGTCCGTGTTGATGGCGATGAACTCGACGCCCTTGAGACCGACCTCGATCATTCGGTTGATGGCATTGACACCACCGCCGCCGACACCGATGACCTTGATGACTGCGAGGTAGTTCTGCGGTGCTGCCACGTCGAAGGCCTCTCGCCTCGAGTTACGTGTCGCCGCCTCGCGGGCCTGCGTTGCGACGACTGATGCCGAAATAGGGACGGTCCGAACGCGCCGACCCGAACCCTCACCCTGAAGTTTAGGGTTAGGGGTGTGCCTGTTCCTCGGACTCTTCCGAACAGGACACTAAGTCGACAAGTAGCGCGTGTTCAACGAACACGCCGAACCTCCCGTTTTTCTTTTCACCCTATGTGATCACCCGTATCGCTGGCCAACCAGGGTGCGCCGCTGTTGGACCGGACGTCAACTCCCGGACGTAGCAGGGGCGGTGGGGACGCTCACGTCGAAGTGAGCGGCCTTGGGAGCGGCTTTCAACAAAGCGTTCAATGCGCGTCCCTTCGCGTCGCTCTGTTCACCGCTCCCCCACGTCACGGACCGGCCGCCGGTGAGCTCCAGTACGACCGAATCGTAGGAACCCACCTTGACCTGCACGGTTTCCTTGGCGATCGGCTCCGGGAGGGCGCCCGCGACGAGTACGGCCTCGTGCAGCAGCCGCTCCTCGTCGAAGCGGCGGGCGCTCGGCGATCGACCGGCGTTCAATTCGAGGACCGGAACACCCGCGGGTGCTTTCGGAACCGTGTCGAATCGCACACCCGATGCGTCCACTTCCACGAAGTTGGCGTCCTTTTTGATGAGCAGGACGGGTTTGCGTTCCGTCACCTTCAGACCGATGCCGTGCGGCCAGGCCCGCACCACGTCGACCGAATCGATGCGGGGCAGCCGGCCGCGGACCCGGGCCTCGATCTCGTCCGTGTCGACGCTCACCAGGGGCGCGCCGACCGGGACGGCCGCGGCGCCGAGGACCTGCTCGGAGGTGAGCACGTCCATGCCGGTGGCGGCGACCTTCTCCACGCGGAGCCAGGAGGAGCCGTAGAGCACCCAGGTGCCGCCCGCGGCGAGGAGCACCGCGGCGGCCAGCGAGGCCAGCACGGGGCCCCGGCGCAGGCGTGCGCCGGGACCCTTGGGGCCGGACCTCTGCGCCGGCTTCGGGGCCTTGGGGGGCTTGGGAGCCTTCGGCGGCTTGGGAGCGCCGGTGCCCTTGTGGGCATCCGGGCCGGACCGATCAGAAAACGGTGTTCCGCGCCGCGCGGTCGTCCCTCCGGCCACTCCTGTGCCTCCTGCGTCTGCGGTACCCGCCTCAGCGGGACCTGTGGGCCGCGATCGCCTCGTAGACCATGCCGACCAGGAGCTCGTCGGCGTCCCGGCGGCCGAACTCACCGGCGGCGCGGGACATCTCGTACAGGCGGTGCGGGTCGGACAGCACCGGGAGGATCTGGCTCAGCACCCAGTCGGGCGTCAGCTCCGCGTCGTCCACGAGCAGGCCGCCGCCGGCCTTGACCACCGGCTGGGCGTTGAGCCGCTGTTCACCGTTGCCGATCGGCAACGGGACGTAGGCGGCGGGAAGCCCGACGGCGGAGAGTTCGGCGACGGTCATCGCTCCCGCGCGGCACAGCATCATGTCGGCGGCGGCGTACGCGAGATCCATCCGGTCCACGTACGGTACCGGCACATACGGCGGCATCCCGGGCATGTTGTCGACACGCGGCAGTTCGTTCTTCGGCCCGACGGCGTGCAGGATCTGGATCCCGGAGCGCTGGAGGGTGGGCGCGACTTGCTGGATGACCTCGTTGAGGCGCCGGGCGCCCTGCGAGCCGCCGGAGACCAGCAGCGTGGGCAGGTTGGGGTCCAGGCCAAAGGCGGCACGCGCCTCCGGGCGGACCGCGGCCCGGTCGAGGGTGGAGATGGAGCGGCGCAGCGGGATGCCCACGTAGCGGGCCCCGCGCAGCTTGCTGTCGGGGGTGGAGACCGCGACGGCGTGCGCGTACCGGGAGCCGATCTTATTGGCCAGTCCGGGCCGGGCGTTGGCCTCGTGGACGATGATCGGCACCCCGAGGCGCTTGGCCGCGAGGTAGCCGGGCAGGGCCACGTAGCCGCCGAAACCGACGACGCAGTCGGCCTTGGTGCGCAGGAGGATCTCCTCCGCGGCCTTGATGGTGCCGCGCAGCCGTCCGGGGACGGTGATCAGTTCCGGGGTCGGCTTGCGGGGCAGCGGAACGGCGGGGATCAGGCCCAGCTCGTAGCCGCGTTCCGGCACCAGGCGGGTTTCCAGTCCGCGCTCCGTGCCGAGGGCGGTGATGCCCACTGAAGGGTCCTGCCTGCGCAGGGCGTCCGCGAGGGCGAGCGCCGGCTCGATGTGGCCGGCGGTCCCCCCACCGGCGAGTACGACATGCACCGAAATTCACCGCTCTCCGGACGGACGCTTCTTGACGCGCCGTCTCATCGACTTCCATCTCACCCCGGTCCGCCACCAGCCGGTCTTCGGCTGTCGCATCGCGAGGGCCGCGCGCGCCGCCGGATCCTCACGCGCGAAGGCGATGAGCAGTCCGACCGCGAACATGGTCGGCAGCAGGGCTGACCCTCCGTAGGAGAACAGCGGGAGCGGGACTCCGGCGATCGGCAGCAGGCCGAGCACCGCACCGATGTTGATCACGGCCTGGGCCGTGATCCAGGTGGTCACGCCTCCCGCGGCAAACCGTACGAAGGAATCCTCCGTGCGTCCGGCCACGCGGATACCCGCATAGCCTAGAGCCGCGAACAGGGCGAGAACCGACAGCGTCCCCGCCAGACCCAGTTCCTCCCCGGTGATGGCGAAGATGAAGTCGGTGTGGGCTTCGGGTAGTTGCCCCCATTTTTCCACACTTGCACCCAGGCCGGAACCGAACCATCCGCCCGAGGCGAGGGCGTAGATCCCGTGAACGGCCTGCCAGCAAAGGTCGTTCTTGCCCGGTTCTGTCGCACCGATGCATTCCAGTCGGTCCATCCGGTGCGGGCTCGTCTTGATGAGCAGTGCGACGATCGCACCCGCGAAGGCGAGCACCCCGACGAACAACCGGGTCGGGGCCCCGGCCAGCCAGAGCAGACCGAACAGGACGGCGCCGAGGATCATCGCGGTGCCCATGTCCCCGCCCAGCATGATCAGCCCGAGCAGCAGGAAGGCCACCGGGACCAGCGGCACCAGCAGGTGCTTCCACTGGCTCAGCAGCCCCTTGTCGCCCTTGCGCGCCAGCAGGTCGGCGCCCCACAGGATCAGTGCCAGCTTGCCGAACTCACTGGGCTGCAGCATGAACGGACCGCCAAGGGAGATCCAATTCTGGTTGCCGTTGATCGAGACGCCTATCCCCGGGATCTGCACCAGGACCATCAGGAAGAGCGTGCCTGCGAGCACCGGATACGAGAGCGCCCGGTGCAGTTTGACGGGCATCCGGGAGGCGGCCAGCAGGAGCGCGCCACCGATGAGGGCGGCCAGGAACTGCTTCTTGAAGAAGTACGCGTCGCCGAGGCCGAGCTGGAGGGCCTTGATCATCGATGCCGAGTACACCATCACCAGACCGAGCACGGTGATGAGCAGGGAACTGCCGAAAATCAGGTAATAGGCGGTGAGCGGGCGGTCCCAGGCCTTCTGCAACTGCCGCTGCGTACGCCGCAGCCGGGCCAGCGGCCCGCGCCCGGCGGGCCGCTTCGAACGCACCGCAGGGCGTTTGCGGCCCTGCGCCTTCACGGCGGACGGCCGCCGCCCCGGCAGCATCTGCTTGGCCGGCATCTGTGATCTTCCCCTCCACTCGTACGAGGCGAGCTGCCGGCCGGAGGGAACCTGTCCCGGAGCCCCCGGCCTAGGCCGTGTCCGCAGCGTTCTCGGCGGCCAGTTCGCGCACCGCGTCGGCGAATGCGTCCCCACGCTTGTTGTAGTTCGCGAACATGTCCATCGAGGCACAGGCCGGTGCCAGCAGGACCGTGTCGCCGGGCTCGGCGAGCGCGGCGGCTTCCCGGACCGCTGCGAGCATCGCCCCAGTGTCGGTCCGGTCGAGGTCGACGACCGGGACCTCGGGGGCGTGTCGCGCCAGCGCCTCGGCGATGAGCGCCCGGTCGGCGCCGATCAGCACGGCGCCGCGCAGCCGCTTCGCGGCGTTCTTCACGAGCTCGTCGAAGGTCGCGCCCTTGGCGAGGCCGCCGGCGATCCAGACGACCGGCTCGAAGGCCGCGAGGGAGGCCTCGGCCGCGTGCGTGTTGGTGGCCTTGGAGTCGTCGATGTAGGTGACCGAGGCGACCTCGTCCACGTACGCGACGCGGTGGGCGTCCGGGCGGAAGTCGCGCAGCCCGTCGCGAACGGCGCGTGCCTCCACGCCGAAGGCACGGGCCAGGGCCGCGGCGGCGAGCGCGTTGGCGATGTTGTGCGGGGCCGGCGGGTTGACGTCCGTGACCTCGGCGAGCTCCTGGGCGTTCTTCTGCCGGTTCTCCACGAAGGCCCGGTCGACGAGGACACCGTCGACGACGCCGAGCATGGAGGGGCCGGGGGCGCCGAGGGTGAAGCCGATCGCGCGGCAGCCCTCTTCGACGTCGGCCTCCATGACCAGGTTCTCCGTGGCCGGGTCGGCAACGTTGTAGACGCAGGCGACCGTGTTGCCCTCGTAGATCCGGCCCTTGTCGGCGGCGTACGCCTGCATCGAGCCGTGCCAGTCGAGGTGGTCGGGGGCCAGGTTCAGCACGGCCGCCGAGTGGACGCGCAGCGAGGGCGCCCAGTGCAGCTGGTAGCTGGAGAGTTCGACGGCGAGCACGTCGTACTCCTGCTCGCCGAGCACCACGTCGATGATCGGGGTGCCGATGTTGCCGACAGCGGCGGTGCGCAGCCCCGCGGCCTTCAGGATCGACGCCAGCATCTGGGTGGTGGTGGTCTTGCCGTTGGTGCCGGTGATCGCGAGCCAGGCGGCCGGGGCCTTGCGGGGCGCCGTGGCCCCGTCCTCGCCGGAGCGCGCGGCGCGCAGCTCCTGGCCGACCTCGCGCAGCAGCCAGGCGATCTCCACGTCTCCGACCACGTCCACGCCGGCCTTGGCGGCGGCCTCGAACAGCGGGCTGTCGGGCTTCCAGCCCGGCGAGGTGACGACCAGTTCGGTGCCCTCGGGCAGTACCTCGCCCGCGTGCCCGCCGTCCGCCAGGCGGCCGATGCGGACGGTGATGCCCTCCGCCGCGAGCTCGCCGGCGCGGGCGCGGTGCGCGTCACCGTCACCGTTGTCGACGACGGTCACCACTGCGCCGAGGCCGGCCAGGGCGCGGGCGGCACTGATGCCGCTCACGCCGAGACCGGCGACGGTGATGTTCTTGTCCTGCCAGGACGTCACTTGTCGGCTGCCCATCCCGCGTAGAAGAGACCGAGACCAACGATCACGCACATGCCCTGGATGATCCAGAAGCGGACCACGACCAGCACCTCGGACCAGCCCTTGAGCTCGAAGTGGTGCTGCAGTGGCGCCATCCGGAAGACCCGCTTGCCGGTCATCTTGAAGGAACCGACCTGGATGACGACCGACATCGTGATGAGCACGAAGAGGCCGCCGAGGAGCGCCATCAGGAACTCCGTGCGGGAGCAGATGGCGAGGCCCGCGAGCGCGCCGCCGAGGGCGAGCGAGCCGGTGTCACCCATGAAGATCTTGGCGGGCGAGGTGTTCCACCACAGGAAGCCGAAGCAGGCGCCCATGAGGGCGGAGGCGACGACCGCGAGGTCGAGCGGGTCGCGCACCTCGAAGCACGCGTTCGGGTTGGTGAGGTCACCGGCCCTGGCGCAGGACTCCTGGAACTGCCAGACACCGATGAAGGTGTAGGCGCCGAAGACCATCACGGCGGCGCCGGTCGCGAGACCGTCCAGACCGTCGGTGAGGTTCACGCCGTTGGACATCGCCAGGATCATGAACAGCGCCCAGACCACGAACAGCACCGGACCTATCGCCCAGCCGAAGTCCGTGACGAACGACAGCTTGGTGGAGGCCGGGGTCAGCCCGCGGGAGTCCTTGAACTGGAGGGCCAGTACCGCGAAGGCGATGCCGACGATCAGCTGGCCGGACATCTTCGCCTTGGCCCGCAGACCCAGCGAACGCCGCTTGACGATCTTGATGTAGTCGTCCAGGTACCCGACGACGCCCATGCCCGCCATCAGGAACAGGACGAGCAGGCCCGAGAAGCTCGGCTCCTCACCGGTGAGGACCTTCGTCAGGGCGTACGCGATGAGCGTCGCCAGGATGAAGGAGATACCGCCCATCGTGGGCGTGCCCTTCTTCCCGGCGTGGCCGCGGGGGCCGTCGTCGCGGATGAACTGGCCGTAGCCCTTGCGGGCGAGCAGCTTGATCAGCAGCGGGGTGCCGATGACGGTGAGGAACATGCCGATGACACCGGCGAACAGGATCTGCCTCATCGGTCGGCGACCTCGCCCTCGACAGTGCTGTCGAGAAGGCCCTGGGCCACCCGCTCCAGACCGGCCGACCTGGAAGCCTTCACCAGCACGACGTCACCCGGGCGCAGTTCACTGCGCAACAGGTCGACCGCCGCCTGTGCGTCGGACACGAGCACCGACTCCTCACCCCACGAACCCTCGTTATATGCGCCCAGTTGCAGCCAGGATGCTTCCCTGCCCCCGACTGCGACGAGCTTGCTCACGTTGAGCCGGACGACAAGCCGTCCGACCGCGTCGTGCTCGGCGAGAGCGTCGTCTCCGAGCTCGGCCATCGGGCCGAGCACCGCCCACGTGCGTCCCCCGTTCGCCCTGCCGGCACCGCCCATCGCGGCGAGCGCGCGGAGTGCGGCCCGCATGGACTCGGGGTTCGCGTTGTAGGCGTCGTTGACGATCGTCACACCGTCCGCCCGCTCGGTGACCTCCATCCGCCACCGGGACAGCGTGCCCGCCCCGGAGAGCGCCGTGGCGATCTCCTGTGCGGACATGCCCAGTACATGGGCGACGGCGGCCGCGGCGAGCGCGTTCGACACGTGGTGCTCACCGTACAGCCGCAAGGTCACGTCGCTGCACCCGGTCGGTGTGTGCAGTGTGAAGGAAGCCTGCCCCCTGTCCGTCATGCGGACTTCGGTGGCCCGGATTTCGGCGTCCTCGGCCTCACCGAACAGGACCGTACGGGCCTTCGTGCGCCCGGCCATCTCACGAACCAGCAGGTCATCGGCGTTGAGGACGGCGACTCCGCCCTCCGCCTCGGCCGGCAGGGCCTCGACCAGCTCCCCCTTGGCCTGCGCGATCTGCTCACGTCCGCCGAACTCGCCGATGTGGGCGGTGCCGACGTTGAGGACCAGACCGATCCGCGGGGGCGTCAGTCCGGTGAGGTAGCGGATGTGGCCGATGCCGCGGGCGCCCATCTCCAGGACCAGGTGCTGGGTGTCCTCGGTGACGCGCAGCGTCGTGATCGGCAGGCCGATCTCGTTGTTGAGGTTCCCGGGGGTCCACACGGTGGGCGCGTGGTGCTGCAGCACCTGCGCGATCAGGTCCTTGGTGGAGGTCTTGCCGGCGGATCCGGTGAGGGCCACGACGTCGGTGCCCAGGCGGGTGACCACGGCCCGGGCGAGTGCGCCGAGGGCGGCCACCACGTCGGGGACCACGATGGCCGGTACGCCGACGGGCCTGGTCGCGAGGACGCCCACGGCCCCGGCGGACACCGCGCGTTCCGCGTAGTCGTGGCCGTCGACCCGCTCGCCGACGAAGGCGGCGAACAGGCTGCCCGGCCCGACCTCACGGGAGTCGTAGACCACGGGGCCGGTGACCTGGACGGACGGATCCGGTATGTCGTGGGGCCGCCCGCCGGTGATGTCGGCGATCTCGGCGAGGGAAAGGGCGATCACTGGTTCACCTCGGCCTGTCGGACCTGAGTCGTTTCATCGGGCGCGGCCGTCCGGTCGAGCACGGTCTGGTGCTCGATCGCGGCGCGGAGCACCTCGCGGTCGTCGAAGGGGCGTACGACACCGGCGGTGTCCTGGCCCTGCTCGTGCCCCTTGCCGGCCACCAGCACGGTGTCACCGGGCCGGGCGCGGGCGACGGCGGCCGCGATGGCCGCGGCCCGGTCGGCGTCGACCAGGACGGTGCCCCGCTCGGCGGGAGGCACGGACACGGCGCCCTCGAACATCGCGGCGAGGATCGCGAGCGGGTCCTCGGAGCGCGGGTTGTCGGAGGTCAGGACGGCTACGTCGGCGAACCGGGCGGCCGCGGCCCCCATCGGGCCGCGCTTGGTGGTGTCACGGTCGCCGCCGCAGCCGAGCACGATGTGCAGCTTGCCCTCGGTGACCTCGCGCAGCGCGCGCAGCACCGATTCCACGGCGTCGGTCTTGTGCGCGTAGTCGACGACGGCGAGGTACGGCTGTCCCGCGTCCACCCGCTCCAGCCGGCCGGGGACCCCGGGGACCGCGGCGACGCCGTCCGCGGCGGTCTGCGGGTCGAGGCCGGCGGCGGCAAGCGTGACGATCGCGGCGACGGTGTTGGCGACGTTGAACGGGCCGGGCAGCGGCGCGGTGGCGCGGACGCGCTGTCCTTCGGGGCCCAGCAGGGTCAGGGTGGAGCTCGCCGGGCCGAAGACCACGTCCTCGGCGCGCCAGTCGGCGGCCGGGTCGCCCGCGGCGGAGAAGGTGACGACCGGGACGGTGGCCTCCTTGGCCAGGCGGCGGCCGTACTCGTCGTCGAGGTTGACCACGCCCAGGCGGGCCCGGCGGGCGGTGAAGAGCCCCGCCTTGGCCTGGAAGTAGTCCTCCATGTCGGAGTGGAACTCCATGTGCTCCGGGCTCAGGTTGTTGAAGACGGCGACGTCGAAGACGCAGCCGTCGACCCGGCCGAGCACCAGGGCGTGGCTGGAGACCTCCATGGCCACGGCCTCGACCCCGCGTTCGCGCATGACCGCGAAGAGGGCCTGGAGGTCGGTGGCCTCGGGGGTGGTCCGCTCGGACTTGATGCGCTCGTCGCCGATGCGCATCTCGACGGTGCCGACCAGTCCGGTGCTGCGGCCCGCCGCGCGCAGGCCGCCCTCGACGAGGTACGCCGTGGTGGTCTTGCCGGAGGTGCCGGTGATGCCGATCTGGAGCAGGCCCTCACCGGGGCGCCCGTAGATCGCGGCGGCGAGCTCTCCCATCCGGCCGCGCGGGGCGTCGACGGTCAGGACCGGCAGGCCGGTCGCCGCGGCGCGCTCCGCCCCCGCCGGGTCGGTCAGCACGGCGGCGGCGCCGAGACCGGCCGCCTGGGCGGCGAAGTCGGCGCCGTGCGTCCTGGCTCCCGGCAGGGCCGCGTACAGGTCACCGGGGCGGACCGCACGGGAGTCGTGCGTGATGCCGGTGATCTGCGCCGCGCCGGGCGCCGGGATGCCCAGCAGGGTGGCCAGCTCGCCCAGCGGGCTCGGGCTGGCGGACGCGGGCCGGGGCGCTCCCGGCGGCGTCGCCGGGGCTTTCTGGGTCTTTCTGGGCTGATCAGCGTGGGGCACGGCGGTGAGCGTACCGGGCGCGGCGGGCCGCCCGCGAAATGAGGCCCCGGCCTCGGCCTCGGCGGTCGTCGGGTTCCCGGGTTCCGGGGTGATGGTTGTCACTGATGGTGCCTCACGCTTTTCTTGCGGGCCGGCCTGGCTGTGGGTCACTGACCGGGCTGCGGACTGGGCTGCGGGGCGGGCTGAGGAGCGGCGTCGTAGGTGACGGGAAGCCCGGCAGGTGCGGTTCCCGTGGGAGCCACCTGGAGGGTCTTGAGCGCGAACTCCATGACCTTCTTGTAGATGGGGCCGCAGATCTGGCCGCCGAAGTAGCTGCCCTTCGTGGGGTTCTGGATGGCGCAGTAGACGGTGATGCGCGGGTTGTCCGCGGGTGCGAATCCGGCGAAGGAGGCGGTGTAGCCCTTGTAGCGGCCGGTGGCCGGATCCACCCGGTTGGAGGTGCCGGTCTTGCCGCCGACCCGGTAGCCGGGGATCCGCGCCTTGGTGCCGGTGCCCTCCTGGTCGTCGACCACGGATTCGAGCATCTCGGCGAGGGTCTTGGCGGTCTCGGCACTGACCACGCGGCTGCGCTCGGGGGCGGGGGCCGGGGTGAAGCGGCCGTCGGGGCCCTTGGTGCCGCGCACCAGCGTCGGCTCGATGCGGACCCCGCCGTTGGCGATGGCCGAGTACACGGAGGCCGCCTGCATGGCGTTGAGGGAGAGTCCCTGGCCGAAGGGGATCGTGAACTGCTGGGAGGTGGACCAGTCCTTGGCGTCGGCGAGGATGCCGCGGGACTCGCCGGGGTAGTTCAGGCCGGTGGGCCGGCCGATGCCGAACTTGGTCAGGTAGGAGTGCAGGACCTCGTTGGCCTCGGGCTGGGTGGGGCCGAGCTGGCCGGTGGCCAGGATGGTGCCGATGTTGGAGGACTTGGCGAGGACCCCGTTGAGGGTCAGGTACCAGGTCGGGTGGTCGATGTCGTCCTTGAACAGCCGGTCGCCGCGGTGCAGCCGGTTGGGGACCTCGACACGGGTCTCCGGGGTGGCCTTCTTCTCCTCCAGCACAGCGGCCATCGACATGACCTTGGCGGTGGAGCCGGGCTCGTACACGTCCTGGAGCGCGGCGTTGCCCATGGCGGCGGAGCTGGCCCGGGTCAGGTCGTTGGGGTCGAAGCCGGGGGCGTTGGCCATGGCCAGTACCTCGCCGGTGCGGGTGTCCTGGACGATGACGTAGCCGCGGTCGGCCTCGGACTTCTGGACCTGCTCGGCGATCGCGCTCTGCGCCGCCCACTGGATGTCCCGGTCGATGGTCAGCTGGATGTCCTCGCCGGGGACGGCGGGCTTCTCGTTGGAGTCGGCGGTGGGCACCTGGCGGCCGCCGGACTGGGCGTAGGTGATCTCGCCGTCCTTGCCGGACAGCTTCTTGTCGAGGGAGGACTCCAGGCCGCCGGCGCCCCTGCCCTCGGCGTTGACGTAACCCAGTATCCCGGCGGCGAGGTCGCCGTTCGGGTACACGCGCTTGCTGCTGGTCTCCTTGAACACGCCGGCGAGGACGTTGGCGCCGGGGCCGTTGCTCCGCTTGTCGGCCGCCGCCTTGTCCGCGAAGACCCGCTTGAGGTCCTTGATCTGGTTCCAGACCTGGGGGGTCTGGCGCTGCGCGAGGACGACGTACCGGGAGTTCTTGGTGCTCAGCCGCTGGGCGAGCTCCTTGGCGTCCTTGCCGAGGATGGGCGCGAGGAGGGCGGCGGCCTGCTGCGGGGCGTCCGGGGCCTTGCTGTCCTGCGGGGTGAACATCTTCGGGTCGGCGGTGATGTCGTACGCGTCGACGCTGGTGGCGAGCGCCACGCCCCGGCGGTCGGTGATCTCACCGCGCTCGGCGGCCAGCTTGACGCTGGTGTAGCGGTTCTTGGAGGCCTCGGCGGAGAACGCCGCGGCGTCGACGGCCTGGACCTGGAGCAGGCGGACCACGAAGGCCAGCATGACGAGGGTCAGGCCGACGCTGACCAGGCGCAGCCGGGGCCGTGGGCTGCCGAGCCGGATCGTGTGCGGGGTACGGGGGCCCGCCGGCCGCCGGGTCGCCGGGCGCGAGGCCGGGCGGGCGGTGGCCCTGGCCCGGTCGCCGGCCCGCGGCGGCCTGGCCGGTCCGGGCACCCGCCGCCGGGGCGGCTCCTGCGGGCTCACGCGGCCACCGCCGCGGTGGCGGGGCTCCGCCCCGAACCCCGCTCCTCGAACGCCGGAGGGGCTGCAGATCCAGCCTCGCCGGCGATTGAGGAGCGGGTCCGGGCAGAGCCCGGGGAACGGAGGAAGGGCGAGGTGGGGAACGGCCCCGCAGGGATCCGCGTCACGACATCACCGACCTGGGTTGGGGGTGGGCTGCTGCAAGGGCTGGGCCGGGGACGCGGCTGCCGGGCTCTGCGAGGCCGGAGCCGACGCGGCAGGTGCGGCCGGGGAGGCGTTCGGGGCCGCCGGTGGGGGCGGGGTCGGCGACGGCGGGGCTTCGGCCGGTGCCGCGCTGCCGGCGACCTTGCCGTCCGGGCCGATGAAGACCGGGCTGCCGCCGGGGACCAGGCCCAGCTCGTGCGCCCGGCGCTGGAGCGCGTCGGGTGCGGAGTAGGCGTCGACGTCGCGCTGCAGCGCCTGCTCCTCGTCGGTGAGGGCGGTGGTCTCCTTCGTGAGCTTGCTGAGCTGGAAGGAGCCTTCGTTCAGTGCCGAGTTCAGCAGCAGCAGGCTGATCAGGCCGCCGCCGAGCAGGGCCACGACCAGCAGGACGAACGGCATCCGGGCCGCCTGCCCGCCGGGCCGGGGGCGGGCCGGGCGGCCGCCGAGCACCCGGCCGAGGCGGGCCGCCTGCCCGCGGGTCAGCGTGGCGACCTTCCCGGCCTTGGTCACAGCCGCGCCTCCCGGATGCGTTCGACGCCCCGGAATCTGGCGGGGGCGGCCCGCCGGTTCTCGGCGATCTCCTCCTCGGTGGGCAGCTCGGCGCCGCGCGTGAGCAGTTTCAGCTTCGGCTGGTACTTCTCGGGCACCACCGGCAGGCCGGGCGGGGCCGTCGAGGTGGCACCGGCCGCGAAGACCTGCTTGACCAGCCGGTCTTCCAGCGAGTGGTACGAGAGCACCGCGATCCGGCCGCCGACCGCGATCCGGTCCACCGCCGCCGGAATGGCCCGCTCCAGCCCGGAGAGCTCCCCGTTGACCTCGATCCGCAGTGCCTGGAAGGTCCGCTTCGCCGGGTTGCCGCCGGTCCGCTTGGCGGCCTGCGGAAGGGAGTCGCGGATCAGTTCGACCAGCCGGGCGCTGTTGGTGAAGGGCTCCTTCCCCCGCTCCCGGACGATCGCCGAGACGATCCGCTTGGCCTGCTTCTCCTCGCCGTACTGGCGCAGGATCCGCACCAGCTCGCCCGGCGCGTAGCTGTTGAGCACCTCGGCGGCGCTGATGCCCGTCGTCTGGTCCATGCGCATGTCCAGTGGCGCGTCCTGGGCGTACGCGAACCCGCGGTCGGCCTCGTCCAGCTGCATGGAGGAGACGCCCAGGTCGAAGAGGATGCCCTGGACCGCCGGGATGCCCAGCCCGTCCAGGACCTCGGCGAGGTCGGCGTAGATCGCGTGGACGAGGGTGGCCCGGTCGCCGAAGGGCGCGAGCCGCTCGCCGGAGAGCCGCAGGGCCTCCTTGTCGCGGTCGAGGCCGATCAGGTGGGCCTCGGGGAACCGGGTCAGCAGGGCCTCGCTGTGGCCGCCGAGGCCGAGGGTGCAGTCGACGACGACGGCCCCGGGCCTCTCCAGCGCCGGGGCCAACAGGTCCAGGCACCGCTGGAGCATCACCGGGACATGTCGGGACTCGCTAGTCAAAGCGCCCTCTCAGATAACGGCGCGGCAGGCGTACGCACCACCGGGCCCCCGCATCCGCGGCCGGCGCCGGGGAAGGTGGCGCCGGCCGGCCGGTGAGCGGGAGAGGGCCGGGCCGTACGTACGCGCCGCGCACGCGGAGTGTTCATCGGGGGCCGGGCGGCCGGTCAGGGCCGGGCTCCGGCCGGTTCGCGTCACTTTAGTGCAACGGTCGCCGCGGTCAACGAACCGCCCCGCGCGCCGTCCACGGCTCTCGGGGCGAACCGGCAAATGCCGCGAATCACCCGAACAGCCGCGTCACGCCCACCCCTGTGGGTTAGCTCACAACAAGCCTCGTTGGCGTTCTTTGTCCGCTCTCACGCGAGGCCACAAGCCGCCGTGACCACTAACGTCGTACCCATGACGACTTCCGCATCCCTGCCTGCCGAGTCCGCGCCCGAGGCATCCGTCGGCGGATCCGTCACCGACCGGCTGGTCGAGGCGAATCAGCGCTATGCCGCGGAGTTCTCCGACCCTGGCATGGACGCCCGCCCCGTCCTCAAGGTCGCCGTCGTGGCCTGCATGGACGCCCGCCTCGACCTGCACAAGGCCCTCGGCCTGGAACTCGGCGACTGTCACACGATCCGCAACGCGGGCGGTGTGGTCACCGACGACACGATCCGCTCCCTCACGATCAGCCAGCGCGCCCTGGGCACCCGCGCGGTCATACTCATCCACCACACCGGCTGTGGTCTCGAAAACCTGACCGAGGACTTCCGGCACGAGCTGGAGGACGAGGTCGGCCAGCGTCCCGCCTGGGCCGTCGAGGCCTTCCGGGACGTCGACCAGGACGTTCGCCAGTCGATGCAGCGGGTCCGCACGAACCCGTTCCTGCCCCACAAGGACGATGTGCGAGGCTTCGTCTTCGATGTGCACACCGGGCTCCTGCGGGAGATCGATCCCAGCTCTTGAGTGACACGAGGCCGTAACGCCGTCAAGAATGCGGGATGGCACCACCCGGGATCCCCGGGGCCGGTGTCCGTGTTTCGGGGTGGGCCGGTTCATGCGCCAAGGGCGTCGGCCCTGGGAAAGGGCCGAGGAGAACCAAGGTGACGACGTACGACGACCGAGCGAGCCTCGCGGATCTGACCAGCACGGTGGAGCGGGTGCGCCGGTCGGTCGAGAGCGTGATCGAGGGCAAGCCCGAGGTCGTGCGCCTCGCGCTGACCGTGCTCCTCGCCGAGGGACACCTGCTGATCGAGGACGTACCCGGCGTCGGCAAGACGATGCTCGCCAAGACGCTCGCCAAGTCCATCGACTGCTCGGTCCAGCGCATCCAGTTCACGCCGGACCTGCTGCCCTCCGACATCACCGGTGTCAGCATCTACGACCAGCAGCGCCGCGAGTTCGAGTTCAAGCCGGGCGCGATCTTCGCGCAGATCGTCATCGGTGACGAGATCAACCGCGCCTCGCCGAAGACCCAGTCCGCGCTGCTGGAGTCGATGGAGGAGCGCCAGGTCACCATCGACGGCACGACCTACACGCTGCCCAGCCCCTTCATGGTCGTCGCCACCCAGAACCCGGTGGAGATGGAGGGCACGTACCCGCTGCCCGAGGCCCAGCGCGACCGCTTCATGGCCCGCGTCTCCGTCGGCTACCCCAGCCCCGAGGCCGAGCTCCAGATGCTCGACGTGCACGGCGGGGTCTCCCCGCTCGACGACCTGACCTCCGTCGCGCACTCCCACGAGATCGTCAAGCTGATCGAGGCGGTCCGCGAGGTGTACGTGGCCGAGCCCGTCAAGCGCTACGTCGTCGACCTGGTCTCCGCCACCCGCACCCACCCCGACCTGCGGCTCGGCGCCTCGCCCCGGGCCACCCTGCACCTGCTGCGCGCCGTGAAGGCCTCCGCCGCGCTCGCCGGCCGGGACTACGTCCTGCCCGACGACGTCCAGGCCCTGGCCGCCCCGGTCCTCGCGCACCGGCTGCTGCCCACCGCGCAGGCCCAGCTGAACCGCCGCACCGCCGAGCAGGTCGTCGGCGAGATCCTGCAGCGCACCCCCGTACCGGCCGCGCACGCCCGCGGCGAGATGCCGCCCGGCGCTGGCATCCGGGGCTTCTGATGAGCGCCGGTGGCCCGCGCGGCGCCGGTGGCCCGGGGGAGGGTGGCGGACTGCGCGCGTCGCTGTCCGGACTGACCACCCGCGGCCGCTCGTTCCTGGCCGCCGGGATAGCCGCCGCCGTCTGCGCGTACGTCCTGGGCCAAGGCGAACTGCTGCGGGTCGGCATGCTGCTCGCCCTCCTGCCGCTGATCTGCGTCTACGCCCTCCACCGCACCCGCTTCCGGGTCTCCGGCAGCCGCCGGCTCAGCCCGGGGCGGGTCCCCGCGGGCAGCGAGGCCCGCGTGCAGCTGCGCATGGACAACGTCTCCCGGCTCCCCACCGGCCTGCTGATGCTCCAGGACCGGGTGCCCTACGTACTGGGCCCGCGCCCGCGGTTCGTACTGGACCGGGTCGAGCCCGGCGGCCGCCGCGAGGTGTCCTACCGGGTCCGCTCCGACCTGCGCGGCCGCTATCCGCTCGGCCCGCTCCAGCTGCGCCTCTCCGACCCCTTCGGGCTGGTCGAGCTGACCCGTTCCTTCAGCACCTACGACATCCTCACCGTCATCCCGCGCACCGAGCCCCTGCCGCCGGTCCGCCTGGCCGGCGAGTCCAACGGCTACGGCGACGGCAGCCGCCGCTCCCTGGCCCTGGCCGGCGACGACGACGTGATCCCCCGCGGCTACCGGCGCGGCGACGACCTGCGCCGCGTGCACTGGCGCTCCACCGCCCGCTACGGCGAGCTGATGGTCCGCCGCGAGGAGCAGCCGCAGCGCAGCCGGGCCACCGTCCTGCTGGACACCCGACGCCTGGCCTTCGACGGCGCCGGCCCCGACTCCGCCTTCGAGTGGGCCGTCTCGGCGGCCGCCTCCAGCCTGGTGCACGTCCTGGAACAGGGCTTCTCCGCACGGCTGCTCACCGACACCGGCGACGCCGTGCCCGGTGAGGGCGGCGGCGGTTTCTCCTCCGGCGGCCAGGAGTCCGCGGAGGCCTCCGGGCTGATGATGGACACCCTCGCGGTCGTCGGGCACTCCGACGGCGCCGGGCTCTCCCGCGCCTACGACGCGGTGCGCTCCGGCGGCAGCGGCGGCTTCGGCGGAGCCGGCGGTGACGGGCTCCTCATCGCCTTCTTCGGCGACCTGGACGACGTACAGACAGAACTGGCGGCCCGGATGCGCCAGCGCACCTCCGGTGCCGTGGCCTTCGTACTGGACTCCGCGAGCTGGGGCGGACAGCCCGCCCCGGGGCACGCCGTGCCCCCGCTGGAGGAGCGGCTGCGCAGGCTGCGCGACGCGGGCTGGACCGCACTGGCCGCCCCGCCCGGGGTGGCCTTCGGCGAACTGTGGCGCCAGGCCGGAACCGCGCGCGTCGGTACGGGAACCTCCGGAGGTCGGGAATGAGCGGGCGGGCGAAACTGACGCTGTTCGCGGCACTGGCGACGCTGCTCACCTCGTGGTCGCTGAACCCGCTGGTGGACTCGCAGGCCTGGCTGCTGCAGGCGGCGCTGCTGCTCGCCGTGCAGAGCGCGGTGGGCGCCGGGGTCCGGCGGGTGCCGCTGGCCCGGACACTGACCGTGGCCGCGCAGGCGCTGGTGTCGCTGCTGCTGCTCGCGTTCCTCTACGCAGGCAAGGGCGAGTCCCACGGGGACGGGCCGCTGGCCTACCTGGTGACCGACTTCGGCGCGCTGGTCGGTCAGGGCGTCCGGGACGTGGGCGAGTTCGCGATCCCGGCTCCGCTGACGGACGGCATCAAGCTGCTGCTGGTGTCCGGCGTGCTGCTGATCGGGCTGCTGGTGGACACCCTGGCGGTGACCATGCGCACGGCCGCCGCGGCCGGGCTGCCGCTGCTGGCGCTGTACTCGGTGGCCTCGGGCCTGGCGGGCGGCGGGGACGCCTCCTGGTTCTCCTTCCTGCTCGCGGGCTGCGGCTACCTGATGCTGCTGCTGTCCGAGGGCCGTGACCGGCTCGCCCAGTGGGGCCGCGTCTTCGGCGCCACCCCGCGCCGGGGCGCCGCCGACTCCGGCCTCGGCAACGGGGCGGGCGGGCAGGCGACGGCGCCCGTGAAGTTCGGGCGGCGGATCGGCGCGGTGACCCTGGGCCTGGCGCTGGCGGTGCCGGCCGTCCTGCCCTCGCTCGGCGGCGGTCTGCTGGGCGGCACGCAGGACGCCGACGAGGACGGCGGCGGCACGGGCGGGACGATCTCGGCGGTCAACCCGCTGGTCTCCCTGCAGAGCAACCTGAACGCGCAGGACAACCGCGTGATCCTGCGGTACCGGACCAACAGCCCGCAGCAGGGCGAGCAGTACCTGCGGATCGTGGCCCTGGACGAGTTCAACGGCGTCAAGTGGGAGGCCTCCGGGCGGGCCCTGATCGACGTGCCCGAAGAGCTGCCGGCACCGCCCGGGCTCCGTGCCCCGGTCAGCGGCAGCGCGGTCGAGGTCACCACCAGCATCTCGGCGGCGGACTACTACACCCAGCGCTACCTCCCCATGCCGTATCCGGCGACGTCGGTGAACGTCGGCGGCAAGTGGCGGTTCGAGCCGGCCGGCCGGACCCTGGTCGGCGACCAGCTGGGCCGCGACAGGTTCCAGAACGTCCAGGGCGCCGAATACACAGTGCGCAGCCTGCTGCTGAAGCCGACGGCCCAGCAGCTCCAGAAGGCCCCGGAGCCCGACCCGGCGATCCGGGAGGAGTACACGAAGCTCCCGGACAACCTGCCGCCGGTGGTCGCCGAGCGGGCCCGTCAGGTGACGCAGGGGGCGAAGGACGACTACACGCGGGCCGTGAGGCTGCAGGACTACTTCGCCGTGAACGGCGGGTTCCGCTACAACACGAAGACGGCCTCGGGCACGGGTCCGCAGGCGGTCGCCCGGTTCCTCGACGACAAGGAAGGCTTCTGCGTCCACTTCGCCTTCTCGATGGCGGCGATGTCCCGCTCGCTGGGCATCCCGGCCCGCGTCGCGGTGGGCTTCACGCCCGGCGAGAAGCAGTCGGACGGCAGCGTGAACGTGTCGATGCGCGACGCGCACGCCTGGCCCGAGCTGTACTTCGAGGGTGTGGGCTGGACCCGCTTCGAGCCGACGCCCCGCTCCGGCATCAACATTCCGGACTACTCCCGGGCCCAGACGCCGGCCGCCCAGCCGTCCGCGCCGGCGCCGTTGCCCTCGCAGAGCGCGGCGCTGCCGTCGACGGCGCCCTCGGCGACCCCCGAGTGCCCGCCGGCCCTGAAGAAGCTCGGCGAGTGCGGCGCCGCGGCGCCCGTGCAGAACGCGAGCGGCGGCGGCGGGCCGTCGGTGACGACGGTCCTCGGCTGGGCCGCTCTCGTGGTGGCGGTGCTGGGCCTGCCCCTGCTCCCGCTGCTGTGGCGGACCCGGCTGCGGGCCAGGCGGCTGGCGACCGGGGAGGTACTGACGGCCTGGCGGGAACTGGGCGACACCGCCTGGGACGCGGGTGTGGTCCCGGACGAGGCGCTGTCCCCGCGCCGGGCGGCGAGCCGGATCGTGGACCTGGGCCGCCTGGAGCCGGAACCCGCGGCGGCCGTGCACCGGGTCGCCGGTGCGGTGGAACGGGCCCTGTACGCGCCCCCGGGCGCGGAGGTCTCGTACCCGGAGCTGGCGGACGACGTACTGCTGGCCCGTACGGGCCTGCTGGCGTCCGCGGACAGGCTCCCCCGGCTGCGCGCCCTGCTGCTGCCCCGCTCGGCGGCCCGCATCTCCTGGGCCCTCTCGGCCCGCCGGTCCGCGGTCACCTCGGCGGTGTCGACCCGCCTGACCGCCGCCCGCCTCCGGCTCCCGCTGAGGAACCGCGGCTGAGGCACCTTTCGCCTCAAACGCCGGCGGGGCTGGAATATCCCGCCCCGCCGGCGTTTGAGGCGCGGGGTCCGGGGCGGAGCCCCGGCAACCGTGGCGCGCCGCCCCACGAGCCGCCGAACCCGCGGACGCGAAACGGCGGACGCGAAACGGCGAGGCTCGATCCCCCCGAGCCCCGCCGCTTCACGTATCGCTTCACCGGGTCGCCGATCCCTCGTCGTCCCCCGTCCCGGTCACGGAAGGAGGCACCCGGTCCGCTCCGCAGCCCCGTGTCGGCGGTGCGGACCGGGTCTCCTGTCCGTTGCTCCCATTCTGGCGTCCGCGCAGGTGGGAGCCCATCCGCGCACGTACTCATTTCCGTGCCTAGGTGCGGATACTCAGCCGCCGCGGCCGGCCCCACCAGTTCTACGGGGCGGCGCGCCCGCGCGGCACCGCCGACTGGGGGGTGTGCCGGCGCGCCGGGACTCAGCGGTTGCCGCTGACCCGGCCCCGCAGCAGCAGCGACAGCGCCGAGTGCACGTCGTCCAGGGACCGCTCGCTCTGGAAGGACTGCCAGTCCAAGGCGGCCACCAGCACCATCCCGACCATCGCGGCCGCCGTGAGCGGCACATCGATCTCGGCGCTCAGCTCACCGCGTTCGACGCCCTCGCGCAGCACCTTCTCCACGACGGCCACCGCCTCCTGCCGGACCACCATCAGCGTGGACTGCCACGCGCGGTTGGTGCGCCACAGCTCGGCGACGTACAGCTGGGTGAAGGCCGGGTACCGGTCGATGAAGACGAGCCCCGCGCGGATCATGGCGTCGAGCGCCTCGACGCGGCTGCCGCCGCGGGCCTCCGTCTCCTCGGCCGCGGTCCGCAGGGAGACCGTCAGCAGGCCGACGCCGTGCCTCAGCAGCTCCTCGAAGAGCTCGTTCTTGCTCGCGAAGTTGTAGTAGACGGTGCCTTTCGCGACGCCCGCCCGCTCGGCGATCTCATCGACCGTGGTCGCGGAGAAGCCCTGCTCGGCGATCAGGGTGACCGCCGCTTCGTAGAGCTTCTGCCGGGTGATCGCACGACGGCCCCCGCCGGTACCCGTACCGGTGCTGCTGCTTTCCATGGCGCTGATTGTCACAGGTCAACACGTCCCTACAGGCTCAGTTCCGGGTGCAGTCGGTCCATGGTCCACACCTGCTTGCCGCGGGCGGCGAGCGCGGTGAGGGCGAGGGCGCCGGCGGTGAAGGCCAGCAGGACCGCGCCACCCTGCCAGACCGGGGCGAGGTCGCCACCGGTGATGAGGCGGCGCAGGCTCTCGACGATGTACGACATCGGCAGGTACGGGTGGATCCAGTTGAAGAAGTCCGGGCTGGTCTGGACGGGGTAGGTGCCGCCCGCCGAGGTCAGCTGGAGCATCAGGACGGCCAGCACCAGGATGCGGCCGGCGGCGCCGAACTTGGCGTTGAGCCACTGGACGATCGCCGCGAAGCAGCCGGTGACCAGCATCAGGAAGCCGATGGTCAGGGCCGGGTGGGCCATCTTCAGGCCGAGGCCGGGCGCCCAGTGCAGTACGGACATCAGCAGGGCCACCTGCGCGGTGCCGAGGCCCGCCACGGGCAGCCAGCCGGCGAGGGCGACCCGCCAGGGCGAGGCACCGGCGGCCAGGGCCCGCCGGTTCAGCGGGGCGATCAGCATGTAGGCGACCATCGAGCCGACCCAGAGGGAGAGCGGGATGAAGTAGGGCGCGAAGCCGGTGCCGTAGTTGGGCGCCTTGTGCAGGGACTGGTTGGCGAGCTGGATCGGGTCGGCCATGACCTGGGTGCGCTGGTCGCGCTGCTGCTGGTCGTAGTCGGGGATCTTGCCGGCCCCCTCGTGCAGGCCGCCGGCGAGCTCGCCGGTGCCGTCGACGAGCTTGTACATGCCGCCGTCGAGCTGGTGGGCGCCGTCGCCGAGCTTGCCGACGCCGTCGGTGAGGGCGCCGGAGCCGGTGGTGGCGGAGCCGAGGCCGGTGTGCAGCTGGGCCATGCCGGCGGACACCTTGTGGGCACCGGCGTTGAGGGCGTTGACCTTGGCGACGGCCGCGTCGAGGTCGCTCGCGAGCCGTGGGGCCTTGTCGACGAGCTCGCGGGCCTTGTTCTCCAGGTCGGTGAGCTGGGTGCGGAGCTTGGCGACGTCACCGTTGGCGTTCTTGGCCAGGGTGCTGACGTCCCCGCTGAGCTCGGCGGCCTCGGCCGTGCTGTCCCTGACCGTCTTCAGGTCGGGGCAGGAGGCCAGGTGCGGTTCGCCGCCGGGGGTCACGCAGTGCTTGGTGTAGTACGTGTCGGCGACGGTGGCCGCCTTCTTGGCGGCAGCGGCGGCGGCCGGGGCCTTCTCGGCGAATTTGTCGAGGTGGTTGCGGACGACCTTCGCGCTGTCGGCGACCAGCTCGGCGGTGTCGGCCAGGTTCTTGGGGTCCTTGACGAAGGGGCGGGCCTTGTCCGCGGCCCCGTTGACCTTGTCGGCCAGCGCCTGGGTACCGTCCGCGACGTCCTTGGAGCCGGTCTCCAGCTTGCCGGCCGCCGTGTTCAGCTTCTGCAGGCCGCTGTTGAGCTCGCCGGACTTCTCCTGCGCCGTGTCGAGGCCGTCGGCGAGCTCCTTGGCGCCTTCCTGGGCCCTGCCCGCGCCGTCCTTGAGCTTGTCTGCGCCGTCGGCCGCCTCGGCGGTCTTGTCGTGCAGGTCGGAGAAGTTGACGAAGATCTTGTCGAGGAAGCCGCGGGAGGCGTTGGCGGACGCCGCGGAGCGGACCTCGGAGAAGACGGTGCGCGAGATCGAGCCGACGATGTAGTTGTTGGCGTCGTTCGTGCGGACCTGGAGGGCCCCGGTGGTCGGGTCCTCGCCGGAGCTGGAGGCGATCTTCGCGCTGAAGTCGGCGGGCATGGTCAGGGTCAGGTAGTACGTACCGTCCTCCAGGCCCTTGGCCGCCTCCTCGGCGCTCGCGTCGTGCCATTCGAAGGACTTCTTGCTGGCGTGCAGCTTCTTGGCGATCTCGGCGCCGGCGTCGAGGCGCTTGCCGTCGACGGTCGTGCCCTTGTCGTCGTTGACGACGGCGACGGGCACCCTGTCGAGGTTCTTGTAGGGGTCCCAGAAGGACCACAGGTACAGGGCTCCGTAGAGCAGCGGCAGCAGGAGCAGCGCGACGAGAGCGGCCCGTGGCAGCTTCCCCCGCCCGAACCGCTTCAGCTCAAGCGCGGCCAGCTTCGGCGAGCGCATCGTCCGCCCCCTTCGTGTCGTCGTTCCCGGAATCGCTCTTGGTGTCGCGCTTCGTGTCGTGCTTCGTGTCGTGCTTCGTGTCGATCTCGGAGCTGCTGCCGGCGTCGGCGTCGGCGTCGCCCTGCGCGACGGCGGGCGCGCCCGGCCCGTCCGGCCCGGCCGGCTCCTTGGGTGAGGTCCGCAGGACGATCGCGTCGGCGGGCGCCTCGCTGCACACCGCGAGGACGGTGATCCCGCGGGCGGCGACCGAGCGGAGCAGGTCCCAGGCCTCGGCGCGTTCGGTGTCCGACAGCTTGAGGTCGAGGTCGTCGAGGGCCAGCAGCCCCGGGGAGCCCAGCAGCGCGATGGCGACGGACAGCCGCACGGACTCCAGGCGTTCCAGGTCCCGTACGGAGGTCCGCTCGCCCTTGGGCAGCGTGGCGAGGTCCAGTCCGGCGGCCTCCAGGGCGGCGGCGATCCGCGCCTCGGCCGCGGCGCGGCGCTCGGCCCGGGGCCGCAGCATCGCGCGGACCGGAGCGCCGTAGTGGCGCTGGAGCAGGGCGCCCTCGCGCAGCTGTTCCGCGACCGTGAGGGCCTGGTCGAGCTCGTTGACCCCGGTGACCGGGCCGAGTGCGGCGATCCGGCGGACCGCCGTCATCCGCTTCGGCAGCCGGTGGCCGCCGACCTCGGCGTGGCCCCGGGTGGGCTTCATCCGCCCGGTGAGGGCGAGGAGCAGGCAGGTACGACCGCTGCCGGAGGGGCCTTCGACCGCGATGAGCGAGCCGGGCGCCGCGTCGATACCGACTCCCCGGAAGGCCCAGCCTCGCGGGCCCTTGAGTCCGAAGTCCTCGGCCTTGACGGCCGCGCCGTGCGGGCTGTCCACGCCGTCCCCCTTCTTTTTGAACTGACCGGTCAGTTCAAAAACTAGCATCCTTCTTCGCACCAGGTGCGCAGGAGGGGGCAGTTGCCCGGTTCGTGACCGTAAAAGCCCAGGTCAACGCAATTGTCAGTGGGGCACGTCACGATGGGGGCAACGCATCGACAGGAGGTTCGTCATGGCCACACCGTCCCCGTCCCCTGTCCACCCCGTCCTGCGCAAGTCGACGGCCCCACCGGCAGCCCTCGATCTGCTCGCCAAGGCCCACAGCGGCCTGGCCGAGGCCGCCCGGCTGACCCGCCCCAACGAGCGCTACGCCACCGCCCACCTCGCCGCGCTGCGCACCGCCGCGGCCGTGCTCGCCGCGCGCGCCCGGCCCGAACCGGTGAACCCGCGCCGGCGGCCCCGGATCCGCAGCGCGTGGGAGGTGCTGCCCGAGATAGCGCCGGAGCTGGCCGAGTGGAGCGCCCTCTTCGCCTCCGGCGCCGCGCGCCGGGCCAGGGCCGAGGCGGGGATAGCGGACGCGGCGAGCCGCCGGGACGCGGACGATCTGGTGCGGGCGGCCTCGATGTTCCTTCGCCTGGTCGAGCGGATGCTCACCGTCCGGACGGCACCCCAGCCCCTGGAGAAGACCCTGCCGCAACCACGTCCGGAGCATCCGGACGCGGGATGAGCTGCCCGGCGGCGGAAGGCAATAGGGTGGGCCAGGACCGCTCACCCTTTACCGCGCCGAGGAGCCATCAGCCGTGTCGGACACTTCCCGCCCCCGTGCCTCCCTCCGCACCGCCGTGGTGTGGGAGGTCCTCAAGGAGGCGCTCGACCGCCGGGTGAAGGCGACCGGGCGGGATGTGCTGGACGTGCTCGACACCGGTGGCGGCACCGGCAAGTTCGCCGTGCCGGTGGCCCGTCTGGGCCACCGGGTCACCGTGGTCGACCCCAGCCCGAACGCGCTGTTCGGGCTGGAGCGCCGGGTGGCCGAGGCCGGTGTCGCCGATCTCGTGCGCGGCGTCCAGGGCGACGCCCAGGGCCTGTTGGACGTCGTCGAGCAGGACGCCTACGACGTGGTGCTCTGCCACGGCGTGCTGGAGTACGTGGACGACCCCGCGGAGGGCGTGGCCAACACGGTGGCCGCACTGCGGGCCGGCGGGACGCTCAGCCTGCTGGCCGCCGGTCTCGGCGGGGCCGTGCTGGCCCGCGCCCTGGCCGGGCACTTCACGGAGGCCCGTACCGCCCTCACCGACCCGGCCGGCCGCTGGGGCTCCGGCGACCCGGTACCGCGCCGCTTCACCGCCGAGCAGCTCTCCGAGCTGGTCGGCGGCGCCGGCCTCGCGGTCGGCGCGGTGCACGGCGTGCGGATCTTCGCCGACCTCGTGCCCGGGGTCCTGGTGGACACCGAGCCCGGCGCCGTGGAGGCGCTGCTGCGCCTGGAGGAGGCCGCCGCCGAGCTGCCCGCCTTCCACGCGGTCGCCACCCAGCTGCACGTCCTGGGTGAGAAGCGAGCCTGAACCGCGGCCTTCCGCTCGCGGAGTCGGCCACACACCCTCCGATCCGCCGGTCGGCCCCGTATGATCAGGTGCAAGACCGGCATGGTGGACGGACCATTGGGGAATAAGCGCCTCAGTGACCGCCCCCGCGGCGGTACGGTTTTCACGCAGCGCTTTCACCGGCTGCGTCATTTCTGGGCCGCGTCCATTTGGAACGCGGCGTAGAGGGCGGGTGTCACGGGGGCGATTCCCCGCCTATCCTGAAGGGGACCCCTGGTCGCTACCCCCCGCGACCGACGGATGAGGAGGACTCCCGTGCCGCTCTCGGAGCACGAGCAGCGAATGCTCGAGCAGATGGAGCGAGCGCTGTACGCCGAAGATCCCAAGTTCGCGACAGCGCTTGAGGGAAGCGGACTGCGTACGTACACCCGGCGACGGGTCTACCAGGCAGTCGCAGGCATTGTGGTGGGTATCGCGCTCCTCATGACCGGTGTGATCATTCCGAACGTGCTCTGGATCAGCGTGGTGGGTTTCCTCGTCATGCTGGGATGTACGGTCCTGGTGGTCACCGGTTGGCGCAAGGCACCCAAGCCTGGCGAGCAGCCCGTCTCCGGAAGTACCGGCGGTCCGGCCCATGGCCGGAACCGGCAGCGTCGGTCGATGATGACCCGCATCGAGGAACGGTGGCAGCGCCGCCGTGACGAGCAGGGGCACTAGCCCCGGACAACGTGGGTGAGGGGATGGCCGCTGTGCGGCCGTCCCCTCACTTTTCTGCGTTTCCGTACGGCATGATGATCCGATGAGTGTGCTCCCCCTGGTCTTCACCAGCGGCTGGGCCAGTGGGATCAACGCTTACGCCGTGGTCCTCCTGCTCGGCATCTTCGGCCGCACCGGCCTCACCGACGACGTTCCCGCCTCCCTGCAACGCACGGACGTGCTGATCGTCGCGGCGGTGCTGTTCCTGTGCGAGGCGATCGCCGACAAGGTCCCGTACATGGACTCGATATGGGACACCGTCCACACGGTGATCCGGCCGGTGTCCGGTGCGGTGATCGGTGCGCTGCTGGCCGGGCAGACCGGCTCGCTCCCCGAGATCACCGCTGCCGCGGTCGGCGGCTCCACAGCGCTGGCCAGCCATTTCGTCAAGGCCGGAACCCGGATGGCGATCAACACCTCGCCCGAGCCCTTCACCAATGTGGGGATGAGCATCGCCGAGGACCTCGGCGTGGCCGGGCTCGTCACCTTCGCGATGTTCAACCCCGAGGCCGCCGCGATCATCGCGGCCGTGCTGCTGGCCATCGGGCTGGCCATACTGTTCTTCCTCTGGAGCCGGATCCGCCGCTTCCTGCGCCGCCGCGCCCAGCGCCGCGAGGAGAAGCGGCTGGCCGTCGGGGCCCGTGAGACCACCGGGGCCCCACCCCGCTGACCACAGGGTCATCAAGGGGGCCGGCACGGGGGTCGATAGGCTCGGCCGCATGGCACGAATTGCGGTGATCGGCGCCGGCATGGGCGCGATGGCTACGGCGGCCCGGCTGGCCGTGGCGGGGCACCAGGTGACGGTGTACGAACGCGGGACGACCTACGGCGGAGCCGTGGGCCGGTACGAGCGCGAGGGCTTCGCCTTCGACACCGGGCCCGGGCTGCTGCACCTGCCGGCCGTCTACCGCGATCTCTTCGTGAAGACCGGCAAGCGGCCGCTGGAGACCTGCGTCGACATGGTCCAGGTGGACCCGGCCGTCCGGCACGTCCTCCCCCACCACGGCATCGACGTCACCCTCCCCGGCGCCTCCCGCGGCGGTGTCGCCGCCGCCCTGGAATCCGCCTTCGGCCCGGGCGCGGGCGAGCGCTGGAACGCCGTCCTGGGCCGCGCCCGCGATGCCTGGGACGCCACCCGGCGCCCGCTGCTGGAGGAGCCGCTGCGGCCCGGCGCCCGGCAGAGCCTGGGCGGCGACCCGTACCCGGCCCTGCGCCGGAGCGGCCTGCTGCGCCGCCGGACGCCGACCCTCGCCGAGGTGGCCGACCGGGAGCTGGGCGGCGCCCTCGCGGAGCTGCTGACCGGCCTGGTGCGCGGGTACGGGATCGACCCCGCCACCGCACCGGCCTCGGCGGCCGTGCTCCCGTACATGGAGCAGACCTTCGGCAGCTGGTACGTGCGCGGCGGGATGCGGGCCCTGGCCACCGCCGTGTACGAGCGCTGCCTGGAGCGCAAGGTCGCCTTCGTCTTCGGGGCGGAGGTCCGGGAGGTCCTGGTCACGGACGGCCGGGCAGCCGGTCTGCGGCTGGCCGACGGCACCGAGGCGGCCGCCGACACCGTCGTGTGCGGGATCGACCCCCGGCAGCTGCCGGCCGGTTCCCTGCCGTGGCCGCCGGAAGCGGTCCCCGCCCGCGGGGACGGCGTACCGGGGCGGATCACGCTCCTGCTCGCGCTGCGCGGCCCCCGCCCCGCCACCGCCGTGCACCGCACCCTGGTCCACGCCTCCGGGACGCAGGTCAGCGTCATGCGCCCGGACGATCCGGCCACCCGGCCCGACGAGGAGCACGAGGCGGTCACCGTGAGCGCCGTGCCCGGACCCGGGACCTCGGACCCCGCCGAGCTGCTGAACCTCGCCGAGAAGGCCGTACAGGGGCTGCGGGAGCGGCTGTTGTGGCACGAGGTGCGTACCCCGGCCGACATCGAGGCGGCGACCGGTGCGCTGGGCGGCGCGGTGCCCCCGCCCGCCCTCGCGGGGGCGGGGGGCCGGCTGCTCCAGCCGGCCAACACCACGGCCGTGCCCGGGCTCTACCTGGCGGGCGGCTGGGCCCACCCCGGCGGCGGGCTGGCGCACGCCGGGATGACCGGGGCCCTGGTGGCCGGACTGATCGTGGAGGGCGCGGAGTTCCGCGGCTCGCAGTGAGCCGTCAGTAGCGGTACTGCTCGTACCCGCCCTGCTGGGGGTACGGGTACTGCTGCTGCTGCGGCTCGCCCTGGTCCTCCATCGGGTAGGACTGGCCGGCCCCGTCGGTGGACCGCTGCTGCGGGACCCAGACCCCGCCGGGCGGGGTGTCCGTGGAGTACTGCTGCTGCCCGTAGTCGGCGTACGGGGTGTAGTCGTACGGCTGGGGCGGGACGACGCCGCCGCCGGTGCCGATGTACGGGTCCGAGTAGGCGGCGTAGACCTGCTGCTGGTCGCCCGTCGGGTAGCCGCCCGAGTAGTCGTAGCCGCCCTGGTTCTGCTGGTCGTAGTACGCCGCGTACTGGTGGGCGTCCTGCTCGGCCGTGGTGAACGGCGAGGCGAAGGCCGCCGTCCGGTCGGCCTCGGGCGCAAGACTCTGTATCCCGTAGGACCCGGTGTCCTCGGGCACCGGCTCCGGGCTGTAGACCACCGGGGGCGCGTCGCGGAACGACCGCTCCTCCGCGGCCCCGTCCCCGGCGCCTTCGGTGCCGGCGTCTGCGTCCTCGTACTGCAGCGCGGTGACCTGGAGGGCCGGCTCCTGCTTGGTGCCCGCGGCCCGGCGACGGCGCGTCTGCCGTACGGGCTTCCCGCCGCGGCGCAGCGCCCAGCCGGCGACGAAGCCCTTGCGGAAGGACAGCGTGACCAGGGTCTGGCCCACGGCGAACGCGAGCGCGCCGGCGCCGATGACCGGCACCGACGGCAGTATCACCCCGGCGACCACGCCGAGGAAGCCGGCGAAGGCGAGCAGGCGCCAGCGGAGCCGGGCCTTGTACTGCATCAGGACCTCGGCAAGCAGCCACAGCGCGACGAAACCGAACGCGATGTAGAGGACCGTCATTCCCATGCATGGCCCCTCTCGGTACGGCCGCCGGCGCGGGAACGGGGGGCGGCCGCTCAGGCCCGCTGGTGCAGGCCCAGGTTCTCGTAGATTTCGAGAGTCGCCGTGGAATTGTTGAGCGTGATGAAGTGCAGCCCCGGGACACCCTCGGACAGCAGTCGCGCGCAGAACTCCGTGGCGAACTCGATGCCAATGGAGCGTACAGCGGCCGGGTCGTCCTTGACGGCGAGCATGCGCTCTTTCACGTCCGCGGGGAAGGCCGCGTTGCTGAGCTGGGGCAGTCGGTCGAGCTGCTTGATACCCACAACAGGCATGACCTCGGGGATGATCGGGGTCTCGCAGCCCGCCTTCTCGACGCTGTCGCGCAGCCGCAGATAATTCTCCGGATCGAAGAACATCTGGGTGATCGCGTAATCGGCACCGGCATGGCACTTGTCCACGAAGTGCCGGATGTCCGTGTCCCAGTCCGCCGAACGCGGGTGCATCTCGGGGAAGGCGGCGACGCCGACGCAGAAGTCGCCGGACTCCTTGACCAGCCGGACCAGGTCGGCGGCGTAGTGCACGCCCTCGGGGTGCGCCACCCACTCGCCCATCGGGTCACCCGGCGGGTCTCCGCGCACGACGAGCATGTTCCGGATCCCGGCGTCCGCGAACTGCCCGATGACATTGCGCAGCTCGGCGACCGAGTGGTCCACGGCGGTGAGGTGCGCGACGGGAGTGAGCGTGGTGTCCGCGGCGATTTCCTGGGTGGCCTTGACAGTGCCGCCGCGGGTGGAGCCGCCGGCTCCGTAGGTCACGGAGACGAAACTGGGGGATACCGCCTCGACCCGGCGCAGGGCGTTCCAGAGGTTGCGTTCGCCCTTCTCCGTCTTCGGGGCCCAGAACTCGAAGGAGTACGAGCGCCCGGACGCGAGGAGGTCGCGGACCGTGTGTGCACGATCCGACCAGGTGGAAGCGGTACCAGAGGCCATGTGGGCAGGTTAGACGCGGCCCGGCGGACACCGAAGCCTTGTCCACGTTTTGGACACGTTTTTGGACACTTGGAGGGCCTGCTCTGGCCGGAAGGCGTCCGTTCGGGGTAACGCGACCACCCGCAGGCCGGGCGGACGGGTCTCAGCCGAGGCGGGCCCGGACCCGCTTGGCGAGCTCCGCGGCGGCCGCGCCGGGGTCGGTGGCCTCGGTGAGGGCGCGGACGACCACGATGCGGGTGGCGCCGGCGTCCAGTACCTGGTCCAGGTTCGAGCCGTCGATGCCGCCGATGGCGAACCAGGGGCGGTCCTGCTCCAGGGAGGCCGTGTACCGGACCAGGTCCAGGCCCGGGGCGTGGCGGCCGGGCTTGGTGGGGGTGGGCCAGCAGGGGCCGGTGCAGAAGTAGTCCACGCCGGCTTCGGCGACGGCCGCGTCGACCTCGTCCTCGGCATGGCAGGACCGGCCGATCAGCACCCGCTCGCCGAGGATGGCACGGGCCGCGGGGACGGGGATGTCGCCCTGGCCGAGGTGCAGGACGTCGGAGCCGATGGCGTGGGCGACGTCGGCGCGGTCGTTCACGGCGAGGAGCTTGCCGTGGCGGCGGGCGGCCTCGGCGAAGACCTGGAGGTGTTCGAGCTCCTCCCCCGCCTCCATGCCCTTGTCGCGGAGCTGGACGATGTCCACGCCGGAGGACAGGACGGCGTCGAGGAATGCGGGGAGGTCACCCTGGCGCTTGCGGGCGTCCGTGCAGAGGTAGAGCCGGGCGTCGGACAGCTGCATGGGTGTACCCCCCGTGATGGATGCGGTGTACGGGCCGCGGCCCGTACACCGCTGTGGAGCGAAGGCGATCAGGTCAGAGGGCGAGCGCCTGAGCGCGGCGCTTCACCTCCGTGCCGCGATTCTCGCTCAGCGCCTGCACGGGAGTGCCAGGCAGGGTCGGATCCTCGGTGAAGAGCCATTCCAGGATCTCCTCCTCGGAGAAACGGTCGTCGCGCAGCACGGTCAGCAGACCGACGAGGCCCTTGACGACCTTGTCGCCGTCGATGAAGGGGGCCGGAACCTGCAGGGAGCGGTTCTCGCCCCGGCGGACGGCGATGAGCTGCCCTTCCTTGACCATCTGGCGGACCCGGGTCACCTCGATGTTCAGCATCTCCGCGATGTCGGGGAGGTACAGCCACGAGGGGACAAGGGCATCGATCTTTGCGTCAATCTCGGTCACAGGCACAAGCCTGCCATCTCGGCTCCGCCGCCGGTACCTGAGCAGCCCCGTCCGGGTCGCGGCCGCGCCGGGGATCCGCCCCGGACCCCGCGCCTCAAACGCCGGCGGGGCTGGATTTTCCAGCCCGTCCGGCGTTTGAGGACCGGGTCCGGGCAGAGCCCGGGAAACGGAGAAAGGGCGGGCGGGGACAGGCTCCGCGCAGCGGCACCCGCACCCCGCCCGGGCCGTCAGGCCGTGGCCGACTTCAGCGGGGTCCCGGGGTCGGACACCTTGGCGGGGTCCATGGGGACGCCCGTCTCGATGAGCTTGCGACCCTGCGCCAGGTCGCGCGGGCGGCCCACCGCCAGGACGGCGACCAGTGCGCCGCCGCGCAGCCAGCACACCGACCAGGCGGGACCGGCCGGGTCCCCGCGCAGGAGCAGGGTGTCGGCCCCGCCGTGGTGTCCGGCGTACTGGACGAAGCGCCCGAACTGCTCCGACCAGAAGTACGGCACCGGGTCGTAGACGTGGGCCGGCTCCCCGGCCAGGATGTTCGCCGCGACCGTCCGCGGCCCCTGGAGCGCGTTGTCCCAGTGGTGCACGAGCAGCCGCGTCCCGTACCGCCCGGACGGGAAGGAGGCGCAGTCGCCGACCGCGTACACCCCGGGCAGCGAGGTCCGCAGGTACGCGTCCGCGGTGACCGAGCCGTCGGGGCCGCGCTCCACGCCGGTCCCGTCCAGCCATGCGGTGGCGGGGCGCGCGCCGATGCCCACCACCACCGCGCCGGCGGGCAGGGTCCGCCCGTCCGCCAGCAGGACCCGCCCCTCCTCGATCCCGGCGACCTTCGCCCCGGTGATCAGCTCCGCGCCCGCCTCCTGGTACCAGCGCGCCATCGGCTCGGTGACCTCGGGGGGCAGCGCCCCCGCCAGCACCCGGTCCGCAGCCTCGACCACGGTGACCTCGCAGCCCGCCTCCCGGGCGGCGGTGGCGAACTCGGCGCCGATCCAGCCCGCCCCGACGACCACGGCCCGGGGCGACGCGGCCAGCACCGGGCGCAGCCGGGCCGCGTCGTCCAGGGTGCGCAGCAGGTGGACGCCCGGGACGCCCTCGGTCCCGGGGAGGGTCAGCGGCTGCGCGCCGGTCGCCAGTACGAGGGTCCCGTACGGGACCGGACCCGCCTCGGTGTCCAGCTCGTGGACGGCGGCGCGCAGTCCGGTGACCTCGGTGCCGAGCCTGAGGTCGATGTCGAGGCCTTCGAAGTCGACGTCGAAGGCGGAGTCCTCGGCCTTGCCGAGGAGTACCGCCTTGGACAGCGGGGGCCGGTCGTAGGGCTGGTGGGGTTCGGCTCCCAGCAGGGTCACGGGGCCGGTGTAGCCCTGTTCGCGCAGGGCCACCGCGGTCTGCACCCCGGCCATTCCGGCGCCGACGATCACGACGCCGTGCTGATTCTGTTCCGTCTGCTCGCTCACGCCGCCACCCTAATCATCTGACGCTCCGTCAGGAATAGGTGCCGCCTTACCCGGCATCCACCGCCGGGTTAGTCTGGCCACCGTACCTATCGCGGGAGTCCGGCGCACCGGGCTGAGAGGGAGGCTGGCCGGCCTCCGACCGTACGAACCTGATCCGGGTCATGCCGGCGAAGGGAGGGGCTGGACGCCCATGCACTCATCCCGAACATCTCGGAAGGGATCCGACGTCCTCGTCATCGGGGGCGGAATCATCGGCCTGGTCACCGCCTGGCGGGCCGCCGCGCGCGGACTGAGCACCGTACTCGCCGACCCCGCACCCGGCGGCGGCGCCGCCCAGGTCGCGGCCGGCATGCTCGCCCCCGTCACCGAACTGCACTACGGCGAGGAAGCCCTGCTGGGCCTCGGCCTCGCCTCCGCCGCACGCTATCCGCAGTTCGCCGCCGAGCTCGCCGAGGCCAGCGGCGGCCTGGACATCGGCTACCGCGCCTGCGGCACCCTCGCCGTCGCCCTCGACGCCGACGACCGCCTCCACCTGCGCGAACTGCACGCCCTGCAGCGCCGCTGCGGCCTGGAATCCGAGTGGCTCACCGGCCGCGAGTGCCGCCGCCTGGAACCCATGCTCGCCCCGGGCGTACGCGGCGGCCTGCGCGTCGACGGCGACCACCAGGTCGATCCCCGCCGCCTCGCGGCCGCCCTGCTGGCCGCCTGCGAACGCGCCGGCGTGACCATCCACCGGGCCGGCGCGGAGCGGCTGCTCACCACCACCGACCGGGCGACCGGAGCCCTCCTCGACGACGGCACGGAGCTGCTCGCCGACCAGGTGGTCCTCGCCGCGGGCTCGTTCACCGGCCGGCTGGCGGGCGTACCGCCGGAGGTCGCGGCCCCCGTACGGCCGGTCAAGGGACAGGTCCTGCGGCTCACGGTGCCGGCGGCGTACGCGCCGTTCCTGTCGCGGACCGTACGGGCCGTCGTACGCGGCAGCCACGTCTACCTGGTGCCGCGCGAGAACGGCGAACTCGTCGTCGGCGCCACCAGCGAGGAACTCGGCTGGGACACCACCGTCACTGCGGGCGGGGTCTACGAACTCCTGCGCGACGCCCACGAACTGGTCCCCGGCATCACCGAACTCCCGCTCACCGAGACCCGGGCGGGACTGCGCCCCGGATCCCCCGACAACGCCCCGCTGCTCGGCCCGACCGACCTGCCGGGCCTGCACCTGGCCACCGGGCACTACCGCAACGGGGTGCTGCTCACCCCGCTCACCGGCGAGGTCCTCGCCGAGCTGCTGGCCACCGGCGAACTGCCGGAGATCGCGCGCCCCTTCACCCCCCGCCGGTTCTCCGCCGCACGTCAGGAGTCGTACGCATGACCATCTCCGTCAACGGCGAGCCGCGCGAGGTCGCGGCCGGCGCCACCCTCGACACGGTGGTCGCCACCCTGACCACCGCCCCCTCCGGCGTCGCCGCCGCACTCAACGAGACAGTGATCCCGCGCGGGCAGTGGCCGGCCACCGTCGTGGGCGACGGCGACCGGGTCGAGATCCTGACCGCGGTACAGGGAGGCTGAACGGCATGGCGGACGACCTCTTCACCCTCGGCGGCCGGACCTTCACCTCCCGCCTGATCATGGGCACGGGAGGGGCCCCGAGCCTGGACGTCCTGGAACGCGCCCTCGTCGCGTCCGGCACCGAACTCACCACGGTCGCGATGCGGCGGCTGGACCCCACGGTCCAGGGCTCCGTCCTGTCCGTGCTGACCAAGCTCGGCATCTCGGTCCTCCCCAACACGGCGGGCTGCTTCACGGCGGGCGAGGCCGTCCTCACGGCCCGGCTGGCCCGGGAGGCGCTCGGCACGGACTGGATCAAGCTGGAGGTGGTCGCGGACGAACGGACCCTCCTGCCGGACGGCGTCGAGCTGCTGGACGCCGCCGAGATCCTGGTGGACGAGGGCTTCACGGTCCTCCCGTACACCAATGACGACCCGGTGCTCGCGCGGAAGCTGGAGGACGTGGGCTGCGCGGCGATCATGCCGCTCGGGTCCCCCATCGGGTCCGGCATGGGCATCCGCAACCCGCACAACTTCGAGCTGATCACGGAGCGCGCGTCGGTCCCGGTCATCCTGGACGCGGGCGCGGGCACGGCGTCGGACGCGGCCCTTGCGATGGAACTGGGCTGCGCGGCGGTGATGCTGGCCTCGGCGGTGACCCGCGCGCAGGAGCCGGTCCTCATGGCGTCGGCCATGCGCGACGCCGTCTCGGCGGGCCGCCTCGCCTTCCGCGCGGGCCGCATCCCCCAACGCCGCTTCGCCGAAGCCTCCTCCCCCACGGAAGGCCGCGCCACCCTGGACCCGGAGCGGCCGGCGTTCTGAGGGGAGGCGGGGCGGGGGCTTCGGTGGGCGGGAGCTGCTCGGGCGGAATCAGAGTGGCGTATGGGGGTTTCCCGCACGCCGCGAAGCCACCCCGCCACCGTCCGACCCCGCCCACCGAGGACCCGCACCCCACCACCGTCCGGCCTTGCGCTCCCCATGCGCCCCGGCGCCGAGGGGGCGGGTGGGCAGCCACCGGCCCGGGGCGCCGCGCCGCGGGGGTGAAGGCCCCGCCCCCGCGACCCCGCCCACGTCACAGGTGCGCTGCAAGGCGACCGGCCGGGGTGGGGGCTCCGGGGCGGGCTCGTAGAATCGCCGGGTGGATACGACCCTGGATGACCCCCTCGTCGGGCGCGTGCTCGACGGCCGCTACCGCATCGACGCCCGCATCGCGGCCGGCGGCATGGCCACGGTCTACCGGGCCCTCGACACCCGCCTCGACCGCGTACTCGCCCTGAAGGTGATGCACCCGGCCCTCGCCGCCGACGCCGCCTTCGTCGACCGGTTCATCCGCGAGGCGAAGTCCGTCGCCCGGCTCGCGCACCCGAACGTGGTCGCCGTCTTCGACCAGGGCACGGACGGGCCGTACGTGTACCTGGCCATGGAGTACGTCTCCGGCTGCACCCTGCGCGACGTGCTCCGCGAGCGCGGTGCGCTCCAGCCCCGGGCCGCCCTCGACATCCTCGAACCGGTCCTCGCCGCCCTCGGCGCCGCCCACCGGGCCGGCTTCGTCCACCGCGACATGAAGCCCGAGAACGTGCTGATCGGGGACGACGGCCGGGTGAAGGTCGCGGACTTCGGGCTGGTCCGGTCGGTCGACTCGGTGACCAACACCACCGGCTCCGTCCTCGGCACCGTCTCCTATCTGGCGCCCGAGCAGATCGAGAACGGCATCGCCGACACCCGCGTGGACGTCTACGCCTGCGGTGTCGTCCTCTACGAGATGCTCACCGGCTCCAAGCCCCACACCGGCGGCACCGCCGCGCAGGTGCTCTACCAGCACCTGCACGAGGACGTCCCGCCCCCGTCCGCCGTGGTCCCGGGGCTCGCCGTCGGGCTCGACGAGCTGGTCGCGCAGGCCGCCGCCCGCAATCCCGACCTGCGCCCCTACGACGCCGCCGCCCTGCTCGGCCTCACCCGCGAGGCCCGCGCGCTGCTCAGCGACGCCGAGCTGGACGCCGTACCCCCGCAGGCGCGCGCCGAGGAGCGCTCGTCCGCCGAGGACCGCACGGGGGTGATCCCGCGCCCGGTGGCCGCGCAGCAGCCCGTGCAGCACACCTCCCGCCTGGAGATGCCCCCGGCGCCGCCCGCTCCGCCCGCGCACCGGCCGGCCGCCCTCGCGCGGCGGCCCCGTCGCGGGGTGCTGCTCGTCATCGCGGGCGTGCTGCTCGCGCTCGGGCTCGGGGTCGGGGTCTGGTACATCAACTCCGGGCAGTTCACGAAGGTCCCCAACCTGCTCGGCAAGACCGAGGCGCAGGCCCGCTCCCAGCTGTCCGCGGCCGGGCTCGGGGTGAAGGGGGTGAACCGGAAGTTCAGCGACGCCTTCGAACGCGGGACGGTGATGAACACCGATCCTCCGGGCGGCCGGCGGATCCGCGGCAACGACGCGGTGACCATCACCCTCTCCCGCGGCCCCGAGGTCGTGGCCGTGCCCAACCTGAAGGGCCGGCCCCTGGAGGAGGCCAACGCAGAGCTGACGCAGTCCGGGCTGGCGCCCGGCATGGTGACGCAGGCCTTCAGCCAGGACATCGCCCAGGGTTCGGTGATCAGCACCAATCCGGCGGGCGGCGAGAAGCGGGCGCCCGACACGGCGGTCTCGCTCGTCGTCAGCAAGGGCCGCCCGGTGCCGGTGCCGAGCGTGACCGGGATCCCCGCCGACCAGGCGACGGCGGCCCTGGAGGCCGTGGGCCTCAAGGTCGCGACGGCTCCCGAGCAGGTCAACGCCCCCTTCGCCGCCGGTACGGTCGCCAACCAGTCGGTCGGCGCCGGCACCCAGGCCGCGGCCGGGGACACGGTCACGCTGACCGTGTCCAAGGGTCCCCGGCAGATCCCGGTCCCGAACGTGACCGGCCAGGACGTGGACGCGGCCCGCAAGGCGCTGGAGGCCGCCGGCTTCAAGGTGAAGGTGGACCGGCCGCTGATCTCCTTCAGCAACACGATCGACACCCAGTCGGTGCCGGCCGGGCAGAACGCCCCCGAGGGCAGCACGATCACCATCAAGACCAAGGGGCTGTAAGCCGTAGTGATGCGCAATCCAGTGGGCGGGCACGTCCCCGTCGCCGGGGGGCTCGCCTCGGTCGGCCTGACCTACGCCCGGGAGATGGGGGCGGAGGCCGTCCAGGTCTTCGTCGCCAATCCGCGCGGCTGGGCCACTCCGGTCGGCAATCCGGCACAGGACGAACGGTTCCGGGCGGAGTGCGCGGCCGAGTCCATCCCCGCGTACGTGCACGCCCCGTATCTGATCAACTTCGGCTCGCACACCGAGGCGACCGTGGAGAAGTCGGTGGAGTCGCTGCGCCACTCGCTGCGCCGCGGCCGGGAGATCGGTGCGCTCGGGGTGGTCGTGCACACCGGGTCGGCGACCGGTGGCCGCCCGCGGGAGGCGGCGTACGCGCAGGTCAGGGAGCACATGCTGCCGCTGCTCGACGAGCTGACGCATGACGACGACCCGTTCCTGCTGCTGGAGTCCACGGCCGGGCAGGGCTCCTCGCTGTGCTCGCGCACGTGGGACTTCGGGCCGTACTTCGAGGCGCTCGACCACCACCCGAAGCTGGGGATCTGCCTGGACACCTGCCACATCTTCGCGGCCGGTCACGATCTGGCGGAGCCGGGCGGGACGAAGGTGATGCTGGACCTGCTGGTGGACACGGTGGGCGAGGGCCGGCTGAAGCTGGTCCACGCGAACGATTCCAAGGAGGGCGTCGGCGCCCACAAGGACCGGCACGCCAACATCGGCCAGGGGCACATCGGCCGGGACGCCTTCGCGGAGCTGTTCACGCACCCCGCGATGGACGGTGTCCCGCTGATCACCGAGACGCCCGGCGGCAAGGAAGGGCACGCGGCGGACGTCGCGCTGCTGAAGGAGCTGCGCGGCCCGCAGTGATCCGCCGGTCCCTTGAGGAATACCCCTAGGGGGTATACGGTTCCGTCCTGTCGACGGGACCGCAGCCCGGCGTTCCCACGAGGGGGGTTGTCATGGAGCACATGCACGAGGGGCGTGAGGGTCACGAGCCCCGCGAGGGGCACCACGGCCACGGGCCCGCACACGAGCACGACGCACCGGCACCCGCGCACGGCGCCGGCGGCCCGGTCAGCTGGGGCACGGCCGCCCGTGCCACCCTCCACTGCCTCACCGGCTGCGCCATCGGCGAGGTGCTCGGCATGATCATCGGTACCGCGCTGGGCTGGGGGAACGTCCCGACGATGATCCTGGCGATCGTCCTCGCGTTCTTCTTCGGCTACGCGCTCACCCTGCGCGGGGTCCTCGCCGCCGGCGTGGACCTGCGTACGGCCATCCGGGTGGCGCTGGCCGCGGACACCCTTTCGATCGCCGTCATGGAGCTGATCGACAACGGGGTGATCGCCCTGTGGCCCGGCGCGATGGACGCGCACCTGTCGGAGCCGCTGTTCTGGATCGTCCTGGCGATCTCACTGGCGGCCGCCTTCGTGATCACCACACCGGTCAACAAGTGGATGATCGGCCGCGGCAAGGGTCACGCGGTCGTGCACCGGTACCACCACTGAGCGCGGGGCGCCCCACCGCGAGCCCGGCACGACCGGCACGACACCCCCTAGAGTTCGGGGCCCTCCCCGGGCTCCTCCTGGTACGAGTAGCGCTGCTCGCGCCACGGGTCGCCGATGTTGTGGTAGCCGCGCTCCTCCCAGAAGCCGCGGCGGTCGGCGGTCATGTACTCGATGCCGCGGACCCACTTGGGGCCCTTCCAGGCGTACAGGTGCGGGACCACCAGCCGTACCGGGAAACCGTGCTCGGCGGTGAGCAGTTCACCGCCCTCGTGGGTGGCGAAGACGGTCCGGTCGGAGGCGAAGTCGGCCAGCCGCAGGTTGGAGCTGAAGCCGTACTCGGCCCACACCATCACATGCGTGACCTGGGGGGCGGGGGGAGCCAGGGCGAGGACCTCACGGGCGAGCACACCGCCCCATTCGGCGCCCTGCATGCTGAACTTCGTGACGCAGTGCAGATCGGCCACGACGGAGTCGAACGGCAGGGCCGTGAACTCCTCATGGTTCCAGCAGTGCTTGTCCCCGTCGGCCGTCGCGCCGAAGACGCGGAACTCCCAGCGGTCCGGCTTGAACTTGGGTACGGGCCCGTAGTGGGTGACCGGCCAGCCCCTCTGCAGCCGCTGCCCCGGTGGAAGCTCCAGCTGCTCTGCTCCCGGAGATTCCCGGCTTTCCGGCTGACCCATGACTCCATGGTGACAGACTGCGCAGGGTGGTCATGACCAGGTCTTGGCCGATTCGGGCAAGTCGCCGTAACTCCCACTAAGGAGGCACTTACTGGACGGTCTCCGGTGGCGGTGCAAGGATGCGCGCAACTGCCCCGTCACATAGCTGACATTGCCTGGAAGGAGCCTCTGCGATGCAGGGCGACCCCGAGGTCCTTGAGTTTCTGAACGAGCAGCTGACCGGCGAGCTGACGGCCATCAACCAGTACTGGCTGCACTACCGCATCCAGGACAACAAGGGCTGGACCAAGCTCGCCAAGTACACGCGTGAAGAGTCCATCGACGAGATGAAGCACGCGGACAAGATCACCGAGCGCATCCTGATGCTCGACGGTCTGCCGAACTACCAGCGCCTCTTCCACGTGCGCGTCGGGCAGACGCTCACGGAGATGTTCCAGGCGGACCGCCAGGTCGAGGTCGAGGCCATCGACCGGCTCAAGCGGGGTATCGAGGTCATGCGCGGCAAGGGTGACATCACCTCGGCCCGGCTCTTCGAGGAGATCCTGGAGGACGAGGAGCACCACATCGACTACCTCGACACCCAGCTGGAGCTCATCGAGTCCCTGGGCGAGCCGCTCTACATCGCGCAGCTGATCGAGCAGCCGAGCTAACCGGCTCTAGGCCGCTTCCGCCAGCTCCGCCGAACGGGCCGCACCCGGCTCCGCGGCGAGCACGGCCGCCGTCTGGCCCTTCTCCAGCAGCTCCCGGCGGGGGCACGCCCCACGGCCGAGGATGCCCTGGATGGTGCGCACGCACGATCCGCAGTCGGTGCCGGCCTTGGTGGCCGAGGCGATCTGGCGCGGGGTGCAGGCCCCGGCAGCCGCGTGCTCCTTGACCTGCTTGTCGGTGACACCGAAGCAAGAGCAGACGTACACGCGGTTCACCTCCCAGGGTGGAATGGTTCAGCGGTTCAGCGGTTCGACGAGCCATCCCCATTTCGGTGAGGCTTACCTAACCGTACCCAAAGTTAGGGTCGCCTAAAAGACCTGGATACGACAGTGGGGCGCGGATCACATCGATCCGCGCCCCACTGTCGTACGAAGGTACTGACTGATCCCTACTGGTCGCGGTACATCTCGGCGACGAGGAACGCCAGGTCGAGGGACTGGCTGCGGTTGAGCCGCGGGTCGCAGGCCGTCTCGTAGCGCTGGTGCAGGTCGTCGACGAAGATCTCGTCGCCGCCGCCCACGCACTCGGTGACATCGTCACCGGTGAGCTCGACGTGGATGCCGCCCGGGTGGGTGCCGAGGGCCTTGTGGACCTCGAAGAAGCCCTTGACCTCGTCGAGCACGTCGTCGAAACGGCGCGTCTTGTGGCCGGAGGCCGCCTCGAAGGTGTTGCCGTGCATCGGGTCGGTGACCCAGGCGACGGTCGCGCCGGAGGCGGTGACCTTCTCGACGAGCTCGGGGAGCTTGTCGCGGACCTTGTCGGCGCCCATGCGGACGACGAAGGTCAGCCGGCCCGGCTCGCGCTCGGGGTCCAGGCGGTCGATGTACGTCAGGGCCTCGTCCACCGTGGTGGTGGGGCCCAGCTTGATGCCGATCGGGTTGGCGATCTGCGAGCAGAACTCGATGTGCGCGTGGTCCAGCTGGCGGGTGCGCTCACCGATCCAGACCATGTGGCCGGAGGTGTCGTACAGCTTGCCGGTACGCGAGTCGGTACGGGTCAGCGCGCCCTCGTAGTCGAGCAGCAGCGCCTCGTGCGAGGCGTAGAACTCGACGGCCTTGAACTCGGCCGGGTCGGTGCCGCACGCCTTCATGAAGTTCAGCGCGTTGTCGATCTCCCGCGCGAGCTGCTCGTACCGCTGACCGGACGGGCTGGACTTCACGAAGTCCTGGTTCCAGGCGTGCACCTGGCGCAGGTCGGCGTAGCCACCGGTGGTGAAGGCGCGCACCAGGTTGAGCGTCGAGGCGGACGCGTTGTACATGCGCTTCAGCCGCTCGGGGTCCGGGATCCGGGCCTCTTCGGTGAAGGCGAAGCCGTTGACGGAGTCGCCGCGGTAGGTCGGCAGGGTGACGCCGTCGCGGGTCTCGGTGTCCTTGGAGCGCGGCTTGGAGTACTGGCCCGCGATGCGGCCGACCTTGACGACGGGCACGGAGGCGGCGTACGTCAGGACGGCGCTCATCTGGAGCAGCGTCTTCAGCTTGGCGCGGATGTGGTCGGCGGAGACGCCGTCGAAGGCCTCGGCACAGTCGCCGCCCTGGAGCAGGAACGCCTCGCCCTTGGCGACGGCTCCCAGACGGGCACGCAGCTGGTCGCACTCACCCGCGAAAACGAGGGGAGGATACGACTCGAGGTCCGCGACGACAGCGCGCAGAGCCTCGGCATCGGGGTACGAAGGCTGCTGCGCCGCGGGAAGGTCTCGCCAGGTCGCCTTGGCGGCGGGGGCTTGGTTTTCAGCGTTCACGGTCACCTCGTACACATTACGGCGTCACACGCCGCGTTCGGCCCCCCGCCCACAACGTGAGACGAACCAGCTCAAAGGTCGCGGGCGCCCGGCGGAACGGAATCCATGGTTCAGCTCACGCCATGAGACAGATCCTGCCCCGCGGGGGCGGTCTGGGCTATGGTGCCCACCATGTACGCGCACTCGAACCAGAACTGGTGGTGGCCCGCTCCTGGCGGCCCACTTCTCGCGCGTACCTGAAGACACGCACGACGCGAAGGCCGCCCCGAGGGGCGGCCTTCCGCGTTTTCGACCACGTTGTCGGATCCCAGGGGCCGCTCCTCCCTCCGGAAGGACGCTCCGCCCCATGAACCCCAGCCGACCCGGCCGACTGAGCCGACTGCTCGACCCCTCCTGCCCGCCGTTCGCCCTGCTGCGCCGGCGGACGCCCGGCCGCGACCACGACACCGTCGAGGTGCTGATCGGGCAGGTGGGCGAGGTCGAACACCTCGCCGACCTGCCCGTCGGCGAGCTGCCCGCCCTCGCTCTGGTCCCCTTCCGGCAGATCCGGGAGCGCGGCTTCGACGTGCGCGACGACGGCACGCCGCTGAGCGTGCTGGTCGCCGAGGAGGGGTACGAGATCCCGCTCGCCGAGGCGCTGGCCGCGCTGCCGAGGCACCCGGTGCGGGTCGACGGCGGCGGCTTCGACGTCCCCGACGAGGAGTACGCGGCCACCGTCCGGCGGGTCATCGAGGACGAGATCGGCCGCGGCGAGGGCGCGAACTTCGTCATCCGGCGCACTTACGAGGGCCGCATCGGCGGATTCGGCCGGGCCGACGCGCTCGCGCTGTTCCGGCGGCTGCTGGAGGGCGAGCGGGGCGCGTACTGGACGTACGTCGTCCACACCGGGGAGCGGACCCTCGTCGGGGCCAGCCCCGAGGTGCACGTGCGGATGTCCGGAGGGACGGTCGTGATGAACCCGATCAGCGGCACCTACCGCTATCCGGCCGGGGGGCCGACGGCCGACTCCCTCCTCGCCTTCCTCGGCGACCGCAAGGAGACCGAGGAACTGTCGATGGTGGTCGACGAGGAGCTGAAGATGATGTGCACGGTCGGCGACATGGGCGGGGTCGTCGTCGGACCGCGGCTGAAGGAGATGTCCCACCTCGCGCACACCGAGTACGAGCTGCGCGGCCGGTCCTCGCTGGACGTGCGGGAGGTGCTGCGCGAAACCATGTTCGCGGCGACCGTCACCGGATCCCCCGTGCAGAACGCCTGCCGCGTCATCGAGCGGTACGAGGCCGGCGGGCGCGGCTACTACGCGGGCGCGCTGGCCCTGCTGGGCCAGGACCCCGCGGGGGCGCAGACCCTCGACTCCCCCATCCTGATCCGCACCGCCGACATCGCGGCGGACGGCACGCTGCGGGTGCCGGTGGGCGCCACGCTGGTGCGGCACTCGGATCCGGCGGGCGAGGTGGCGGAGACCCATGCGAAGGCGGCGGGGGTGCTGGCGGCGCTCGGGGTGCGGCCGGCCGCGCCGCGCCCGGCCTTCGAGGGGGCCCGGCTGGCGGACGACCCGCGGGTGCGTGCGGCCCTGGCGGCGCGCCGCCAGGACCTGGCGCCGTTCTGGCTGCGGATGCAGGAGCGGCCCGCGGTCCCGACCGGACACGCGCTGGTGGTGGACGGCGAGGACACCTTCACGGCGATGCTGGCCCACGTGCTGCGGGTGGCCGGGCTGGAGGTGACCGTACGCCGCTACGACGATCCGGGGCTGCGGGCTGCGGCCCTGGCCTGGGAGGGCCCGATCGTGCTGGGCCCCGGCCCGGGCAATCCGGCCGAGGCCGCGGACCCCAAGATGCGGATGCTGCGCGGGCTGGCGGCCGACCTGCTGGCCGGGCACCGCCACGGCCTGGTCGGGGTCTGCCTGGGCCACGAGCTGCTGGCGGCCGAGCTGGGCCTCCCGCTGATCCGCAAGGCGGAACCGGCGCAGGGGGCGCAGACCCGGATCGATCTGTTCGGGGCCGAGGAGGTGGTCGGCTTCTACAACACGTACACCGCGCACTGCGACGACGCGCTGGCCGCGCGGCTCGCCGCCGACGGGGTGGAGGTGGCCCGTGATCCGGCGACGGGCGAGGTCCACGCCCTTCGCTCCGCGGCCGGCTTCGCGGGGGTCCAGTTCCATCCGGAGTCGGTCCTCACCCTGCGCGGCGCGGACCTGCTGCGCGAGCTCCTGACGGGGGTCACGGCCGGGGTCCGAACCGCGTCCTAGGCTTCAGGCTTCCCCGCCCGGGGCGGCTGCCGCGCCGGGCGCAGGGGCCGTCCCCGCCGCCCGGCGGGCGAGAGCGGACCGGATCCCCTGCCACGACAGGATCGCCAGCAGCACCGGGGCCGCGACCACCAGGACGGAGAGCGCGCCAAGCGCCAGCCCGACGGACAGCACCACGCCCACGGCGTGGTCGGCGGCCTCCAGCCACGGATCGGTCCGCCGGCCGGCCTCGGCCCGGCGCGCCAGCTGCGCGGCGCGGTAGACGTACAGCAGTTGTACGGCGGCGAAGACGAAGAAGATCCAGCGGATCCAGTCAGGTATGTCCACGGTGTGAAGGTAGGCCCGCCGCCGCTCTCCGTCATGGACGGTGGGTGAACGCGGGCGGAAATCCCGGGGCGCTTTCGAGACGCCCCCTACTCGGGCGGGACCAGGGTGTTCTCGGAGCGGCGGCCCGCCAGGTAGTCGGCCACGTTGGTGACGGTCGTGTCGATGATCTGGCCCACCGCGTCCGTCGTGTAGTACGCCTGGTGGGAGGTCACCACGACGTTGGGGAAGGTGACCAGCCGGGCCAGGGTGTCGTCCTCGACGGCCTCCAGGGACTTGTCCAGGAAGAAGACGCCGGCCTCCGCCTCGTACACGTCCAGGCCGACGCCGGTGAAGCGGCCCGCCCGGAGCTCGTCGACCAGTGCGTCGGTGTCGATCAGTCCGCCGCGGCTGGAGTTCACCAGGATCGCGTCGTCCCGCATCCGGCGCAGCGCCGCCGCGTCGAGGATGCGGCGGGTGGACTCCAGCAGCGGCACGTGCAGGCTGATCAGGTCGGAGGAGGCGAGCAACTCGTCCTTGTCCACGTACGTCATGCCGAGCTCCAGGCAGGCCGGGTTCTGCACCACGTCCCAGCCCAGCAGGCGCATGCCGAAGCCGTGCGCGATCCGGGTGAACGCCTCGCCGATCTTTCCGGTGCCGAGCACACCGACCGTGCGGCCGTGAAAGTCCCGGCCCATCAGCCCGTTCAGCCGGAAGTCGAAGTCCCTGGTCCGGATCGAGGCCCGGACGATCCGCCGGTTGACGGCCATCGCGAGGGCCCAGGCGAACTCGGCGACCGAGTAGGGCGAGTAGGCGGAGACCCGGCTGATCGTCATGCCCAGGCGGCGGGCCTCGTTCAGGTCGATGTTGTTGAAGCCGGTGGACCGCTGGGCGATCAGCTTCGTCCCGCCCGCCGCCAGGACCCGCAGCACCCGGCCGTTCAGGTCGGCGTTCACACTGGAGGAGACGATCTCGTACCCGGCGGCGATCGGCGCTGTGTCCTCGTCGAGGAAGACGTCCAGGCAGCGGATCTCGTGCTGCCCCGCGAAGGCCTGCTCCAGGAGCGGCTTCTCGTCGGCGGTCACACCGAATGCCAGGATCTCCACGCTTGCTCCCGCACCTCGAACCATGGGCCGTTTGTCACCATACGGCCCATGGTGGCGGGTCGCCGCTCAGCCGAAGAAGACCCCGGCCTCCTTGTAGAGCGCGGGATCCACCGTCTTCAGCTTCGACGTCGCCTCCGAGATCGGTACCCGGACGATGTCCGTCCCCTTGAGCGCGACCATCTTCCCGAAGTCCCTGTCGCGCACCGCGTCGATCGCGTGCAGCCCGAACCGGGTCGCGAGCCACCGGTCGAAGGCGCTCGGCGTGCCGCCCCGCTGGATGTGCCCGAGCACCGTCGTACGGGCCTCCTTGCCGGTCCGCGCCTCGATCTCCTTGGCCAGCCACTCGCCCACGCCCGACAGCCGGACATGGCCGAAGGAGTCGAGGGTGCCGTCCTTCAGCACCATCTCCCCGTCCTTGGGCATCGCGCCCTCCGCGACCACCACGATCGGCGCGTAGCTCGCCCGGAACCGGGAGGTCACCCAGGCGCAGACCTCGTCCATGTCGAAGCGCTGCTCCGGGATGAGGATGACGTTGGCGCCGCCCGCGAGCCCCGAGTGCAGGGCGATCCAGCCTGCGTGCCGGCCCATGACCTCGACGACCAGGACCCGCATGTGGGACTCGGCCGTGGTGTGCAGCCGGTCGATGGCCTCGGTCGCGATGCCGACGGCGGTGTCGAAGCCGAAGGTGTAGTCGGTGGCGGACAGGTCGTTGTCGATGGTCTTCGGCACGCCGACGCAGGGGATGCCGTGCTCCTCGTACAGCCGGGCCGCGACCCCGAGGGTGTCCTCGCCGCCGATCGCGATGAGCGCGTCCACCTCGTGCTTCGCGAGGTTGTCCTTGATGTCGCGCACGCCGTTCTCCGTCTTGAACGGATTGGTGCGCGAGGAGCCGAGGATGGTGCCGCCGCGGGGCAGGATGCCGCGGACGGCGGGGATGTCGAGGGGGACGGTCCGCCCCTCGACCGCGCCCCGCCAGCCGTCCTTGAACCCGACGAACCCGCAGCCGTACTCCTGCTCGCCCTTGCGGACGACCGCCCTGATCACCGCGTTGAGCCCGGGGCAGTCGCCGCCGCCGGTCAGCACTCCGACCTTCATGGAATCTCCAATCGCCATGACGGTCACGCTAGTGGTGACGCAGGTCACAGCAAGGGGCCTGGAGAGGTCAATTCCGGTGGAATCGTGAGGCGTTGCGTACGCCCGTTCACTCGTACGAGGACGTAAGTACGATCGACGGGCGGTGCGGACGTCCCCCGGGCGGGTACTACGCGTCGTCGAGGCCGCGTTCTATGGCGTACCGGACGAGCTCCACCCGGTTGTGCAACTGCAGCTTGCCCAGGGTGTTCTGGACGTGGTTCTGCACGGTGCGGTGGGAGATGACCAGACGCTCGGCGATCTGCTTGTACGACAGCCCCTTGGCCACGAGCCGCAGCACCTCGGTCTCGCGGTCGGTCAGTTGCGGGGCCTTCGGCTCGTCGGAGGTGGCCGGCAGCGGATCGGTGGCCAGGCGCCGGTACTCGCCGAGCACCAGCCCGGCCAGGCCCGGGGTGAAGACCGGGTCGCCTGCCGCGGTGCGGCGGACCGCGTCGATCAGCTCCTGGGCACCGGCGGACTTCAGCAGGTAGCCGGTCGCACCGGACTTCACCGCCTCCAGGACGTCCGCGTGCTCGCCGCTGGCCGACAGGACCAGGACCCGCAGGGCCGGGTTGGCGCCGACCAGTTCCTTGCAGACCTGCACGCCCGGCATGCCCGGCAGGTTGAGGTCGAGGACCAGTACGTCGGGCGTGACGGCGTGGGCCCGGCGGACCGCCTCGGGGCCGTCGCCGGCGGTGGCGACGACGTCGAAGCCCGCGGCGGCCAGGTCGCGGGCGACCGCGTCCCGCCACATCGGGTGGTCGTCGACGACCATCACCCTTATGTCGTGCAGCTCGTTCGGCCTGTTCGGGTCGTTCACGTCGGTGCGCTCGCTCATCTCTTGTCCGTCCTCCCCCTGGGTACCTTCAGTTCCACTTCGGTGCCCTGCCCGGGAACGGACACCAGATCGGCGCTGCCGCCGAGATCGCGCAGCCTGCCGCGGATGGACAGGGCCACGCCCATCCGGCCCTCGCCCGCCGCCTGGTCGAGCCGGCCCGCCGGGATGCCGGGGCCGTCGTCGCGAACGGTCACGATCACCTCGTCGCCCCAGTCCTCGACGAGGATCCAGGCCCGCGCCCCTTCCCCGGCGTGCTTGCGCACGTTGTCCAGGGCGGCGCCGACCGCCGCGGCCAGTTCCTTCGCGGCGGGCACCGGCAGCGGCACCGGGGTGCCCGGCTCGGCGAAGCTCACGCGGGACCCGGCGTGCGGCGCGAGGAGCGTCCGCAGGTCCAGCTCACCATCCTCGGTGCCCGGCTCGTCGACCTCGTACGTGTCCACCAGCGCGCCGCGCGACTCGTCGCGGGAGACCCGGGAGGGCTGAACCAGCCCGCTGGAGACCAGCGTGCGCAGCGCCACCTCCTGCTCCCCCGCCATCCGGCCGAGCTCCTCGGCCTCGCCGCCCAGTTCGCTGCCGCGCCGCTGGACCATGGCGAGGACCTGGAGGACCCCGTCGTGGATGTCGCGGGCGAGGCGCTCGCGCTCGCGGGTGGCGGCCTCGATCTCCAGGGCGCGGGCGAGGGTGTTCTCACTGGCCCGGGCGACCTCGACCACGTAGCCGATGGCCACGGAGGCGACCCAGACGAGCAGGACGTTGTGCAGGGTGTCCCGGGTGGGCTGGCCGGTGTGGATGGCGAGGTTGGCGGCGGCCACGAAGGTGGAGGCGAAGCAGGCCCAGCGCCAGCCGCCCTTGATGGCGAAGGCGAGGACCGCGCCCGCCGTCCAGATGGTGGGGAGGGTGCTGCCGCCCGCGGCGATCCGCACCTGGGTGTCGGCGACCGGTGTGAGCGCGATGCCCACGATCGCGACGGTGAGGTCGGCGACGAGGAAGCCCTTGGTGCAGCTGGCGGCGTTCGCCACCTTGCGGGAGGTGGCGAGGGTCCAGACGGCGAGGAAGGCGAGGTAGCCGACCGCGACCCCGGGGCGCGGGAACTCCTTGTGCGCGGCGGCGAACAGCAGCGCCGCGTAGACCATGGTCAGCAGCCGGTACGCGGTCAGGGCACGCCAGAGCGGCTGCTCGACCGACATGCGTACGACGCGTTCGCGTTTCGCCATCTCCCCCACCCCTCGCGGGCGGCATCGCCCACGCGCAGCTACTCCGACGAGCCGTCGGCCTTCTCGGCCTTCTCCGCCTTGGCAGCCTTCTCGGCATCGGCGATCTGGCGCTTGGCCGCCGTCGCGTAGATGTCGACGTACTCCTGGCCGGAGAGCTTCATGATCTCGTACATGACCTCGTCGGTCACCGAGCGGAGGATGAAGCGGTCGTTGTCCATGCCCTGGTAGCGGCTGAAGTCCAGCGGCTTGCCGATCCGGATCCCCGGGCGCATCAGCTTGGGGACCACCTTGCCGGGCGGCTGGATCTTCTCCGTGTCGATCATCGCGACGGGGATCACGGGCGCACCGGTGGCCAGGGCCACGCGGGCCAGACCGCCGGGCTTGCCGCGGTAGAGGCGCCCGTCGGGTGAACGCGTGCCCTCGGGGTAGATACCGAACAGCTCTCCGCGCTCGATGACCTGGATGCCGCTCGCGATCGCGGCCTCGCCGGCCCCGCGGGCGCCGGACCGGTCCACCGGGAGCTGGCCGACGCCCTTGAAGAAGGCGGCCGTCAGCTTGCCCTTGACCCCCGGGGAGGTGAAGTACTCCGCCTTCGCGATGAAGGTGACCTTCCGGTCCAGCACCGCCGGCAGGAAGAAGGAGTCGGAGAAGGACAGGTGGTTGCTCGCGAGGATCGCCGGCCCCTCCGCGGGAATGTTCTCGAGGCCCTCCACCCACGGCCTGAAAGCGAGTTTCAGTGAACCGCCGATGGAGAACTTCATTGCGCCGTAGATCAACTCGAAAGCCTTCCTGTGTCTGTCGAACAGACCATATCCCGTGCCTACACCGGCAGGGGCCCGACGACCCTGGCCGGTGCCACCCCGGTCGCGTACGGTGAAGTCACACAGAGCAACGCACCCACCCGACGTACATCATGATCAAGGAGACCCTGGTGCCCGTCCTCCCTGGAGCCGAGCCGTTCCGCCACGAGGGCGGAGAGGTCGGCGTCCTCCTCTGCCACGGCTTCACCGGTTCCCCGCAGTCCCTGCGCCCCTGGGCCGAGTATCTCGCCGGGCGGGGCCTCACGGTGTCGCTTCCGCTGCTGCCCGGACACGGGACGCGCTGGCAGGACATGCAGCTCACGGGCTGGCAGGACTGGTACGCCGAGGTCGACCGCGCCCTGCGGGAACTGCTGGACCGGTGCGAGCAGGTGTTCGTCTTCGGGCTCTCGATGGGCGGGGCGCTGACCCTGCGGCTGGCGGCCAAGCACGGGGACGCCATCAGCGGCATCGTGCTCGTCAACCCGGCCAACAAGGTGCACGACCCGCTGGCCGTGACCCTGCCGGTGACCAAGCACCTCATCCGGTCGACGCCGGGCATCGCCAGCGACATCGCGAAGCCGGGATCGGAGGAGGTCGGCTACGACCGGGTCCCGACCCGGGCCGCGCACTCGCTGAAGAAGTTCCTGCAGCTCGTGGACACGGAGCTGCCGCAGGTGACGCAGCCGATGCTGCTGCTGCACAGCCCGCAGGACCATGTCGTACCGCCCGTCGACTCCGCGCGGGTGCTGGCCCGGGTCTCCTCGACGGACGTCACCGAGACCCTGCTGGAACAGAGCTACCACGTCGCGACGTTGGACCATGACGCGGAGCGGATCTTCGCGGACAGCTATGCGTTCATCGGCCGACTGGCGGAGAGCGTGGGCAGGGAGGGGGCGGAGGCCGGTGGCTGAGCACGAGGAGCAGTCGGGCGGGGTTCCGCCGCTGGACGAGGAAGCGGCGTGGGCGGCGATCGTCGCCGGGTACGGGCAGGAGCCGCCGGACCCGCCGGGGGCCCGGCCGTTCAGACCGATCGAGAACCTCCTCCTGCCGGAAGAGGACGTCAAGCCGCTGCCCGCGGAGTCCGGACCGGATCCGAAGGCCGATCCGAAGGCCGATCCGACGCCGGACCCGACGCCGGACGCGGAACCGGGTCCTGCGGCGGCGCTGGGCAGCTCCGTGGTCTTCGCCCCGGGCGTGGGCATGTCGGGTCCCCGGGACCACTCGCCGGCGGAGCCGAAGGACGACGACCTGACTCCGTCGGACGAGGGCCACTTCGTCCCCCCGGAGCCGGAGCTCCCGCCGGCGGACACGACGTCGAAGTTCGCGTGGCTGGCGGTCGTCGGCGGCCCGGTCCTGCTGCTGCTCGCGGTGCTCCTGCAGTGGGAGATGACCTGGTGGCTGACGACGCTGGGCATCGGCGGCTTCCTGGGCGGCTTCGCCACGCTGGTCGCACGCATGCAGCACGACGAGGATGACGACGACGACCCGGGCCGCGGCGCGGTCGTCTGACCGATCTCAGCCTCGCCGGCGTTTGAGGCGCTGTTTCAGCCTCGCCGGCGCTTGAGGCGCGGGGGTCCGGGGGCGGCGCCCCCGGCTACGGCGCAGCCGCCAGCCGGAGGGCCGCCAGCACCGGCAGGTGGTCGGTAGCCGACCGCAGGTCCGTGGTCGAGACCCCCGGCAGCCCCTCCGGGACACCGCAGGCCAGCACCTCCACCCCCTTCGTGGCGAACACGGCGTCGATCCGGCGGTCCGGCGCCGACGCCGGGAAGGTCGGTCCGCCGCCCCAGGGGGCCACCGCCCGGCAGTCCTGGAGCTCGGCGGCCAGCCGCCCGTACGCCGGCCCGTCCGGGCCCTCGTTCAGGTCGCCCGCGGCGATCGCGTACGGCACGTCCATGGCGGCCAGCCGGTCCAGCAGCAGCTCCGCGTGGGCCCGGCGCTCCGCCGCCTGCAGCGAGAGGTGCAGGGAGGCCAGCCCCACCCGCACGCCTCCGACCCGGATCACCGCCGTGGCGAAGCCCCTGCGGTGCAGGCCGGGGGTGCGCGGCAGCAGGACGTCCTCCGTCCGCTCCACGAAGACCCGCAGCGAGCACAGCAGCAGCGGCCCGGCCGCCGTCGCGCCCCCGCCCAGCACCACCAGGTCGCACTTGGCGGCCAGCCGTGCCGCGTGTTTGCGCCACCGGAAGAACCGGGGGGCCTCCTGCACGAGGACGAGGTCGGGCTCGCACGCCCGGATGACCCGGGCCAGCGCCTCCTCGTCGTCGCGCAGCGAGCGGATGTTGTAGCTGAGCACCCGGATCACGGCAGAACCGTCGGGCTCCGTACGGGACTTCGGCAGCTGGTCCATGCCCCGCAAGATACGCAGCCGCCCGCCACTCCCCCAAGGGGCGCGGCGGGCGGTACGCGTGGAAATAAAGGGTGAAGAAAGGCTCAGCCCTGGCGGGCCAGGTCGGCCGCGCCGACGAGTCCGGCCTTTCCGCCCAGCTGCGCGGCGAGGACCTGCGCGTGCGGACGCCAGGCGCCGCCGACCAGCCAGCGCTTGAAGGACTTGCGGATCGGGTCGAGGACGAGGTCGCCCTCGTCCGAGACCCCGCCGCCGACGATGAAGGCGGACGGGTCGAACAGCGAGGCCAGGTCGGCCAGTCCCGCGCCGGCCCAGCGGGCCAGTTCGCGGAAGGCGTCGATGGCCACCAGGTCGCCCTGCCGGGCGGCCTCGCTGATGTGCTTGCCCTCGATGCCCTCGGCGGTGCCGTCGCCGAGCGCGAGCAGGATCGCCGCGTTCTCGGGGGTGGCGTTGGCGCGCTGCTTCGCGTACCGGACGAGGGCGCGCCCGGAGGCGTACTGCTCCCAGCAGCCCTGGCTGCCGCAGCCGCACAGCAGGCCGTCCGGGACGACCCGGATGTGCCCGAACTCGGCGGCGACGCCGAAGCGTCCGCGCCGCAGCTTGTTGCCGATGATGATGCCGCCGCCCAGGCCGGTGCCGAGCGTGATGCAGATGACGTCCTCGTGGCCCTGGCCGGCGCCGAAGCGGTACTCGCCCCAGGCCGCGCAGTTCGCGTCGTTCTCGACGACGACGGGCAGGCCGATGCGCTGCTCGACCTTGTCCTTCAGCGGCTCGTGCCGCCAGTTGATGTTGGGCGCGAAGAGTACGGTCGCGCGCTTGTCGTCCACGTATCCGGCGGCGCCGATGCCGACGGCCTCGATGGTGTGGTTGCTGCTGACCTCGGAGACGGCGGCGCAGATGGCCTCCGTCACTCCGTCCGCGGTCGGCGGGGTGGGCACCTTGTACGTCTCAAGGATCGTGCCCTCTTCGTCGACCACGCCGGCCGCGATCTTCGTGCCGCCGATGTCGACGCCGATGGTGAGTCCCATTAGTCCCTCGGTTTCCGGTCAAACCCCGCCACGGCCAACGGTACCCGAGGCTTCCGGGGGATCAGTCGAGATCGATCCGCTCGGAGGGGCCGTCGTCGGGGCCGTCGTCCCGCGGGCCGTGGTCGTGGGACGCCTGCCGGGGAGCCGGGGGTTCGCCCCGCGTCCAGCGGCGCTCGTGGCCCTCGACGGCCGAGCGGTAGGCGGCGAGCAGTTCGGAGCCGGCGGCCGTGAGGTGGTCGATGACGTCCGGGTTGCGCTCGATGACGGGCTTGGCGGCGGTCTTGGCCTGGTCGACGATCTGGCGCACCGCACCCTGCGCGGCCGCGCCGAACAGCGGGTTGTTCAGCCCGGAGACCTTGTCGGCGACGGCTTCGAAGAGCTTGAACAGCTCCGCGGCGGCGGTGCCGGTGCCGCCGGCCGACGCCTGCTCCTGTCCGCGCAGGCGCTCCTTCTCGGCGGCGGCGTCCTCGGCGCAGGCCCTGGCCCAGGCGTCGTCGTCGGTGGGGCGGTCGGTGGCCTCGCTCATGGCGGACTCTCTCCTGCGGCGGCTGCTGGACGTGCGGTACGGACTACCTTCGACGGTACCCGAACGGGGGTACGCGGTTCATTGCGTGCGGGGCCACAGTCCCGGGTCGGGGGTGAAGCGGATGCGGAGCTCCCCGTCGGTGAGGGCGGCGCCGGAGACGGTGCAGCGGCGCAGCGCCGCCGGGAGCGGAACGATCCTGCGGTGGGGGCCGGCGGTGAGCAGCAGTTCGTCGCCGCGGCGGACGAGGTCGAGGTCGCTCTTGTGCGCGCCGGGCAGCGGTACCACCCAGACGAGCACCCCGTCCTCGGCGCGCCGGTCCTCGACGGCCCAGGCCCGGCGGGGTGCGGGTGCCTCGGGGACGAGCCCGCCGGCGTCGGCGAGCCGCTCCAGGTCCTGCGGGCCGCGCGGGTCGCGGCCGAGGTGGGCGAGGGCGACCACCGGGAGCTCCTCGGCCCACTCTGCGGCGTACTTCTGCTGCTGGGCGGCGAGCCCGGCGAGCCACGGGTCGGCGGATTCCACCGGCACGGTGCGGTTGGCGACGACGGAGGAGACGGGCAGCTGCTGGAGGGCGAGTCCGAGCCGGCCGAGGCGCAGCGCGTCGGCGGCGGCCGGGCCGGGCTCGGCGACCAGCCGCAGCTCGGTGGTGTCGGCCTCGACGACGGCCTGGACGGCGGCCAGCTCCTCGTCCCAGCGGGCGGCGGTCTCGTAGAGCCACTGCGCGGGCATGGGTACGCCGGCCAGCTGGGCCAGTACGGGGCGCAGGGCGCGGGCGGCCTGCCGCTCGGCGGGCAGCAGCCGGGCGAGGTAGCGGCGCAGCTGGGCGGGGAGGGCGAGGGTGGCCACGGTCTGGTGGAGCGGTGGCATGTCGACGACGACGAGGTCGGTGCCGGCCGCGGCGGCGGCCCGCCGCAGGGCACGGAGCAGGGCGAACTGCTCGGCGCCGGGCAGTTCGGTGATCTCCTCGGCGCCCAGTGGCCGGGCCCCGACCATGCCGAGCAGGGCGGATCCGCGCTGCTGGAGGGCGACGAGTTCTTCGCGGAACTCCTCGCCGGAGTCGACCCGGGCCACCCGCAGCCCGGGTGCGGCCGGGTCGCCGACCAGGGCGGTGAGCGGGTCGCCGATGTCTCCGGAGAGCAGCAGCACCCGCCGCCCGTGGCGGGCCGCGGCGAGGGCGGTGGCCGCCGCCACGGTGGTCCGCCCAGCCCCGCCGGGGCCGGTGATCAGCAAGGTGTGCATGGTGCGGGTGCTCCGGTGTGCGGGAAGCGGGAGTCGGGAAGCGGGATCAGACGGTTTCGACGCGCTTCTTCAGGCCCGCGAGCGCCCGGTCGATGATGACCTTCTCGGCCTTGCGCTTGATCATGCCGAGCATCGGGATCTTGACGTCGACGGTCAGCTGGTAGGTGACCTCGGTGCGCTTGCCGCCGTCGATGGGGGTCAGCCGGTAGGAGCCGTCCAGCTGGCGCAGCATCTGGGACTTGTCCAGGGTCCAGCTGACCTCGTCGGTGCCCTTCCAGGCGTAGGCGAGGGTGTGGTCGTCCTTGATCGCGCCCGCGTCGAGCAGCAGGCGGACCTTCTCGGCGCGCCCTTGGGCGTCGGTGGCCAGCACCTCGGCCTCCTTCACCTCGCCGGTCCACTCGGGGTAACGGGCGAAGTCGGCGATCACGGCCATCACGTCGGTGGGCGCAGCCTCGATCGTGATGCTTGAGCTGGTGTGTTCCGCCATCGCGGTCGCTCCTCCGGGCTGGGGGTACCTCCCAGCGGCAGCTGGGGTGGTTCGAGGATGTGTGCGGCCTGGGGCCGCCGCGTGAAGGCTACCGCGCGTGTAGACGTCGCCACTCCAGTGCCTCCCACACCCTGCGGGAGCCCGCCGTGAAGCGGCTCGATCTCTACCATTCCAGGACCCAGGGCCGGCCGGTGGACGCGAAGTGGCCCACGTTCACGCACTCGGTGTTCCCGATGCGCATCCGCCGGGCGAGCGGCTGGTGGACGTGTCCGAAGAGGGCGTAGCGGGGGCGGGTGCGGCGGATCGCGGCGAGCAGGGCCTCGCTGCCGCGTTCGAACCGGCGGGCGACGGTGTCGTAGCAGAGCTCGGGCACCTCCGGCGGGATGTGCGAGCAGAGGACGTCCACCTCGCCGAGGGCCTCGACCTTGGCGGCGTACTCCTCCGGGTCCACCTCGTAGGGGGTGCGCATCGGGGAGGGCAGTCCGCCGCCGACGAAGCCGAAGACGCGGCCTCCGATCTCCACGCGCTGGCCGTCGAGCACGGTGAGGCCGTGGCGGTCGGCGTACTCGGGCCACAGGCCGGGGACGTCGACGTTGCCGTAGGTGGCGTACGTGGGGGTGGGGAAGGCGGCGAACATCTGCGCGTACTGGCGGCGTACGGCGCCCTCGATGAGGGTGTCCCGGTCCAGGCCGGCCCAGAGCTGCCGCCCGAAGGCGTGGGCCTCCTCGAAGCGGCGCGCGGTGCGCAGCTCGACGATCCGGTCGGCGTTCTCGACGCCGAACAGGTCGGGGAAGATCCCGCGCGAGTGGTCGGCGTAGTCGAGGAAGAGCACGAGGTCGCCGAGGCAGATGAGGGCGTCGGCGCCGTCGCCCGCGCGGGCGAGGGCCTCGGTGTTGCCGTGCACGTCGCTCACGACGTGGACCCGGGTGCGGCCCGGCCCACGGCCTGATCCGCTCGTGCCGAACTGCTCTCCCCGCATGCTGCCAGCCATGCCGCCAACCCTAGAGCTGCCTGGTGGCGGCGGGTAGAGGGGGTGGGAGGGGCGGCCGGACCTGCGGTTACTTCCGAGTCGCAAGTGGCGTCGACTACTGTCGGCACGTGAGTGGCGAGGCAGGGTAAGTGCAGAATGTGACGCACGGAACATCTGGCCGGTTCCCCCTATCGGGAACCCACTACCGGTGGGTAACGTCCGGTCGGTCCACATGGTGGCGATGGCGCCCAGAGGAGCAGCAGTCTTGCGCGAGTTCAGCCTTCCGGCCCTGTACGAGGTCCCGTCGGACGGGAACCTGACGGATCTCATCCGCCGCAACGCCGCTCAGCATCCAGACACCGCCGTCATGAGCCGCAAGGTCGACGGCCGGTGGCAGGACGTGACCGCGACCGAGTTCCTGGCCGAGGTCCGGGCCACGGCCAAGGGCCTCATCGCGGCCGGCATCCGGCCCGGCGACCGGGTCGCCCTCATCTCCCGCACCCGCTACGAGTGGGTGCTGTCCGACTTCGCGATCTGGAGCGCGGGCGGCGTCACCGTCCCCGTGTACGAGACCAGCTCCCCCGAGCAGGTCCAGTGGATCCTCGGTGACTCCGGCGCCGTCGCCGTCATCGCGGAGAGCCCGGCGCACAGCGCGGCCGTGGCCTCGCTGCGCGACCGGCTGCCGGAGCTGCGCGAGGTCTGGGAGATCGAGCAGGGCGCGCTGGAGGCGCTGAAGGCCGCCGGCGCGGAGATCTCCGACGCCGAGGTCGAGGAGCGCAGCAGCCTCGCCAACGCCGACGATCCGGCCACCATCGTCTACACCTCGGGTACCACCGGCCGTCCCAAGGGCTGTGTGCTGACCCACCGCAACTTCTTCGCCGAGTGCGGCAACGTGGTGGAGCGCCTCAGCCCGCTCTTCCGCACCGGCGACTGCTCGGTCCTGCTCTTCCTCCCGGCCGCGCACGTCTTCGGGCGCCTGGTGGAGGTGGCGGCCGTGCTGGCGCCGATCCGCCTGGGCTGCGTACCGGACATCAAGAACCTGACGGACGAGCTCCAGTCCTTCCGGCCCACGCTGATCCTCGGCGTCCCGCGCGTCTTCGAGAAGGTCTACAACTCGGCCCGCGCCAAGGCCCAGGCCGACGGCAAGGGCAAGATCTTCGACGCCGCGGCGGACACGGCGATCGCCTACAGCCGCGCGCTGGACCTTCCGGGCGGCCCGTCCTTCGGGCTGCGCCTGAAGCACAAGCTGTTCTCCAAGCTGGTCTACAGCAAGCTGCACACGGTCCTCGGCGGGCGCGGCGAGTACGCGATCTCCGGCGGCGCCCCGCTGGGCGAGCGGCTCGGCCACTTCTTCCGCGGTATCGGCTTCACGGTGCTGGAGGGCTACGGCCTCACCGAGTCCTGTGCGGCCACGGCCTTCAACCCGTGGGACAAGACGAAGATCGGTACGGTCGGCCAGCCGCTGCCCGGCTCCGTGGTGCGCATCGCGGACGACGGCGAGGTGCTGCTGCACGGCGAGCACATCTTCAAGGAGTACTGGAAGAACGAGACGGCGACCGCCGAGGCGCTGACCGACGGCTGGTTCCACACCGGCGACGTCGGCACCCTCGACGAGGACGGCTACCTCGCGATCACCGGCCGCAAGAAGGAACTCATCGTCACGGCGGGCGGCAAGAACGTCGCGCCGGCCGTCATCGAGGACCGGATCCGTGCGCACGCGCTGGTCGCGGAGTGCATGGTGGTGGGCGACGCGCGGCCCTTCGTGGCGGCGCTGGTCACCATCGACGAGGAGTTCCTCGGCCGGTGGGCCGCGGAGAACGGCAAGCCGGCCGGCGTGACGGCGGCGGAGCTGCGCGAGGACGCGGAGCTGATCGCCGCCGTCCAGAAGGCCGTGGATGACGGCAACGCGGCGGTTTCCAAGGCGGAATCGGTGCGGAAATTCCGCATTCTTCCCTCCCAGTTCACGGAGGAGTCGGGTCACATCACGCCGTCGCTGAAGCTGAAGCGCAATGTGGTGGCCAAGGACTTCGCGGACGAGATCGAGGCGCTGTACCGCGGCTAGTCCGGGGCTGTTCCGCGGCTAGCGGGGGTCCTCGGCGAGGATCCGGGCCATGTTCCGTTCCGCGAGGGCGGTGATGGTCACGAACGGGTTCACGCCGAGCGATCCGGGGATCAGGGAGCTGTCGACCACGTACAGCCCCTGGTAGCCCTTGGCCCGCCCGTACGCGTCGGTGGCGTCCCCGAGGACGCAGCCGCCGAGCGGGTGGTAGGTGAAGTTGTCGGCGAAGGCCCTGTTGTCGCCGAAGAGGTCGTACCGGTACATCGTGAAGTTCCGCCAGTTGATGCGGTCGAAGAGGTTCTTCGCCGCGTTGACCGAGGGCGTGTTCTGGTCCCGCCGCCAGTTGAGCCGGGCCGAGTCGGTGGCGGCGTCGTAGGTGAAGTGCCCGCGCTCCCGGTTCTTGGTGATGGCCAGGTACATCGAGATCCAGTGTTCGATGCCCATGGGGAGCGGGGCGATCTCGGCGAAGACCGGGTTCGAGGCGTTGTCCCAGTCGTCGATGCCCATCGCGGGCATGGTGGCCTGGTTGCAGCCGACCGTGTCCCACAGGTGGTTGGCGCGGGCGGTCATCACGTTGCCGTTGTGGCCCCAGCCCAGTCCGACCTTGTCGCTGAGCGCGGGCAGCGTCCCCCTCTCGCGGGCCCGCAGCAGGATCTCGGTGGTCCCCAGGCTCCCGGCGCCGAGGAAGAGCTGTTTGCAGCCGAGTTCGCGGACCTGGGTGACCCGTCCGGTGACATCGCTGGTCCGTACGGTCAGGACGTATCCCCCGGCCGGGTCGGGCCGTACGCCGACCACGCGCTGCATGGTCTCGATGGTGACGTTGCCGGTGCCGATGGCGGCCGCGAGGTAGGTCTTGTCGACGCTCTTCTTGCCGTGGTTGTTGCCGTAGATGACCTCGCCGGCCAGGGCCGAGCGGGGGGCGGTGCCTGCGGCCTCGCGCTTCATGTACTCGAAGTCGTAGACGTTGGGCACGAAGACGGTCTTCAGGCCGGTGTTCTGGGCGTGCTTGCGGGAGATCCGGGCGAAGCGGTACCACTCGGTGGATTCGAACCAGGCCGGGTCGATGTCGTTCACCCCGAGCATGGCGCGGGCGCGGGGGTAGTAGGTGCCGTACATCTCGTCGGCGTCGACCTGGGGCAGCACCTCGGTGAAGTACGAGCGGCGGGGTGTCGGGGCCATGCCGCCGTTGACGAGCGATCCGCCGCCGACGCCCCGGCCGACGTACACGGACATGTCGCCGTAGTTCACTCGATCGAGGACGCCGGGGTAGGGGCTGATGTCGCGGTTGACGACGTCGAGCCAGAGGAACTGGGCGAGCGGGGCCTCGGTGCGGTTGCGGAACCACATGGAACGCTGGTCGGGCGCGGAGGTGGAGGGGAAGACCTTGCCGTCGGCGCCGGCGGTGTCCCAGAGCCGGCCCATCTCCAGCACGACGGTACGCACGCCCGCCTGGCCGAGCCGCAGGGCGGCCACGGCGGATCCGTAGCCGGAGCCGACGACGATGGCGGGGGCGTACGGGGCGGCCGCGGGCTCCACGGCCGCGGCGGAGGCCGCCCCGATCCGGGTGAAGCCGAGCGCGGAGGCGGTCGAGAGGGCGCCGAGTCCAAATAGTTGACGGCGCGTCAGGTTGGATGTCATGGCCGCATCATGGGCGGAATCCAGCCGTCCGCCCAGACACGGTATTGACAGACATCTGAGGAACAGTCAGACGTGGCTGTCGGCAGCGACTCCGCTGTCGGGGCTCCGCCCCGAACCCCGCTCCTCAAACGCCGGAGGGGCTGACTTTCAGCCCCGCCAGGGGGCACCTCCCAGCGGTAGCTGGGGGAGTTTGAGGCGCGGGGGTCCGGGGGCGGAGCCCCCGGCAGCGGCGCCGCACGGGCACCGGCTACAGCAGCTCCCGCAGGCGTTCCGCCAGGAGGTCCCAGCGCCACTTCTCCTCGACCCATTCGCGGCCCCGCTCGCCCATCCGAGCCCGCAGCTGCGGATCCTTCAGCAGGGTGACGATCCGGTCCGCCGCATCCTCCGGGGATCCGCCCCGCACGACCCAGCCCGTCTCGCCGTCCAGCACCGCGTCCGGCGCCCCGCCGGAGTCGCCCGCGATCACCGGCAGGCCCGTGGCCGAGGCCTCCAGGTAGACGATGCCGAGCCCCTCCACGTCCAGCCCGCCCCGGCGGGTCCGGCACGGCATGGCGAAGACGTCACCCGCGCCGTAGTGGGCCGCGAGTTCCGACCACGGGACGGCTCCGGTGAAGACGACGGAGTCCGAGACCCCGGTGGAGACGGCCAGCTCCCGCAGGTCCGCCTCGTAGGGCCCGCCGCCCACGATCAGCAGTACCGCGTCCGGCACCGCCGCCAGGATCCGCGGCATCGCCTCGATCAGCGTGTCCTGCCCCTTGCGCGGCACCAGCCGGGAGACGCAGACGACCACCGGCCGGTCCGTCAGCCCGAGCCGGGCCCGGACCTCCGGCCCGCCCGATCCCGGGTGGAAGGTCTTCTCGTCCACCCCCGGCGGGAGTTGCACCATCCGGGCCGCCGCCCGGTCCGTCACCGCCGAGGCGATCCGCGAGCGCGTGTACTCCCCCAGGTAGGTCAGCGTGTCGGTGCCCTCGCCGATCCGGCGCAGCAACTGCCGCGCGGCCGGCAGCTGCGCCCAGCCCGCCTCGTGCCCGTGGGTGGTCGCCACGATCCGCCGCGCACCCGCCCGCCGCAGGGCGGGGCCCATCAGCCCGAGCGGGGCCGCCGCCCCGAACCACACCGACTCGCAGCCGTGTTCGCGCAGCAGGCCCACCGCCCGCCGCGTCACGCGCGGGGTCGGCAGCAGCATCGTCGTACGGTCGCGGACGACCTGGAACGGCTGCTCCGCGTCGAAGGCCGCGGTGGCCTCGCGGCCCTCCGCGCTGTGCTTCCAGGTGGAGGCGTAGACGACGATCCGGTCGGGATCCAGCCGTAGTGCCATGTTGTGCAGGAAGGCCTGGATGCCGCCCGGTCGCGGCGGGAAGTCGTTGGTCACGATCAGCGTCTTGTGCATCGCTGCCAACGTACCGGACGCCCTCAGCGGAACTCCGCCCGCAGGGCCTCCTGCCAGTCCTTCGTCAGCGCGTCCGGGTCCACTCCGAGGGCCTCGCGGACCGCCACCGGCCACGGCCCGCGCCCCGCCCTCCCGTACAGGTCCACGAGCGCCGCCTCGCCCCATCTCCCCGCGATCAGCCGGCAGGCCAGCCAGGCGCCCTCGTACGCCCGGGCCAGCGCCTCCGGGTCGCCGCCGAAGGCGAAGTCCTCCGCCCGGGGCAGCTCGCCCGGCACCTCGCCCCGCCGTACGGCCCTGGCCAGCGCCGGAGCGGCCTGCTCCGGGGTCGCCGGGGTGCCGCGGTAGGCGGCCCAGTCCGCGAACCCCTCGGAGAGCCACAGCGGGGTGGTGGCCGTGGTCGCCTCCCGGGTGGCCACATGGGTGACCTCGTGGGTCAGGATGACCCCGCGGCCCGCCGGGCTGAGCTCCGCCCACCCCTGCGGGTTCACGACGACCCGGTCGGCCGGGGCGGGGGCCGCGCCCACCCGGCCCGTCGTGACGGCCCCCATGCCCCGGTACTCGGCGGCCGGGCGGCCCAGCAGCTCCGCCATCCGCTCCAGGGATCCGGGCACCAGCACCACGGCCCGGCCCGCCCAAGGCCCCGGCCAGGCGGCGCTCGCCGCGGGCACCGCCCGGTCGGCCTCCGCCGCGATCGCGGACAGCGTCCCGGCGTCCTGTCCGACGCCCAGCACCAGCGCGTGCGCCCCGCGGACCACCGCCACCGGGCCCTGGTCCCAGAGCTGGGGCAGCGCGCCCGGCGCGGCCCGGTCCCCGGTGACCTGCCACCGCCCGCCGTCCCGCGTCAGGCGCACCTCGCGCGCCGACCCGGCCGCGGCCGCGTCGTATCCGCTCAGCCGGTAGTGCAGCTCCGCCCGGGCGGTGGCGGCCCCGGAGCCGTCCCGCCGGACCGCGGAGACCTCGTACGCCCATCCCTCCAGCGGGATCCCGGCGAGCTGCGCGGGCGGCGTCCGCGACCAGTCGGCGACGGCCTCCCGGATGTCCCGCTCGGAGCCGTCCCGCGGGGCGGGCGCGCCGCACCCGGCGAGCAGCGCGCTCAGCAGGAGCGGCAGCACGCGTACGAGGGACCGGCGGACGGGGGGCATCCGACGATCGTACGCACGGCTGCGCCAGGGGATGTCTTGCCGATCAGGCCGGACTCGCGGTGTCCGGAATCCGGCCCGACCGACAAGACACCCCCTAGGGCCGGGTCACCGAGGAGACGGGCATCATCCCGACGGGGTCGTAGCGGACCCGGGCCCCGGGGTACGGGGCGTGCACCACCTGGCCGTTGCCGACGTACATGCCGACGTGGCTGGCGTCCGAGCGGTACGTCACCAGGTCGCCCGGGCGGGCCTGCGACAGCGGCACCTGCCGGCCGGCGTGCCGCTGGGCCTGCGAGGTGCGCGGCAGCGAGACGCCGGCCTGCCGGTACGACCAGACCATCAGCCCGGAGCAGTCGAAGCCGCTGGGGCCGGTGGAGCCCCACACGTACGGCCGTCCCACCGCGGCCCGGGCCGCCATCACGGCGGTCTCGGCGCGTCCGGAGGAGGGGCCCAGGGAGGACAGCTCGGGCAGCCCCTCGAAGCGGCCTCCGGAGCGCGAGGAGCGTTCGTAGTCGGCCCGCTCCCCGGACGGCATGGCGTTGAGCAGCCGCCGGGCGGCCGCGAGCTTCGCGGTGACGGAGCGCTTGTGCCGGGCCACGTCGGAGCGCAGGGCGTCGAGTTCGGCGAGTTTGCGGACGGCCTCCTGGCGCTCCTGGCCGAGTTCGCGCTGCTCCTCGCGGAGTTCGTCGAGCTGCCGGGCCTGGCGGCCGGTCAGCCGGTCGAGGGCGGCGGCCCGTTCCAGGTAGGCGTCGGGGTTCTCGGCCAGCATCAGCCCGACGGCGGGGTCGATGCCGCCGCTGCGGTACTGGGCCCCGGCGAAGGTGCCGAGGACGCCCCGCATGGTGTTGATGCGCTCCTGGCCGCGGGCCACCGCGTCCTGGGCCCGGTTGACCTCGATGCGGAGCCGGTCGGCCTTCTCCCCGGCCTCGTTGAAGCGCTCGGTGGCCTGCTCGGCCTCCTCGAAGAGGCGGTCGACCTGGGCGCTGATGCCGGTTCTCGCCCTGCCACCGGGTTCGTACGGGTGGCCGGGGGCCGCGTTCGCGGGTACGCCCGTCATGGCGACCGCGGCGGTGGCCGCGGCGGCGGTGAGGACGGTGACCTTCGTGTTCCGGTTGAGGCTGCCGAGCCCGGCCCGGCGATGGGACGCCACGTGAAACCGCTCCCTTCCGCTGTGCGGGGCCCGGGTCCGCCCCCCGTGGACGGCCGTGTGCCGGGTTCCGCGCTGGCAGACAGTAGCGGCGCGACCACACACCGGCCAACGGCCGCCGGTGGGCGCACATGCCGACGCCCCGCAGGAGACGCAGGTCACCGGCGGGGCGTGAGGTCAGGGGGAGGCCGTGGAATTCGCCCGGATGGGCGGTGTGCGGCGCGTCCCGGACCGTGGGGCGGTGCGGATCAGCCGACCCGGACGCCGAACTGGAACGGCATATTGTCCATGGACTCGTACTTGATGCCGCTGCGCGGGTTCGAGGCGTGCAGCGTCATGTTGTTGCCGGCGTAGAGGCCGACGTGGTGCAGGTCGTCGTAGAAGAAGACGAGGTCACCGGGCTGGAGCTGGCTGCGGCTGATGCGGGTGCCGTCGTTCACCTGGGTGAAGGTGGTGCGGCTGATGGTGACGCCGGCCTGCTTGTAGGCCCACTGCGTCAGCCCGGAGCAGTCGTAGACCGTGGGGCCGGTGCCGCCGGACTGGTAGGTGAAGCCCAGCTTCGTCTTGGCGGCTTCGAGGGCGGCTCCGGCGCGGCCGGAGGCCTTGACGTTGCCGAGGTCGACGCGCTGGCCGTCGGCGCGGCTGGCTCGCGTGTCCTCGTCCTTGATCGCCGCGCGCTCCTGCGCGGTCAGGGTGTTGAGGAGGGCCTGGGCGGCGGCGAGCTTCTCGGTGGAGACCTTCTTCTTCTCGCCGAGCTCCTTGCGGGTGGCGTCGAGGTCGGCGAGCTTGCCGGCGGCCTCCTGGCGCTGCTGCGCGAGGGTGCGCTGCTTGTCCTGGATCCGCTGGACGCCCTCGACCTGCTTGGCGCTCAGGTGCTCCAGGGAGGAGGCCTTGTCGAGGTAGCTGTCGGGGTCCTCGGAGAGGAGGAGCGCGAGGGAAGGGTCGATGCCGCCGCTGCGGTACTGGGCGCTGGCCATCGAACCGAGCGTGCTGCGGAGGTCGTTGAGTTCGCCCTGGCCGCGCGCGACCTGGTCCTGCAGCTGGCCTATCTCCTTCTCCAGCTTGTCCTGGCGCTCCTTGGCCCCGTTGAACTTCTCGGTGGCCTGCTCAGCCTCTTCGTAGAGCGCGTCGACCTGGCTCTTGACCTCGTCCTTGCTCGGCTTCGCCGGCGCGGCGGAGGCGCTCTGCGCGGTGAGGGCGACGGCTGCGGCCGCGACCGAGGTGAGCACGGTCACACGAGCGCGGTTCGGCTGCTTGGGTCGACGGTGGGACGCCACGAAGGCGAGCTCCTTCTTCCTGGGAGCCGCCGAAGAACGCAACTCGGCAGCACCTTCGCCGCCACCCCGAATGAGTGATCTACCGCACGAAGGTTTGAGGAGACCTTAGTGACCCATCTGTGATCAGTTCAAATCCTGCCGGGAAAAAACTCGCCCTCCGACCAGGTTCTTTACCTACAGCGCACGCTCTGTGCAGGGCACTTGACGGTGCGTCCCCCGCGAGTCCCATCAATTCGGGCATTGCGGCGAGGAGTTACGAAACGCGCGAAAGCCGCTTCAGTAGCAATGCGGACGTCACGGGCCGGGCACCCGCCTTGGCCACCCCGTCGGCGACCTCCCGGTCCGTGGAGACCACGACCACCGGCCGGCCGGGCGGTTCCGCACGCACCAACTGGCGGATCAGCTCGTCCGCCGTCACCCCGGCCTTGGAGAACAGCACCCGCACCCCGCGCGGCGGCGCGAGCAGCACCGGGGCCGCCAGTTCCGCCCCGTCGAAGACACAGGTCATCTCCGCGCCCGTCTGCGCGGCCAGCATCGACAACCCGCCCAGCAGCCGCAGCCGCTGCTTCTCCAGCGGCATCGTCGGATAGCCCGTCTTGGTCACGTTGTACCCGTCGACCACCAGATGGGCCTGAGGCAGCGCCAACAACTGGTCCAGCAACGCCGGATCGGTCTCCGAGAGGGCCCGCGCAGCAATGTCCTTCGGCGTCATCCGGCCCGGCTCCACCGCATCCACGGTGTCGGCCGGCCGCGTCGAGACGGGCGGCAGGGCCAGCTCCCGGCGGAGCCCCTGGGCCGCGTCCAGCACGGTGTCCAGCAGCAGCCGCAGCCGCATGTCCTCGATGCTGCGCCCCTCACGGGTGGCCCTGCGCGAGGTCTCCAGCGCCGTCTCCACCTCCGCGAGACGGGCCTTGAGCCGCCGGGTCTCGCTCTCGGCGGCGGCCACCCGGGCGGCCGCGTCGCCGCGGATCCCGTCGATCTCCGCATTCACCTTGCGCAGGGCCGCGTCACCCCGCTTGACGTCGCTGAGGGCGCTGCGCAGCTTGCGCTGAAGCGATTCCGCTTCCTTGCGGGCCGCGTCCAGTTCGACCCGGACCTGCTCCCCGCCCGTGCGCTGCAGCTCCCGTGCGTGGGCCAGCTCCTCGCGCAGCCGCTCCAGCTCGCGCCGGGTCTCCTCGCCGACCCGCTCGGCGTCGGCGCGCTGCGCCTCCTCGCCCGCGGCGGCCACCAGCTTGACCCAGCCGGCCGGCCGCAGGATGAAGGCGGCGGCCGCCACGTCCAGCGGATCCGCGGCGGCCGGGGGCGCGCCGGCCTCCAGCGCGGCGGCCAGGTCGGCCTGCGCCTCGCGCAGCTTCTCGGCGACCCTGCTCCGGAACACGGCGTCGGTCTCGACCGCCGCGGCCATGGCGTTGCCCGCGAACTTGGCGCGCCGGGTCGGGGTGAACCGGGCGTACTGGCGCAGCTGCGCCGGGAGGTCCGCGACCGTCAGTCCGCCGAAGGCGTCCGAGACGAGCGCGACGACCCGGCGCCGCACGCCTTCCGGCAGCGGGTGGTCGAGCGCCTCGGCGGCGTCGCCGGCCGCGTCGGCCGGCTCAGCGCCGCTTGCTGGCTCCACAATCCGTCACCCCTACCGTGATCTTCCTGTGGGTGCGCCTCCGTCAGGAGTCCGCGCCCGGCCTGTCCACGAGCTCGATCTGGTCCACCGCGTTGCACCAGCGGCAGCGGACCGACTCGATGGTCTCATTGACCACCTCGCGCTCCTCGACCTTGGGCTCCCCGGCGAGGTCCAGGTGGACGTACTCCACGACCTTCGACGAACGCGTCACGTCGAAGCGCGTGAGATTGCCGCACAGGGTGCAGCGCCACCGGGTGGTGTCGGTCGGCAGGGGAACCGTCATCGGGCCGCTCTCTCCTTCGTAGCTGATTCAATTAAAGCCGCCCGCGCCGCCGTATGCGTCGTCCTGCGGACCGCAGCTCGTAACCCTACGGCCTGCCACCGCTTCAGGTGGGTCCCCTTGCGTCATGCTCTGTCACATGATCGTAAGGTGGCGGGCCGTTCGCGAGGCCGCCCGGGGACCGGTGGTCACCCATGCGCTGATCGCGGGCTGCGCCGTGGTGTTCGTACTCGGCCCGGCCTCAGGACTCGATCCGGCCTACGGGACGGGGGAAGAGCTGCTGTCCGCCGGGACGGCCTACTTCCGGCGCTGGGGCGTGGTCCCGGACGAGCTCTTCACGGGCAGCCCCCGCGCCTGGCTGACCCCGCTGACCGCGCTGTTCGTCCACGGCGGCTGGCTGCATCTGCTCGGGAACATGCTCTTTCTGTACGTTTTCGGCGCGATGGCGGAGGAACGGATGGGCCGCCCGGCGTTCCTCGTCTTCTACCTCTGTACGGGGTACCTGGCGATGGCGGCGTACGCGGCGGCAAACGCGGGCTCCCCGCAGACGCTGGTCGGGGCCTCCGGAGCCATCTCGGCCGTGCTGGGCGCCTTCCTCTTCCTGCTCCCGCGCGCGAGGGTGACGAGCCTGTTCCCCTTCCTCTTCTTCCTGCCGCTGCGGTTCCCGGCGTGGATCGTGCTGCTGTTCTGGTTCGCCCTCCAGTGGGTGGCGGCGCAGCGGGCCGGCAGCGGGCCGGGGGTCGCCTATCTGGCCCATCTGGTGGGCTTCTCGCTCGGGTTCTTCTACGCGTGGGCCCGCTATCGGGGTACGACTAGAGTGAGTCGACCAGCGACGGCCACCGAGGGAGACAGCCAGCCGTGATCACCGCGATCGTGCTCATCAAGACCAGCGTGGACCGGATCCCCGAGATCGCCGAGTCCATCGCCGCCCTCGAAAACGTCAGTGAGGTCTACTCCGTCACGGGGACGTACGACCTGATCGCGCTGGTCCGCGTGGCCCGTCACGAGAACCTGGCGGACATCATCCCCGGCCGCATCAGCAAGATCCCGGGCGTCGAGGCGACGGACACCCACGTGGCCTTCCGCACGTACTCGCAGCACGACCTGGAGGCGGCGTTCGCGATCGGCCTGGACGCGTAGCGCTGGCTTCGGCCCGGCGGTGTGCGGCTCGCGCCGTCTGCCGGATCCCCGCCGGGCGCTGCCCGGACCCGCGCCTCAATCGCCGGCGGGGCTGGAAATGGGGGCCCGTGCCTCGGTGGGCGGCGGGGCTGGAGGTGGCGGGCCTGTCGGCAGGTGTCGGGGTGGGGGGCCGGGGCGGGGTGTCTCCTCGGCTCGGCGCGTGCGGGCATGTCTCGGCTGTACCCGGTGGTCGCGCGCTCGTCCTGCGGGG
>NZ_JBVIAH010000008.1:0-50323 GCF_055574035.1 Streptomyces sp. NPDC030021
CCGATCTGGAGCCCCAGGAAACCCGGCTCCGCCGGGCACCGGGCTCCGCCCGGACCCGCGCCTCAAACGCCGGCGAGGCTGGAGTTGGCTCGGCGAGGCTGGAGTCGGCTCGGCGGAGCCGGGTCGGACCGGCACGCTGGAGTTGCCCGGCGCAGCCGGGAGGGCCGGGCCCGGGAGGCGGGGCAGGCCGGAGTGGTCGGGGGCCGCCGGGCCCGGGTGGGCCCGGCGGGGGGGCGGGCTAGCCCAGGGCCTGGGTCAGGTCCGCTACGAGGTCGTCGGCGTTCTCGATGCCGACCGACAGGCGGATCAGGTCCGCCGGGACCTCCAGCGCCGAGCCGGCCACCGACGCGTGCGTCATGCGGCCCGGGTGCTCGATCAGGGACTCGACGCCGCCCAGGGACTCGGCCAGGGTGAAGATCTTGGTGCGGCCGCAGACCGCGACGGCCTCTTCCTCGCCGCCGGCGACCTGGAAGGAGATCATGCCGCCGAAGTTGCGCATCTGCTTGGCCGCGACCTCGTGACCCGGGTGCTCGGGCAGGCCCGGGTAGAGGACGTTGGTGACCTTCGGGTGCCGCTTGAGCAGCTCCACGATCTTGCCCGCGTTCTCCGCGTGCCGGTCCATGCGCACGGCCAGGGTCTTGATGCCCCGCAGCACGACCCAGGAGTCGAACGGACCGGCCACCGCGCCCATCGCGTTCTGGTGGTAGGCCAGCTCCTCGCCCAGCGCCGCGTCCGCGGCGACCAGCGCGCCGCCGACCACGTCGGAGTGCCCGCCCATGTACTTGGTCAGCGAGTGCACGACCACGTCCGCACCCAGCGCCAGGGGCTGCTGGAGGTACGGCGAGGCGAAGGTGTTGTCCACGACCAGCTTGGCGCCGGCCGAGCGCGCGATGCCGGCGACCACGGCGATGTCGGTGATGCCGAGCAGCGGGTTGGAGGGGGTCTCGACCCAGATGACCTTCGTCTTCGGGGTGAGGGCCGCCCGCACCGACTCGGGGTCCGAGGTGTCGGCCACCGACCACTCCACGCCCCAGCGGGAGACGACCTTCGCGAAGAGGCGGAAGGTGCCGCCGTACGCGTCGTTCGGGATGACCACGTGGTCGCCCGGGGCGAGCAGCGTACGCAGCAGGCAGTCCTCGGCGGCGAGTCCGGACGCGAAGGCGAGACCGCGACGGCCGCCCTCCAGGGCCGCGAGGTTCTCCTCCAGCGCGGTCCGGGTCGGGTTGGCGCTGCGGCTGTACTCGTAGCCGCCGCGGAGCCCTCCGACGCCGTCCTGCTTGTAGGTGGAAACCTGATAGATCGGGGGCACGACCGCGCCGGTCAGCGGGTCCGCCGTGTTGCCCGCGTGGATCGCGCGGGTCTCGAAGCTCTGGTGCTCGTGGCTGTCGTCGCTCATGGTCCGATGCTATGCCCGCCCGGCGCCCGCCCCCCTATTGGCCTGCTCCCCCCTCGGTCTGGTTCGCTGGAGGCATGGAGATTCTGTGGTTGGTGTTCGCGATGCTCATGATCGTGTTCATTCTCGGTCCGTACATACGGCGGCGGCGCGGTGGTATCCGCCTGGTCGCGCCGGGCAGCCCCGACGCCGCCGACCCGGCGAACTACGGATTCGACCGGCAGGAAGAGCTCGAGATCCGCATCCCCGGGCCCGACCAGGACCTGATGGACGCCCTCGACAACGTACGGCTCACCGGCCGGTGGCAGGCGGCCTCGCAGCTGCTCGCCGGAACCCCGCGGGAGGGCGAGCGGCGCTGGCAGCGCGTGCAGGCCTTCGGCGGGGCCGCGGCCCTGGAACTGATGGCGCAGCCCGGGACGGGCGCGCAGTGGCTGAGGGCGTGGCGGCTGGAGGCGGAGGAGGACCCGGGCGGCGCGCAGGTGCACGCGGAGCTCCTGGTGCAGCAGGCGTGGCGGCACTCGGGCGGCGTCGGTTCCGAGGACCACCGGATCATCCTGGAGGAGGCCCGGGACGCGTGCCGCAAGGCCGCGCTGCTGGCCCAGGGGGACCCGGTCCCGTACATCACGGAGCTGGCGATCGCGCGGGGACTGGCGTACCCGGAGGCGGAGTTCGACGAGCTGTGGGCGAAGGTCGTCGACCGGGCCCCGGAGCACATGGGTGCCCATCTCGCCGCGCTGCACTACTGGAGCGCGAAGTGGCACGGCTCTCGGGAGAAGGCCGACACCTTCGCGCACGCGGCCGCGGCGCGCGCCCCCCAGGGCTCGCTGCTGGCGGCCCTGCCGATGTTCGCGCTGCGCGAGAACCAGCCGGACATCGTGCTGAGCCCGACCTTCTACCGGGGCGCGGTCGTCACACGGGCGGTGGAGGGCGCGCTGTACGCGGTGCACACGGCGCGGGAGGACGACCCGATGGTGGTGCACGTACGGCACATGCTGCTGATGTTCCTGGTCTGCATGGAGCGTTGGGCGGAGGCCATGGAACAGGTGCGGCACGTGGACGGGTACGTGGGCGCGCAGCCGTGGTCGGAGGCGGACAACCCGGCCGCGGCGTACGCGCTGTACCGGGCGATGGCGGTGGCGGGGTACGAGGCGAACGGCGGGTCGCCGGCGACCCTGGCGCGGTAGCCCTCCCGGCGGGTCGGCGGATCTGCGGCTCTGCTTTGCCCGCCGGGCGGCGGCCCGCCGCAGGGTGGGGCGGGGGCCCTCCGGGACGTCTCCTCGGCTCGCGAACCCTGAGCCGGACCGGCCCGTCGGGCGGCGGTGGGTTCGCTCGGCCTGCGGGGACGTCCCGGAGTGCCCCCACCCCACAGCGCACTGCCCGGTGCGTCCACCCCGGCTGCCCCGCGGGGATCCGGGCGAATAAAGTTGCTGTAAGTAATCACAGGCCGCATGATGCGGCGGTGGCCGTGGCCTTCTGCCCTGCCACCCATTCTTTTTCGTTCCCGTGGGGGGATCTGTCCATATGGGCGCTTCACTGCGCGCCTTGCGCGCTCTCGTCCTGCTCGCAGGCTTCTACCTGCTCGGCGTGTTCCTGCTGGCCGCGCTCGGCGGCATCGACTACGCCGTCGTCACCACCCTGCACGGCCCGATCGTGGCCAAGCTGGTCCTCGCGTCCCTGGTTCTCACCGTCCCGATCGTGCGCGGCATGTTCATGCTGCGCACCCCCCGGGGCGAGCCCCTGGCCGGTGTCACGGTCAGCGAGGCGCAGGAGCCCGAGCTGTGGGCGGTCGTACGTGACATCGCCCAACAGGTCGGCACCCGCGCCCCCGACGAGATCGTGCTGATCGACGAGGTGAACGCGGCCGTCGGCGAGGACGCCAGGCTGCTGGGCCTGCGGCCCGGCACCCGCCGCCTCTACCTCGGCCTGCCGCTGATGACGGGCCTGGACGAGATGCAGCTGCGCGCCGTGCTCGCCCACGAGATGGGCCACTACGCCAACTTCGACACGCGTCTCACCCCGCTGATCGCCCGCGGCCGCGCCCAGCTGATCCGCACCATCGGCTACTTCCACGACCGCGCCGACAAGAAGGTGGCCAAGGAGCGCGCGAAGCAGGAGCGCAAGGACGAGAAGCGGATCGCGAAGGGCAAGAAGGCCAAGGGCGTCGACACCGCGGGCGAGGGTGCGATGTACCGCGCCATGGCCAAGATCTACATCGCGTACGGCAACTTCTACATGCGCGCGACCCGCTCCACCTCCCGCCGCCAGGAGCTCGCCGCCGACCTCGCCTCGGTCCGGGTCGCCGGCCGCGACTCCGCCGCGTCCGCGCTGCGCGAGCTGAACGCCCTGGACTCGGCGCACGACTTCTACATGGGCTCCTACGCCACCCTCGGTGTCGGCGCCGGCCTGCTGCCCCGCCCGGGCGAGGTCTTCGGCGGCCTGCGCCGGCTCCTGGACGCGCGCTCGGCCGACCTGGACGAGCTGCGCCAGGAACTGTCGACCGAGCCCACCTCCCCCTACGACTCCCACCCCGCGCTCGCCGAGCGCGTGGCCCGCATCGAGGCCCTGCCCGACGACGGCCGCTCCGGGCAGGCCGCCCGGCCGGCCCTGGAGCTGCTGGCCGACGCCGACGCGGCGCTGGCCGCGCTGGAGCAGGTCGTCCTCACCCCGGAGGCGCTCGCGCTCAAGCGGGTCGACTGGGAGGACCTCGTCCATGAGTCCATGACCGTGTACGTCGGCCAGGGCGCGGAGGACATCCGCGAGGCCTTCGCCGCCGAGGGCGCGGGCCCCGGGCTCGACGCCGTGCTGGACGCGTTCGACGCCGACCCGGCGGTGCGCTGGCGCATCGCCGGCCGTTTCCCGAAGTCGGAGGAGGCGGAGGCCGCCACCGGCCGCACGGCCCGCGAGTTCGCCCGCCCGGTCGTCCGGCGCGCGCTGAACCAGCTGGTCACCGTCGAACTGACGGCCCGCGGCGCCGCCCGCTGGCAGCTGTCCTGGTCCGACTCGGCCTCCCTGAGCTACCCGGCCGACGGCTTCGAGGACCGTTTGGGCGCGGCCCTGGACGCGGCCGTCGCCGACCTGCCCGACACCGAACCCCTGCGGAAGCTGGTGCTTGCCCCGTGATCGGCCTCTACATCCTCGGCGCCATGCTGCTGTTCGGCGCGTTCAAGGTTCTGCGCGGCGTCTACTTCATCCGCAAGGCGAAGCGGCTGGAGGCGGAGATTGCCGTCATCGAGGGCCGGACCGAGGCCACGAACGCCGAGACGGCCGCCGTCAAGGCCGAGCGGAAGGCGCAGCAGGCCGCGGCGGTCGTCGCGCTGGGCTTCGTACCGGAGGACGAGCTCGACACGGACAACGCGCTGCCCGTGTCGCCCGAGCAGACCGCCGCCGTCGCGGCGGTCAAGGCCGGCGACTGGGAAGCGGGCGCGGCCTATCTCGGGGCGGCCGGGCAGGACTGGGAGGAGCGCTGGCAGCGCGTCCGCGTCCTGTCCGAGCTGGCTTCCGAGGACGACGCCTGGCTGCTGGCGTGGCGCGCGGCCAGGCCGTCGGACGCGTCCGCGGCGCTGGTGAACGCGGACACGGGCATCATGGTGGCGTGGAACGTGCGGGGCTCCGCGCGGGCCAGCCACACCACCCAGGAGCAGTTCCGGATCTTCCGCGAGCTGCTGGTCAAGGCGCAGGAGCAGACGCTGGAGGCCCAGCGGCTGGCGGACCCCGCGGACCCGGTTCCGTACATGGTGGAGCAGAACATCAGCCTGGGCTTGGGTTACCCGCACGAGCGGTACCAGCAGCTGTGGTCGCAGATCATGAAGCGTGACCCGAAGATCCTTTCGGCCCACACGAACGCCATGCAGTACTGGAGCCAGAAGTGGCGCGGCTCGCACGAGCTGGCGCTCGCCTTCGCCCGCGAGTGCGCCGCCGGGGCCGAGCCGGGTGAGCTGCTGTCCGTGCTGCCGCTGATCGCCTACATCGAGCAGGAACTGCACGAGTCGGAGCTCAAGCCGGAGACCTTCTTCAAGGAGCCGGAGATCGTCGCGGCGGTGGATGCCGCCCTCGTCGACCTGGCAGCGGCCGATCCGGACGACTGGCGGTCGATCCGGCTGCGTCACCCGCTCGCGTGGTTCCTGTTCTGGCAGGACCGGGACGCGGAGGCGGTCGAGCAGTTCCGCCACATCGACGGACACATCGGGGCGATGCCCTGGTACTACTGGCCGAAGTCCCGCTACGTGCACGCGCGGGACTGGGCGGTACGCGAGGTGACGCCGGGTCTGTGACCCGTGCGGCGGCGGAGGGCGGGTCGGGGAATCCCGGCCCGCCCTTCGCACGTTGTCACTCCCACAAGGAGGGAATCCATGTTCTCGTACCGCCGTACGCCCGAGCTCCCCACCCGCGAGGAGGCCCTGACGGGCCGCGCGGAGCCGCTGTTCGCCGTGCCCGACCGGCACACCGTGCTGGGCAACCCGCTGTCCGGTCCCTACCCCGCGCACCTGGAGGTCGCCGACTTCGGTCTGGGCTGTTTCTGGGGCGCGGAGCGCAAGTTCTGGCAGACCCCCGGGGTGTGGACCACGCTGGCCGGCTACCAGGGCGGCTTCACCGAGAATCCGACCTACGAGGAGGTCTGCTCGGGTCTGACCGGCCACACCGAGGTGGTCCGCGTGGTCTTCGACCCGTCCCAGGTCTCCTACGCCGCGCTGCTGAAGCTGTTCTGGGAGTCCCACGACCCCACCCAGGGCTTCCGCCAGGGCAACGACGTCGGCACCCAGTACCGCTCGGCGGTCTACACCCACTCCCCCGACCAGCAGGCGACGGCGGAGGCCTCCCGCGCGGCCTATCAGCAGGTCCTGGCCTCCTCGGGCTACGGCCCGATCACCACAGCGGTGCTGCCGGCCGCGGAGCGCCCCTTCTGGCCTGCGGAAGCCCACCACCAGCAGTACCTGGACAAGAACCCGGGCGGCTACTGCGGCATCGGCGGCACGGGCGTGTCCTGCCCGATCGGTGTGGCGAAGGCCCCCGGGGCGTGAGTTTGCCCCCGTCGTCGGCTCCGCGGACGAGGGGCTGACCCGTCCGTGGCGGGAGCACAGGCCCCCCGGCCCGCTGTTCCCGCGCGAGCTGAAGACGGCGTACGCCCACTGGTGGGTGCGTTTCCACAGCCTGCCGGAATCGAAGCCGGCTGTCCGCGCATCCCCGGGGCACTGAGGCCGGCCGGGGCGGGTCAGACGACCGTCACGTAGGGGCGGGCCCAGGAGGTGTGGTCGAAGGAGGATCGGGCGTTCGCGTCCTCGACCAGCAGGTGGAGGAGGCGGACGCCGGTCACGTCGAGGTCGATGGCGGTGGGGCCGGTGGCTCCGGTCAGGGTGGCGGTGGTCAGCAGGGTCCGGCCGTCGGCGCGGACGACGGCGCGGGTGGCGCCGGCCGTCGACTGGTTCGTGGAGAAGTCGTCGATGCCGACGAGGGCCGTGAAGCGGGACGCGCGCCCGCCCAGGTGGTAGACGATCTCCGAGGGGGCGTGGACACCGAGGCCCTTGGCGTGGGTCACGCCGCCGAAGGCGATCGGTGTGCCGTCGCCCGCCGCCTGCTTGCCGTTGGAGCGGTCGATCTCCACCGGGCCCCAGCCGTTGGTGGCCGAGACCCACGGGAGGTCGCTGAGGTGGCTGTCCCGGGCGGGCGGCGCCGGGAGCGGGGTGAACCGCGCCGCCGCCGTGAAACGCAAGGATGAGGACGTGGTCGCCTGCGGGAGGAGCACGGCCGGGGCGGAGGAGGGCGCGCCCACCCGCCAGGTGGTGGTCAGGGCCTGGCCCGGGGCGAGGGAGGCCGTGGCCGCCGGGCCGGCGGGCGTGGCCGTCCAGCCGGACGGGAGCGGGAGGGTGACGCGTACGTCGGGCCAGGGGCGGGCGCTGCCGTTCGAGACGGTGGTGGTGAGCGTCGAGGCCGACGGGTCGGCGACCGCGGTCAGGCCCCACGGGCGGCGTACATAGGTGTCGGTCCACGAGGCGCGCAGCAGGGTGGTCAGCGAGGCGACCACTGAGGGGTTCCCGGCCGCCACGTCGTTCTTCTCGCCGGGGTCTGCGGCCAGGTCGTAGAGCTCGAACGCCCACGCGGAGTCGGCGACCGTGCGGTCCCGCCCGGGGGCGAACCGTACGGCCTTCCACCGGTCCTTGCGGATGGCCTCGGCGACCTGCTTCGCCCGGCCCCCGTCCTGCGTGTTGGCCCGGGCGGTGACGCCCTGCTCGTCGCGGTACCAGTACAGGTGGCCGTGGAGGGGGGCCAGGGCGGCCGCGCCGCCCAGGACCGCGGCGGCGGAGAGGCCGTCGATGTCGGTGGGGGCGGGGGCCGCGGCGAGCTCGGCGAGGGTGGGCAGCACGTCGTACAGGGGGGTGGGCCGGGCGCTGGTGGTGCCGGGGGCGATGCGGCCCGGGGACCAGGCGATCAGCGGGACCCGGACGCCGCCCTCGTAGAGGTTGCGCTTGTAGCCGCGCAGCGGGCCGTTGGCGTCGAACAGGTCGGGGTCGACCCCGCCCTCCTCGTGCGGGCCGTTGTCGGAGGCCACCAGGACCACGGTCCGCTCCGCGATCCCGCGTGCGCGCAGCCGGTCCACGACGGCGCCGACCTGCGCGTCGAGGAGGCTGATCTGGGCCGCGTGGGCCTTGTTCGCCTGGGTCCACGACTGCGCGGCGTAGGGGCCGACGTCGGGGATCTCGCTGGGCGCGTGCGGGAGGTTGGGGGCGAGGAGGAGCAGGAAGGGGTCGGGTCCGGCCGCGTGGGTGTCGATGAAGTCGAGGGCGCGCGCCGCGATCGCGTCGGGGGCGTAGGCGCCCGCGGGGAGGGTCTCCTTGGTGTCGTTGTGCCATAGGTACGCGGGGCGGTACTGGTGGGCGTGGCTGTGGTCGATGTATCCGTAGAACTCCTCGAAGCCCCGCGCGCCCGGGTGACTGGGCTGGTCCGCGGCCTCCGGCCCGAAGCCCCACTTGCCGAACAGGCCCGTACGGTAGCCCCGCGCGCGCAGCACCTCGGCGAAGGTGGTGTCCCCGGCGGCGAGGCTGCCCTGGCCGCCGGCGGCCGGGTTGGCGCGGACGGCGGCGTGGCCGGTGTGCAGGCCGGTGAGGAGTGCGGCGCGCGACGGGGCGCAGACGGCGGCCGCGGAGTAGGCGTCGGTGAAGCGCAGGCCCTCGGCGGCGAGCCGGTCGGTGTGCGGGGTGGTGATCAGCTTCTGGCCGTACGCGCCCAGGTCGCCGTAGCCGAGGTCGTCGGCCAGGATCACCACCAGGTGGGGCGGCGGCGCCGCGCTCTCGGCGGCGGACGCCGGTGCGGGGCCGGCCAGTTGGGGCAGGGCCGCGAGGCCGGCGGCGGCCGCCGCCGATCCGGCGAGGAAGTGGCGGCGGCTGGGCATGGCGGACTCCTGCACGGTTGCGGGTGGCGGTCGGTGTGTGGAGATCATCCGCGGCCGTGCGCCGTGAAGGCCATGCACGCGGCATGAAGACTGTGTGACACCGCCGCCGGCCGCCGGTCCCGCTCCCGCTCCCGCTCCCGGGTCAGATCGTCGACGCGTCGATCACGAAGCGGTAGCGCACGTCGCTCGCCAGCACCCGCTCGTACGCCTCGTTGATCTGCCCGGCGGTGATCAGCTCGATCTCCGAGCCCAGTCCGTGCTCGGCGCAGAAGTCCAGCATCTCCTGGGTCTCGGCGATCCCGCCGATCATCGATCCGGCGAGGGTCTTGCGGCCGCCGATGACGGAGAAGAGGTTGAGCGCGACGGGCTCCTCCGGGGCGCCGACGTTCACCAGCGCGCCGTCGACCTTCAGCAGGCCCAGGTAGGCGTCCAGGCCGAGCGGCGCGGAGACGGTGGAAAGGATCAGGTCGAAGCGGCCGGCCAGTTCCTCGAAGGTGGCCTCGTCGCTGGTGGCGTAGAAGTGGGAGGCGCCCAGCTTCAGGCCGTCCTCCTTCTTGCGCAGGGTCTGCGACAGGACGGTGACCTCCGCGCCGAGTGCGTGCGCGATCTTCACGCCGATGTGGCCGAGGCCGCCGAGGCCTACGACGGCGACCTTCTTGCCGGGGCCCGCCTGCCAGTGCCTGAGCGGGGAGTAGAGGGTGATGCCGGCGCACAGCAGCGGGGCGGCCACGTCGAGGCCGAGGCCGTCGGGGATGCGGACGGTGTACTTCTCGTCGACGACGAGGTGGGTGGAGTAGCCGCCGTAGGTGGGCTCGCCGCTGCGGTCGAGGGCGTTGTAGGTGCCGGTCATGCCCTCGGAGCAGTACTGCTCCTGGCCGCGCAGGCAGTACTCGCAACGGCGGCAGGAGTCGACGAAGCAGCCGACGCCCACCCGGTCCCCGACGGAGAACCGGGTGACGGCCGGGCCGACCTCGGAGACGACACCGGCGATCTCGTGGCCGGGGACCATCGGGTAGATGCCCTCGCCCCAGCCGTCGCGCACCTGGTGGATGTCGGAGTGGCAGATGCCGGAGTACTTGATGTCGATGAGGACGTCGTGGGCGCCGACGGGGCGGCGCGTGATGGTGGTGCGTTCCAGCGGGGCCTTGGCGGCGGGGGCGGCGTACGCGGCGACCTGCGTGCCCCGGGTGGCCTGCGTGGTCTGCGTGGTCTGCGTGCCGTGGGTGGCCTGGGTGACGGACATGCGGGTGCTCCTCGAACGGGGTCGTGCCTCTGCGGTGGTCCCCACGCTGCCGGTTCGTCCGGTGGGCAGCCATCCCCCTGTCCTGCCTACGCCCGGTGAACCTACTCCTGGCGGGGTCAGGCTCAGGCCTGCACCGGGACGCGCCGCCCGGGGATACTGACGGGATGGACCAGCTTGATCAGCGAGCCTGCCTCGGCGAGTTCCTCCGTTCCCGCCGTGCACGGCTGCGCCCCGAGGACGTGGGTCTGCCCGACCACGGGCGTCACCGGCGCGTGCCCGGGCTGCGCCGGGAGGAACTGGCGCAGCTGGCGGGGGTGTCGGTCGCGTACTACACGCGGCTGGAGCAGCGCGACGGGCACAACGTGTCGGTGGAGGTCCTGGACGCGCTCGCGCGGGCCCTGCGCCTCGACGCGAGCGAGCGGGCGCACCTGATGGACCTGGCGCGGCCGAAGGCGCACCGGCGCCGCCACAGCCGGCGCCCGCAGCAGGTGCGGGCGGAGCTGCGCACGCTGATGGACGCGATGGACGGCGTACCGGCGTACCTGGTGGGGCACCGGCAGGACGTCATCGGCTGGAACCGGCTGGCGGCCGCGGTCTTCGGGGACTTCGGGGCGCTGCCGGCCGCCGAGCGGAACCTGGTGCGGCTGGTGTTCCTGGACCCGGCGACGGCGGAGCTGTACGGGGAGTGGGAGTGCCGGGCGTGCGAGGTGGTGAGCAACCTGCGGATGTACGCGGGCCAGCACCCGGACGACGAGCAGCTGTCGGCACTGGTCGGGGAGCTGTCGGTGAAGAACGAGGAGTTCCGGCGGCTGTGGGCGGCGCACACTGTGGCGGACAAGACGCACGGGGAGAAGCTGCTGCGGCATCCGATCGTGGGTGAGCTGCGGCTGTCCTTCGAGACGCTGAAGCTCCCGGACGACCCGGCGCAGTCGCTGGTCACCTTCCACGCCGCCCCCGGCTCCCCGTCGGCGGACGCCCTGCGTCTGCTGGCGTCGTGGTCGGCCCCGTCGGAGGGGGCCGGGGTGCGGGCCGCGCAGGCGCCCGGTCAGGCGCCCGCGCGCTCGGCGGAATCGTCGGCGGATCGCTCGGCCACACGGTGACCGGCGCGCAGTCGGCGGCACGGTCGACGGTGGCCGGTGTCCCGGATCCGGCTACAGCTTGAGCTGGAAGATGCCCACCTCGCGCCCTCGCCGGTAGCCGATGGACTCGTTCACCGCCCGCATCCGGGTATTCGCGTCGGCCACCGTCGTGGCGATGCGGCGCAGCGCCGGGAAGCGTGCGGCGGCTTCGGCCGCCATGCGCAGTTTCACGGCGCGGCCGAGGCCGTGGCCGCGGTGGCCGGGGACGACCACCGTTTCGTACTGGAGGGCGCGTGGGCCGGAGGGGTCCGGCAGGACGAGTTCGGTGTACGCCGCCACCTCGCCGGCCTCGGTCACGGCTGCGACCGTGATCTGCTCCCAGCCCCGGTCGATGATCACCTGCTGCATGGCGTGCAGCCACTGCGCCGTCCAGACCGGGGTCCGCTCGTCCATGTCCCCGATCGGAGCGTCCTCCATCGCCTCGTGGGCCGCCGCGGCAGCCGGCGCCCAGGCGTCGGGGACCAGACCGTGCCAGGTGACGAGCTCGTACCCGGGGCTGGCCGGGACCTGCGCGGGACCGTCGGCGGGAAGTTCCTGTTCGTACCAGGCCATCGGCAGGACGTTCTCGAATCCCAGCGACTCCGCGAACGCCTGCCCCGGGCCTCCCAGGTCCATCAGGGTGGCGACCGAGGTCCGGCCGTCCGCGAGCAGTTCCTCGCGGACCCGCTCCCACAGGGCGGTGCCCACGCCCCGCCGCCGCTCCGGCGGCCGTACGGCCAGCACGTCCAAGAACGCGGTGTGCGTGTTGCCCTCGTCCAGGAACAGGACCAGGGCCGCTACGCCCGCACCCCCTTCCACCGCCCAGAGCACGGGTCGGCCGCGCGCCGGCCTGACGCACAGCCGCCCGGCGACCTCCCTGCGGGACGGCGCGGGCAGCTGCGGCAGATCGGCGGCCCCGGCGTCGGTCAGGACCGCCAGCCAGGCGTCGACCGCGTCGTCGGACGGAGGCAGGTCGAGGGAGTGGATCATCATGTCCCCGACACTAGACGCGCTCCGGGGCCACCGTTGAGCCCTTTTCGGCCACCATCACCCGGCCCTGACCGGCACGGCCCCGCCCGCGCCGCGCGACGCGCGCCGAGCCGCCGAGCCGCCGAGCCACCGAGCCACCGAGCCACCGGAACACGCGCCCAAGACGAACGGCGGGGACCCCGTGAGGGATCCCCGCCGTTCGCGGTGTGCGGTCGGGAGGTCAGGCGGCCGAGCCGGCCTTCCACTCCGCCCAGCCCATGTTCCAGCCGTTGAGGCCGTTGTCGGGCTTGATGGTCTTGTCCGGGGAGTTCTTCACGGTGACCACGTCGCCGATGAGCGAGTTGTCGAAGAACCACGCGGCGGGCTGGTTCGGGTCGCCCGCGCCCTTGGCGTCGTTCAGGCCGACACAGCCGTGGCTGGTGTTCGCACTGCCGAAGACCGAGTCGGCTCCCCAGTAGTTGCCGTGGATGAAGGTGCCGGACTGGGACAGCCGCATGGCGTGCGGGACGTCCTTGATGTCGTACTCGCCCTTGCCCTCACTGTCCTTGAAGCCGACGGTGGAGCCGTCCATCCGGGTCTCCTTGAACTTCTCGGAGATCACCATCTGACCGTTGTAGGTCGGGTTCTCCGGGGAGCCCGCCGAGATCGGGATGGTCTTGATGACCGCGCCGTCCCGGGTGACCGTCATCTTCTTGCTCTTCACGTCGACCTCGGAGACCTGGCTGCGGCCGATCTTGAAGGTGACGGTCTTGTTCTGGACGCCCTGGACGCCGGGAGCGCCCTGGACGCCCTCCAGCGCCAGCTTCATGGTGACGGTGGAGTTCGCCTGCCAGTAGTTCTCCGGGCGGAAGTCCAGACGCTGCGTGCCGAACCAGTGGCCGACGACTTCCTGACCGCTGCTGGAGCTGACCGAGATGGCCGCCTGGACGGCCTTCTTGTCCTGGATCGGCTTGTTGAAGGTGATCGAGACCGGCATGCCCACGCCGACCGTCTGACCCTCGTCCGGTATGAACGAGCCGACGAAGCTGTTCTCCGGGGAGATGGTGGTGAAGGAGGCGTTCTCGTGCGCTTCCTTGCCGTCGGCGTCCTTGGCGGTCGCCGCCAGGGCGTACTTCGTGGAGCGCTTCAGCGCGGCGTCGGGCTTCCAGCTCTTGCCGTCGGCGGCGATCTTGCCGGCCACGGCCGTGCCCTCGCTGGTCTTCAGCTCGACCAGGGTGAGGGTGCCGTCGGCGACGGCCACGTTGGCCGCGTCGCTGAGGCCGACGTTCGTGGCCCCGTCCTTCGGCGTGATGGTTATTTTGGCCTTGGAGGTGTCCTTGGCGGCCGCCGCGTCGGCGTCCGCCTGGGCCTTTCCGGCCTCGGATCCCTTCGGCTTCGCGTCGTCTCCGCCGCCGCATGCCGTGAGCATCAGTACCCCACCGAGCACGGCGGATATGGCCACCAGGGACCTTCTCCGCCGCATACTGTCCGTCCTCACACGCCACTCCATCGTTGCCGGATACCCCGGAGGCTGGCCGTCCCCGGGGTTGGCCGGGCAGGGGGCAGACCCCCTGCCTGGTCCTGACAACGCGTTAACGGCACCGGCCGGTTCCACATTCCGTTCGGATGTGGTCCACCACACGGTCAGGCGTTGTCGGGTTCCTCGTCGAAGTCCCCATCTTCCTCGTCCAGGTCCCACTCCATGGACTCGGGGTCGTATTCGACGGGCTCGCTGCTCCAGGAGGCCTGGGCGAGCTCCACGCCGGGGATGTCCGCGACCAGGTCAGTGGGGTCGACGAGGTAGGCGAGGGCCTCCGACTCGTCCTCGCGGACGGCGGACTCGGCGTGGCCGCGCTCCTCGTCCGGCATGAACTCGTCGGCCTTGATGTGGTCGAGCGCGGCTCCGGTGAGTGCCTGGACGTCCGGCACTTCCAGCACCAAATCAACCCGAAGTCGTACGTAACGTGATGTCTCAGAAGCGTTCATACGACGGAGAGTAAGCCCGAGGAAGCCCCGACTTTCCCACGACCCGCCCCTTTCCGTAGCATCACCGCACACGGCCAATTCGCTGCTGCCACAAGGGGGATCGCACCGTGTCCGCACGCCGACCGCTGCTCACCGCTCTCGGAGCGACCACCCTCCTCGCCGCCCTGTGGTTCGTACCCTCGGCGGGCGCCACCTCAGCCGGTGCCGAGGAGACCCGTTCCGGCGTGCCCGCGGGCGCGAACACCACCGGGACGACCACCGACGCGACCGGCTCCGCCGACTCCGACACCCCCGGGACGGTCACGGGAACGGCCTCCGGACCGGCCTCGCGCCCGCAGCCCCTGCTCGCCGACACCGGATCCGTGGACACCACCCCCTACCTACTGGGCGGCACCCTCTTCCTCGGCGTCGGGGCGGGCTTCGTGGCCTTCTCGGTCCGCCGCTCGCACGCGCCGTAGACACGGGAAGGGCCGCCCCGGGAGCGATCTTGGGGCGACCCTTCGCCGCGTACGCGGCCTGCGGTCAGGCGAGCGGACCCGTCACCGGCTCCACCGCGGCCAGGAGGCCGCCCGTACGGATGAACGCGTCGGCGGCGGCCAGGTCGGGGGCGAGGAAACGATCCGGCCCGGGACCCTGCACACCCGCCGCGCGGGCGGCCGCGATCGCGGCCTGGCTGGCCGGGGCCGGGGTCAGGCCGTGGCGCAGCTCGATGGCGCGGGTGGCCGCGTAGAGCTCGATCGCGATGATCCGCGTCAGGTTGTCGACGGCGGTACGGAGCTTGCGCGCGGCCGACCAGCCCATCGAGACGTGGTCCTCCTGCATGGCGGAGGAGGGGATCGAGTCGGCCGAGGCCGGCACCGCGAGCCGCTTCATCTCGCTGACCAGGGCGGCCTGCGTGTACTGGGCGATCATCAGACCGGAGTCCACGCCGGCGTCGTCCGCGAGGAACGGCGGCAGGCCGTGCGAGCGGTTCTTGTCGAGCAGCCGGTCGGTGCGGCGCTCGGCGATGGACCCGAGGTCGGCGGCCGCGATGGCGAGGAAGTCCAGCACGTAGGCGACCGGGGCCCCGTGGAAGTTGCCGTTGGACTCCACGCGCCCGTCGGGCAGCACCACCGGGTTGTCGACGGCGGCGGCCAGCTCGCGGGAGGCCACCAGGGCTGCGTGCGCCATGGTGTCGCGGCCGGCGCCGGCGACCTGCGGGGCGCAGCGCACGGAGTAGGCGTCCTGCACGCGCGGGGCGGTCTCCTCCTGATAGTGGCGGACCAGCCCGGAGCCCTTCAGGACGGCGGCCATGTTCGCGGCGGAGGCACCCTGGCCCGGGTGCGGACGGATGGCGTGCAGCTCGGGCTGGAGCACCTTCTCCGTGCCGAGCAGCGCCTCCAGGGTGAGGGCGGCGGTGATGTCGGCGGAGGTGTAGAGCTTGCCGAGGTCGGCGAGGGCCATGACCAGCATGCCGAGCATGCCGTCGGTGCCGTTGAGGAGGGCGAGGCCCTCCTTCTCGCGGAGCACGACGGGCTCGATGCCGGCTTCGGCGAGCAGTTCACCGGCGGGGCGGACGGTGCCGTCCGGGCCCTCGGCGTCGCCCTCGCCCATGAGGGCGAGCGCGCAGTGGGACAGCGGCGCGAGGTCGCCGGAGCAGCCCAGGGAGCCGTACTCGTGGACGACGGGGGTGATCCCGGCGTTGAGCACGTCGGCCATGGTCTGCGCGACGGAGGGGCGTACGCCGGTGTGACCGGAGGCGACGGTCTTGAGGCGGAGGAACATCAGCGCGCGGACGACCTCCCGCTCGACGCGCGGGCCCATGCCGGCGGCGTGCGAGCGGACGATGTTGCGCTGGAGCTGGGCACGCAGCTCGGGGCTGATGTGCCGGGAGGCGAGCGCACCGAACCCGGTGGACACGCCGTAGACGGGCTCGGGCTTGGCGGCCAGGGCGTCGACGATCTCGCGGGCCCGGGCGAGGGCGTCGAGGGCCTCCGTGGAGAGCTCGACGCGTGCGTTGCCGCGGGCTACGGCGATGACGTCCTCGGCGGTGGTCCCGGACGTCCCCACCACGACAGTGTGCATATCCATATTCAGCACCCTACGGATTGAATCGCTTCATGTCACTAGCTTGAACTGTCACGATCGCGACGCGGCTGGACCCCTTACGGGCCGACGCCACGGGCGGCCGCTCACTGACGGCCGCGGAAGCGGCGCCGCTCCCCGGGGGCCTCCTCGGCCGCGGCGTCCGCGAGCCGGACCACAGCGGTGTCCCGGCCCGCCACGACGGGCTTCGGCGAGCGCGCGGCCTTCGCCTTGTACTGGGCTGCGTCCGCCAGCCGGAACAGCCTCCGGGAGGACTTCACCAGCCCGATCGGGTCCCCGGTGGAGGCCACGCCGCAGGCCACCCCCTCACCCAGCTCCAGCTCGGCCGCCCGGGTGCACACCTCCTCGGTGACGCGCACGATCTCGTCCGCCGTCGGGCCGACCCCGACCAGGCAGAACTCGTCGCCGCCGAGCCGGGCCACCAGCGATCCGGGCAGCATCGCCCCGCACAGACTCAGGACCGACCCGAACCGTTCCAGGAGCCGGTCGCCCATGGCGTGGCCGAGGGTGTCGTTGACCTTCTTCAGCCCGTTCAGGTCGCAGACGACGAGGCTGACGACCACCCCGGTCCGCCGGTGCTCCTCCAGGGCCTCGTCGAGCCGCATGTCGACCGCCCGCCGGTTCGCGAGCCCGGTCAGCGGGTCGGTGAAGGCGAGCCGCCGGGCCTCCTCCAGCCGCTCGTTCTGCGCGAGACCGGCCGCGACCACGGCGGCGAGCACGGTGGCGAAATCGGCGTCGTCCTCGTCGAAGTCGGGCAGCCCTTCGTCCCGCGCGACGTACAGCTCGCCCCAGGCGCGGCCGCTGAGCACGATGGGCGCGACCACACAGGTCCCGCGGCCGCGGCGGCGCAGGGCCTCCCCGCGCCGCCCCGGCCGGTCGCCCACGGCGCTCTCGACCCAGGCGTGCGGGCCGCCGCCGCCCACCCAGAGCTCGTGCAGGAACTCGGTGATCTCCGGGAAGTCGTGCACGGGGTAGGACTCGTCCTCGGGGAACTCCTCCTCGCCCGCCCGCCGCTCGCCCTCGTTCACGAGCACCCGCAGGCGCCCCCGCTCCCGCTCCCACGCGGAGATCGCGGCGAACGAGCCGTCGAGCGCCACGCGCGACCCCCGCGCGGCCGCCCGCACGCTGTCCCGCGGCGCGCACGCCGCGGCCATCGCCTGAGCGAGTCCCACCACGGCTCGCAGCCGCCCGTCAACTCCCATCACCCCAGGTTAGGGAGTTTTGTCTGATTTGGTACGCCTGACGCCGCTCGGGAGACATCGCCCGGGACCCGCCGGACGGGCGGACAGGCGGACAGGCGGACAGGCGGACAGGGGCGGGCTACTCCCCCGGCCAGTTCGGCTTGCGCTTCTCGTTGAACGCCGCCACGCCCTCCGCCCGGTCGCCCGAGAAGGCCACCGTCCGCCAGGCCGCGTCCTCGATCTCCAGACCGGCCGCCAGGTCCATCCCGTGCCCCAGCCGCAGCGCACGCTTGGCCGCCCGCAGACCCACCGGGGAGTTCGCCGCCATCCGGGACGCCAGCGCCAGCGCCTCGGTCCTGTCCTGGCCGGCCGGGACCAACGAGTCCACCAGCCCCAGGGACAGCGCCTCGGCCGCCTCGACCCGGCGCGCCGTGAAGATCAGCTCGGCGGCCCGCGCCGCACCCACCCGGCGCGGCAGCAGCTGCGTACCTCCGCCGCCGGGGATCACGCCCACCGACACCTCGGGCAGGCCCACCACCGCGGTCTCGTCGGCGACGATCACGTCGCAGGCCAGGGCCAGCTCGAAGCCGCCGCCCAGCGCGAAACCGTGCACGGCCGCGACCGTCGGCACCGGAAGCTCCAGCACGCCCCCGTACGCCCCCCGCGTGGTCGGCCGCTGCCGCACCAGCTCGGCGTCCGACAGCGAGTTCCGCTCCTTGAGGTCCGCCCCGACGCAGAAGGCCCGCTCCGCGGTGGAGGACAGCACCACCACCCGCACCGACGGGTCCGCCGCGAGCGCCGCGCAGGCGGCGCCGATCGACCGGGCCATCTCCGTCGACACCGCGTTCATCGCCTTGGGGCGGTCCATCGCCAGCTCCGCGACGTGCCCGTCGCCCTCCCGACGTACCGCGACGAACTCTCCGAAGCGCTGCTCAGACATGCTTGCGACCCTCCCGGTTAACGAGCGTTATCGCCGCACTCTAGTGCGCGGGGAGGCCACCGGGTCAAGGCTGAGCCGCTGCGGGGCACGGCTGCGCCCCGGCCCGCCGGCAGGAGGCACGGGGCCGCCCGTCCGCTCGGGGGTGTCTTGCCGATCAGGCCGGATCAGGGAGCGGGGTCTGGTGCTGTGCATCGCAAGGCGGACGAGGGAGTCCATGCGGAGCATCGACGACCGAGGACAACGCGGCGAGGTGCGGTGCCAGACCCCGCGAGCCCGGCATGATCGGCAAGACACCCCCTAGGGCCCGCAGTCGCGTCAGGCGGGGTTCTTGGGCTTCCTGCGCGTCAGCGACCAGGGCTCCACGACGCCGAGCCCGCGCACCGGCCGCTGCCACATCGGCTGCAGCGCGAACCGGTAGGACGCCCCCTCGTCGGGGGCCGTCTCGGCCTCCTTCTCCGACACCGGAGCGGCCCCGGTCCGGGAGAGCTCCTCGGCCATCGCCCCGTCCACCAGCACCGCGTCCTTGGGGGCTATGGACGTGAGCCGGCTGGCCAGGTTCACCGTGGTCCCGAAGACATCGCCCATCCGGGTGGTGACCGTGCCGAAGGCGATCCCGACCCGCAGCTCGGGCATCTGCGCGTCGAGCTCCATCGTCTCGATCAGCCGCAGCGCGATCTCCGCGGCGGTCGCCGCGTCGTCGGCGCAGTACAGCACCTCGTCACCGAGGGTCTTGATCAGCCGGCCGCCGTGCGCGGCCACCAGGTCCGCCGCGGTCGTCTCGAAGGACTCGACCAGCTCGCCGAGCTCCTCCTCCTCCAGCCGCCGCGTCAGGCGCGTGAAGCCCACCAGGTCGGCGAAGCCCACCGCGAGCCGCCGGTCGACCATCTCGTCGTCGTCGGCCACCTGCACCACGCGCCCGGTCGCGGCCGCCAGCTGGCGCCGCCACACGTAGACGAGGAACTCCTCCAACTCGGGGAGCAGCAGCTCCACCAGGGGGTACGTGACCTCCGTACGGGTCATGCCCGGCTCCGGCGGCTCCGTCAGCCCCTCCAGGAACGAGTCGATCTGCCATTCCGCCAGCCGGGCCGTGGTCTGCCCGGTGGACCGCGCCACCTGCACGGCCATCGGCTCGGACAGCAGCCCGGCCTCCACCAGACCCGCCAGCCGGCGCAGGGCCAGCACGTCGGCCTCGGTGAGCGCCCGGGCCTGCCCGATGTCGGCGAAGCCCATGGCCCGCCAGAAGCGCGAGGCCAGCTCCATGGACACGCCCGCGCTCCGGGCGGCCTGGAAGGGCGTGTACCGGCGCTCGGCACCGAGGATCAGCTGCTCCAGCCGGATGGCGAGCGGATCCGCCGTCGGCTGGGCCGTGTGATCGACCTCGTGGTGCGGAGTGTGCTGATCACGGCCGATCGGGGTGCCCGGGCCGGACGCGGAGCCGCCACCGGCGGACGCGCTGGACGTAGGGTCGTCGACGGTCAAGGGCCGCCTCCTGTCCATTCCGTGCGCACTGCCCTGCGAACCGGTTGATCACCACGAGCACCGGGATCGCCTAAACCATACGGCAGGTGTGCCGTAGCTCACTCCCCCTCCCCACTTCCGGCCGGCCCGCGACCTGGGTGCGGGGTCCGGGGCCGCGGCCCCGGGGCGGCACCGCACCCGGCACCCGCGCCCCTGTCAGTGCACGGAACGCAGGTGGATGACGTCGCCCGCGCCCACCGTCTCGTGCCGGTCCTCGGCCGTACGGATCACCAGGCGGCCATCGGTGTCCACCGCTTCGGCCGTTCCGGTGAGGGTGCGCCCGCCGGGCAGTTCCGCGCGGACGTGGCGGCCGAGGGTCGCGCAGCCCGCCGCGTAGGTCTCCTGGAGGCCGCTGGCGGCGGGGTCGCCGCCGGCCGCGCGCCAGTTCCCGTACCACTCCTCCAGGGACCGCAGGACGGCCCGCAGCAGCGGGTCACGGTCGGTCACGGAGGCCTTGGCCAGCGCCAGCGACCCCGCTGCCGGTACCGGCAGCTCGTCCTCGGTCAGGCTGACGTTGAGCCCGATCCCGAGGACCACGCCGTCCTCGACCCGCTCGGCGAGGATCCCGCCGGTCTTGCGCTCCTCGCCGTCCACGCTGACCAGCAGGTCGTTGGGCCACTTGAGGGCGGTGTCCACGCCGGCCGCCCGGGACAGCCCGGTCGCGGTGGCCACGCCGGCCAGCAGGGTCAGCCACCCCCACCGCTCCTGCGGGACCGCGTCGCCCGGCTTGAGCAGGACGGAGAAGAACAGCCCCGACCGTGCGGGCGCGACCCAGCTCCGGTCCAGCCGCCCGCGCCCGGCACTCTGCTCCTCGGCGACGAGCACGGCCCCCTCGGGCAGCTCGGCCGCCCGGGTGGCAAGGTCGGTATTGGTGGACCCGGTACTGGCGACGACCTCCACGGAGGTCCACAGCCCGTCCCCGGTGACGAGCGCCCGCGTGAGGGCGGCGGCATTGAGGGGCGGGCGGTCCAGGCTCGACCAGCGACCGGAGGAAGCTCCTGCTGAGGCATCTGATGGCGTCATGCAACCCAATGTAGGTGTGTCAAACGCCGCACTGCCGAGCGCCATGCCCGCCGATACGCTACGCACCAGTAGCCAGCAGTAGTCAATCAATTGACCAGGCAGTTGACACCACGCAGGGAGCCGCGACCCCGATGTCACATCCGTCAGAGCCGATCGACATGCACACCACCGCGGGCAAGATCGCGGATCTGCAGCGCCGCATCGACGAAGCCACCCACGCCGGGTCCGCGCGTGCCGTGGAGAAGCAGCACGCCAAGGGCAAGCTGACGGCGCGTGAGCGGGTTGCCCTGCTGCTGGACGAGGGATCCTTCGTCGAGCTCGACGAGTTCGCCCGGCACCGTTCCACCAGCTTCGGGCTGGAGAAGACCCGGCCCTACGGCGACGGCGTCGTCACCGGCTACGGCACGGTGGACGGCCGCCCGGTGGCCGTGTTCTCGCAGGACTTCACCGTCTTCGGCGGGGCCCTCGGCGAGACCTACGGCCAGAAGATCATGAAGGTCATGGACTTCGCGCTGAAGACCGGATGCCCGCTCGTCGGCATCAACGACTCCGGCGGCGCCCGGATCCAGGAGGGCGTCAGCGCGCTGGGCATGTACGGGGAGATCTTCCGCCGCAACGTCCACGCGTCCGGCGTGATCCCGCAGATCAGCCTTGTCGTCGGGCCCTGTGCGGGCGGCGCCGTGTACTCGCCGGCCATCACCGACTTCACGGTCATGGTCGACCAGACCTCGCACATGTTCATCACCGGCCCGGACGTCATCAAGACGGTCACCGGCGAGGACGTCGGCTTCGAGGAGCTGGGCGGGGCGCGCACGCACAACAGCACGTCCGGCGTCGCGCACCACATGGCGGGCGACGAGAAGGACGCCATCGAGTACGTGAAGTCACTGCTCGCGTACCTGCCGTCGAACAACCTCTCCGAGCCGCCCGCCTTCCCGGAGGAGGCGGACACCGAGGTCTCCGACGCCGACCGCGAGCTCGACGCACTGATCCCGGACAGCGCCAACCAGCCGTACGACATGCACACCGTGATCGAGCACGTGCTCGACGACGCGGAGTTCCTGGAGACGCAGTCGCTCTTCGCGCCGAACATCCTGACCGGCTTCGGCCGCGTCGAGGGCCACCCGGTGGGTGTCGTCGCCAACCAGCCGATGCAGTTCGCCGGCTGCCTGGACATCGACGCCTCCGAGAAGGCGGCGCGGTTCGTGCGGACCTGCGACGCCTTCAACATCCCGGTGCTGACCTTCGTGGACGTCCCGGGCTTCCTTCCGGGCACCGACCAGGAGTACAACGGAATCATCCGGCGCGGCGCGAAGCTGATCTACGCGTACGCCGAGGCCACCGTTCCGCTGATCACCGTCATCACCCGCAAGGCCTTCGGCGGTGCGTACGACGTCATGGGCTCCAAGCACCTCGGCGCGGACCTGAACCTGGCCTGGCCGACCGCGCAGATCGCCGTCATGGGCGCGCAGGGGGCCGTGAACATCCTGCACCGCCGGACCATCGCGGAGGCGGAGAATGTGGAGGAGACCCGGGCCCGGCTCATCGCCGAGTACGAGGACGCGCTGCTCAACCCGTACACGGCGGCCGAGCGCGGGTACATCGACGCGGTGACCATGCCGTCCGAGACCCGGGCGCACGTGGTGAAGGGGCTGCGGCAGCTGCGTACCAAGCGGGAGTCCCTGCCCCCGAAGAAGCACGGCAACATCCCGCTCTAGCCGCTCCAGGAGGACTCTGTGGTGATCAAGGTCGTCAAGGGCAACCCGACCCCGGAGGAGCTGGCCGCCGCACTGGCGGTGGTCCAAGCGCGCGCGGCGGTGCTGGCCATGGCTCCGTCGGGCGCTCCGCCGGTCGCGGACGAGTGGTCGGCGCCGGCCCGGGTGGCCCGGCGCCGGGTTCCGCATCCGGGGCCGCGGGCCTGGGGCCGTACGTACTGGCCCGCGTAGCCCGACTTGATGTGAACGGACGGTGGCGCCTGAGTACCCGTACTCAGGCGCCGCACCCGTTCCCGGGCCAGGATCGAGACATGCTCTGGTCCGACCCGAAGAACGAGCCGCCCAAGGACATGCGCGACGCGCAGGCGATGATCCGGCGGCTGACCCTGGTGCTCGCCATCGCCATGCTCGTGGTGGTGTACGTCCTGGGTGTGGGCCACTTCTAGGCCCTGTGACGGGGGTGCGGGCCGCGCCTACGATGGCCCCCATGACTGCGACACCTGAGCCCTCGACGACCGGGCGCAAGCTCGTCCTCGCCTCCGCCTCCCCCGCCCGGCTGAACCTGCTGCGGCAGGCTGGGCTCGCCCCGCACGTGATCGTCAGCGGGTTCGACGAGGACACCCTGAACCACGACGAGCCGGCCGCCCTGGCGCTGGCCCTGGCCGAGGCGAAGGCCGCCGTCGTGGCGGGGCTGGACGAGGCCGCCGGCGCCCTGGTGATCGGCTGCGACTCGGTACTGGAGCTGGACGGCGAGGCGCTGGGCAAGCCGGCGGACGCCGAGGAGGCCACCGCGCGCTGGAAGTCGATGCGCGGACGGTCGGGCGTGCTGCGCACCGGGCACTGCGTGATCGACACGGCGGACGGCCGTCAGGTCTCGGCCACGGCGTCGACGACGGTCCGGTTCGGTGAGCCCACGGACGCGGAGGTGGCGGCGTACGTGGCGAGCGGGGAGCCCCTGCACGTGGCGGGGGCGTTCACCCTGGACGGTCTGTCGGCGCCGTTCATCGACGGCATCGACGGGGATCACGGCAACGTCATCGGACTGTCGCTGCCGCTGCTGCGTTCCCTGCTGGGCGAACTGGACGTGTCCATCACGGACTTGTGGGCTTGAGCTCCCCGTACGGCGGCGGTGGCGGCAGGGGTGGGGTGTCCCCGCCCGCATCGCCCTCGCCGCCGCCGGTCCGGGCGGGCCGGGCGGCGTAGGACGTCAGGGTCAGTACGAGGAGACACAGGATCAGCATCATCGTCGCGAAGGCGGCCCAGCCGACCAGGGCGACGCAGAGGATGCCGAGCACCCCGTGGGTGACGGCGGCGCTGATGAGCACGACGCGGCCGAAGCGGCCCGGGGAGCGGTCGCGGAGCGCGGTGACGGCGGCGAGCACGGCGCACAGGACGAGGAAGGCGCCCATGCCCGCCCCCATGGCGTAAGTCGCCTTGGACATGACATCCGGATCGCTGCCCGCGATCGACATCGACTGGTTCGCCGTGGTCCGGCCCAGCACGATGTGGACGAGTATGAGCGCCGCCGCTTCCACGACGAGCACGATCGCAGCCAGTCCGGCCACGAGTCTTCGCAGCACGATGCCCCACCCCCCACGTGTCACAAGCCCGTTCGACGCCCTGGAGGCTACTAACGGGTAGCCCGGCGGGCAAGACATCCGCACACCCGGCTTGCGGACGCCTCCCGCCCCACGGCACGCCGTACGGCCGTACTACGACGACGGCTTCGGCTTCTTCTCCCGCGGCCAGACGGTGTACGACCAGGACCAGATGGTGTCGATCACCCAGATCGTCAGCCAGATCCGGCCGACCCAGACCAGCGGTCCGCGCTGTCCGTCGGGCACGCCGCCGTCCGTGATCTGCCACACGAGCCAGCTGGAGTCCAGGGCCCACAGGACCAGCTGCCCCAGCGCGAACGCGGCCGTGTGGACGTACCAGTCCCGCCGCTCCTTGCGGGCGTGGGCCTTCGGCCCGGGGACGGTCTCCGCCGACGGCTGCCGCACCGCTTCCCGCTCGCTCATGTCCGTGTCCGTGTCCATGTCCGTTTCCGCCTCCCCGCCCATGTCGATGTCGATGCCCTCTCGGTCCGCTCGGTCCTCTGCCGCGCCGCCGGTCCGCGGCCCGGCCTTCTTCCTCTCCTCCGCCAGGCCCAGGGTGCGGACCGCGTACGGCACCACGAGCGCCCCCACGACCGAGGTGGCCGCGGCAGCCCCGCAGGCGGCCGCCCAGCCGGCCTCCTCGTAGAGCAGGCCCATCACCAGGGGACCGGCCACCACACCGGCCAGGCGGGCGCTCTCGTACAAGCCCATGGCCCGGCCGATCCGCCCCCCGGAGGCGGCGGCCACGGTCGCCTGCTCCACCGGGATCTGCGCGGCGAAACAGGCGGCGGCCACGGTCCACAGGACGGCGATGGCCGACGGTGTGGAGAGCACCGCGAGCCCCGCGGCGAACAGCGCGCTCGCCGCGAACGAGGCCACCATGGCCGGTGTACGGCCCAGCCGGTCGGTGAGGTGGTGCGCGTGCGCCGGCAGCAGGACGAACACCACGAAGCCGGGGGCGAAGACCAGCGCGATCTCGTTCGGGGACAGCCCCAGGTCCGCCTGCAGCCGGAGCAGCAGGAGCATCCACAGCCCCGCCTCGGCGGCGGCCGTCACCGCGGACACCACCATCAGCGGCAGCAGCCGGCGCTCCGCCGCACCCCGCCGCTCACCGCGCCCGGTCGCGGCGCCCGCCCGCTCCCGGCGGGGTCCGCGCAGCAGCGAGGCCATGGCCACCGCGCAGGCGGCGCTGCCCAGCCAGAACAGCAGCGGGTAGCCGCCGCGTTCCAGCAGGGAGAACGCCACCAGGTAGCCGACGAAGGCGCCCTGACCCTCCGCCGACAGCAACTTGCTGTACGCGGAGGTGCCGTCACCGTCCTGCGCCCGCTGCCCGGTCCAGGCCCGCAGCGCGACCCAGAACAGAGCACCGCCGGCGCCGCCCAGGCCCGCCGCGACGAAGGCCACCACCAGCGAGTCGGCGAGCGCGTATCCCGCGAACGACAGGGCGTACAGACCCGCACCGGCCGCGGCCACCCGCCGCTGGTCGAAGCGGTCGGCCAGCTCCCCGGCCAGCGGGCGCACGATCAGCGACAGCACCGCCTCGAAGGCGATCAGCGCGCCGACCACGGAGGCCCCGGCGCCCAGCGTCGACCCCGCCCACAGCGGCAGCAGGAAATCGAGCACCTCCGCCGGGGCGCTCGCGAACAGCGCCGCCGACAGGACCCGGCGCCCGGCCGGATCCGCGGGCGCCTTCGTCCCGGCGCTCACGCTTCGGCGGCCGGTGAGCAGCACCCGGCCTCTGCCGCGTCGGACCGGGTGGGAACGGGCTCCGGGAAGGAGTCCTGTAACGCCATGTGCCTCGCCCTCGTCTCGCCGTCGTCTCGCCGTCGTCTCGCCGTGGTCTCGTCGCCGCCGTTCGCGCGCCGTTTGCACGCCGTCCGTAAGACGCCGTTCGGCCCGCCCGGGTTGTCAACTCGCCGGTATCACCGCCGCCGCGCCGTCGCGGGTCCCGATGTCGTCCATCCGTAGGACACGCCCGGCGCGCTGCCGCCCGCCCGGGCCCGTGCGGGCCGCATCGCTGTGGGTACGGTGTTGTCCCTGTTCGCCCTGCGGGACGACCGGGCTACCAATCAGTAAACAAGGGGACAACTCCTCTCACGACCGCAAAGAAACTGTGGGCCGTTCGTAGGGACTCGACAAAGAATCACCCGGGGCGGCTGACCAGGGGGACAGAGACCTTGGATACATGACGGGGTTACTGTGCAGTCGGGGATCCCCCTGACCTGGGGCGCCACAAGGGTTCCCCGGCGGATCGGCCCTCGCATCACACTCTGTGTGGGCAAGGTCACCACCGGGGAAGGGTCGAAAGGCCGTGTGGGCTGTCCCTAAACTCAGCTTGTTTCAAGGAGGGAGCCATCGTGCGCAAGGTGCTCATCGCCAACCGTGGCGAAATCGCTGTCCGCGTTGCTCGGGCCTGCCGGGACGCCGGGATCGGGAGCGTAGCCGTCTACGCCGATCCGGACCGGGACGCTCTGCACGTCCGCGCGGCCGACGAAGCTTTCGCGTTGGGCGGTGACACCCCGGCCGCCAGCTACCTGGACATCTCCAAGGTCCTCCAGGCCGCAGCCGACTCCGGTGCGGACGCCATCCATCCCGGATACGGCTTCCTCTCCGAGAACGCCGACTTCGCCCAGGCCGTGATCGACGCGGGCCTGACCTGGATCGGTCCGCCGCCGCAGGCCATCCGTGACCTCGGCGACAAGGTGGCCGCCCGTCACATCGCCCAGCGCGCCGGGGCGCCGCTGGTCGCCGGTACGCCGGACCCGGTCTCCGGGTCCGAGGAGGTCGTCGCCTTCGCCAAGGAGCACGGCCTGCCGATCGCCATCAAGGCGGCCTTCGGCGGTGGCGGTCGCGGTCTGAAGGTCGCCCGCACCCTCGAAGAGGTGCCGGAGCTCTACGACTCCGCCGTCCGTGAGGCCGTCGCCGCCTTCGGCCGCGGCGAGTGCTTCGTCGAGCGCTACCTCGACAAGCCCCGCCACGTCGAGACCCAGTGCCTGGCCGACTCGCACGGCAACGTCGTCGTCGTGTCGACCCGTGACTGCTCCCTCCAGCGCCGCCACCAGAAGCTCGTGGAGGAGGCCCCGGCGCCGTTCCTGACCGAGGCTCAGAACGCGGAGCTGTACGCCGCCTCCAAGGCCATCCTGAAGGAAGCCGGCTACGTCGGCGCCGGCACCGTCGAATTCCTCGTCTCCGCCGACGGCCTGATCTCCTTCCTGGAGGTCAACACCCGCCTCCAGGTCGAGCACCCGGTCACCGAAGAGGTCTCCGGCATCGACCTGGTCCGCGAGATGTTCCGCATCGCCGACGGCGAGGAGCTCGGCTACGGCGACCCGGTCCTGCGCGGTCACTCCATCGAGTTCCGCATCAACGGCGAGGACCCGGGCCGCGGCTTCCTCCCGGCGCCCGGCACGGTGACGAAGTTCGCCGCGCCGTCGGGCCCGGGCGTCCGCCTCGACGCGGGCGTCGAGTCCGGCTCCGTGATCGGCCCGGCCTGGGACTCGCTCCTGGCCAAGCTGATCGTCACGGGTGCCACCCGCGAGCAGGCCCTGCAGCGCGCCGCCCGCGCGCTCGCCGAGTTCGAGATCGAGGGCATGGCCACGGCCATCCCCTTCCACCGTGCGGTCGTCGCCGATCCGGCGTTCGCCCCCACGGACGGCAGCCCCTTCACCGTCTTCACCCGGTGGATCGAGACCGAGTTCGTCAACGAGATCCCGGCGTTCACGGCCCCGGCCGCGGAGGACACCGAGGACGAGCCGGGCCGCGAGACGGTGGTCGTCGAGGTCGGCGGCAAGCGCCTTGAGGTCTCGCTCCCGTCGTCCCTGGGCATGACCCTGGCCCGCACCGCCGCCGCCGGTGGCGCGAAGCCGAAGCGCCGCGCGGCCAAGAAGTCCGGCCCGGCCGCCTCCGGCGACACCCTCGCCTCCCCGATGCAGGGCACGATCGTCAAGGTCGCGGTCGAGGAGGGCCAGCAGGTCAACGAGGGCGACCTGGTCGTCGTGCTCGAAGCCATGAAGATGGAGCAGCCGCTGAACGCGCACCGCTCCGGCACCGTGGTCGGCCTCAGCGCCGAGGTCGGCGCGTCCGTCACCTCGGGCGCCACGATCTGCGAGATCAAGGACTGACGTCCGACGAACGGGGTTCCCGGGGCATCTGCCCCGGGGGCCCCGTTTCGCATGTGCGGCGGCGCTCCGTGGGCTCTGCCCCCGGGCCCCCGCGTCTCAAACGTCGGCGGGGCTGAAAGATCAGCCCCGCCGGCGTTTGAGGTGCGGGGTCCGGGGCGGAGCCCCGGCACATGGCCCGCAGCGGCTAGCGGCGCCGCATGTCCGCCACGCGGGCCCGCTCCGCCTGCGGCTCCAGCATCCCGCCGGCCGCACTCCGCAGCTGCGCCGTCGGCCCGCCCCGCCGCTGCACCGGCAGCGGCGACTCGCGGCGCGGCCGCCGCCCCTGCATCCCGTCGACACCGCCGGAGGCCACGGCCCCGCCGGCCACGGTGATCTGCACGCCCTGGTCCGCCAGCGCCTGCAGCTCCGTACCCGCCCGGTCGTCGTGCGGTGGCGGCTCGTCCGTCACCAGCCGCGTCATCACATCGGTGGGCACGGTCTGGAACATGGTGTCGGTACCGAGCTTCGTGTGGTCGGCCAGCACCACCACCTCCGCCGCCGCCTGCACCAGCGCCCGGTCCACGCTGGCGGACAGCATGTTGGACGTGGACAGCCCGCGCTCGGCGGTCAGACCGCTGCCCGACAGGAAGGCCCGGGAGACCCGCAGCCCCTGGAGGGACTGTTCGGCTCCGCTGCCCACGAGGGCGTAGTTGGACCCGCGCAGGGTGCCGCCGGTCATGACCACCTCCACCCGGTTCGCGTGGGCCAGGGCCTGGGCGACGAGCAGCGAGTTGGTGACGACGGTCAGACCGGGCACGCGGGCGAGCCGGCGGGCCAGCTCCTGGGTCGTGGTGCCCGCGCCGACGACGACGGCCTCGCCCTCTTCCACGAGGGAGGCCGCGACATCGGCAATGGCGGTCTTCTCCGCCGTCGCGAGATGGGACTTTTGCGGAAAGCCGGACTCCCGCGTGAAACCGCCCGGCAAGACCGCACCGCCGTGCCGGCGGTCGAGGAGTCCTTCTGCCTCCAGTGCCCGCACGTCCCGCCGTACGGTCACTTCGGAGGTCTGGACGACGCGGGCGAGCTCCCGGAGCGATACCGCTCCGTTGGCCCGCACCATTTCGAGGATCAATTGGCGACGTTCTGCAGCGAACACGAAACTGACAGTAACCCCAACGACCGTCTGCTTTCAGCTCTTTACGCCGGAATACCGAAGTTGTCCGTAAGGCGGGGCGACTAGTGGTATACGCAGCCCGAGAGTTGTGTGAACTTCTCGCCACGAATCCGCGCCCCGCCCCAAACCCCTTACGGTATGCGGCGGTTAGCCGGGATCAGGCCTCCCCGGCGGCCTTCCGCGTGTGCAGCTGGCGGGCCACCTCGGCGATCGAGCCAGAGAGCGAGGGGTACACGGTGAACGCTTTTGCGATCTGCTCGACCGTCAGGTTGTTGTCGACAGCGATCGAGATGGGGTGGATCAGCTCGCTCGCACGCGGGGAGACGACCACACCGCCGACGACGATGCCGGTGCCCGGACGGCAGAACAGCTTCACGAAGCCGTCCCGGATGCCCTGCATCTTGGCGCGCGGGTTGCGCAGCAGCGGGAGCTTCACCACGCGGGCGTCGATCTTGCCGGCGTCCACGTCCGCCTGGGTGTAGCCGACGGTGGCGATCTCGGGGTCGGTGAAGACGTTCGAGGAGACCGTCTTGAGGTTCAGCGGGGCCACCGCGTCACCGAGGAAGTGGTACATCGCGATGCGGCCCTGCATCGCCGCGACCGACGCGAGCGCGAAGACGCCCGTGACGTCACCGGCGGCGTACACGCCGGGGGCGGAGGTACGCGAGACCTTGTCGGTCCAGATGTGCCCGGAGTCCTTGAGCCGGACCCCGGACTCCTCCAGGTTCATGTTCTTGGTGTTGGGGATCGCGCCGACTGCCATCAGGCAGTGCGTACCGGTCAGCACGCGGCCGTCGGAGAGGGTGACCTCGACCCGGTCGCCCACCCGCTTGGCGGATTCGGCGCGCGAGCGCCCCACGACGTTCATGCCGCGGCGCCGGAAGACGTCCTCCAGCACGGCGGCGGCGTCCGGGTCCTCGCCGGGCAGCACGCGGTCGCGGGAGGACACGAGGGTCACCCGGGAGCCGAGGGCCTGGTACGCGCCGGCGAACTCGGCGCCGGTCACACCGGAGCCCACCACGATGAGCTCCTCGGGGAGCTCGTCGAGGTCGTAGACCTGGGTCCAGTTCAGGATCCGCTCGCCGTCGGGCATGGCGTCGGGGATCTCGCGCGGGGTGCCGCCGGTCGCGATCAGGACGGCGTCCGCGGTCAGGATCGTCTCGGACCCGTCGGCGGCGGTGACGATGACGTCCCGGGTGCCGTCGATGCCCTGCGGCCCGCCGAGCTTGCCGCGGCCGCGCACCACGCGGGCGCCGGCCCGGGTGACGGAGGCGGTGATGTCGTGCGACTGGGCGAGCGCGAGACGCTTGACACGCCGGTTCACCTTGCCGAGGTCCACGCCGACGACGCGCGCGGCCTGCTCGATGTGCGGGGTGTCGTCCGCGACGACGATGCCGAGCTCCTCGTACGAGGAGTCGAAGGTCGTCATCACCTCGGCGGTCGCGATCAGAGTCTTGGAAGGTACGCAGTCGGTCAGGACCGAGGCCCCGCCCAGACCGTCGCAGTCGACGACGGTCACCTCCGCGCCGAGCTGGGCCCCCACCAGGGCTGCCTCATACCCGCCGGGTCCGCCGCCGATGATCACGATCCGGGTCACGAAAAGTCCGCCTCACGTCTACCCGGCCGGCTGCCGCCCCGGCCGGTGTTCCGGGGGGTCTCCCCGGGGGATGCATTCCGTGCTCCATTGTCCCGCACGCTTCAAGGTGCTTCGCGCCCGGTCCCGCCATCCGGGCACGCGTGCACCGGCACCCCTCCCGTACTCTCGACCACATGTCGCTCTACGCCGCGTACGCCGGCAACCTCGACCCGCGGCTGATGACGCGCCGCGCTCCGCATTCGCCGCTGCGCGGCACGGGCTGGATCAACGACTGGCGGCTGACCTTCGGCGGCGAGCAGATGGGCTGGGAGGGCGCTCTCGCCACGATCGTCGAAGCCCCGCGCCACCAGGTATTTGTCGCGCTGTACGACATCGCGCCGCTGGACGAGGACTCGATGGACCGCTGGGAGGGTGTCGGACTCGACATCTACCGCCGGATGCGGGTGCGGGTGCACACGCTGGACGGCGAGGAGGCGGCCTGGGTGTACGTCCTGAACGGCTACGAGGGCGGCCTGCCCTCGGCGCGCTACCTCGGCGAGATCGCAGATGCCGCCGAGTCGGCAGGCGCCCCCCACGACTACGTGATGGAAATCCGCAAACGCCCCTGCTGACCTTTTCCAGCCCCGCCGGCGTTTGAGGCGTTCTTTCAGCCCCGCCGGCGTTTGAGGCGCGGGGTGCGGGGCGGAGCCCCGGCCCTTCGGCCCGGCCACCCCCTCGGGGACGTTTCGGCGGAAACGACAAGGCAACGATCCGAACACCGTGAGCTGTGCCATCTACGCGCGTAGGCCCGAAGGAGTTACGCTCGTCCGCGTGAACGCATCTGTTACCGACCCCTTCGCCGCCGCCGACGCCGCAGCCGCCCGCCTGCGTGAGCTGACCGGCGTGGACACCCACGATGTCGCCCTCGTCATGGGCTCCGGATGGGCCCCCGCCGCAGAGGCGCTCGGCGCCCCCGAGGCCGAGTTCCTCGTCACCGAGCTGCCCGGCTTCCCGCCCGCCGCCGTCGAGGGCCACGGCGGCAAGATCCGCTCGTACAAGATCGGCGACAAGCGCGCCCTGGTCTTCCTCGGCCGGACCCACTACTACGAGGGCCGCGGCGTCGCCGCCGTCGCCCACGGCGTGCGCACCGCCGTCGCCGCCGGCTGCAAGACCGTCGTCCTGACCAACGGCTGCGGCGGTCTGCGCGAGGGCATGAAGCCCGGCCAGCCCGTCCTGATCAGCGACCACCTCAACCTGACGGCCACCTCGCCGATCGTCGGCGCGAACTTCGTCGACCTCACCGACCTGTACTCGCCGCGCCTGCGCGCGATGTGCAAGGAGATCGACGCCAGCCTCGAAGAGGGCGTCTACGTCCAGTTCCCCGGCCCGCACTACGAGACCCCGGCCGAGATCAACATGATCCGCGTCATGGGCGCCGACCTGGTCGGCATGTCCACCGTCCTGGAGGCCATCGCCGCCCGTGAGGCCGGCGCCGAGGTGCTCGGCATCTCCCTGGTCACCAACCTGGCGGCGGGCCTGTCCGGCGAGCCGCTGAACCACGAAGAGGTCCTCCAGGCCGGCCGCGACTCGGCCGCCCGCATGGGCACGCTGCTGACGCAGGTCCTCGCCCGCATCTGATCGACGTACGAGAGCTAAGGCGGAAGCAGTGCAGGAACAGGCACAGGCACAGGACGACCTGATCATCCGGGCGCAGGCCTGGCTGGCCGAGGACCCGGACCCGGAGACGGCCGCGGAACTGGCCGCTCTCATCGAGGCCGGCGACACCGCGGAGCTCGCGGACCGTTTCTCGGGCACCCTGCAGTTCGGCACCGCCGGACTGCGCGGTGAGATCGGCGCCGGCCCGATGCGGATGAACCGCGGCGTGGTCATCCGGGCCGCGGCGGGCCTCGCGGCCTACCTGAAGGCCCAGGGCCACGACGGCGGCCTGGTCGTCGTCGGCTACGACGCCCGCTACAAGTCGGCGGACTTCGCCCGCGACACCGCGGCCGTCATGACCGGCGCCGGGCTGCGCGCGGCCCTCCTGCCCCGCCCACTGCCGACGCCCGTCCTCGCGTACGCGATAAGGCACCTCGGCGCCGTCGCCGGCGTCGAGGTGACCGCGAGCCACAACCCGCCCCGGGACAACGGCTACAAGGTCTACCTCGGCGACGGCTCGCAGATCGTCTCCCCGGCCGACACCGAGATCGCGGCGCAGATCGCGGCGGTCGAGAAGCTGGCCGACGTACCGCGCCCCGAGGCGGGCTGGCAGGAGCTCGGCGACGAGGTCCTGGAGGCCTACCTGGCGCGCACGGACGCCGTCCTGACCCCCGGCTCCCCCCGGGGCGTGCGGACCGTCTACACGGCCATGCACGGCGTCGGCAAGGACGTCGTCATGGCGGCCTTCGCCCGGCACGGCTTCCCGGAGCCGGTGCTCGTCGCCGAGCAGGCCGAGCCCGACCCGGCCTTCCCGACCGTGGCGTTCCCGAACCCGGAGGAGCCGGGCGCGATGGACCTGGCCTTCGCGAAGGCCGCCGAGGTCCAGCCCGACATCGTGATCGCCAACGACCCGGACGCGGACCGCTGCGCCGTGGCCGTGCCCACCGTGGACGGCTGGCGGATGCTGCGCGGCGACGAGGTCGGCGCGCTGCTGGCGGCCCACCTGGTGCACAAGGGGGCCCGCGGCGTCTTCGCCGAGTCCATCGTCTCCTCCAGCCTCCTGGGCCGGATCGCGGAGGCTGCGGGCGTCGGCTACGAGGAGACCCTCACCGGCTTCAAGTGGATCGCCCGCGTCGAGGGCCTGCGCTACGGCTACGAGGAGGCGCTCGGCTACTGCGTGGACCCCGAGGGCGTCCGCGACAAGGACGGCGTCACCGCCGCCCTGCTGGTGGCGGAGCTGGCCTCGGTGCTCAAGGAGCAGGGCCGCACCCTGACGGACCTGCTGGACGACCTGGCGATGGCCCACGGGCTGCACGCCACGGACCAGCTGTCGGTGCGCGTCTCGGACCTGTCGGTCATCGCCGACGCGATGGCGGCGCTGCGCGCGCAGCCGCCGGTGGCGCTGGCGGGTCTGCGGGTGGTCTCAGCGGAGGACCTGTCCAAGGGCACGGAGGCGCTCCCGCCCACGGACGGCCTGCGCTACTACCTGGACGGCGAGTACAAGGCCCGGGTCATCGCCCGCCCGTCGGGTACCGAGCCCAAGCTGAAGTGCTACCTGGAGGTCGTGGTCCCGGTGGCCGAGGCCTCCGACCTGGCGGCGGCCCGCGTCCGCGGCCAGGAGGTCCTGGACGCGATCAAGAAGGACCTCTCCGCCGCGATGGGAATCTGACCCTCCCCGCACCGGCCCGGTCCCGCCCCGTCCGGCGGGACCGGGCCATCAACTCCTCTCGGCCCCTTGAGCTCCGGCTCGGGGGGCCGGTGGCGTATGCGGGGGCCGGACGCACGCCGGCCGGAGGCCGGCGCAGCGGCGTGAAGCCGGGGAGGCGCCCCGGCGCCGAGCCGCGCGAGCGGCGCGTCAGGAAGGAGTGGGCGTCGGGCGGACCAGTTCGCCCAGGGTCGGTACCGACTCCGGGCGGGAGCGGACCGCATCCGTGCATTCCCACGTCCGCGGCGGATCGGCGTCCGGCCCGCCCAGGGTCACCGGGCCCGGGGTCGCCTTCAGGGCCTCGCTGCCCGCCAGCGTGCACACGATCTGCGAGAGCGCCACCGGCGGCAGGTCCTCCGGCTTGCGGCTGAGCCGCACCGTGCCCGCCGGGTCGCCCGCCCTCGGCGCTCCCGCCGACAGCCCGACCGGGACCTCGCTCGTGAAGCCGGCGTCCCGCTCCTCCGTGGTCGGCGTCCGCTCCAGCGCTTCCAGCAGCGCCTGCGCGACCAGCGCCAGGGGGTCCCGTACGGGCTTCTTCTCGGGCACCGGAACCACTCGCTCCACGCCCACCAGCTGCGATCCGCAGACCAGTTCCACCGTGGCCCGGAAGCCCTGCACCCCGCTCGGCTGCTCCTGCGTGTCGCACGACACCCGGGACGGCGCCGCGCCCACGTCCACCGGTACGGTCGTCGCCCGGATCCCGCAGGCCGACGTCGCGAGCAGCAGGGCCCCGACGAACGGGACCAGCACCGCCGGTACCACCGGCAGAGTCCTACGCATCCTCGTCACCCGCGATCACCTTTCCCACGTCCACCGGCAGCCGCAGCGTGAACAGCGCCCCACCGCCCGCCACGTTGGCGGCCGTGATGTCGCCGCCGTGGATGTGCGCGTTCTCCATGGCGATCGACAGGCCGAGCCCGCTGCCGTCCGACTTCGGCCGCGACGCGCTCGCCTTGTAGAACCGGTCGAAGACGTGCGGCAGGACCTCCTCGGGGATGCCCGGACCGTTGTCCTGCACCGCGATCACCAGCCACTCCCCCTCCACCGTGACCGACACCCGGACCGGCGAGCCGCCGTGCTTGAGCGCGTTGCCGATCAGGTTGGCGAGGATGACGTCGAGGCGGCGCGGGTCGAGGCGGGCCACGATGCCCCGCTCGGCGTCGAGTTCGACCGCGTCGAGCCAGGCCCGGGCGTCGATGCAGGCCGTGACCTGGTCGGCGACGTTCACGTCGTCCAGCACCAGCTTGGCCGTACCCGCGTCGAAGCGGGTGACCTCCATCAGGTTCTCCACCAGGTTGTTGAGTCGGCGCGTCTCGCTGACGACGAGCGCCACGGCCGGTGCGATCATCGGATCGAGGTCGTCGACCTCCTCCTCCAGCACCTCGGCCACCGCCGTCAGCGCGGTCAGCGGCGTCCGCAGCTCGTGCGACATGTCCGCGACGAAGCGCCGGCTCGACTCCTCCCGCGCGCTCATGTCGGCGACCTTCTTCTCCAGCGCCTCGGCCGTCTTGTTGAAGGTGTGCGACAGGTCGGCGAGTTCGTCCGTGCCCGACACGTCGAGGCGGTGGTCGAGCTCGCCCTCGCCGAGCCGCCGCGCCGCGTCCCCGAGCCGCTGCACGGGCTTGAGCACGGTACGGGCCGCGGCCTGCGCCAGCAGGGCGGAGCCGAGCAGCGCGAGACCGGTGGCGATGGTCAGCGACCAGCCGAGCGCGTTCAGGTCGTCCCGCTCCTGCGCGAGGGACTTGGACATGTAACCGGTGAGCCCGCCGCCCACGATCCGCGTCCCGCCGACCAGGTACGGATTGCCGTGCGGCTTCGTCCGCTGCCAGTACACGTGGTACTCGGAGTCGTTCGCGGCGGTGGTCTTCTGCCGGTCGTTCACCGCGTTCTGCAGGGACTTCGGTACGTTGGCCAGCCCGAAGGAGTCGGGTCCCGCCGCGCCGAAGATCTGCCGGTTGTCCTTGCCCACCTGCACCAGCAGGACGCTGTATCCGGGGCTGCTGCCCGCCATCAGTTCGGCGGTGCGCTGCAGCTCCTCGGCGGTGGGATCGGCGGGCAGCGCGGCGGCCCGGTTCTGCATCTCCTGCCGGAAGTCGCCGAGGGCCGCGTCCTGGACGCGGGTGAGGACGGCCTCGCGGTTGAGCCAGTAGGCGATCCCGGAGGCCGAGACCGCGGCCGTCAGCGCGACCAGGCAGAACACCATGAGGAGCCGCAGCCGCAGGCTGGTCCAGCGCCGGCCCGCGAGCAACGCGCGGATCACTGCGGTGAGTCCAGGCGGTAGCCGACGCCCCGGACGGTACGGATCAGGGTGGGCGAGGACGGCACGTCCTCGACCTTGGCGCGCAGCCGCTGAACGCAGGCGTCGACGAGGCGCGAGTCACCCAGGTAGTCGTGCTCCCAGACCAGCCGCAGCAGCTGCTGGCGGGAGAGCGCCTGCCCGGGCCGGCGGCTCAGTTCGAGCAGCAGCCGCAGCTCGGTCGGCGTGAGCTGCAGGTCCTCGCCGTTCTTCGTCACGGTCATGGCGGCCCGGTCGATGACCAGGGAGCCGAAGCTCGCCGAGTCGCTCGACTCGCGCTCGCCGCGGCGCAGTACGGCCCGGATCCGGGCGTCGAGGACCCGGCCCTGGACGGGCTTGACCACGTAGTCGTCGGCTCCGGACTCCAGGCCGACGACCACGTCGATGTCGTCGCTGCGCGCGGTGAGCAGGATGATCGGCAGCTGGTCGGTGCGGCGGATCCGCCGGCACACCTCGAAGCCGTCGATCCCGGGCAGCATCACGTCCAGCACGATCAGATCCGGCCGCTGCTCGCGCAGCAGTTTCAGGCCGTCCTCGCCCGTCGCCGCGGTGGCCACACGGTGGCCCTGGCGAGACAGGGAGAGTTCGAGGGCCGTGCGGATGGCGTCGTCGTCCTCGATCAGCAACAGGAAAGGCACGGGCTCATTCTGTCCCATCGGCAGTCGGGAGTTCGACCGTCGCGCGACGTGATCCTGTCGCGGCCCTGTCAGAAGTCGCTGTGACACGGCTGTGACAGTCGACGGACACCCCGGTTAAGTCGGCGGGGCAATCTTCTATCAACGCACAACGGACCGAAGCAGACACACTCCACGACGGGGGGCGCGAGATGAACACGCTGCACAGCACCACGACCAGCGCGGTTGTCACGCGGCTGCACGATGTGAACCGCCGGGCGGGTGTCCGTACGGTGGCGGTCGCCCGTCCCCGGCCGGCCCACGTCGTAGCCATTGACGCAAACCAGTACCAGGCGGTTCCCGCCGCCGAGCAGACTCCTTCCTCCACCTCGGAGGCGGAGTTCACGGCGTACGTCCAGGAGCGGCGTGCCGCCCTGTACGCGACGGCCTTCCACCTCACCGGCGACCGGTACGAGGCCGAGGACCTGCTGCAGAGCGCGCTGTTCTCCACGTACCGCGCCTGGGACCGGATCAGCGACAAGGCGGCCGTCGGCGGCTACCTGCGCCGCACGATGACGAACCTGCACATCAGCGCGTGGCGTCGGCGGAAGCTGAACGAGTACCCGACGGAGGAGCTGCCGGAGACGGCCTCCGACACGGACGCGATGCGCGGTACGGAGCTGCGCTCGGTGCTGTGGCAGGCCCTGACCCGTATCCCGGAGCCGCAGCGCACGATGCTGGTGCTCCGTTACTACGAGGGCCGCACGGACCCGGAGATCGCGGAGATCCTCGGCATCAGCGTCGGCACGGTGAAGTCGAGCATCTGGCGTTCGCTGCGCCGCCTGCGGGAGGACGAGGCGCTCAGCTTCGGCCGTGACGAGGCGGAGTCCTTCGAGGAGCTCGTCGCGTAACGCGGCACACACAGAAGCCATCGGGCCAGGGGGCCCGTCCTACGGGGGTGGGGCGGGGGCCGCGGGGGGAAAAGGCGGGATCGAGCGGACGGGGGTCCGCCTGATCCCGCCTTTTCATATGTCCGGTGCGCCCGCGGGCCGCGCGGACGGGCGGGTCACAGGCGCTTGGCGCTGCGCAGGGCGGCGGCGTAGTAGCCGTTGCCGTCGAGCCGGGAGGCGCCGCCCTTGTCGCCGATGGTGGGGCCGTTGGCCTCTTCCCGGCTCGATATGAAGATCTTGTGCCCGTCGGTGTCGTTGCCGAGGTACATGCCGGTGTGGTCCAGCCGGTCGCCGGTGCGCGCGTCGAGCTTGAAGAAGACCAGGTCGCCCGGCTGGAGGACGTCGACGGAGGCCGGCCGGTCCTGCGGTCCGACGCCCCCCAGGGCCAGGATGTCCACGCCGGCCTTCGAGCGGGCCATTCCGTTGGCGGTGCGCGGGAGTCCGTTGCCGCCGGTGTCGGAGGCCATCAGGGGGAAGCGGCCGCGGTAGCCGAAGACCGTGCGGATGAAGCCGGAGCAGTCCAGGGCCCGGTGCTTGGCCTTCTCCGGCTGTTCCGTGGTGCCGTTGCGGAAGGTGTACGGGATGCCGAGGTAGTCGTAGAAGTCCGACTGCTCCAGGCGGAGGTCGTTGCCCTCGGAGCCCTTCGGGTTGAGCGGTCCGAAGGCCGCGTCGCCCGCGTACTGGACGCCGGCCGCGTCCTTCTTGACCGGTGCCTGGTCCCCGTACTGGAAGGCGATGGCGAAGAGGTCGTCCTCCTCGCTCCCGTAGTACTTCTTGAACCAGTCCTGGAACCACTGCTCGCGCTCCGCGCCGCTGCGCCAGCTCTCGGGGAGCAGGCGGACCCAGTTGTCGGTCACGACACGGGTCTTGGTGGTGGCCGGCTCGGTGAAGGTACGGCTCTTGCCGGTGAGCGACGCCGTGCGCGCGCCGTCCGTGAAGGTGGCGAGGACGGCGCCGTCCGCGCCGCGCAGGACCGAGCGCTCCGGGTTCTTCAGCCGCTCCCACTTCTGGGCGCCCTGCTGGGCACCGGCCTGCTGCGCCTGGTCGGTGACGCGCAGCACCTCGGGGGCCTTGGCCTGTTCCTCTTTGCGCAGCTCGTAGGTGAAGTACGCGCTGCCGGCCAGCAGGATCCCCACGACGGCGGCGTGCAGGACGGGGCGGGTGCGGCGGGCGGGCTTGGCGGTCATCGGTTTGCTCCGGGCGGTGCGGGTGGTCGGGCCGGCGTCGGTCAGGCGTCGGTCAGGCGTGTGGCATGAAGCCGAGGAGGATGCCCGAGGTCAGGACGACGTACGTCATGAGGGTCGCGGAGCCGGTGGCGAGCAGGGTGGCGCCCTTGGGCTGGCGGACGAGCTGATAGGCGATCAGTCCGGGGACGATGAAGCCGAGGGTCTGGTTCGCGTACAGCAGGGGGAACTTCATCTGGAGCACGATCACCACCGTGGCCTGGAGGAGCACTCCGATGAGGACGACGGCGGCGAACAGGCGCTTGCCGTAGAGGATGACGAACTTCTGGGTGACGAGGGTGAGCGCGTACGTCAGGGCGGTGATGCCGACGACGAGCGCGGCGCGCTGCAGGTCCTCGATGAGGGTGAGCGCGAGCCAGCCGGGGGTGATCATGCCGCCGGGCGAGAGGTTCGTCGTCAGGTAGCAGAGCAGGGAGAACAGCAGGCCCAGCGCGATGCCGATCGCGGCGATCTCGGGGGTGAGGACTGCGGGGATCAACGGGGGTCTCCTGGGCTCTGCCACTGCGGGTTCGGGTCGGGCTCGTACGGGTGGGGCTCGTACGGGTGGGGCGGCCAGGGCTGCCCGTGCGGTTGCGGCTGCTGCGGGTGGGGGCCCTGGTGCCACGGTCCGTCCGGCTGCTGCGGGTACGGGCCCTGCCCCTGGTACGGGCCCTGCGCCTGGTACGGGCTCTGCGCCTGGTACGGGCCCTGCGCCTGGTACGGCGGCCGGCCCTGGGGGGCGGGCAGAGTGTGCTGCTGCGGCGGGTGGACGTACTGCCGCGGCACGGGGGGCTGCGCGAACCTGGCTTCCTGGGCGGCGGTGAGGTCGGCGTACGGGTCGAGGTGCGGGACGTAGCGCGGCTGGACGGGGGCGGCCTGCCGGGGTACGGCGGGCTCGCGGTCCGGGGCCACCGCGTGGTGCTCTTCCCCGTCGGGCTCGTCCTCGAAGCCGGGGAGTTCCGCCAGGTGCTCCAGGAGGATCTCGCCCTGGCCGTGGATGTTGCCGATGGCGACCAGCGAGGAGCTCTCGCCCAGGTGGCCGAGCAGCTCGTTCATGAACTCCTCGCCGTCGCGCTGGTCGCCGCCGAGGTCGACGGCGCGTCCGCGCCACTCGGCCGGGATCGCGTCGATGGCGCTCTTGGCCGGGTGCCCGATCACGAAGACCTTGTCGGGCATCAGGTCCGGGACGATCGCGCCCATCTGGCCGTTGCGCTCGACACGGTCAGGCCGGCAGTTGATCACGACGTTGAGGGGGCGGTCGACGGCGCCGAGGTCGAGGAGCTGGTTGATGTTCATCAGCGTCGACTCGGGGTCGTTCGCGGCGAAGACGTTGGCGAAGCGCACCCGCTTGCCGCCGGGGGCCACGTACCGCTCGACGGAGAGCACGCCGGGGTCCGGCGGGGCGTCGTACATCCCCTGGAGGGCGGTCTCGCGGTCGACGCCGAGGAGCTCGGCGACGGTGAGCGCGATGGCGACGTTCTCCTTGAAGGTGAACCAGCTGAAGCCGCGCAGCTCGTCGTCGCTGACCGTGTCGGGGTCGGCGTAGACGAGCGTGCAGTTCCTCGCGTCGGCCTCCTCCTGGAGCACGTGGAAGCGCTCCTTCTCGGCGGTGACACAGATTCCGCCGTGCGGCATCGAGCGCGACAGGGAGCGCGCGATGTCGTCGAGGGTGGGGCCCATCTCGGCGACGTGGTCCTCCCGGACGTTGCACAGCACGCCGATGGTCGACTGGATCAGCTTGGACTGGTTGATCTCCTGGAGTGCGGGCATGACCGCCATGCACTCCATGACCAGGGCGTGCGGCCGGTAGGCGGCGGCGCGCCGGACGATGCCGATCTGTTCGACGACGTTGGCGATGCCGAACTTCCGGTAGACGGGCTCCTCGGTGGCGTCCGGGTGGATGAAGCGGGCCGCGGTGCCGGTGGTCTTGGCGACCGTCACCAGCCCGCCGCCGCGCAGGGCGCCCGCGCACAGCCGGGTGATGGAGCTCTTGCCGCGGATTCCGTTGACCAGCACCCGGTTCGGTATGTGCGCGAGGTTGGCGTAGTGCCGGCGCTGCTCGACGACGCCCGCGACGAGCATGACCAGGCAGCAGAAGAGAAGCACGCAGTAGAGGAAGAGCACGGCGGATCAGTTCCTTCCGGCCGGGGTGGCAGGGCCGGGCGTCCGGCCGGTGCTGCCGCCGGCGGCGTCCCGTTTGCGCTGCTCCAGCAGCTGCAGTCGGATGACTTCGAGGCTGCGGGTGACGGCGCCGACCTCGTCGTGGTGGGTCGGGTAGACGACGGTGCGGCGGTCGCCGTCGGCCAAGGCCTCCGCACGCCGGGCGAGGTCGCGCAGCGGCCGCACCACGATGATGTGGATCCAGCCGAGGCAGGCCACGGCGCCCGTGAGGCCGAGCAGTCCGGCCAGGACGGTGCGGTTCTGCGCGGTGTACGCGGCGATCTCCAGGCCCTTGGCCGGCTGCCGGGTGACGACGGTCCAGTCCAGGGGCTGGGCCACGCCTCCGCCGGTCATCGGCGCCGCGGCGGCGATGGCGACGCCGCCGTCGCGGAGCAGGGCGCTCTTGGCGCGCGGGCCCTTGTCCGGCTTCTCGTCGGCGCCGCTCTTCCCGTCCGCGCCGGTCTTGTCGTTGGCGGAGCTCACCAGGGCGTCGAGCTCGGCGTCCGACAGCGGTGCGAAGGCCAGGTAGCCGTTGTTGCCGCCGATCACCCGGTGTTCGGCGTCGACGACGCGGACCTCGCCCAGGCCGGGCCGCTTGAGCAGGGCGTTGAGGAAGTCGATGCGCAGCTCGCCGACCACGGCGGCGCCGGCCAGGCCGGTCGCCTCGGCGTACTCGGTGATGACGGGCCGGTTGCCGCTGTCGACCAGGGTCACGGGCTGCTTCGAGGGGCCCTGGCCGGCGGGGTGGTGGGGCTTGCCGCCGGCGCGGGCCAGGACGGTGCCGTCGGCGTTCAGGACGTAGAGGGATTCGTAGCGTCCGTGCTGGTTCCGGGTGCGCTCCAGCAGCTTGGTCAGGTCGGCGGGGGTGGTCTTGTCGCTGATGACGGAGGCGGCGGAGGTGAGGTCGGCGTGTCCTTCGTTGAGGGCGCGGCGTACCCGGTCGGCCAGGGTGTCGGTGCGTTCGCGCTGGTCGTCGACGATCGTCCTGGGGACGGCGACGGAGGCCCCCGCGCGGTTGAGCGTCAGCAGGAGCGGCGCCGACCAGACCAGGAGCAGGATCCCGCACACCGCGAGGAGGGCGCGGGTCCCGATCCGGGAGCGGCGGCCCCCGCGAGGGCCCTCGGTCGCCGCTGCGGGCTCGCCGAGGAGCTGCCGGCGCAGCCGGTCGAGGGCGGCGCCGATGCGGGCGGCCTCGCCGTACTTCGGCACGGTGACGGGCCGGTTCAGGTCGCCGCGGCCGATCCGGCGGCTCTCCAGGAACAGCCGGAGCAGCGGGCGCTGCACGGTGGTCACGAGCAGGGCCACGGCCAGTGCTCCGAGCACGAGCAGGGCGGCGGACGCGGCGATCCAGAAGAAGGAGTCGACGGCGGTGGAACGTTCCTCCGCGACGCCGACGAACGAGACGACGGTCAGGCCGAGGGCGGTCGCGTCGGTGCCCACACCGGGCTGCGAACCGGTGAGCTTCGCATAGCCGGCCACCGAGCGGTGACCGTCCCTGGAGTCCCCGAGGAGGCTGCCGCTGACGCCCGCGAAACCGCCGGAGCCGGGTTCCTTGGCCTGGAGGGGGTGCTGCGCGGCCTTCTGGGCGACGGTCTTCGCGAACTTCGCGAGCTGCTTCTTCTCCTGCCCGGAACCACCGACACCATCGCTGCCGAGGACCTGGCCGGAGGAGTCGAGGACGGCGATGGCGCGGGACCTGCCCAGGCTGACGCCCGGGACCTTCAGGCTGCTGGAGGCGACCAGGAGCTGCTGGGGGCGGTCGGGCCAGGACAGCAGGGCGAGGGTGAGCAGGCGGGTCTCGCCGTTCTCCAGCCGGACCATGCGGGGGGCGAGGCCGGACTCCCCGTCGAGCGCGGTCAGGTCGAGGGCGGTCAGCGGGAGGTTCTCACCGCGCTGCGCCTCCAGACGGCCCGACTTGATCTCGATCACGGCCGTGCCGCGCCACTTCTGGTAGACGCTGCCGAGCTTGTCGAGCACGGAGTCGGGCGAGACCGGTTCGCCGGAGCTGAACAGGGAGGCGGTCCTGCCGATGTCCGTGATGCTCTCGTCCAGGGAGGCGCGCAGGGCGATGGCGCCGTCCTCCGCGAAGTACTGCTGGGAGGTGAGAACGGCAGGCGGTACGGTCTCCCTGCCCACGTGTCCGAGTTGGAACGCGGTGAGGGCGGCGAGGGCCAGCAGCAGGGCGGACAGGGCCGCGATGGGCGGACGGATGCCGCCCAGCAGCGACATGTCGGCCCGAAGGCGGTTCCGGTGCCGCCGCTTCGGTCGCGACGCGGCCAACGCGGGCTCCTCTTCGTTCTGTCCTGGAGCCGGTGCGGCCTAGGGAGTGTGATGATCTGGGCTTACGGGGCGCGGCGGGTGCCGCGAGGGCCTCGGGGCGTCCGGTCAGCGCGGGCCGGTCCGCCGGCGGCGCCGGGTGGCGGGCTGGCCAGGACGAAGAGCGGAGGGACGGAAACCGGAGTGCATCACTCCGTTATTTTCGTATGACTATGAGCGCTCCACCGACCAGGCGAATAACGATTGCGGTTCTGTGCGGCGTTTTCATCGCCCTTTGTGCCGTTTTGATGCTTCGGCCGACGAGCTCGGGAAGCGCACCGCCGGCCCGCCCGGCCGGCCCCGCTCCCCAGCGCTCCGCCGACCCCGGCCTGGAGCGGCGGATCGCCGGCTTCACCGCCGGCTTCAGCGAACGCGGCGGGTACCGCACCCCCACGGACCAGGAACGACTGGCGTTCACCAGGGCGTTCGCCCACCTGCTCGACGGCGATCCGGAAGCGGCGCGGACCGGCTTCTCCGAGATCGACTTCACCCTCCGCACCGTCACGGACGGCACCGGCGGACGCCGGTACGCCGAGGTGGCGGACGGGGTGAGTGAATCGGGCCACACCAGCCGCGGCTGGGGCCGCTTCTACGTCGACCTGGACCGGCCCGCACGCTGGTCGGTCCAGGTCCCCCACCCCGTCGCCGACAGCCGCACCGAACTCCTCGGGGCACGGGTGCTGCGCGGCGCACCCGGCGGGGTGCTGGTGCTCGCGGGCGCCCACCGCGATGCGGGCGAGGACGGGGCGGCGGACGTCGCACACCGCGACGACTCGGTCTTCCACGCCGTGGTGGAGGAGCTGGCACGGCGGAACCTGCCGGGGGTCCAGCTGCACGGGTTCGCCGACGAGTCGTTCCGCGGGCGCGACGCGGTGGTCTCCACCGGAGCCGGCGACAGCGCCCTGGCGGACGCGGAACAGCTGACCGCCGCGCTGCGCCGCGACGGCCTGGAGGTCTGCACGGCGTACTCCGCGCGCTGCAAGCTCGCCGGCCGGGAGAACGAACAGGGCCGGACCGCCGCCGACCGGCAGTCCGGGTTCCTTCACGTCGAACTGAACAAGACGCTCCGCGGCGACGACCGCGGCCTCGACCGGGCCGCGGCCGCGATCACCACCCTGACGGACCGCTGGTCCCGCCGGTAGGGGTCCCGGCGGCTGGGCCTACGCCGGGGTCGTCGCGCGGTGGCGGCCCGCCGCGGCCGCCGCCAGGCGGCCGAGCGCCTCGTCGCCGGCGCAGGCGTGCGCGCCCAGCGCCACGTGGCGGGCCACGATGCCGCGTTCGGCGCGCATCAGCCGCAGGCCCCTGCGCAGCAGGAACGGCACCGACTTGCGGCCCTCCCGCAGGTCACGGGCCAGCCTGCGGCGGAAGGTCGTCGAGGGGCGCCCCCGCAGGCAGATGGCGTCCGCGAGGAGGCCGAGTTCCTGGCAGCGGGCGGCCACGTCGGCGGCGAAGATGCCCTCCGCGATGAACAGCGGGGTGCGGGCGATGTCGAGGCTCTCGGTGCCCGTGCGGGAGCTCGTCGCGATGTCGTAGACGGGGACGTCGGTCCGCCCCGCCGCGCACAGTTCGGCGATCGCGGCGACCGCCGCGTCCGCGTCCCAGGACAGCGGGGAGTCCCAGTCGATGTCGGAACTGCCGTCGACGAGCGGGAGGGTGGGGTCGACGCCCTCCTTGTAGAAGTCGTCGAGGCGCAGCACGGGCAGCCCTGAGCGGGCGGCCAGCGAGGATTTTCCTGAGCCCGACGGACCGGTCAGCAGGACGACACGGGTCGGCGAAGTAGAGGGGGAGCTCACGGGACACCAGTCTGAACCATTCCCCCGGGTAGGGGATCCTCCCGGTGGCCGGTTGGTGTCCAGGAACACACCTCAACTACGCTGCGTGCGCACGCGACCACGACCTCAGGCGGGATCTCCATGGCACGTCACGCAGCCCCTTCCCTTCCGAACCGGCTCCGCAGCGCCGGACTGACCGTCTCGATGGCCGGTGCGGCCCTGGCGCTGGCCGCGGGCGGGGCGCAGGCCGGTGAGCTCGACGTTCCGGCGGCCCTGGCCGGGGTCACCGACCCGATCGCGAACCTCAAGGTGAACCCGCTCGCCCACACCGGCGTGGACCCGCTGGACAACGGCGTCGCCACGAAGGTCGCCGACTTCCCGTCCGTGGGGACCGGGATGGTCACCGGCATCCTGACGCAGGGGCCCTCGGTCGGCGAGCTGCCGACCGCCGCCGCCTCCTCGCTGCTCGGACCGGTGCTCCCGAAGAAGTAGGCACGGCGAAGGGCGCGAGACCGGCCCCGGCAGCGCGGGGGACGCTGCCGGGGCCGGTCTCGTACGGGGGCCTGTCCCAGGAGGACTAGTACGACGAGCCGCCCGCGCCCAGCGACCCGGTGGGGTGCCAGACGGTCTTGGTCTCCAGGAACGCCGTCATGCGGGAGGTGCCCGGGTCGGCGCTCCAGTCGTCCACAGGCTGTGGACGCAGGACGCGCTTGAGGTTGTCGGCCGCCGCGATCTCCAGCTCCTTGGCCAGCGCCGTATCGGCTCCGGCCAGGTCGATCGCGTTGACGTCCTGGTGGGACGCCAGGTGCGGGCCCATCTCGCCGGCCTTGCCGGACAGGATGTTGACCACGCCGCCGGGCAGGTCGGAGGTGGCGAGCACCTCGCCCAGGGAGAGGGCCGGCAGCGGGGCGTTCTCGCTGGCGATGACGACGGCGGTGTTGCCCGTCGCGATCACCGGGGCGATCACCGAGACCAGGCCCAGGAAGGACGACTCCTGCGGGGCGACGACCGTGACGACACCGGTCGGCTCCGGGGTGGAGAGGTTGAAGAACGGGCCCGCGACCGGGTTGGCCCCGCCCACGATCTGGCCGATCTTGTCGGTCCAGCCCGCGTACCAGACCCAGCGGTCGATGGCCGCGTCGACGACCGCGCCAGCCTTCGACTTGGACAGGCCCTCGGCCTCGCCGACCTCGCGGACGAACTGCTCGCGGCGGCCCTCCAGCATCTCGGCGATGCGGTAGAGGATCTGGCCGCGGTTGTACGCGGTCGCGCCGGACCAGCCGCCGAAGGCCTTGCGGGCCGCGACGACGGCGTCACGCGCGTCCTTGCGGGAGGACAGGGGGGCGTTGGCCAGCCACTTGCCCTTGGAGTCCGTCACTTCGTACACCCGGCCGCTCTCGGAGCGGGGGAACTTGCCCCCGACGTACAGCTTGTAGGTCTTGAAGACGTTCAGACGGGTCGACGACTCAGACATCGAGGTAGCCCTCCAGGCCGTGGCGGCCGCCCTCGCGGCCGAAGCCCGACTCCTTGTAGCCGCCGAAGGGCGAGGTCGGGTCGAACTTGTTGAACGTGTTGGCCCAGACGACTCCGGCGCGGAGCTGGTTCGCAACCGCCAGGATGCGCGAGCCCTTCTCCGTCCAGATGCCGGCGGACAGGCCGTACTGGCTGTTGTTGGCCTTGGCGACGGCCTCGTCGGGCGTACGGAAGGTCAGCACGGACAGCACCGGGCCGAAGATCTCGTCGCGGGCGACGGTGTGCGCCTGGGTGACGTTCGTGAAGAGCGTCGGCGCGAACCAGTAACCGGAGGACGGCAGCTCGCACGCCGGGGACCAGCGCTCGGCGCCCTCGGCCTCGCCGGTCTCCGCGAGCGCGGTGATCCGGGCGAGCTGCTCGGCGGAGTTGATCGCGCCGATGTCGGTGTTCTTGTCGAGCGGGTCGCCCAGGCGCAGCGTGGAGAGGCGGCGCTTGAGGGAGTCCAGCAGCTCGTCGTGGATCGACTCCTGGACCAGCAGGCGCGAGCCCGCGCAGCAGACCTGGCCCTGGTTGAAGAAGATGCCGTTGACGATGCCCTCGACGGCCTGGTCGATGGGGGCGTCGTCGAAGACGATGTTGGCGCCCTTGCCGCCCAGCTCCAGGGTGACCTTCTTGTCGGTGCCGGCTACGTGGCGGGCGATCTTCTTGCCCACGGCGGTCGAGCCGGTGAAGGCGACCTTGTTGACGTCCGGGTGCTCGACGAGGGCCGCGCCCGCGTCGCCGTATCCGGTGAGGATGTTGACGACACCCTTGGGCAGGCCCGCCTGGCGGCAGATGTCCGCGAAGAACAGCGCGGAGAGGGGGGTCGTCTCGGCGGGCTTCAGCACGACGGTGTTGCCGGTGGCGAGCGCCGGGGCGATCTTCCAGGCCAGCATCAGCAGCGGGAAGTTCCACGGGATGACCTGGCCGGCCACGCCGAGCGGGCGCGGGTTCGGACCGTAGCCCGCGTGGTCGAGCTTGTCGGCCCAGCCCGCGTAGTAGAAGAAGTGCGCGGCGACCAGGGGGAGGTCCGCGTCGCGGGTCTCCTTGATCGGCTTGCCGTTGTCCAGGGTCTCCAGGACGGCGAGCTCGCGGCTGCGCTCCTGGATGATCCGGGCGATGCGGAAGAGGTACTTGGCGCGCTCGGAGCCCGGCAGCGCGGACCAGGAGGCGAAGGCCCTGCGGGCGGCCTTGACGGCGCGGTCCACGTCGGCGGCGCCCGCCTGGGCGACCTCGGCGAGGACCTCCTCGCTGCTCGGCGAGACGGTCTTGAAGACCTTGCCGTCGGCGGCGTCGGTGAACTCACCGTCGATGAAGAGCCCGTAGGAGGGGGCGATGTCGACGACCGAGCGGGACTCGGGAGCCGGTGCGTACTCGAATACAGATGCCATGGTGATCAGTCCACCGTCACGTAGTCGGGACCGGAGTAACGGCCGGTGCTCAGCTTCTGGCGCTGCATCAACAGGTCGTTGAGCAGGCTGGAGGCGCCGAAGCGGAACCAGTGGTTGCTCAGCCAGTCCTCGCCCACGGTCTCGTTGACCAGGACCAGGAACTTGATCGCGTCCTTGGTGGTGCGGATGCCGCCGGCCGGCTTCACGCCGATCTGGATTCCAGTCTGCGCGCGGAAGTCGCGGACGGCTTCGAGCATGAGCAGGGTGTTCGCCGGAGTGGCGTTGACCCCGACCTTGCCGGTCGACGTCTTGATGAAGTCGGCGCCCGCCAGCATGCCGATCCAGGAGGCACGGCGGATGTTGTCGTAGGTCGACAGCTCGCCGGTCTCGAAGATGACCTTCAGGCGTGCGGCGCTGCCGTCCTCGCGGACGCAGGCCTCCTTGATGGTCCTGATCAGCTCGTACGTCTCCAGGTAGCGGCCGGCGAGGAAGGCGCCACGGTCGATGACCATGTCGATCTCGTCGGCGCCGGCGGCGACGGCGTCACGGGTGTCCGCGAGCTTGACGGGCAGGGCGGCGCGGCCGGCCGGGAAGGCGGTCGCGACCGAGGCGATCTTGACGTCGGCGCCGTTCAGCGCGGCCTTCGCCGTGGCCACCATGTCGGGGTAGACACAGACGGCGGCCGTCATCGGGGTCGTACGGTCGGTCGGATCGGGATTGACGGCCTTGGCGGAGAGCGCCCGGACCTTGCCCGGGGTGTCCGCGCCTTCCAGCGTCGTCAGGTCGATCATCGAGATGGCCAGGTCGATGGCGTACGCCTTGGCCGTCGTCTTGATCGAACGGGTGCCGAGGGAGGCCGCGCGGGCCTCCAGGCCGACAGCGTCGACGCCGGGCAGCCCGTGCAGGAAGCGGCGCAGCGCACTGTCGGACGTCGTCACGTCAGCGAATGCGGTGAGGGTGGTGGGCATGGTCACCAGATGAGCATATCTACGCGCGTAGCGACCTGTCACCCCCGCCCCGGAATCCGCTATGGAATCGACACCTCCACTCTCCGTTACAAGCCCATGACAGGAGCAAGATCGTCCGCGCGAACAAGATCCGCAACTTTGTTCTCAGCAGCCCGCCAGACACTCACCCGGCTCTCACCGACAGAGAAAACCGCGGCATGCGACTCTCCCCCACTTTCCTGAGACAACGCTTCAAGGAGTCGTTATGCGTACCGCCCTCCGTGCCTCCATCTCCACCGCCGCCCTCGCCGGTGCCCTCCTCGCCCCGGTCGCGGGCACCGCGTACGCGGCCGCCCCGCAGGCCGTCCCGGCCGCGTCCGTCTCGGGCAACGACCGCGAAGCGGGCACGCGGATCGACATCACGCCCGGGTTCGCCGCGATGGTGCGGCACACCGCCGACGGCCCGGAGGCCGAGATCCTGGCCCTCGGTTCGGGGGAACCGGACACCTTCCCGACCCGCTCCCTCGGGGTGCTGACCCCGGGCGGGCCCTCCATCTCGGCCAACGGGCTGGAGCTGAAGCTGGTCAAGAGCGGCAAGAGCCACGCCCTCACCGCGACCAAGGGCGGCGCGACCAAGTCCTTCCCGCTGCCGGCGGCAGCGACCGGCCCGACCGACTGCACCTCCGAGGTCAAGCAGGTCGACCTGGGCGCCGGACTGCAGGCCGACCTGACCATGTCCCCCAAGGGCCCCAAGGTCGTCATGCACGACAGCGACCCC
>NZ_JBVIAH010000008.1:50419-58729 GCF_055574035.1 Streptomyces sp. NPDC030021
GAGCGGCGCCAAGCCCGTCTTCGAATGGAAGACCCAGGGCGGCCTGAACGTCCCGTCCGGCTTCGCGAACTTCCCCGCCCTCCCCAAGGGCTGCACCCTTGAGTACCCGGTCCACGACGACGCGCCCGCCTCGTGCGTCTCCGAGGTCAAGCAGGTCGACCTGGGCGCCGGACTGCAGGCCGACCTGACCATGTCCCCCAAGGGCCCCAAGGTCGTCATGCACGACAGCGACCCCGCCAACACCTGGACCCAGACCCTCACCCGCACCAACCCCCAGGGTTCGCCGGACTACTTCTCCCGCATCAACAACCCGAGCGGCGCCAAGCCCGTCTTCGAATGGAAGACCCAGGGCGGCCTGAACGTCCCGTCCGGCTTCGCGAACTTCCCCGCCCTCCCCAAGGGCTGCACCTTCGAGTACAAGGTCACGGAGGAGACCCCGGCCCCGAAGCCCGAGCCCTCCACCGCGAAGCCGGTGACCGCCACGAACGTCTCCACCCAGACCACGGGCCAGACCACCGTCGTCCCCCAGGGGTCCGTCGCGGCGGGCGCCGAGATCGCGTCCGAGGACACCGGCAGCAGCACCACCGTCGCCGCCGGCGCCGGCCTCCTCGCGGTCTTCGCCGCGCTCGGTGCGACCGTCCTGCGCCGTCGCCGCAGCCACAGCTGACGAACGGCCGCCCCGCGCGGCCCCCGCGTCACCCGATGAGGCGGGCCACCCTCGTGGTGGCCCGCCGGTCCCCGTTCAGGAGCCCCGCATGTCCCGCGCCGCCCTCCGCGCCACCGCCCTTCTCACCCCGCTCGCCCTCACCGCCCTGACCGGCTGCGGCGGCACCCCCGCCGCCGGCCCGGCACCGGCCGCCCCGCACGTCACCCCGGCGTCCGCCGCTCCGGCCGAGGCCCCGGCCGCCATCCCGATGCCCGCCTCCGAGCCCGTACGCGTACGGATCCCCTCGGCCGGGGTGGACGCCTCCCCGGTGCTGGGGCTGGGACTGGCCGCCGACGGCACCGTCGAGGTGCCCTCGGTGGCCGACGCCGACAAGATCGGCTGGTACACCAAGGGAGTCACGCCGGGCCAGACCGGTCCCGCCGTGCTGATCGGCCACTTCGACACCGCGCGCGGCCCGGCCGTGCTCAAGGACGTCTCGCGCGTGCGCACCGGCGAGGAGATCACCGTCTCCCGGGCGGACGGCACCACCGCCGTGTTCCGCGTCCGGGAGCTGGAGCAGGTCGGGAAGAAGGAGTTCCCGACCACCAAGGTTTACGGGGACACCGCCCGCCCCGAGCTGCGCGTCATCACCTGCGGCGGCGAGCTCACGGACGGCCACCGGCCCGACAACATCATCCTGTACGCCGATCTCGCGGGCTGATACACCCAGGCGGCGCAGTGGGGCAGAATCGACCCCATGAGCAGCCAGCAGCCGACCGACGAGCCGGTGTACGCAGACCGGGTCTACCGATCCTCCATGGGCGTCGTCTCGGGGGTACTGCTGCTCGCGCTGACCGCCTGGCTCTGCGGCGACGCCGTGGTGCGGGGCTCCGGCAACACCCCGTGGATCGGACTGGCGGTGGCGCTGTGCGTCGTACCGCTGATCGTCGCGTTCACGATCCGCCCGGCCGTCTTCGCCAACGAGGACCGGATGCGCGTGCGGAACCCCTTCCGGATCATCGAGCTGCCCTGGGCGGCCGTGGACGCGGTGCGCGCCGGGTACTCGGCCGAGGTGCTGGCCGAGGGGTCGAAGTACCAGCTCTGGTCCGTGCCGGTCTCGCTGCGGGAGCGGAAGAAGGCCAACCGGCAGCAGATGCGCCGCTCTGCGATCGACCGCCGCGACCCGGGCAGCACGGGCGACCCCGGCGCGCGGTCCCGTACCTCCGCCGCCGCCTCCGAACCGATGCGGGCCAATGCCGACCGGATCGTCGACGAGCTCCAGGGACTGGCCGAGCTGAACGCCTCGCGGCCGGGCGCGCAGGGCAGTGTGCGCGTGCGCTGGTCGTACGAGATCATCGCGCCCGCGCTGGTCGGCGCGCTGCTTCTGATCGTCCTCATCGCCACGCGCTGACCGGCCAGGACGCCGGGTACGATCCTGTCGGGTGCTCCCCGCCACACCACCCTCCGGGCCGGAACCGGGGCTACCGGGTGATGCGTCCTCGCAGGTGTGCAGCGTCATGAGGCCGGCGAAAGCGCCGCCACCGCGATCCACCTCCGTCTCCGACTCCTGGCCGGGGTCCTGCTCGCCGCCCATTTCGTGGTCGTCGGCTGGCTGACTCTGCGGCCGCTGGACGTGCCCTGGGCCGCGGCGGCCAATCTGAGCCCGCTGGAGGGGATCACAGCGGATCTGGCCCTCGGTCCGCTGGAGGCCGCCCGGCAGATCGGTGAGGGGCTCGCGCTGCTGGCCCCGCTCGGGGTGCTGGTGCCGTTGATCAGCGGACGGCTCGCACCGTCGGCCTTGTCCGCGTGGTCCTCGCTGGCCCGGACGGCCGCCGCGGGCGCGCTGGTCTCGGTGTGCATCGAGATGCTGCAGACCGCGGTTCCGGGGCAGGTCGTGGACGTGGACTCGGTGCTGCTGAACACCGTCGGCGTGGTGCTCGCGCACGTGGCCGTCGTACCGGCGCTGCGGGCCCGGCTGAGGCGCTCACACACCGTTTATCAGGGGGATACCCCGAAGATTTCCAGGGTCGGGCTCGGCCCCTGGACCGACGTTCTGTCGGCGGTCCAGCGGGAGTATTGAGTCATCGCAGAAAGCGATACCGACGAAGGAGAATCTCATGAGCGCCCTGGTCCGCCCCCGTGACGGCCGCTGGATCGGCGGAGTCTGCGCCGGACTGGCGCGGCGTTTCGGAATTTCGACGAACGCGATGCGCGCCATTTTCGTCGTCTCGTGCCTGCTGCCCGGACCGCAGTTCCTGATCTACATAGCGCTGTGGGTCCTGCTGCCGAACGAGAAGCCCGCTTCGGCCGCCTGGTAGTCCGGCGGCCGGCGGGTCGTCCGGTCAGCCGGCCCGCCGGACCTTCTGGATCTTCTCCAGCTGCTTGTCGGCCACTTCCTGCGGCACCTGCGCCTTCTGCTGGGCCGCCCCCGCCACGTTGAGGGCCGTCAGCCGCACGACGGTGTCGCCCTCGCGTACGACGACCAGGTGGACCTGCGCCGAGACGCCCTGGGCGGCGGCGGTCATGGTCCAGCTGACGCTCTCGTCGCCGCCCGTGCGGTAGTCGGCGGGGCGCACCTCGCGGTAGGCGCCGGTCTGCTTCCCGACCGTGGCCGAGAAGCCCGAACCGCAGGCGGCGACGGCGGCCTTGAGCCGGGCGATCAGCGCCTTGGCATCGCTCTCGGAGTAGGAGCTGACGGAGGCGGAGACGGCCAGCCCGACCTGCTTCTGGGAGCCGACGCCGCGGCTGAGGACCTCACGCGCGGACGGGTCCGGCTTGTCCCCCATGATGTCGGCCAGCGGCTGGCAGGCCTTCTTGTCGGCCTGCGGCTGGCCGTCCGGGGCATTGGGGTTCTTGCCCTGGGCAGAGACCTGGTAGCCGGGCAGGTCGCCCTGTGCCAGCGCGGACCGCTCAAGCCTGCTGCCACCGGTCTTCGGCTCGACCGATCCCGACGCCACGGCGGAGGGCGCCGGGGCTCCGGGTGCGGCGGAGGCGCTGCCCGCGGAGCCCTCGGGATCGGGGGCCTTGCCCGTCGCGGGGGTGTGCGTGGTGCTGCACCCCACCGCCGCGAACAGCAGGGTGGGGACCAGCGCGACCATCGTCGCTCGTGCCTTCATGCGCATGACCGAGAACCTCGTACCCAAGACGTCGGCGGGCAGTTGGTGGCGATCGTGGCACACGGTGCGGCGGGACACATGCCCGATCGAGGAGCATGCACCCACCGCACGCGCGTACGAATCCACGGCGAGGGCAGTGTCAGCCGCCGAGGCCGTTCAGGGCGCCGGTGAGCGGGGTCAGGGCTCCGGTGATCTGGCTGGTGGGGTCGCTCGACTGCTGGGTCTCTCCGCCCACCCGCTGCTGGCTGGTGACGCCCTGGAGCGCGCCGGTGGCGGTGCCCACCATGTCGGTCACTCCGATCGCCGGGACGGCGGCGGAGGCGGTACCGGCGGCGACCGCGGCGAAGGCGGCACCGAGAACGGCGGTACCGAGGGTCTTGGCAGCTGACTTCTTCATGAAAAGTTGTCCTTGCGACGGGGAATTGAGCGGCTCCGCAAACTAGTCACTTCAAACCCCCGTCCGCAAACATCCTTAAATACGAGAAAGCGCCCGGGGATTATCTCTCCCGGGCGCTTCCGCTATGTCATGCCGTGGCCTAGGCCGAGACGGAACCCCTGGTGGAAGCGGTCTGCTGGAACAGCCACTCCGACTTCAGCTCCGCATAACCGGGCTTGATCACTTCATTGATCATGGCCAGTCGTTCATCGAAAGGAATGAACGCGGACTTCATCGCATTGACGGTGAACCACTGCATGTCGTCGAGGGTGTAGCCGAAGGTGTCGACCAGGTGCTCGAACTCGCGGCTCATGCTGGTGCCGCTCATCAGGCGGTTGTCCGTGTTGACCGTGAGCCTGAAGTGCAGCTTGCGCAGCAGACCGATCGGGTGCTCGGCGTACGAGGCGGCCGCGGCGGTCTGCAGGTTCGAGGTCGGGCACATCTCCAGGGGGATGCGCTTGTCCCGGACGTACGAGGCCAGGCGGCCCAGGGTCACGGAACCGTCCTCGGCGACCTCGATGTCGTCGATGATCTTCACGCCGTGACCGAGGCGGTCGGCGCCGCACCACTGCAGGGCCTGCCAGATCGACGGCAGGCCGAAGGCCTCGCCCGCGTGGATGGTGAAGTGGTTGTTCTCGCGCTTGAGGTACTCGAAGGCGTCGAGGTGGCGGGTGGGAGGGAACCCGGCCTCGGCGCCGGCGATGTCGAAGCCGACCACGCCGTTGTCGCGGTAGCGGTTCGCCAGCTCGGCGATCTCCAGCGCGCGGGCGGCGTGGCGCATCGCGGTCAGCAGGGCGCCGACGCGGATGCGGTGGCCGTTGGCCTTCGCGCGGCGCTCGCCCTCGCGGAAGCCGTCGTTCACGGCCTCGACGACCTCTTCGAGGGAAAGGCCGGCTTCCAGGTGCTGCTCGGGCGCGTAGCGGATCTCGGCGTACACGACGCCGTCCTCGGCCAGGTCCTCGGCGCACTCGGCGGCGACCCGGAAGAGGGCGGCCTTCGTCTGCATGACCGCGCAGGTGTGCGCGAAGGTCTCCAGGTAGCGAGGCAGGGAGCCGGAGTCGGCGGCCTCGCGGAACCAGATGCCGAGCTTGTCGGCGTCGGTCTCGGGAAGGTTCTCGTAGCCGACCTCACGGGCCAGCTCGATGATGGTCCCGGGGCGCAGTCCACCGTCGAGGTGATCGTGCAGCAGCACCTTCGGGGAACGACGGATCTGATCCGGGGTCGGCAGGTTGGGGGTCTCGCTCGTCATCTGCGCACTCTACTCCTACGCGCGTAGAGCGGAATGTCCCCGGCGGGCGTCGATATGTAACAGAGACCGCGCGGACGGATGGCGTACACCTGAAGGTCTGAGACTGTTCCGCCATGGCACAGCATGCGCCGCCGGCGCGCGGGGCCCGCCTGGGGCGGGCGGCCGGCGCGAGAACCGGCTCGGGTTCGACGGAAAGTGCGGTCAACGGGGTGGTGCTCCTGTTTCCCGGGGCCTCCAGATTCTCGCCGGGTCCCATGCGTCCGCTCGCGCGGGCGCTGGCCCGGGCAGGCGGGGCGGAGGGGCTGGTCACGCACATGGTCATCCACGGCGGGGACTCCGCCCGGGAGGAACAGGCGGGGTGGGCCGCGGACGAGGCGGTGCGGCGGTACGGGGACGTGCCGGTGTGCCTGGCCGGCTATGACGCGGGGGGTCTGGCCGCGCTGCGGGCGGCGGGGCACGGGGCCGTCAACTCGGTCGTGGTGATCGCCCCTTGCTTAGAGGCGGCGGCCCGGGCCGACTCCCCTGAACCGGTGAAACAGCTGTCGGGACGGCAGGTGTTGATCGTGCACGGCACCAACGACGCCCGCAGCGACCCGGAGGCCTCCTTCCGGCTGGCGGCGCGCGCGAAGAAGGCGAATCGTTCGACCTGCCGCTTCGAGGTGCATTCGGACGGGCACGGGCTGCGCGAGCACCAGCCGGAAGTGGTGGCACTGGCCGTGGACTTCATCCTGGGCGCGGTCTCCTCGGGGCGGTACTCGCGGCCGGTGACCGACGCCCTGGCCGCGCCCCCGCCGCTGGGCCTGCGGATGCCGCTGGCCTCGGGCTTCGGGAGGTCGCTGAGGCGGTGATCCACGGGCCCGGCGCGGCGCGCGTACCGTGGGAAGCGGACTCGGGGTGTTGCTCGACTCCCGGAGGAGACCGGCCATGGGCGGATTGGTCCACAGGAACTTCGACAAGCCCGACGAGACGCGGCCCTTCGAGGCCGGCACGGGCAGGCTGGACCTGTTCAACACCGAGGGCGGGGCGGTGGGGCGCGCGGTCTTCGAGCCGGGCTGGCGCTGGTCGCTGCACATCAAGCCGCTGGCCGGCACGGACAGCTGCCGCTCCGCCCACACCGGGTACGTCGTGAGCGGCCGGATGAAGATCGTCATGGACGACGGGGAGAGCGGCGAGATCGGCCCGGGCGACTTCATCCAGATCGCCCCCGGGCACGACGCCTGGGTCGTGGGTGACGAGCCGTGCGTGGCGCTGGACTGGACCGGCTACGTCGATTACGCGAAGCCGGCCGCCGACTGACGGTTTCGGGGTCGCGCTCCGGGATCGGGCTCCGGGGTCGGGCTTCGGGATCGGGCTTCGGGATCGGGCTTCGGGGTCGGGCTTCGGGGTCGCGCCAGTCCGTCCGTACCCGCCGCTCCGCCCCCTCACGGTCGGATGGCACCGATGGATCTGGCGCGACCACCACGGCGGGCCGCGGGCTCAGCAGGACACGGGCCCCCGTGCTCGCCTGGGTGTCCGCTGCCGCATACCGCGCTTCCCCCTCACGCCGTGCTGCCACTGTGCCTCTTCGGCATATGCCGAAGGTGGCCGTCCAGGCGTCGTCTTGCCGCCTTGCGGGAACACGAGGGGTTTATAAACGGGCACAACTCGGGACGCATACGCATATGCCTGCCGAGGAATCCGGGCCGGCCGGAGCGGCCGGGGAGCTGAGCCCCGCCGCCCGGCGCCTGTACGCGTACGCCGTCGAGCGGCACGCCTTTGACCTGTGCGAGGCCACCGGGGCCCTGGGCGTACGCGCGGCCGCCGCGATCACCGAGCTGGCCGCCGCGCACCTGCTCCAGCGGGCCCCGGGCGACGACCCGGACCGCTGGAGCGCGGTGGCCCCCCGGGCCGCGGCGGCCCGGGCCCTGGCCCCGCTGGCCCTGCTCGTACGGGAGACCCACGACGAGATGGACCGGCTGCGCGGGCGGCTGGAGGCGCTGGTGCCGGCGTACGAGGCGGGGACCGCGCACCGGGACCTCAGCGCATCGGGCCGGCTGGAGCTGGTCACGGACCTCGGAGCGGTACGGGGGCTGATCGCGGAGCTGGTTGCGGCGTGCGAGCGGGAGCTGCTGACCTCGCAGCCGGGCGGGGGCCGCCCGCTGGAGACGCTGGAGGAGTCGATCGGGCGGGACGAGTCACTGCTGACGCGCGGGGTCCGGATGCGCACGATCTACCAGCACACGGCGCGCTACTCACGGCCCACGGCGGCGTACGTCGAGCGGGTGACGGCGCTGGGCGCCCAGGTACGGACCCTGGGCGACGGGCTGATGCGGATGCTGATCTTCGACGACCACACGGGCCTGATGGCGGTGCCGGACCGCAGCGGGGCGGCACTGGTGGTGCGGGAGCCGAGCGTCGTGCACTTCATGACGGCGACCTTCGAGCGCTCCTGGGTGGGCGCGGAGCCCTTCCCCACGTCGGTGAGCCCGGAGGCGGCCCGGTCGATCTCGGACGAGCTGCGGCAGACGATCGTCCGGCTGCTGTCGGAGGGGCTGGAGGACAAGGTGATCGCGCGGCGGCTGGGCATGTCGGAGCGGACCTGCCAGCGGCACATCGCCGAGATCATGCGAGCGGTGGGCGCCAAGTCCCGTTTCCAGGCGGGCTACTTGCTGTCCCCGGCCCGACCGCCGGGCCCTTAGCGCCGGGCGCCATTCCCCCGTACCTCACGGGCACTCCAGCCCCGCCGGGCACACGTCCAGCGTCGCCCGGGGCACATCCCAGCCTCGGGGGGGGGGGGGGGGGGGGGGGGGGGGGGGGGGGGAGGAGGGGGAGAGGGGGAGGGGGGGGAGGGGGGGGGGGGGGGGGGGGGGGCATAGAAGGAGAA
>NZ_JBVIAH010000008.1:58739-105176 GCF_055574035.1 Streptomyces sp. NPDC030021
TTGAGGCGCGGGGTCTGGGGCGGAGCCCCAGGAAACCCGGCTCCGCCGGGCACCCGGCTCCGCCCGGACCCGCGCCTCAAACGCCGGCGAGGCTGAATGCGGCCCGGGCGGGTGGTGGCCCGGTTAGGGCAGGGGTTCCAGTTCGGGGATCAGGCGGCCGCGGCGGGAGAGCAGGAAGCGCTTGAACTCCGCCACAGGCGGGGTGTCGGGGTGGCCGTCGAGCCAGGCGAGGCCGATCTCGCGGACGGCGCGCGGGGCGGTGACCGTCAGCTCGACCACGCCGGGGCGGGCCACGGCCGGGGGCGGCAGGAGGGCCACGCCGAGGCCGGCGGCGACCAGGCCGCGCAGGGTCTCGGCCTCCTCGCCCTCGAAGGCGATCTTCGGGGTGAACCCGGCTTCCGCGCACAGGTCGTCGGTGATGCGGCGCATGCCGTAGCCGGGCTCCAGGGTGACGAAGGTTTCCTCGGCGGCCTCGGCGAGGCGGATGCGCTTGCGGGTCGCGAGCCGGTGGTCGTCCGGGACCACCAGCCGCAGCCGCTGTTCGTCGAGGCGCCGGGCGACCAGGTCGGGGGCGTCCGGCACGGGGGAGGTCAGGCACAGGTCGAGTTCGCCGGCCCGGAGCTTCTCCAGCATGGCCTCGCCGTAGTTCTGGACGAGGGAGAAGCGGATGCGCGGGTGGTCGGCGCGGAAGGCGCGGATGAGGCCGGGTACGGTCTCGGACCCGAGGGTGTGCAGGAAGCCGAAGGCCACCTTGCCGGCCGCCGGATCGGCGTCGTGCTGTACGGATTCGGCGGCGCGGCCGATCTCCGTGAGGGCCTGCTCGGCCGAGGCCAGGAAGGTGCGGCCGGCCGTGGTGAGGGCGACCGTACGGCCCTTGCGGGCGAACAGCGTGACGCCCAGGTCCTGTTCGAGCCGGACCATGGCGCGGGACAGGGTGGACTGCGGGACGCCCAGCTCGTGGGCGGCGCGGGTGACGTGCTCGTGGCGGGCGACGGCGACGAAATAGGCCAGCCGCGGCGCGAGCAAAGTTGTCACGGCCATGTCTTCTACGTAACGGTTCATCGACATCCACGCCTCTGAGCTGGGTTGATGCATCAGTGGATCGATTATCGCGATTCTGTGCATTGGACGCATGAAAATGACAGGCCTACCGTCGAAGCATGCCTCCCGTTCATACCGGGGCACCCGTCATCCCGGGTGCCTCCACCCCGTCGTCCCCCGCACCGCAGCCCCTCTCCCCCGGCCACCCCGGCTACCGCCGGATGAGCCTCGCGCTCTTCGCCGCCGGACTCGCGACGTTCGCCCTCCTCTACTCCACCCAGGCGCTGTTGCCCGCGATCTCCGCCGGCTTCGGGGTGACGGCGGGCCAGGCCAGCTGGACGGTGTCCGCGGCCACCGGCGCGCTCGCGCTGTTCGTCCTCCCGCTGAGCGCGCTGTCCGAGCGGTTCGGCCGGACCCGGATGATGACGTACTCGATGGTGATCGCCGTCGGCGTCGGTCTGCTGGTGCCGTTCGCGCCGAACGTGGAGTGGCTGGTGGCGCTGCGCGCCGTCCAGGGCGCGGCGATCGCCGGGATCCCGGCCTCCGCGATGGCGTACCTGGCGGAGGAGGTCAAGCCGAAGGCCCTGGTGGCCGCGATCGGCCTGTTCGTGGCGGGGAACTCCATCGGCGGGATGAGCGGTCGCCTCGTCACCGGCTGGGCGGCGCAGCTGTGGGGCTGGCGGGCGGGCCTGCTGGCCGTCGCCCTGATGGCGCTGGCGTGCGCGGTGGCCTTCCTGGTGCTGCTGCCGCGGGCCCGGTTCTTCCGCCCGGCGTCGCTGAACCCGCGCGCGGTGGGCCGTACCGTCGCCGGTCATCTGCGCGATCCGCTGCTGCTGCGCCTGTACGGGATCGGCGCGCTGTTCATGACGGTCTTCGGCGCGGTCTACACCGTGATCGGCTACCGCCTGGTGGACGAGCCGTTCTCGCTCGGGCAGGGCGTGGTCGGGTCGATCTTCCTGATCTACCTGGTCGGCACGGTCTCCTCGGCCGCCGCCGGCAAGCTGGTGGCCCGCACCGGGCGGCGGGGCGCCCTGTACCTGGCCGTGACGACCACGGCGCTCGGGCTGCTGCTGTCGCTGTCCGACTCCCTGGCGCTGATCGTGCTCGGGCTGGTCCTGATCACCGCGGGCTTCTTCGCGGGGCACGCGGTGGCCTCGGCCGCGGTGAGCCGGACGGCGAAGACCGGCCGGGCGCAGGCCTCGGCGCTCTACCAGTCGGCGTACTACCTCGGCTCCAGCGCGGGCGGCACCCTGGGCGCCCTGGCCTACCACGGGGCCGGATGGGCGGCCACGGTCGGCATCGCGCTGCTGGCGGTGCTCGGCGTCGTGTCGATCACCCTGTACGGATCCCACGCGGCGCGCGCGGAGCGGCGGATGCCGGCGTCGGCCATGGGCGCACGCTGACGAAAACTACGCTCCCGCCGTAGGCAACCCCTGCTTGTTTTCCGGGCATTCAACACGGAGGACGTGCTGTGCGAGCAGGGGAGGACCTGATGCGTACGAGGTTCGGGGCGCGGGCGGCGGTGCTGGGCGGGGCGGTCGCGCTCGCGCTGCCGGTGGTGGTCACGGGAGGTGGGGCGGCGCAGGCCGCCGCCTCCTGCAACCTCACCACCGGGCCGTACCAGCGGCAGGTCGAGCAGTTCCTCGGCCGGCCGGTGGACGGGAAGCAGTCGGCGGCCGACTGCACGGCGATCCGGTCCTTCCAGGCGAGCCACGGGATCACCCCGACCCAGGGCTACGCCGGGCCGCTGACCTGGCAGACGATGAGCACGATGCTGGCCCAGCGGGCGGCCGGCAGCACCCCGAACAAGGCGGGTGACTGCCCGGTGAACCGGGGGCGGATCGCCTGCGTCGACCTGACGCGGCAGCTCAGCTGGATCCAGGACGGCGCCACGCTGAAGTACGGGCCCGTCCCGGTCCGCACGGGCAAGGACGGCACGGAGACGCGCACCGGCCTGAAGAAGATCTACTACCGGAACATCGACCACTGGTCGACGCTCTACAACGTCTCGATGCCGTACGCGCAGTTCTTCGACGGCGGCATCGCCTTCCACTCGACCACCAAGAGCATGTGGAACCCGCCCGGTTCGGGCGGCTGCGTGAACATGCGCTCCGCCGACGCCAAGGCGTACTGGAACCTGCTGGGACAGGGCGAGGACGTCTACGTGTACGGGCGCAAGCCCGGCACCTAGGCCCTGGCGTCAAAGTCTCGTCGGGCCCGCGAAGCCCGGCACCGCACCTCGCTGCGTTGTCGGGGCGCCCGAGTACGTCCAGTACACGGGCGCCCCTCCGCCTTGCGATGCTTCCCCTAGGCCCTGCGGGCCTGGGGAGACCCCATGGCACCGGACGCCGCGGGCCTGACCGACGCCACTTTGACGACAGGACCTAGGACCGGGCGGCGGGCTCGGCTGGCGCGGACGAGGGTGCGGGCGCGGCGCTCAGGCGGTCCAACCGGCGCAGGGCGAAGCGGCGTTGGACCAGGGACAGGCCCGCCACCCCGGCCCCGAGGGCCAGCCAGCCGGCCGGGCCGGCCGCCATCACCGCGCCGGTGAGCAGCAGCGGGCCCGCGGACTTCTGGACGGACTGGGCCATGCCGGCCACGCCGAGGTACGAGGCGCGCGCCTCCTGCGGTGCGAGGGAGACCGCCAGTTCCCAGGAGCTCACCGAGCGCATCAGCTCCGCCGCGGTGGCCAGCACGGCCGCGGCGAGCAGGGCCGCCGAGGCGGCCCAGGCCCCGCCCGCGGGGGCGGTGGCCAGGAAGAGGCAGCAGGCGAGCGTCGTCACGCCGTACAGGCCGACCGCCCCCGCCGCCTGGCGGGCGTCCCGGACCCGCGCCGACACCCGTAGCTGCAGGGCGACGACGAGCACGGTGTTGATGACCAGGAAGGCCGGGATCAGGGCGTGCGGGGCCGCGGTGTGGCCGACGAGCCACAGCGGCACGCCGACGCCGAGGATCGAGTCGTCCAGGTTCATCGGGATGTCCAGCAGGACGAACCGCAGGTAGCCGCGGTCCCGCCAGGGGCTGGGCCCGGCCACCGGAGCGTCTTGCTCCGCCCCGGGCCGTGCGACCACGAGCCCGCGGCCGTGCGGCTCCCGGGTGCGCCACACCAGGGCCGCGGCCACGAGGAACGACAGGGCGTTGGCCAGGATCAGCACCTGGTACGCGCCCCGGGTGCCGACGGCCAGTCCGATGGCGGCGAGGCCCGCGCCGAGGGCGTATCCGGCGTTCGCCGAACTGCGTGACAGCGCCTGGTAGGTGGAGCGCCGCTCGCCCGCGACCCGGGTGGCGAAGAGCATCTCCAGCGTCTTGGCCGCCCGGTCTCCCAGGTGGGTGACGGCGAACAGGAGCAGCAGCAGGCCGAAGTCGGTGACCACCAGCAGCACGCAGAGGGCCCCGAGGCGGATGAGGTGGCAGCCGATCAGCAGGGTGCGCACCTGGAAGCGGTCGGCGAGGTGGCCCGCCAGCGGCGATCCGGCGATGCCCGCCACGCCGGCCGCGCCCAGCAGCAGGCCCAGCTGCCCGGCGTCGAGGCCGACGACGAAGGTGAAGTAGAGGACGGAGGACGCGGCCCACACACCGGTACCCGCCCGGTCCAGCGCCTGGGTGAGCAGCATGATCCGCGCATCTCGGCCGCCGGGCGGCCGGCGCAGTTGCGCCAGCAGACCACCGTCCCCCTGCCGTGCCTTCCGGATCCGCCTGCCGCGCCGCATCCCAGTCCCCCGTATCGACCGCGCCCACCGTCATGTATCTCGATGTCGAGATACATGACGGAAGCCTGCCGCAGATCAATCTTGACGTCAAGAAACTTGATGACGACATATATGGGCGGTCCGGCGCTTCCGGCTGCCGTTGTCAGACCCCTCCGGTAGGTTCCGAAGGAGTGGAACGACCAGGGGGATGGACGGACATGAGCAACCTCGCCACCGATGTGGACCTCGACACCGCGATGGACCGGTACCGGGTCGAGCTCACCGGCTACTGCTACCGCATGCTCGGCTCGTCCTTCGACGCCGAGGACGCGGTGCAGGACACGTACATCCGCGCCTGGCGCAGCCACGCCACGTTCGAGGGCCGCTCCTCGCTGCGGTCGTGGCTGTACCGGATCGCCACCAACGTCTGCCTGGACCTGCTGAACGCCGGGAACAAGCGGGCCCGCCCGATGGACCTGACCGCACCGCAGCACCAGGCCTCCGCCGTGCTCAACGAGCGCCCCGAGGTGACCTGGCTGGAGCCGGTCCCGGACGGCCGGGTGCTGCCGCAGACCGCCGACCCGGCGGAGATGGCGCTGGCGAAGGAATCCGTCCGCCTGGCCTTCGTCGCGGCGCTCCAGCACCTGCCGGCGAAGCAGCGGGCGGTGCTCATCCTGCGCGAGGTGCTGGCCTGGAAGGCCGACGAGGTGGCCCAGCTCCTGGAGACCACGACGGCCTCGGTGAACAGCGCCCTCCAGCGGGCGCGGGCCACCCTGGCCGGGCAGTCGCTGCGCGACAGCGACCCCGCGGATCCGCTCGACGCGGACCAGGCGAAGCTGCTGGAGCGGTACCTCTCCGCCTTCGAGGCCTACGACATCGCGCGGCTCACCACCCTCCTGCACGAGGACGCGGTGCTCTCGATGCCGCCGTTCGACCTGTGGCTCCAGGGCCACGAGGACATCGCGGCCTGGCACCTGAACCAGGGCATCGGCTGCAAGGGCTCCCGGCTCGTCCCGACGACGGCGAACGGCCTGCCCGCCTTCGGCCAGTACCGTCCGCGCGAGGACGGTCGGCCGGGCCACACCCCGTGGGCGCTCCAGGTGCTGGAGATCTCAGACGGCAAGATCGTCGGGCTCAACGCCTTCCTGGACACCGCGCGGTGGTTCCCGCTGTTCGGCCTCCCCGAGCAGCTCGACGAGGCCTACGAGGTCCAGTAGGGCCCGCAGGGCGGGCCCGGCCCCGGTCACCCGCAGCGGCCGCCCCCGGGCGGCCAGCCGCAGCCGGGCCAGCACCTCGACGTCGGCCAGCCCGGGCGCGATCACCGCGGCGGCGTCGCAGACCACCGCGCCCGCCCCGCCGTCGTAGAGCCGGGCCAGCCGGGCGCACAGCAGCGCGGTGTCCTGCGGGGCGGCCGGTCCTGGGCCGGGCAGCACGAGTCGTCGGATCTCCACGAGAGGGTGACTCCCCCGCCCGCCGGAACTCATCGGTGCCGGGCGATCGCCTCAGGGGGTGGGGAAGACCGACGTGTCCAGCTTGAGGTCGAACGGCGCGGGCAGGTGGAAGGTCTCGCCGAACTTGCCGGCCTGGAGGCCGTCTCCTCCCAGAGGCGGACGAGGTCGTCCCAGCCGTCGCCACCCGTGGGCTCGTGCTGGACGGTGAGTGCGCTCATGGCGTACTCCTCATGCTGTTGGCACCGATCCCAGCATGCCGAACGGGACCGGTGGGGGTCCACCGGTCCCGTTCAGCCTCACGAGTGAGTACAGGTCAGGCGATGCGGTCCAGGACGATCGGCGTGGCGGAGAAGGCCGTACCCGCCGTGGCGATGTCGTACGTGCCCGCCAGGGAGGCGAGGGCGTAGTCGAACTTCTCCGGGGTGTCCGTGTGCAGGGTCATCAGCGGCTGGCCCGCCGTCACCCTGTCGCCCGGCTTCGCGTGGAGCTCGACGCCCGCGCCCGCCTGCACCGGGTCCTCCTTGCGCGCGCGGCCGGCGCCCAGGCGCCAGGCGGCGACGCCGACCCCGTACGCGTCCAGGCGGGTCAGGACGCCCGACTCGGGGGCGGTGACCACATGCTGCTCGCGGGCCACCGGGAGGGTCGCGTCCGGGTCGCCGCCCTGGGCCGCGATCATCCGGCGCCAGTGGTCCATCGCGGAGCCGTCGGCCAGGGCCTTCGCCGGGTCGGCGTCCTTGATGCCCGCGGCGTCCAGCATCTCCTTGGCCAGCGCGATGGTCAGCTCCACGACGTCCGAGGGGCCGCCGCCGGCCAGGACCTCGACCGACTCGCGGACCTCAAGGGCGTTGCCGGCGGTCAGGCCGAGCGGGGTCGACATGTCGGTGATCAGCGCGACCGTCTTCACCCCGCTGTCCTTGCCGAGGCTGACCATGGTGTGGGCCAGCTCCTGCGCGTCCGCGAGGTTCTTCATGAAGGCGCCGGTGCCGACCTTGACGTCCAGGACGAGCGAGCCGGTGCCCTCGGCGATCTTCTTCGACATGATCGAGGAGGCGATCAGCGGGATGGCCTCGACCGTGCCGGTGACGTCGCGCAGCGCGTAGAGCTTCTTGTCCGCCGGGGCCAGACCGTCGCCGGCCGCGCAGATGACCGCGCCGGTGGTGTCCAGGACGTGCAGCATCTCCTCGTTGGAGAGCAGCGCGCGCCAGCCGGGGATGGACTCCAGCTTGTCGAGGGTGCCGCCGGTGTGGCCGAGGCCGCGGCCGGACAGCTGGGGCACGGCCGCGCCGCACGCGGCGACGAGCGGGGCGAGCGGGAGGGTGATCTTGTCGCCGACACCGCCCGTGGAGTGCTTGTCGGCGGTCGGGCGGGAGAGGGAGTCGAAGTTCATACGCTCGCCGGAGGCGATCATCGCCGCGGTCCAGCGGGCGATCTCGGTCCGGTTCATGCCGTTGAGCAGGATGGCCATCGCCAGCGCCGACATCTGCTCGTCGGCCACGACACCGCGGGTGTACGCGTCGATGACCCAGTCGATCTGCTCGGGGCTCAGCTCACCGCGGTCCCGCTTGGTCCGGATGACGGAGATGACGTCCATGAGGTGCTTCCTTCTACGCGCATAGAGAGGGGGAGATGAGGGGTTCAGGAACGGAAGTGCGACGGCCCTCCGCCCCGGCAGGGGCGAAGGGCCGTCGGCACGGCTATCTCAGGTGGTCGGGCCCGAAGGCCTGCGGCAGCATCGCCGCCAGCGGGAGGACCCCGTCCGGGGTCTCCACCAGCAGCTCGTCGCCGCCGAATTCGTAGAGCAGCTGGCGGCAGCGGCCGCACGGGACGAGGATCTCGCCCTTGCCGTCCACACACGTGAAGTGTGTGAGGCGGCCGCCACCGGTGGCCTGCAGGGAGGAGACCAGCCCGCACTCGGCGCACAGGCCCAGCCCGTAGCTGGCGTTCTCGACGTTGCAGCCGGTCACGACGCGGCCGTCGTCCACCAGGGCGGCGACCCCGACCGGGAAGCCCGAGTACGGGGCGTACGCCCGGGTCATCGCTTTCCGGGCGGACGTCCGCAGGACTTCCCAGTCCACCGTCGGGTCCGAGGTCACTTACCCTCGCCCTTGCGGTAGCGCATGCCGTCGGCCTTCGGCATCCGCAGCCGCTGCGCGGACAGCGACAGCACCAGCAGGGTCACGATGTACGGGGTGGCGCTGACGAACTCGACCGGGACGCTTTCCGTGCCGAGGTACCAGATGAACACGCCGACGCCGATGACGATGGCGATCGAGGAGGTGATCCAGCGCTTCTTGTACGCCTTCCAGGCCGCGATCGCGACGAGGACCGCGAACAGCAGCAGGAGCAGCGCGTGCACAGACTGGCCGCCGCTGCGCAGCTGCAGGGCGTCGGCGAAGCCGAACAGGCCGGCGCCCATCGCGAGGCCGCCCGGCCGCCAGTTACCGAAGATCATCGCCGCGAGGCCGATGTAACCACGGCCACCGGTCTGGCCCTCGTTGTAGATGTGCGAGGTGACCAGCGACAGGTAGGCGCCGCCGAGACCGGCCAGACCGCCGGAGACGATCACCGCGATGTACTTGTACTTGTACACGTTGACGCCCAGCGACTCGGCCGCGATCGGGTTCTCACCGCAGGAGCGCAGCCGCAGACCGAACGCCGTCTTCCACAGCACGAAGAACGTGCCGATGACGAGTGCCACGGCGACGATCGTCAGCAGCGAGAGGTTGGTGACCAGGCCGCCGAGGATGCCCGCGACGTCCGAGACGACGAACCAGTGGTGCCCCTCGATGTCGGCCAGCCAGTCGGACAGACCCGGCACGGTGATCGAGGTGATGCTGTCGGCCGGCGGCGACTGCTTGGGGCTGCCGCCCGCGGCCGCGGCCGCACCGGTGTTGAACCACAGCTTGGCGAAGTAGGTGGTGAAACCGACGGCCAGGATGTTGATCGCGATACCGGAGATGATGTGGTCGACGCCGAAGGTGACGGTGGCGACCGCGTGCAGCAGGCCACCGAACATGCCGCCCAGGATGCCGACGAGGACGCCGAGCCAGGGGCTGGTCTGCCAGCCGGCCCAGGCACCGAAGAAGGTGCCGAGGATCATCATGCCCTCAAGGCCGATGTTGACCACACCCGCGCGTTCGGCCCACAGACCGCCGAGACCGGCCATGCCGATCGGGACGGCCAGCGAGAGAGCCGCGCTGACCTGGCCCGCCGAGGTCAGGTCCTGCGCTCCCGTGATGGCGCGCACGGCGGAGAGCGCGACGAGCGCGCCCGCGATGATCAGCAGGATCACCGGGAGGGAGAGCCGGGTGCGGCCGCCCTTGCCACCGGCCGCCTTGGGGGCGGCGGGCGGCGGGGTGGAAGTCGCCGTGGCGGTCACGCCGACACCTCCGTCTGGTCGTTGGAACGGGCCTGGGCGGCGAGCTTCTCGCCGACCTGCCGCTGCTGGCGCTTGATGCCGTAGCGGCGCACGAGTTCGTAGGCGATGACGACACAGAGGACGATGACGCCCTGCATGACGCCGACGATCTCCCGGTCGTAGTCCTGGAACTCCAGCTTCTGACCGCCGCGCTCCAGGAAGGCCCAGAGGATCGCGGCGAGCCCGATGCCGATCGGGTGGTTGCGGCCGAGCAGGGCGATGGCGATACCGGTGAAGCCGATGCCGATGGGGAAGTCGCCGCCGAACTCGTACGAGTCGTTGAGCAGCGTCGGCATGCCGATCAGACCGGCCATGGCGCCGGAGATCAGCATGGCGGTGACGACCATCTTCTTGACGTTGACACCGCTGGCGGCGGCGGCCGTGTCGGACTGGCCGACGGTGCGCAGGTCGAAGCCGAAGCGGGTGCGGGCCAGAGTGAACCAGTACGCGACACCCGCGATCAGCGCGACCACGACGAAGCCGTAGATCGGGGTCGGCGTGGTGGGGATCTCGAAGAAGTGCGAGGAGTCCGACAGCGGGGTCGTGGCGACCTTGGTGCCGGCCGCGTCCAGGTGGCCGAGGCGGCCAGGCTGGAGGAGGTAGCCGATGATCGCGGTCGCGATCATGTTCAGCATGATCGTGGAGACGACCTCGCTGACGCCCCGGGTGACCTTGAGGACACCGGCGATGCCGGCCCACATGGCGCCGACGATCATCGCGGTGAGGATGATCAGCGGGATCTGCACGATGCCCGGCAGGGTCAGCGCTCCGCCCACGGCGGCGGCGAGGAAGGCGGCGAGGCGGTACTGGCCGTCGACACCGATGTTGAACAGGTTCATGCGGAAGCCGACGGCTACCGCGATACCCGCCAGGTAGTACGTCGTCGCCTTGTTGATGATGTAGACCTGGCTGTCCGACTTCACGCCGTAGTCGAACATGATCCCGAAGGCGCTGAACGGCTCCTTGCCGGTCGCGGCCAGGACCAGGGCGGTGATCAGGAAGGCGGCGACGACCGCGAGGAGCGGCGCCGCGATACCCAGGAGCAGCCGCTCCTTGTCGATCTTCTTCATCGGGCCTCGTCCTCCGGGCCGTCGGTGCCCTCAGGGCTCTCTTCGTGCTCAAGGTGTCCGGCGGCGGCACCGGTCATAGCCGAGCCGAGCTCCTCCGGGGTGATGGTGGCCGGGTCGGCGTCCGCAACCAGTCGGCCGCGGTACATCACGCGCAGGGTGTCGGAGAGGCCGATCAGCTCGTCCAGGTCTGCGGAGATCAGCAACACCGCCAGGCCTTCGCGGCGCGCCTCGCGGATCTGGTCCCAGATCTGCGCCTGCGCGCCGACGTCCACGCCCCGGGTGGGGTGCGCGGCGATCAGCAGCTTGGGGTTGTGGCTCATCTCCCGGCCGACGATCAGCTTCTGCTGGTTGCCGCCGGAGAGCGAGGCCGCGGTGACCTCGATGCCGGGCGTGCGGACGTCGTACTCGCGCACGATCCGCTCGGTGTCCTTGCGGGCGGCCTTCAGGTCGAGGAACGGGCCCCGGGAGTTCGGCTTCTCGGTGACGTGGCCGAGGATGCGGTTCTCCCAGAGGGGGGCCTCCAGGAGCAGACCGTGCCGGTGGCGGTCCTCGGGGATGCAGCCGATGCCGTCCTCGCGACGCTTGCGGGTCGGCGCGGTGGAGATGTCATTGCCGTCGAGGGTGACGACGCCGGTGTCCGGGTGGCGCATCCCCATGACCGCGTCCACCAGCTCGGACTGACCGTTGCCCTCCACGCCCGCGATGCCGAGGACCTCGCCCTTGTGGATGGTGAAGGTGATGCCGTCAAGGACCGCGCGGACCACGCTGTCGGAGTCGACCGCGCTCAGCGACAGACCGTCGACCGTGAGCATCGGGACGTCCGTCACCGTCGACTCCCGGGTCTCCGGGGAGGGCAGCTCGGCGCCGACCATCAGCTCGGCGAGCTGCTTGGTCGTGATGTGCGCCGGGTCCGCCGTACCGACGGTCGTGCCGCGCCGGATGACGGTGATGTCGTCGGCGACCGACAGGACCTCGCCCAGCTTGTGCGAGATGAAGATGACGGTGAGGCCCTCGGCCTTGAGCTCGCGGAGGTTGCCGAAGAGTGCGTCGACCTCCTGCGGGACCAGGACCGCGGTGGGCTCGTCGAGGATCAGCGTCCGGGCTCCGCGGAACAGGACCTTGAGGATCTCCACACGCTGCCTGTCGGCCACACCGAGGTCCTCGACGAGGACGTCCGGGCGGACGCCCAGTCCGTACGCGTCCGAGATCTCCTTGATCTTGGCGCGGGCCTTGTCGCCGATGCCGTACAGCTTCTCGGAGCCGAGGACGACGTTTTCGAGGACGGTGAGGTAGTCCGCGAGCATGAAGTGCTGGTGCACCATGCCGACGCCGCGGTCGATGGCGTCGCCGGGGTCGTTGAAGACCACCTGCTCGCCGTCGACCGTGATGGTCCCCTCGTCCGGCTTCTGCATGCCGTAGAGGATCTTCATCAGGGTCGACTTGCCCGCGCCGTTCTCGCCCACGAGGGCGTGCACGGTGCCGCGGCGCACGGTGATGTCGATGTCGTGGTTGGCCACGACTCCGGGGAAACGCTTGGTGATGCCGCGGAGTTCTACGGCGTTGGGACTGGAGGCTTTGATGGCGCACTCTCCAAGGACGGGAGCGTGGGAGGACGAGGCTGGGACGGGCTCGGACGAGGCGAGGAACGGGCGGGAACGCGGGCGCTGGTGGCGAAAGCTACCGTGCGACCAGACATGCTACGCGCGTAGCATTGGCAAAAATGTTCAACTGCCCGCAGGCTTACACGGAAAGGGGCCCGGAGTGTCGGCCGAAGCCGTTCCGGGCCCCCAGTGTGACCCGTGTCAGAGGGTCGTGGCGACCTTGATCTGGCCGTCGATGATCTTCTTCTTGGCCTCGTCCAGCTGGGCCTGGATGTCCTTGAGGTGGTCACCCGTGGTCGTCAGCGAGACACCGTTCTCGGCGAGCGAGTAGGCGTGGGTGCCGGTCATCGGCTTGCCGTCCTGGACGGACTTGACGAGCTCGAAGACACCGGTGTCGACGTTCTTGACGACCGAGGTCAGGATGGAGCCGGCGTACTTGGACAGGGCCGGGTCCTTGGCCTGGTCCGAGTCGACACCGATCGCCCACGCGCCCGGCTTGGCGGCGACGGCCTCGATGGCGCCGGCGCCGGAGCCGCCCGCGGCCGCGTAGACGACGTCGATGCCCTTGTCGAGCATGCCCTTGGCGGCGGCCTTGCCCTTGTCCGGGGCGCCGAAGCCAGACATGTCCGTACCGGTGGACAGGTACTGGATCTGGACGTCGGCACCCGGCTTGGTGTCCTTGACGCCCTGCTGGAAGCCGGCGGCGAACTTCTTGATCAGGGGGATGTCCACCCCGCCGATGAAGCCGATCTGGCCGTCCTTGGACTTCAGCGCGGCAGCGACGCCGGCAAGGTAGGAGCCCTGCTCCTCGGTGAAGACGATCGAGGAGACGTTCGGCTTCTCGGAGACGGAGTCGACGAGGCCGAAGGTGGTCTTCGGGTACTTGGCCGCGGCCTTGTCGAGCGCGTCCTTGTAGGCGAAGCCGACACCGATGACGGGGTTGTAGCCGCCCTCGGCGAGGGAGACGAGACGCTGCTCGCGGTCGGCCGGGGTCTCACCGGTCTTGGCGGTGAGCTCCTTGGTCTCGACACCGAGGTCCGCCTTGGCCTTGTCCAGGCCACGCGCGGCGGAGTCGTTGAAGGAGTTGTCGCCACGGCCGCCGACGTCGTAGGCCATACCGACCTTGACCTTGCCGTCGCCGGAGCCGGAGCTCTCGGTGGACGACTCACCGCAGGCGGTGGCGGTGAGGGCGAGTGCCGCAGTCGCGATGGACGCGGAGAGAATCTTGGATACGCGGCGCAAGAGGAGGGTCCCTTCGAGACTGACCGAAAGCGCCTCTTCCGGCGCTGGTTTCGCGGCGATCGTAACGCGCGTAGATGTCAGTTAAAGGCCCGTTCATCAGTCGTTATCGGATCGTCGCGAACCGGACAGTGACCGATCAGTAACGCTCGTACGTCCAGCCCTTGCGTCCCAAGGGCTGGACTCGCCCGCACGACGGATCGTCGACGGTGTACCGAAGCGGACCGCCGCGCCGCGGCCGTCCCTCCCGCCGGCAGCCGCTCGGCAGCCGCGGAGCCCGAAGCATGCCTACCCGGCGCGCGCCGGCGCACACGCGCCAGCGGCTTCAAAACCGGTCGCAACGGGAGCTCTCGGCACACCGTCAGGCCGCATCGGACGGAACTCGAAATGCCAAGAAACAGCCATGCGCAACCTTTCATTGAACCGGCGAGCCTCGATGCGCAATGAATAGATTCAGCCAATAGGCATAATTTCGCCAACCTGTCTCAATCTCGCACTCATACGCATGACGTGATGCGCGCCACACTATGAAAAATAGATTGACCACCCCCTGCTTCCCCGTGTCAGATGACCAAACCAAGGGATCCGGATGGTCAAATCTTTACCCGAGGATCACTTCCGCCCCGCGTAACACCTGCCGGGTGGACGTGTCCTCATGCCTGCACCATCGGTTTCCTGGGAGTCGACGAAAAGCGAAAAGAGAAGCGGGGAAATGAAAAAGAAGTCGATCGTTCAGCTCGGTGCCGCCGCGCTGACCATCATGTCCGTGGGCGTCGGCTCGCCGGCTGTCGCCGCGAGCCACACGTCGGCGGCTCCGGCCGCTGTCTCCGGCGCAAAGCCGGGGGCGCAGGACGCAAACTGCAACACGTGGAAGACGAGCCGCGCACCCTGGGGCGGCTCCGCGTACTGCAGCGGCATGGCCTGGGCGGACACGTTTCGCGTGAAGCTCACGTGCATCAACTACCGCGGTCAGACGTTCACCGTCTACGGACCCAAGAAGCACACGAACGAAACCTCCAGCGCGACCTGCTCTTCCGACCCCAACGTCGGCGTCCTGAGCGTGGCCGTCGAGGAATCCGCCTAAGACTTTCGTACGACCAAAATCGGGGAGAAAAACATGCACAAGGCTAAGATCGCCAGCCTCATTGGAATCGGAATGGCGGCCACGTCGCTCATTACCGCACCCTCCGCATCCGCAGCCACCAATGGCGCCGAAGCCATTAGCTGCGAGACATGGCAGTCCGGCAACACGGGTTACGCCAAATGCACCGGCCTGTGGCCCTTCATCGACCGCTTCCGCGTCAAGGTGACCTGTATCGACTCCCACGGCACCCAGGCCGTCATCAAGGGCAGCACCAAGCAGAACGGGGAGACGTCGTCCGCCACGTGCCCCGGGGCCCCGAATGCGGGCATTTACAAGCTCGGATACGAGCACTGGCGCATCTGATCCACCACTGAGCCCGCGCCTTCCCGACCGCAGTGTTCCAGCGCTGCGCACCGACAGGAAGGCGTGGGCTCACACCCACCGGAGGGGCCGGGCGATGACGGCCCGGCCCCTCTTCGGTCAACGGTCGCCGACGGGCCTCGCGCGACGTCCGTCGAGCAGCGCGGCGGCCGTGAAGAACTCCACGCCGACGCCGATCGCGGACTCGTCCACGTCGAAGTCGCCCCGGTGCAGATCACGCTTGGCGGTGTCACCGGGCGCGCGGACCCCCAGCCGTGCCATCGCACCCGGAACGTGCTCCAGGTACCAGGAGAAGTCCTCCCCGCCCAGGCTCTGCTCGGTGTCCTCGACCGACTCCGCTCCGCAGCGGACCCCCATCGCCTCCCGCAGCAGCTCGGTGCTCACCGGGTCGTTGACCACCGGGGGCACCCCGCGCACGTGGTTGATCTCGAACTTGGCCCCGTGCATGGTCGCGATCTCGTCGATCGCCGCGTGGATCATGTCCGGCGCCTCGTGCCAGGCGTTCAGGTCCAGGCAGCGCACGGTTCCCGAGAGCTCGGCGTGCATCGGGATGACGTTGCAGGCGTGCCCGGCCTCGATCCGGCCCCAGGTGACGGACATGCCCGAGCGGGCGTCCATCCGGCGGGCCAGCAGGGCCGGGGCGTCGACGGCCACCCGGGCGGCGGCCGTCACCAGGTCGGTGGTCAGGTGCGGCCGCGCGGTGTGCCCGCCGGGGCCGGAGAGGGTGACCTCCAGCCGGTCGCAGGCGGAGGTGATGGGGCCGGCCCGCAGCCCGATGCGCCCGGCGTCCACCCGGGGGTCGCAGTGCACCGCGACGATCCGCCCGACGCCGTCCAGCACCCCGGACTCGATGGCGTCGGTGGCCCCGCCCGGGAGCACCTCCTCGGCGGGCTGGAAGAGCAGCCGCACGGGGCGGGGCAGCAGCCCCTGCCGGTCGAGCTCGGCGAGGACCAGGCCGGCGCCGAGGACCACAGCGGTGTGCACGTCGTGGCCGCAGGCGTGGGCGCGGTCCGCGAAGGTCGAGCGGTACGGGACGTGCGTCTTGGCATCCGGGATGGGCAGGGCGTCGATGTCCGCGCGCAGGGCCAGCATCGGCCGGCCCCCGTCCCAGGTGCCCACGTCACAGATCAGGCCCGTGCCGGACTTCAGCACCCGTGGTCGCAGGCCGGCTTTCTCCAACCGGGCCTTGATCGCCGCGGTGGTCCGGAATTCCTGGTGTCCGAGCTCCGGGTGCATGTGCAAGTCCCGGCGGAAGGCGATCAGTTCGGTACGCAGGTGGTCCGGAAGCTTGCCGGGCAGCTCGGGCCGGTCGGACGCGGCGGGCTGGGCGGTCTGGGACTCGCGGGACATCAACTGGTTCACCCGTTGAAGGGTAGGCGCACGGACGGGTCAACTGGCCGGGGATCACGAAAAGTTCATGCCGTTAGGGGAAAGAAACCCGGCCTCTGGACGCATGACCGGATGCGCCCGGGGGTAAACTCGCGCGCTCATCCGGCCGTAGGAGCCGCCTGGGCAGGCAGTCTGCGCACATCACGGGCGGTGTCGGTGACCCCCGCGAGGAAGCTGCGGGCGCGCGGGGAGGCGGACCCGGTGAGCCAGGCGGGGTCCACATCGCATACGGCGACCGTGACACCGGTACCGGTCAGGGCGTACGGCAGCGTGTGGACGACGGTGGACGGAAAGCTGACGATCGTCCGGCCGACCGGACCGCGCCGGGCGATCAGCTCCAGCGGCAGGTCCGGGCGCACGATCTCCAGCCCCGTCGCCCGGCTCAGGGCGCGCAGCTTCTCCGGGGACTCGCGGCGGTGGGCGAAGTAGCGGGTGGCCCCGTGCTCCAGGGTCAGGGCGCGCACCGCGTCGAGATAGCGGTCCGGGTCCACCACCCCGGTCTCCACGAGCGAGGTGCCGACCAGGTCGGTGCCCCTGGTCAGCCGGGGCGGGCCGAACCGGGCGCGGGTCCAGGCGAAGTCGTTGACCCGCAGCGTCATCCCGCCGTGGGCGGTGACGGGCATCGAGCTGAACACCTCGACGCGGTTGCCGCGGTGCGCGGCCGGGGTGAAGCGGCGGCGCGCTGTCGCCGAGACGGGTGCGTACGCCAGCTCGCGGACCCGGCCGGGCAGTCCGCCGCCGCCGACCCGGTGCCACCGTACGAGGCGTTCGCCGCGGGCGGTCTGGGCCATGAACTCCATGGTGGCGGTGCCGTCGTCGACCACCACGAGCTCCTCGGCGCGCACGAGGGTGAGCAGCAGTTGGACGTAGCGCGAGAAGGGGTCGCCGACGACGACCGTACGCGCGGCGCGCACGTCGTGCGCCAGCGCGGCGAGCGCCTTCAGCGGCGCGAACCGGCTGCCGCGCGCCTCCTGCCACCGGACCTCGTGCCCCTCGTCCCGCGCCAGCGCGGCCACCCGGCGCAGCTGGCCGCGGGACATCGGGTCGGTGGGCGGCAGGACGACGATCCGCAGGGGCGACGCGGCGCCCGCCGGCCGGGGCGCGGGGCCGGGCAGGTCCCCGCCGCCGGCGCGGCGCCCCCGCTGGCGCGGGACGCCGTCCAGCTGCGGTTGCTCTCCCGGGCGCGCGTACGCCCACTCCAGCACGTTCAGGAGCTGGACCGGACTCTCGACGAACGCCAGGGTGGAGGCGGAGGGGCTGGAGGGGGTCACCACGTGCTCCTTGTCGGGGGACGGAACGCGTACGCGCCGGGCTTAAGGGGGTGTCTTGTCGATCAGGGCGGATCAGGGAGCGGGGTCCGGTGCCGTGTATCGCAAGGCGACCGAGGACAACGCGGCGAGGCGCGGCACCGGACCCCGCGAGCCCGCCCTGATCGGCAAGACACCCCCTGGGGTCAGACGGCTGCCAGCTCGCCCCGGACGCGGCGGAGCTTCTTCATGGGGCCGAGCTCGGACTCGTAGACGCGCTTGACGCCGTCGCCGAGGGCGGTCTCGATGGTGCGGATGTCGCGGACCAGACGGGTGAGGCCGCCGGGCTCGACGGAGGCGGCCTGGTCGGAGCCCCACATCGCGCGGTCGAGGGTGATGTGGCGCTCGACGAAGGTGGCGCCGAGCGCGACGGCGGCGAGGGTGGTCTGCAGGCCCGTCTCGTGGCCGGAGTAGCCGATCGGGACGTTCGGGTACTCCTCCCGGAGGGTGTTGATCACCCGCAGGTTGAGCTCCTCGGCCTTGGCCGGGTACGTCGAAGTCGCGTGGCACAGCAGGATGTTGGCGCTGCCGAGCACCTCCACCGCGTGGCGGATCTGCTGCGGGGTGGACATGCCGGTGGACAGGACGACGGTGCGGCCGGTGGCGCGCAGGGCGCGCAGCAGTTCGTCGTCGGTGAGGGAGGCGGAGGCCACCTTGTGGGCGGGGACGTCGAACTTCTCCAGGAAGGCGACGGCCTCGGTGTCCCACGGGGAGGCGAACCAGTCGATGCCGCGCTTGGCGCAGTGGTCGTCGATGGCGCGGTACTCGTCCTCGCCGAACTCGACCTTGTGGCGGTAGTCGATGTAGGTCATCCGGCCCCAGGGGGTGTCGCGTTCGATGTCCCACTGGTCGCGCGGGGTGCAGATCTCCGGGGTGCGCTTCTGGAACTTCACGGCGTCGCAGCCGGCTTCGGCGGCGGCGTCGATGAGGGCGAACGCGTTGCCGAGGTCACCGTTGTGGTTGATGCCGATCTCGCCGACGACGTAGACGGGGCGGCCGGGGCCCGCGGTGCGGGAGCCGAAGGTACGCAGGCGGGAGTCGGGGGTGGTCGTCATGGCAGGAGGCGTCCTTCGGTGCGGGGGTGTACGGGGTGTGGACTGCGGGTCGGGCTGCGGGTCGGGCTGCGCGTCGCCGTCCGGGGCGGGCTGTTCGGGGTGTGCTCCGGGGCGCGGGTCGAGCAGGGGTGCGAGCAGTCGGGCGCGGGCCAGGTCGTGCGGGTCGTCGATCTCCAGGACCCGCGCGGGGTCGGTGGCGACGGGAAGGGTGCGGCCGAAGAACCGGTGCCGGGCGGTGCGGAAGCCGGCGGCGTCCATGGCGTAGGCGGCGCCCGTCTCCAGCAGGTCCTGCGGCCGGTCCTGGCGCCGGGGGCGGTACGCCGCGTCGTGGTTGACTCCGGCCGCTGAGCCGTCGGCCCCCTCCCGCCAGAGGAACCCGTGGAACGGGGCCACGGTCAGGGCCGAGTCGGCCGACCCGGAGGCGACGGCCACGGCGACCGACTCGACGTCGGAGGTGGCGAGGAAGGGGCTGGTGCACTGGACGAGGAGGACCACGTCCACGGCGAGGGAGTGCAGTTCCTCGAAGGCGGCGAGCGCGTGCAGGACGGCGGCCTCGCTGCTCGCGGTGTCGCCGGAGATCGCGGTGGGGCGGGCGATGACGTCGGCTCCGGCGGCGCGGGCGGCGGCGGCGATCGCCTCGGAGTCGGTGGAGACCACCACGTCGGTGACGGTCGGCGCGGCCCGGCAGGCCAGGACCGCGCGGGCGACGAGCGGGGTGCCGGCGACCTCGGCGAGGTTCTTGCCCGGGACTCCCTTGGAGCCGCCGCGGGCCGGGATGACGGCGAGGACCCTCACAGCTCCCCCAGCCTGCGGATCACCGGGGCCACGCGCTGCACGCCGTGCCGGTAGGCCCCGCGGGCGGCCTCGCGCAGGTGGGCGCGGAGCCTGCGGCGCAGCCGGGACTCCCCCGCGGCCGGGCGCACCGCGCCGGGCAGCGGGGTGCCGTCGGGCGCGAGGTGGTGGCGGGCGAGGATCCCGGGGAGGTATCCGGGGGCGGTGGTGCGCGTGTAGTACGGGGCGGGCGAGGGCAGCCGGGCCGCGGCGAGCAGTCCGGCGACCTTGGCCCGGGCGACGGCGTAGGCGTCAGGGCCCGGCGCGGGGTCCGTGCCCGGCGCGGGCACGGCGTCCGGTGCGGGCACGGCGTCCGGTGCGGGCACGGCGTCCGGTGCGGGCAGGACGCCCTGCGCCGCCAGCCAGACCGGATTCCCGGTCGGGAGGAGGCCGGAGTCGATCTGGTCCCAGGAGGCCAGGCAGCCGGAACCGAGGAAGTGATGGTTGCCGAGGGCCTCGCGGATGCCGAGGTCGGTGAGGATCGCCGTAGGGATGGACCGGTGCAGGGATTCCAGGGCGGCCGTGGAGGAGACGGTGACCAGCAGATCGGCGCCGTCCAGGACCTCGCCCATGTTCCCGTACACCAGGCGGCAGTTGGCGGGCAGTCCGCCGGGGAGCCGCTCCGCGAGCCGCTGGTACGGCTGCTCCTCCAGATGAGTGGTGTGCTCCCCGGGCTTGCTGCGCAGCTTGATCAGCACTTCCCGGTCGGGGTGCAGCCGGGCGTGTCCGGCGGCCCGTTCCAGCAGGTAGGCGCGGTCGGCGCGGCTGTCGGGCACGGAGGGCTGGACCGCGAAGACCACCGTGTGGGCCCGGCTCCCGGCCGGCTCGTACGGTGCCCCGCCCAGGAAGGGCAGCGCGGTCTCGGTGACGGCGGCGGCGTCCGCGCCGACGCCCTCGTACACGGCGCGGAAGCGCTGCGCGTCGTGGCGGGAGTTGGCGAGGACGAGGTCGGCGCCGTGGCGCAGCAGCAGCCCGTCGGCGAGCTTCTCGTATACGACGCCCACGTAGCCGGTGACGAATACGGGGCGCCGGGCCGGGGCGGGCCACAGGGCGCGGGCCCCGTGCAGGACGGCCTGGACGGCTCCGCCGACGAGCGCGAGGACGACCACGTCGTAGTGCTCGCGTTCGATCTCGGCGAGGAACTCGGCGCAGGTCACCTCGGACAGCCGGTCGGCGCGCACCCCCACCTCGCCGAGCTGGCGTGCGGTGGGCGTGGCCCGGCCGCGCAGCAGGAATCCGGTGAGCTGGTGGTCGGGCACGAGACGGCGGGCGGTGAGTGCGCCCCATTTCCATCGCGTATCGGAATCGGCGAGTACGGCGACGCGTTTGCGTTCTGGCACGCGGCAGAAGCTATTCCGCAAATTCGGTGATCGGCCCAACGACTGCACAACAGCGGGTTAACAACGCGTCGACTAAATGCGAAAGCGCACGGGTTAACTCGCCCGCCCCGCGCCGTTCACATGGAATCCGCATCCGGGCCACAGTGAATGACGGGCGGCGCCCTAATGTCTCGCAGGTGCCCAAGCTCTCTGTTGTCGTGCCGTTCTACAACGTGCAGACATACGCACCGGACGCCCTGAAGAGTCTCGAACTCAACGCCCGGGAGGATTTCGAGTTCCTGCTCGTCGACGACTGTTCGACGGACGGGACGCCCGGCCTGCTGGAACGGGCGGCGCGCGAGCTGCCGGGGGCGGTGCACCTCAGACACGAGCGCAACGGGGGCCTGGCCACCGCGCGCAACACCGGTCTGGACGCGGCCCGCGGCGAGTACCTGACCTTCCTGGACGGGGACGACTGGCTGGCGCCCGGCCACCTGGCCCGGACCCTGGCCGCCATAGAGGCCCTGGGCTGCGATTTCGTCCGTACCGACCATGTGCGGTGCACGGGCCGGTCGCGGAGCGTGCAGCGCGTCCCCTTCGGCCCGCAGTCGGTGGTCGCCGCGCCGCGCAGCGCGATCCTGCCCGCCGACCGGGCCACCTCGGTGGACTATCCGTACGCCTGGGCCGGGATGTACCACCGGCGGCTGCTGGACCGCGGGGTGCTGCACTTCACCGACGGGCTGCGGACCGCGGAGGACCGGCCGTGGATCTGGCGGCTGCACCGGGAGGCGGAGTCGTTCGCCGCGGTCGGGCTTCCCGGCATCTTCTACCGGCGCGGGATTTCCACCTCGTTGACGCAGACGGGGGACGAACGACAGCTCGATTTCATCCGTGCATTCGATCAAGTGCTCGCGGAGGTCATCGCCGACCGGGAATCCGATCGGCTGCTCCCGAAAGCCGTCCGAACCTATTGTGCAATTATCGCCCACCATTTCGGGTCCATCGAAAGGTTCGAGCCGGACGTGGCCAAGAAACTCCGCCTCATGAGCGCGGCCGCGCTCGGCCGCATGCCGCAGGGCGTACTGGACCAGGCCCTGGACTCGATGGACGTCGAACGCTCCACCGTGCTGCGCCGCCTGCGCACCGGCCGCCGGGCCGCCCCCTCGGGAGCGAGTGCCTGATGCCCACCCAGATCTTCCTGGCCTCCACCCTCTACGGTGCGGCCACGCTCGCGGCGGGCATCGACGCGGGCTCCTTCCCGCCCGCCGGCCGCCGCATCCTGCTGACCAGCAACCACGCCGTCACCGCCGAGGTCACCCCGGGGCTCACGGACATGCCGGGCTTCGCCGCCCTGCGCCCCCGCTTCGACGAGGTCCTCGACTGGAACCGCGTCATCGAGCCGCAGCACCCGAGCACCTGGGCTCCGCGCGCGGAGGACGTCCCGATCTGGGAGCGGCAGCTGCGCACGCTGTGGAACCTGGGCGAGGACCGGGTCGAGCTGATCGTGGAGTCCCTCCAGGTCCCGCCGGCCCAGAGCCTGTGCCGGCTCTTCCCGGGCGCGGCCGTCGACGTCTACGCCGACGGGCTCATGAGCTACGGGCCCACCCGCTTCCGCCTCGACCCGCAGCTCGGGATGCGGGTACGGCGGGTGCTCCACCTGGACCTGGTGCCCGGGCTGGAGCCCCTGCTGCTGTCGGAGTTCGGGGTGCGGGTGGAACTGGTGCCGACGGAGCCGTTCCTGAAGGTCCTCGCGGAGCTCGCCGAGGCCACCCCGGACGGGGCGGCCGAGCCCGCCGGTCCCCCGGCCCTCCTGCTGGGCCAGTACCTCTCCGCGCTCGACCTGATGACCCTGGCCGAGGAGGAGGAGCTGCACGTGTCGATGGTCCGGGGCGCGTACGCCCTGGGCCACCGGGAGCTGGTCTTCAAACCGCACCCCGGCGCTCCGGCCGCGTACTGGCGCCGGGCCGAGGAGGAGGCCGAGCGGCTGGGCGCCCGGCTGACCGTGATCGCCGCCCCGGTCCTGGCCGAGACCCTCTACCAGCGGCTGCGCCCCGCGCTGGTCGTGGGCTGCTTCTCCACCGGGCTGCTGACCGCCGCCACGCTGTACGGGCTCCCGGTGGCCCGCACCGGCACCGACGCGGTGCTGGCCGCCCTGACCCCGTACCCGAACAGCAACCGTGTCCCGCTGGCCCTGGTGGACGCCCTGCTTCCGGACCTCGCCGACGCCGAGGCGGTCCGCACCTGGACGCCCCCGACCCCCGAGCAGGTCCGGGCGGAACCGGCCGCGCTGCTCGCCGCCGTCGGGTTCACCATGCAGCCGCAGATCCTGGCCGCGCGGCGCCCGGCGGCCGAGGCCTACCTGGCCAAGCGGCTGACCCCGCGCACCTGGCGGTACTTCACGCGCCGCCGGCTGACCACCCTGGGCCTGCCGGGCGGCATCCCGGCCCAGCTGTCGTTCCTGCCGCGCAGCCGGGCGGTGCGCCGGGCCGTGCGGCGGATGGGGTGGGTGCGCCGGGTGCTCAGCTGACGGCGAGCTTGGCCGCGAAGCCGAGGAAGAGCACGCCCGCCGCCGAGGTGGCCCCGGCCGACAGCCGCTTGCGGCGCCGGAAGGCCGCCGAGAGGCGGGTCCCGCCGAAGATCAGCATCGTCAGGTACAGGAAGCTGCCGGTCTGCAGCAGACCGCCCAGGAGCAGGAAGGACAGCGCCGGGTAGGCGTACGACGGGTCCACGAACTGCACGAAGAAGGACATCAGGAAGAGGATGGCCTTCGGGTTGAGGAGGCTGATCAGCAGCGCCCGCCGATAGGGCCGCTCGTTCTCGGCCGGGTCTGCGGGGACCGCGGCCTCCGCCTCGGCCCGCTCCGCGCGCGTGCGCCACAGCGCCCAGGCGCCCCGCATCATCCCCACGGCCAGCCACGCCAGGTAGCCGGCTCCGAGGAACTTCACCACGGTGAACACCAGCGGGCTCGCCCGCAGCAGCGCCCCGGCGCCCACGGCGGTCAGCAGCATGAGCACGGCGTCGCCGGTGAACACCCCGGCGGCGGCCTTGTACCCGGTGCGCACCCCGCGGCGGGCGGCCACGGAGAGCACGTAGAGGGAGTTCGGCCCCGGCAGCAGAATGATCAGCACCAGGCCGGCGAGATAAGTCGGAAGATCTGTCACACCCAGCATGCGCAGGAGTGTCCCACAAGGTTGCACCTGTCGCGCCAGTCTGTTTCACCAGGTGGAACCGGTGGGCTCGTACGTCCCCCACACCTCCCGCAGCGCCCCGCACACCTCCCCCACCGTGGCCCGGACGCGCAGCGCCGCCTTCATCGGGTACAGCACGTTGGCCGTCCCCGCCGCCGTCTCCTTCAGGGCCGCGAGCGCCGCCGTCACCGCCGCCCCGTCGCGCTCCGCCCGCAGCCGGGCCAGTGCCGCGCACTGCCGTGCCTCGATCGCCGGGTCCACGCGCAGCGGCTCGTACGGTTCCTCGCGCTCCAGCGCGAAGCGGTTGACCCCGACCACCACCCGCTCCCCGTTCTCGGTCTCCTGCGCGATGCGGTAGGCGTTCCGCTCGATCTCGGCCTTCTGGAACCCGGCCTCGATCGCGGCCACCGCCCCGCCCTGGTCCTCGATCCGGTTCATCAGCGCGAGCGCCGCCGCCTCCAGTTCGTCCGTCATCCGCTCCACCGCGTACGACCCGGCGAAGGGGTCCACGGTGTGCGGCACGTCCGTCTCGTGCGCGAGGACCTGCTGGGTGCGCAGCGCGAGGCGGGCGGACTTTTCGGTCGGGAGCGCGATCGCCTCGTCGAAGGAGTTGGTGTGCAGCGACTGCGTGCCGCCGAGGACGGCGGCCAGGGCCTGCACGGCCACCCGTACGAGATTGAGTTCCGGCTGCTGCGCGGTGAGCTGGACCCCGGCGGTCTGGGTGTGGAAGCGCAGCATCAGCGACTTCGGGTCCCGGGCCCCGAACTCCTCCCGCATGACGCGGGCCCAGATCCGCCGGGCCGCGCGGAACTTCGCGACCTCCTCCAGCAGGGTGGTGCGGGCGACGAAGAAGAAGGAGAGCCGGGGCGCGAATTCGTCGACCGCCATCCCGGCCGCCAGGGCGGTACGGACGTAGGCGATGCCGTCGGCGAGGGTGAAGGCCACCTCCTGCGCGGGCGAGGCGCCGGCTTCGGCCATGTGGTAGCCGGAGATGGAGATGGTGTTCCACCGGGGCATCTCGACCCGGCAGTAGCGGAAGGTGTCGGCCGTCAGCCGCAGCGAGGGGCCGGGCGGGAAGATGTACGTCCCACGCGCGATGTACTCCTTCAGTACGTCGTTCTGGACCGTCCCCGTCAGCTGCGTGCCCGGGATGCCCTGTTCCTCCGCCACCAGCTGGTAGAGCAGCAGGAGCAGCGCGGCGGGCGCGTTGATCGTCATCGAGGTGGAGACCCGGTCGAGGGGGATCCCGTCGAACAGCGTCCGCATGTCGTCGAGCGAGTCGACGGCGACGCCGACCTTGCCGACCTCGCCCTGGGCGAGGGGGGCGTCGGAGTCGTGTCCCATCTGGGTCGGCAGGTCGAAGGCGACGGACAGCCCGGTGCCGCCGCCCTCGATGAGCTGCCGGTAGCGGGCGTTGGACTCGGCGGCGGTGCCGAAGCCGGCGTACTGCCGCATCGTCCACGGCCGACCGGTGTACATCGTCGGATAAATCCCCCTTGTGTAGGGGAAGTCACCCGGCTGCCCGAGCTCGGCTGCCGGGTCCCACCCCGTCAGGTCGCCGGGCCCGTAGACGGGTTCGATGGGGATTCCGCTCTCGGTGTGTGCCATGTGACGCAGTCCTCCATGGAGCAAGCGGGCCCGGGACCGGTGGAACCTCCCCCGAGCCGCCGCTGGGGTGCCCCCAGCCGCGCATCGCCCCGTAAGGCTGCGGACGGCTGCCGGTCACAATGGCGCAACATCCCGGAGCCGAGTGCAACTGTCCACGCACGCGGAGCATCACCTAGATACACGACATAGAGACCGGGGGGACTGCAATGCAGCGCCAGAGAGTCATAATCCGCACGATCGGGGTGGCAACCGCCGTCGCACTCGCCGCGACCGCCTGCGGACCGCAGAAGACGGAGCCCGTCGCCTCCGCCTCCTCGGTTTCGTCATCGCCCACGGCGGGCACCTCCCCCGAAGCCTCCCCCTCCACCGACAACAAGCCCGGCGAGGCCTCGGCGTCGCCGTCCGCCTCCGCCTCCGCTTCCGCGTCGGCCTCCCCCTCGGCCTCCCCTTCGCCCTCGGTGAAGCAGATCATGGCCAACGGCGACGAGAACGAGCAGGTGCGCGAGCTCCAGGCCCGGCTGCGCCAGCTCAAGCTGATGTCGGTCGCGCCGACCGGCTTCTACGGCTCCAAGACGACCGCCGCGGTCAAGTCCTTCCAGTCGAAGCACGGCCTGAACGCGACCGGCTCGGTCGACGAGGCCACCTGGAAGAAGATCGAGGGCGCCAGCAAGAAGCCCACCGCCGACGAGCTGCGTCCCTCGACCGTCAACGAGGTCGACGCCCCGGACCCGCGCTGCATGCAGGGCCGCGTCATGTGCATCAGCAAGGAGAGCCGCACCCTCGCCTGGATGATCGACGGCAAGGTCGTCTCGACGATGGACGTGCGCTTCGGCTCCGAGAACACCCCGACCCGTGAGGGCGTGTTCAACGTGGGCTGGAAGGCCAAGGAGTGGACGTCGACGATCTACCACACGCCGATGCCGTACGCGATGTTCTTCAGCGGCGGCCAGGCGGTGCACTACTCGGCCGACTTCGCGGCCCGCGGCTACGGCGGGGCCTCGCACGGCTGCGTGAACGTCCGGGACAAGGGCAAGCTGTCGGCGCTGTTCGACCAGGTGCAGGTCGGCGACAAGGTCGTCGTCTACTGGTGATGCCGCCGGGGCCGGGGCGGGACCGGTGTCCGGTCCCGCGATGCCTCGTGCCCGGGACCAGGGGGTGTCTTGTCGGTCGGGCAGGCCCCGCGGGCCCGGCCTGATCGGCACGGCACCCCTGGAGGTCCGAAGTAATGGGCGCGGGCAGGGCCGGGGGAACGTGCCCCGCCCGCGCCGGTTGCGCAGAGCCCAGGGGTACGGGGGGAACCCCGGCTCATGCGCGGCCGATGACCAGTCGGCTCGATATGTACTGCGCCGCCGGTTCGAAAAGTGTTACAGGCAGGTCAGCACATGTGTCAGCGGCCGGTGCGCAGGTCGACCGAACCCCGTGGAACCGTCGGCGTCAGGGTCGGTGCCCTGAGCGTCCCGCCCAGCTGGGTGTCGCTGCGCTTGCCGCCGGCGGAGCCCTCGTCGTCGAGCACCGACTTGCAGTAGTCCGGGATCCGGGTGAGGCCGTTGGCCAGGCGCGAGAGCCGCTCACGGCGGGCCTCGTCGAGCCGGCCCGCCTTGAACTCCGTGCAGAGGTCGGCGACCTTGAGACGGGTCTCGCCGTCGCGGTCACGGTCCTTGCCACCCGAGTCGCCGCCACCGAAGGTGTCCCGGTCGCCGTCCTTGCCGCCGATGCCGCCCGTGGCTCCCGTGCCGCCCAGGAGGTCCTTGCCCGAGCCGGCCGTCGCCGACGAGCCCGAGGAAGTTCCGGCGCCCGCGCCGGTCCCGGGTGTCGCGGCACGCCCGTCCGTACCCGGCGGCTGCGCCGTACCCGTGGCGGCCGTCGTATTCGAGCCACTCGGCAGCGGGGTGGGCGTCGGCTTCGGACCGGCGCTCGGAGCTCCGCTGCCGACGCCCGGGGCCGGGTCCTCGCCGGCGCTCACGGACATCGCCGGACCGGGTCCCGCGCTGTCGTGCCGGGACCGCTCCAGCAGCCCGGCGCCCGCCGCGGCGGCCAGTCCGCCGACGGCGACGCTGGCCAGGGCCGCCGCCAGACCGAAGCTCACGGCCCGGCGGCGCCGGGGGGCGGGCGCGGGTATGACGCGGCCGAGGTCGATCAGGGGTTCGGCGGAAGCGGCCGCCACCGGAGGCGCCGCGGAAGTGCGCGCGCCACCGCGCGCCGTACGGAAGGCGGCCACCGCCGCGGCTTCACCGGGCAGTTCCGTACCCGCGGGCAGCGACCCGTTCACGCCACCCAGGGCGTCCAGGGCGGCACGCAGCCGGGCGGCCTCGTGGCGGGCACGCTGATCGGCGGCCGGCCCCACAGGTTCCACCGGTTCGCCGCGCAGCAGTTTTTCCGCCGTGGCTTCGTCCAGCCACCTGTTGCGCTCGTCGGCCATCACATGTCCTTCTGCGTCCGCCAACGTGAATCCGTCACACCGGTTTGCTCTGCGAAGCCCCCGCTCCGGCCACGCTGCGCGGGTACGGCGTCGAGATCCCTCCCGCCCCCGCCGCCCCATGCCTGGCCACGGGCATTATGGCCGACCGCCGGGCCCGGATCCGCGCCGGTGTCCGGGTCCGGCTCGAAGCCGCCCTCCGGGCCGAGCAGCTCGGCCAGCTTCTTCAGGCCCCGGTGGGCCGCGGTGCGTACGGCGCCGGGCCGCTTGCCCAGGGTCTCGGCCGCGCTCTTGGCGTCCAGCCCGACCACGACGCGCAGGACGACGGCCTCGGCCTGGTCCTGCGGAAGCTGCGCGATGAGCGCCATGGTCCGCCCGGTGGAGAGGGACTCCATGGCCGCGCCCGCGGTGTCGCACTCGGCGGCCCAGCTCGTCAGCTCGGTGTCGTCGCCGCCGATGGCGGGGCGGCGGCCGCGCATGCGGATGTGGTCGAGGGCGCGGTTGCGGGCGATACGGGCCGCCCAGCCGCGGAAGCGGTCGGCGTCTCCGGTGAAGGAGTCGAGGTCGCGGGCGATCTGCAGCCAGGCCTCCGAGGTCACGTCCTCGGCGTCGCCGTCCCCGACGAGCGTGCGTACGTACCCGAGCAGCCGTGGGTGCACGGCGCGGTACACAGCACGGAACGCGTTCTCGTCGCCGTCCTGTGCCGCGAGCACCGCGGCGGTCAGCTCCGCGTCGTCCCCCAGCAAAGTCCCCAACCCGTTCACTGTCCTGTACGTGTGGCGCAAATCAGCACGTTACGGCTTTCAAGCACCTCTCGTCCACGAGTGATACAACGCGCAACCAATCCTGTGCGGAGCGAGGTGTGACACAAAACGCACCCGAGGCGCTGACATGGGTACGGGCTTGTCGCACGAGCCCGTGACGGATGGCGGCCGGGGCCTCTCCTGTGGGGGGTGGCGGCCTCGGTCGCCCTCCCCTCCCCGGGGCCCTCACCCTGCCTGCCCATGGCGCTCACGTCATCCTTTCGGCTCACTTCCGGGTGAAATCCCCGAATCGGTACGACACACCCTGCCCTGCGTCGATAGCGTGGCGGTACACCCCCGCCGCGCCCCGAGGAGCCCCCTGCTGTCCAGCCACCTTCCGGCACAGGCCCCAGGGCGCACCTCCCGGACCGGATCCGGGGGAGGTCCCGCCCCTTCCCACGGCTTCGGACTGGCCCGTTTCAACGCCCTGTCCCCCGAAGCCGCCCGGGCCGTCCTGCTGCACTGCTGCGGAAGCCGGCGCTGGGCGCACCGGGTGGCCGCGCACCGCCCCTACCCGGATTCCGGGGCCCTGATCGCCGCCGCCGACGAGGCCTCGTACGACCTCTCGCAGGGCGATCTGACCGAGGCGCTGGCCGCAGAATGCTCGGCGGAGCTGGACCACGGGGCTCCGTACGCAGCGCTGCTGGCCCTCGACGCGGCCCATGCGGAGTACGAACGGAAGTTCGGCCACGCCTTCGTGATCTGCCTCGACGGACACCCTCCGGAGGAGCAGGCCGACCAGCTGCTGGGCGCGATCCGCCGGAGGATGGGCCACGAGGTCGACGAGGAGCGCTCGATCTCCGCGGACGAGCTGCGCCGTGTCGCACAGTCCCGGCTCCGGGATCTGACACGCTGGCTGACCTCGCCGGATGGGCTGACTGCCACGGAAATCGGGCTATTCGCCCCTGTGGGATAGCCCGTACGTGCCTGTTTGATCACACCGATGGCCCCCGCGCAAGGGAACCGACAAAGCGTCGCTACGATGTCCGGGGCCGGAGGACCGTACCCGGCCGGGCCCGACCGACAAAGAAGCCGGCTGGCCCCCGCCCCGCTTCCGGAGGGTTTTCCGTGCCGGCTGGAACGTTGTACCGCGGCCGGGAAGGAATGTGGTCCTGGGTGGCTCATCGAGTCACCGGCGTCCTCATTTTCTTCTTCCTGTTCGTACACGTCCTCGACACCGCTCTCGTCCGCGTCTCCCCCGAGGCGTACGACGATGTCGTGGCTACCTACAAGACTCCGATCGTCGCGCTGCTGGAGTACGGCCTCGTCGCCGCCATCCTGTTCCACGCGCTCAACGGTCTCCGTGTCATCGCCGTGGACTTCTGGTCCAAGGGCCCGCGCTACCAGAAGCAGATGCTCTGGTCCGTCGTGGTCGTCTGGATCGTGCTGATGGGCGGGGCTCTGTACCCCGTCCTGGGCCACGCCTACCTTGAACTGTTCGGGAAGTGACACGCATGTCTTCTGACACTTCTTTCGAAAAGGGCGTCGGTGACGTCGAGGGTGTGTCCCTCTACGACGTCGACAACCCGGCGCCGTACATCGAGGCCCCGCGCAAGCGGACCGGCAGGACCCCGCGCTCGACCCGCGGCAACTTCGAGATGGTCGCGTGGCTCTTCATGCGCCTCTCGGGCATCGTGCTCGTCGTCCTGGTCATCGGCCACCTGCTGATCCAGCTGGTGCTGGACGGCGGCGTGTCCAAGATCGGCTTCGCCTTCGTGGCCGGCCGCTGGGCGTCCCCGTTCTGGCAGGTCTGGGACCTGCTGATGCTGTGGCTGGCCATGCTGCACGGCGCCAACGGTCTGCGTACCGTCATCAACGACTACGCGGAGCGTGCCAACACGCGGCTGTGGCTGAAGGGCCTGCTCTACACCGCCACGGTGTTCACCATCCTTCTGGGCACGCTGGTGATCTTCACCTTCGACCCGAACATCCGCTAGGCAACGGGGTTGAGGCGAAACCAATGAAGATCCACAAGTACGACACCGTCATCGTCGGCGCGGGCGGCGCGGGCATGCGCGCCGCCATCGAGTCGACGAAGCGCAGCCGCACCGCCGTGCTGACGAAGCTCTACCCGACCCGCTCCCACACGGGCGCCGCGCAGGGCGGCATGGCCGCCGCGCTGGCCAACGTGGAAGAGGACAACTGGGAGTGGCACACCTTCGACACGGTCAAGGGCGGTGACTACCTGGTCGACCAGGACGCCGCCGAGATCCTGGCGAAGGAGGCCATCGACGCGGTCCTCGACCTGGAGAAGATGGGCCTGCCGTTCAACCGCACCCCGGACGGCACCATCGACCAGCGCCGCTTCGGCGGTCACTCGCGCAACCACGGCGAGGCCCCGGTCCGCCGGTCCTGCTACGCCGCGGACCGCACCGGTCACATGATCCTCCAGACGCTGTACCAGAACTGCGTCAAGGAGGGCGTGGAGTTCTTCAACGAGTTCTACGTCCTGGACCAGCTCCTGGTCGAGGAGGACGGCGTCAAGAAGTCGGCCGGTGTGGTCGCGTACGAGCTCGCCACCGGCGAGATCCACGTGTTCCAGGCCAAGGCCGTCATCTACGCCTCCGGCGGCACCGGCAAGTTCTTCAAGGTGACCTCCAACGCGCACACCCTCACGGGTGACGGCCAGGCGGCCTGCTACCGCCGCGGCCTGCCGCTGGAGGACATGGAGTTCTTCCAGTTCCACCCAACGGGCATCTGGCGCATGGGCATCCTGCTGACGGAGGGCGCCCGCGGTGAGGGCGGCATCCTCCGCAACAAGGACGGCGAGCGCTTCATGGAGAAGTACGCGCCGGTCATGAAGGACCTCGCGTCCCGTGACGTCGTCTCGCGCTCCATCTACACCGAGATCCGTGAGGGCCGCGGCTGCGGTCCGGCCGGTGACCACGTGTACCTGGACCTGACGCACCTGCCGCCGGAGCAGCTCGACGCGAAGCTCCCGGACATCACCGAGTTCGCGCGCACGTACCTGGGCATCGAGCCGTACACGGACCCGATCCCGATCCAGCCCACCGCGCACTACGCCATGGGCGGCATCCCGACCAACGTCGAGGGTGAGGTCCTCAGCGACAACACCACCGTCGTCCCGGGCCTGTACGCGGCCGGCGAGGTCGCGTGCGTGTCGGTGCACGGCGCGAACCGCCTGGGCACCAACTCGCTGCTGGACATCAACGTCTTCGGCAAGCGCTCCGGCATCGCCGCCGCCAGGTACTCCCAGGAGAACGACTACGTCGAGCTCCCGGAGAACCCGGCGCAGCAGGTCGTCGACCTCGTCGAGCACCTGCGCAACTCCACGGGCAACGAGCGGGTCGCCGACCTGCGTCTGGAGCTCCAGGAGACGATGGACGCGTGCGTGATGGTGTTCCGTACGGAGCAGACCATCAAGACCGCGGTCGAGAAGATCGCGGAGCTGCGCGAGCGCTACAAGAACGTGTCCGTCCAGGACAAGGGCAAGCGCTTCAACACGGACCTGCTGGAGGCCATCGAGCTGGGCAACCTGCTCGACCTGGCCGAGGTCATGGCCGTGTCCGCGCTGGCGCGCAAGGAGTCCCGCGGCGGTCACTACCGCGAGGACTACCCGAACCGCGACGACGTCAACTTCATGCGCCACACCATGGCGTACCGCGAGGTCGGCGACGACGGCAAGGACTCCGTCCGGCTGGACTACAAGCCCGTCGTCGTCACCCGCTACCAGCCGATGGAGCGTAAGTACTGATGGCCACCCCCACCCTGGACAAGATGGAGGCGGCGGCCGCCGCCTCGCCGTTCATCACGGTCACCTTCCGGATCCGCCGCTTCAACCCGGAGATCTCCGAGGAGTCGACCTGGCAGGACTTCCAGATCGAGATCGACCCGAAGGAGCGCGTGCTCGACGGTCTCCACAAGATCAAGTGGGACCTCGACGGCACGCTGACCTTCCGTCGCTCGTGCGCGCACGGCATCTGCGGCTCCGACGCGATGCGGATCAACGGCAAGAACAGGCTCGCCTGCAAGACGCTGATCAAGGACATCAACCCGGAGAAGCCGATCACCGTCGAGGCCATCAAGGGCCTCACGGTGATGAAGGACCTTGTCGTCGACATGGAGCCCTTCTTCCAGGCGTACCGCGACGTCATGCCGTTCCTGGTCACCAAGGGCAACGAGCCGACGCGCGAGCGTCTGCAGTCCGCCGAGGACCGCGAGCGCTTCGACGACACCACCAAGTGCATCCTGTGCGCCGCGTGCACGTCGTCGTGCCCGGTGTTCTGGAACGACGGCCAGTACTTCGGCCCGGCGGCGATCGTCAACGCGCACCGCTTCATCTTCGACTCGCGTGACGAGGCCGGCGAGCAGCGGCTGGAGATCCTGAACGACAAGGACGGCGTGTGGCGCTGCCGCACGACCTTCAACTGCACCGACGCCTGCCCGCGTGGCATCGAGGTCACGAAGGCGATCCAGGAAGTCAAGCGTGCGCTGATCACGCGCCGCTTCTAACCTTCTCGACGCGCCTCTCGCACGGCTCGGCCCTGGCGGGCCTCCCCGGCTTCGAGGCGCTGCGCCGGACTCCGTCCGTCGGTCTCGACTGAGGCCGGTGGCCGTCGAGGCCCCACCCCCCGGATCTTGTCCGTGGGGTGGGGCCTTCGTCGTATCGGACGGCTTCGGTCGGGGAGTAGCCCCGGCCGGCGGGGACAATCCCAGGCCAATCGTCGAGACGCTTGTCGCGGGATGTCGCCCCTGCCGAAATCAGGTCACCCTGATCTCGATGGCCAGGGCCCCCAGCGCCTCTTTCTCAGCCCCATAGATAGCCCGGATGTTGGCGAGCTGCTGTTCTCGGCCGGAGGTGGGGTTGACCTGCTCCGGGCCCTCGCCGTCCAGCAGTGCCTCGAATCCGTCGTACTCGGTCACTCGCAGTACCTCGACGTGACACACGTCGTCGGTGCCCTTGATCCGAAAGTCGATCCGGTCTCCTGTGGCAAGGTCTGCGAGATGCGGATACTTCACCCTGACCTCGATCGTCTTCTGTCCGGCGGCGACAAGTTCGAAATAGCGACGGTAGAGGTTCAGGTGATGGATCCGGGCGTGGGGCTTGGCGCTCATACTGGGGTACCGCTCCCTGCTGTCGTCATCACGCGGCCCAGTTCAGCCGCCGAGTATGGATCACGGCGAGTATGAGGGCCAGGGTGACGACGTACAGGACCTGGCGGCGGAGCTCGCTCACGCCGACTCGATGTTGTCGACGGCGGTCGTGATCTCACGGCCGGACGAGAGCCGGACGTAGGCCAGCTCCGCCCAGCGCTCCCCGACCGCCGACCTCGACACGTTCTCGTTGATGACAGCCATCAACTCGCCCTCAGCGCCTGACGCGATGTCACGCACCCGCTTGCGCAGCAGGCGGTGCGGTACATACTCATACACCTCAGACATCCGGCTGCTCCTCGTCCGCGCCCGTGAAGCGCTCCCAGCCGACCATGGCGCGATCGAGGAGTTCGGCACTGGGCTCTTGCCCGCCCGATACCCCGTGCCGGCAACGCAGCACAACGACGCCCAAACGGCACCGTCGTCTGGGGCAAGACCGGCTCCATGGGCCGCTCCACGAGCGGGGTGTTCGCCACCGAGGGCAGGCGCCGCACGGTCGTCTACTCGCTCCTTCCGGCAAGCAGGGACCGTGAGTTGATGCGGGGGCACGTCACGGCTCTGGTCGGCGCGGCGCTCTGACCTGGGTTGCGGGACCGGGGGTACAGGGCGCGAGTCCCTGTGGAAGGATCGACTGCATGAGCGAGCAGCAGCCGAATCCGTACACGAGCGACCCCGCAGGCCAGGGCGGTCAGCCCGGCACGCCCGCCACCCCCGGCCAGGGCGACTACAAGTGGGGTCCCGGCGAGGCCAGTTACGGCTACCCGCAGCCCTACCCGGCACCGCCGGCCTACCAGCCGACCATCGGCGGCGCCGGCATCCCGGCCCCTGCCTACAACGCCGCCGTCCCGGTCGGCGGAGCCGGCCTGTCCCTCGGTGACATCACCATCGCCGGGGACCAGATCATCACCCCGTCGGGCAACATGCCGCTCAGGGGCGCGATGTGGAACGCGACGGACTTCTCGCGCACCGAGGAGAAGATCCCGCCGCACGCGATCGTGCTCGCGATCATCTTCTTCCTCTTCTGCCTTCTGGGCCTGCTCTTCCTGCTGATGAAGCAGAAGACCACCACCGGCTACATCCAGGTCACGGTCGCCAGCGGCGGCCGCCACCACTCCACGATGATCCCGGCGGTGGACGCGTACACCTACCAGTGGGTGATGTCCCAGCTCAACTACGCGCGGTCGCTGAGCATCTGAGGCACGCGCTCCGCCGGGCCGGGCCTCAGCCGGCCCAGCGTGTAGCCGCCGGCCGCCGGATCCAGGGATCTGGTGGCCTCCTTGAAGAGGTGCTCGGCCCGCTCGTAGGAGAGGCGGCGCCGTCCCGTCTCGGGGCAGAGGTCGGCCGGTGCGGGCGTCCGGCCCGGACCGGGCCGCCGGTCGGAGAGGAACACCGGGCCCCGGGTCCGGCCGGCCAGCAGCCCGGGCAGGAGACGGGCGGTCCCCGAGCGCCAGCTCACCCAGGCGCGGCGACCCGGACCGCCGGCCGGAGCCCGGCGGTCCGCCAGGTCCAGGTCCTCGACGTTCAGCGAGAGGACCGCCTTCACCCCGGCCCCCGACTCGTACAGGAGCCGCCACAGCGTCCGTTCGCGCAACGGCAGGTCCGGGCGGCTCCAGAGCGCGTCGAGCTGGGCGGGGCCCAGCGCCGGCGCCCGGGAGCCGGTCTCCGCGCGCCGCTCCAGCCCTGCCGCGAGGTCGCCCAGGCCGGCCCAGGAACCGAAGGAGCGCACGGCCGAGCGGTGCCGGTTCCAGGTCCTGGCCGCCGCCCCGCCCCAGGCCGCCGCGAAGACGCCCGCCACCTGGTCGGCCGTCAGGGAGGCCAGCGGTTGCCGGTCGCCGAGGGTCAGGCGCAGCCGCCGGAGGGTCTGTCCGTAGGAGCGGACCGTCGCCGCGTCCAGCTCGCCGCGGGCGAGGAAATCGCGGGCGGCCTCCCCGAGCGCGGGACCGGCCGGGTCCGTGCCGGCGATCGCGTCCGCGCGCCGCTCCAGAAAGGCGCGCTCGGCGGCGTTCCTGGTGAGGGCGGCCGCCCGGTGGAACTCCAGCCGTGCTTCCCGGTGGCGGCCGAGGCGGGCCAGCAGGTCTCCCCTGACGCTCGGCAGGAGGTGGTAGTCGCGCAGTGCGGGATCGGCGGTCAGGGAGTCGACCAGGTCCAGGCCCGCCTGGGGGCCGTACGCCATCCCGAGCGACACGGCCCGGTTGAGCTGGACGACCGGCGTCGGCAGCAGCTGGGCCAGGGCCCCGTACAGGCCGGCTATCCGGGCCCAGTCGGTGTCCTCGGCGGTGGTGGCCTGCGCATGGCACACGGCTATGGCCGCCTGCAGGAGGTACGGGCCGGGTGACGTTCCGCCGGCCTGCCGGGCGCGCAGCATCGCGGTGAACCCGCGGCGGATGAGCAACTGGTCCCAGCGCCCGCGGTTCTGCTCGTGCAGCTGTACGGGCTCGCCCGACGGGCCGGTGCGGGCGGCCGAGCGGGAGGCCTGGATCTCCATCAGGGCCACGAGTGCGTGCACCTCGGCCTCCTGCGGCGCCAGCTCCGCGAGCAGCCGGCCCAGCCGCAGGGCTTCGAGGCAGAGCCCGGGCCGCATCAGATCGTCGCCCGAGGTCGCCGAGTAACCCTCGTTGAAGATCAGGTAGATGACCTCCAGGACGGACGAGAGGCGTCCGGCCAGCTCGGTTTCGTCCGGCAGGTCGAAAGGCACGCGCTGCTCGGCCAGCGTCCGCTTGGCCGCGGCGATGCGCCGGGCGATCGCGGCCCCGGTGACGAGGAAGGCGCGGGCGATCTCCTCGGCGGTCAGACCGCCGAGCAGCCGGAGCGTCAGTGCGGCCCTGGCCTCGGTCGGCAGTACGGGGTGGCAGGAGATCAGCATCAGCCGCAGGACGTCGTCCTGTTGGGGTTCCCGCTGCTGTTCCAGCTCGTGGGCGAGTTGTTCCTGCTTGTGGGTCAGCCGCCGGTCGCGCCGGATGTGGTCGATCGCCCGCCGCTTGGCCGTGGTCGTCAGCCAGGCGCCGGGGTTGTCGGGGATTCCCGAGACGGGCCACTGTTCGAGTGCGGCGACGAGCGCGTCCTGGGCCAGTTCCTCGGCGAGGCCGACATCGTGGACCAGCCGCGTGAGCCCGGCGATGATCTTCGCGGACTCCAGCTTCCAGACGGCGTCGATCGTGCGATGGGTGTCCGGCACGGGCACGATCACAACACCGGCCCCGGCTCGCACGCAAGCCGGGGCCGGACACGGGACGCGGCAGCGCCGGCGGGTCAGGGGCCGAAGACCTGCTGGACCACGCTCTCGCCGTCACCGACGATCCTGCGGAAGCGGCGGGCCAGCTCGATCGCCTCCTCCTGGGAGCGGACCTCGATCAGGGCGAACCCGGCCACGGCCTCCTTGGCCTCGGCGAACGGCCCGTCCGTCACGGTGATCTCGTCCCCGAGCGACGTCACCAGGACACCGCCCGGCTCCAGGCCGCCGGTGGCCAGCAGGACACCGGCCGCCGACAGTTCCTCGATGAACCTGCCCATCTCGGCATAGAGGTTCTCGTCGGGGGCGGTGTCGGAAGGCCGGGTCGTCATCAGGTAGCGCATGGGGTCCTCTTCTCGGTCGTGCGGTGCTCGCGGGAACACGTCGAACGAGGCGATGTGACAGGGAACGGCCGCCGTTCCCTGTCACATCGCCGGATCGACGTGGGGGCGAGAACCGGATACGACCGACCCGAGAGGCGCCCGCCATGACCACCTCCACCTCCACCTCCGCCCCCGCGACCCGGTCCCACGCCCGGACCGCCACCCGCTCCCTGCTCGCCTGCGGGGTCGCGGCGACCCCCCTGTGGGCGGCCGTCGCCCTGCCCCAGGCAGCCCTCCGCGAGGGCTTCGACATCACCCGCCACCCGCTGAGCGCCCTGAGCAACGGATCCCTGGGGTGGCTGCAGATCACCAACTTCCTGATCGTCGGAGCCCTGCTCGCCGTGGGAGCCACGGGCCTGCGCCGGGCCCTGCACGGCGCGCCCGGAGGCACCTGGGCGCCGCGCCTGGTGTGCATCGCCGGCCTCGGCATGATCGCCGCGGGGGTGTTCGTCATGGACCCGGCCGACGGCTTCCCCACGGGTACCCCCTACGGGCAGCCGGCCACCCTCACCTGGCACAGCTACGCCCACTTCGCCGCGGGGTCGGCCACCTTCCTCTCGCTGATCGCCGCCTGCTACGTCCTGGGCCGCCATTTCGGCCGCGCCGGCGACCGCCGGTACGCCCTGCTCTCCCGCGTCGGCGGTACCGCCCTCCTGCTCGGCAACGGCTGGGCCATGGGCGGCGGCACGGCCGGCACGCTCACCCTGGCCGTCGGCGTCATCACCGCGATGCTCTCGGTCTCCTTGATCGCGAACCGCTTCCGGAGCACCCGCTGAACATCGCTTGAACTTGTTCAAAAAGAAGCCTACAGTCATCCCCGTCAGCAGTTTGAACACGTTCAAAGGGGCTGGGGACCATGGACCTCACCGTAGTCACGTACGTCATCTACCTGCTCATCAGCATCGCCCTCACCATCTGGGTGGCCCGCACGCTCAGCCGCAACGGCCGCGTCTTCATCGGTGACGTCCTGCACGGGAACGAGAAGCTCGCGGACGCCGTCAACCAGCTCCTCGTGGTCGGGTTCTACCTCGTGAACATCGGCTTCGTGACCCTCTACCTCCGGTCGAGCGAGGAGATCCAGACCTTCCGCGCCCTCTTCGAGGCGCTCTCGGTCAAGCTCGGCGTCGTCCTGCTGGTCCTCGGTGTCATGCACCTCGGCAACGTGTGGGTGCTGAACAAGATGCGCCGCCGCGGGATCATGGAGCGCCAGCAGACTCCGCCCGTCCCCCCGCAGGCGTGGACCGCACCGGTCGGGGCCTGAGCCGTGACGACCGCCGCCGCGCCCGTGCGGAACCTGACCGTCCTCTACGACGCCGAATGCCCGCTCTGCGTGCACATCCGGCACTGGCTGCTCGCGCAGCGGTGGCTGGTCCCGCTCGCCCTCGTTCCCGCCGCTTCGTGGGAGGCGCACCGGCGGTTTCCCCGGCTCGATCACGCCTCGACGCTGCGGGAGATCACCGTCGTCGGGGACTCGGGGCAGGTGTGGACCGGCACCGATGCCTTCATCGTGTGCCTGTGGGCGCTGGTCGAGCACCGGCCGAAGGCGAACTGGCTGGCCACCCCGGCCGGCCGGCCCTTCGCCCGGGCGGCCATGTACACGGCCTCCGCCTGGCGGCAGGCCGTGCGTACCGAGGGTCACCCCGAGGGCGCCGAGGGACCGGCCTGTGACGACCAGTGCCCCGTCCCCCGATAGGCTCATACACCGTGACTGATCAGAAGGCTCCCAAGAGCGAGCAGACCCGCACGCTCATCCTCGAAACCGCGCTCCGCCTCTTCCAGGAGCGCGGCTTCGACAAGACGACGATGCGGGGTATCGCGAAGGAGGCCGGCGTCTCGGTCGGCAACGCCTACTACTACTTCGAGTCGAAGGAGCACCTGGTCCAGGGGTTCTACGACCGGATCGGCGCCGCCCACCAGGCGGCGGTCCGGCCCATCCTGGACAGCGAGACCGATCTGCAGAAGCGGCTCGCGGGCGTGCTGACGAGCTGGATGGACATCGCCGCGCCGTACCACGAGTTCGCTTCGCAGTTCTTCAAGAACGCGGCGGACCCCGAGAGTCCGCTCAGCCCGTTCTCGCCGGAATCCGAACCGGCGCGCAAAGCCGCGATCGACATCCACCGCGAGGTGCTGGCGGGTGCGAAGACGAAGGTCCCGGCCGAACTGGAGGACGTGCTGCCGGAGCTGATGTGGCTCTCGCAGATGGGCCTGGTCCTGTACTGGGTCTTCGACCGCTCGCCGAACAGCGAGAAGACGCGGCGGCTCGCCGAGCGCGGCGCGCAGCTGACGACGCGGGGCATCGTGCTGGCCCGCTTCCGCGTGCTGCGGCCGCTGGTGCGGGAAGTGCACGAGCTGTTCGCGGACTTCCTGCCGGGCATGGCCCAGACGGCCACGGCCGGGGCCCGGCGCAGGGCGTCGGATCCGGACCCGCAGACGGACCCCGCGTAGGCGGCGCCGGGCCCGGCGCCGCCGGGAACCGGGCGGCTACAGCCAGTCGAGTTCCCACAGGCGCCAGACGCCGGTGCCGTCCGACAGGTACTGGGCTCCGGTGACGTCCTCGCGGGACATCACGTAGTCCTTCTTCTGCCAGATCGGCACCATCGGGGCCTGCTGGGCGACCAGCTTCTGGAGGTCGCGGAACTCGCCGGCCGCCTCGCTCCGCTCCGCGTGGGACTGGGTACGGGCGATCAGCTCGTCGACGTGCTTGTCCGAGAAGCCGTTGTTCATGGACGAGTCGGTGCCGACGAGCGGGGCGAGGAAGTTGTCCGCGTCCGGGAAGTCCGCGATCCAGCCGATGGTGTAGGCGTCGAACTCGCCCGCCGCGTACCCCTTCTGGAAGTCGCTCCACTTCTCGACCGGCTTGATCGTCACCTGGAAGAGACCGGTGGACTCCAGCTGCCGCTTGAGCTCATCGGCCTCGGGCACGTTCGCGCCGCGTACGTTCACGCCGAGGTTGAGGTGGACGGCGGAGGTGATCCCGGCGTCCTTGAAGAGCTTCTTGGCGGTGGCCACGTTCGGGGCCGGGTAGGCGTCGAAGAACGGCGTGCTGTGGCCGGCGATGCCCGCCGGGACCAGGGAGTACAGCGGGGTGACGGTCCCCTTGTGGACCTCGGCGGCCACCTTGGCGCGGTCGAGGACGGCGGCGACGGCCTGGCGGACGGCGAGCGGGGCCGCGGTGGAGCCGGGGCGGACGTTGAAGACGACGGAGCGGATCTCGCTGCCGCCGGAGGCCTGGTAGCGGGTGTCCTTCATGCCCGGGTTGAGGCCGGCGAGCACGGCGGGCGGCATGTCCCGGTGGGCGACGTCGATCTGGTGGCCCTTCCAGGCCTGGTCGAGCTGCTCGGAGTCCTTGAAGTACTTGACGGTGACCGGCGTGTGGGCCGGCTTGCCCTGGCCCTTGTACGAGCTGTTGGGCTTGAGCTCGACGCTCGTACCGGCCTTGTAGCCGCCCAGTGTGTACGGGCCGGAGCCGTCCGCCTTGCCGTCTTCGCGCAGGGCCTTCGCCGGGTACGTGTCCTTGTCGACGATCGAGGCGGCGCCCGTCGCGATCTTGAACGGGAAGGTGGAGTCGCCGGCGGAGAGGTTGAAGGTGACCCTGCGCCCCTCGGCCTTGACCGACTCCAGGGTGTTGAAGAGGGGAGCCGGACCCTGGTCGGAGTTGATCGCCTTGATGCGGTCGAAGGAGTGCTTGACGTCCTCGGCGGTGATGGTGCGGCCGCCCGCGAACTTCACGTCGGGTCGGAGCTCGCACTGGTAGGTGGTGAGCTTCTGGCCCACGAAACCGCAGGAGGCGGCGGCGTCCGGCACGGGGGCGTCGGAGCCGGGCTTGATGGTCAGCAGCGACTGGTAGATGTTGCTGAACAGGGCCCAGGAACCCGCGTCGTACGCCCCGGCCGGATCGAGGGAGGAGACGACGTCACTCGTGCCGACCCGGACGGCACCGCGGCCGCTTCCGTCCTCGGGCAGCAACTGCCAGGCACCTACGCCGACCACGCCGAGGACCAGCCCGGCCGCGATTACCTTCGAGCGGACAGACCGCATCCCCTGAACCCCACCCCATGACCCGATGACAGCGACCCGCTGTCCGATTAACGGTCATCCCATCACGGAATATCAGCCACCGGAAGGCGAGTTGACGAGGGCGCTTCGAGGTGTGAGGCGGATCAGGCCTGAAATGAGGCGAGTTCGACGACCGTGATGTCGGACGGCGCCCCCACCCGGACCGGCGGCCCCCACGCTCCGGCCCCGCGGGACACGTAGAGCTGGGTGTCGCCGTAGCGCTCCAGACCCGCGACGGTCGGGTTGGCGAGCTCCGCGAGGTAGTTGCCGGGCCAGAGCTGGCCGCCGTGGGTGTGGCCGGAGAGCTGGAGGTCGACGCCGTGGCGGACGGCGTCGTGGATGACGACGGGCTGGTGCGCGAGGAGTACGGCGGCCCGCGCGCGGTCCCGGTCACCGAGGGCCGCGCCGAAGTCGGGGCCCTTGCCCTCCCGCTCCCCCTGGATGTCGTTGACCCCGGCGAGGTCGAAGTACGGCAGCTCGCGGCGGGCGTTCTCCAGCGGGTTCAGCCCCAGCTCGCGGACGTGGTCGATCCACTGCTGGGCACCCGAGAAGTACTCGTGGTTCCCGGTGACGAAGTACGAGCCGTGGCGGGCGGCGAGCCGGCGCAGGGGCTCCGCGGCGGACCCGAGGTCGGGGACGCTGCCGTCGACGAGGTCGCCGACGATGGCGATGAGGTCGGGCTGGGTGCGGTTGACGGTGTCGACGATGCGCTGGGTGTGGGCGTGGCCGAGCACCGGGCCGAGGTGGACGTCGCTGACGACGGCGATCCGGAAACCGTGTGCCGCGCGCGGCAGTTTCGCGAGGGGGACCCGCACCCGCTTCACGCTCGGCCCGCGCAGGACCCCGTAGGTCCCGGCCCCGACCGTGCCGAGGGCCACGGCGGCGGCCGTCCCGCCGACCGTGCGGGCGACGAACCGGCGGCGGCTCAGGCCGTCGCCCACGGCGGGCCGCTCCGCGGTGGCCGGGGCGGCCGCGGGTGCCGCCGCGGCGGGCACCTCCACGGGCTCGGGCCGCTCCGCCACCGATCCGGCGGGATCACGGTGGGCCAGACGGCGGAGCGACAGCGCGCGGATCGGCTCCGCGACCAGCATCGTCAGGGTCAGGTACAGGAGTACCGCGAGCCAGAGGTACCCGGGCCAGGCCACCGTCTGCTGGAGCCAGAAGGGGGCGCCCGCGCGGCCCGTGGTGAGCGCGGCCACAGAGAGGAGGGGCAGGGCGATGGCCAAGGCCGTGCCGATGCGCCGGGTCCGGCCGCCGGGGGCGGTGGTGTCGCGGACCAGGCGGATCCAGAGCCAGCGGTGGACCAGGACCAGCAGGGCGCAGACCGCCAGGGCGACGAGGGCGAAGACCAGGATCGTCATGCCGAGGTTCCCGCGTCCGGACGGTCCGTACGGTCCGTACGGTCCGCACCGTCCGCACCGTCCGCACGCTCCGTGCGTGATTCACGCCGCAGGGCGAGGACGCTGCGCAACCCGATCAGACCGACGGCCGTCCCCAGGAGAAAGGACGTCACCGCGAGCGTCAGGTGCACCCAGAAGTAGGAAGTGGGATCGCCGGCCGCATCGAAGGCAAGACCACTGCCGTTCTTCCACAGGTTCCGGACGAAAGACACCCAGATGAACCAGCTCCACACTCCGAAGGCGAGCAGGAACCAGGAAGCGGTACGGCTGAGTCTCATGCCCTCAGTATCGGATTCGTCCCCAGGACGGACGCGCCGGGGTGGGCTGTCCCGGGGTTGGTTGCCTCGAATTGGCCGGTCCGCTGCGCCCTCCAGCTCATCGGGATGTACTTTCACCTGCGTGTCTGCCAAGACGACCGCACTGACGGTCCTTTCCGCCGCGTTGCTGGTCCCCGCCGTGCTGGTGGGCCCCGCGCACGCCGCGCCGGCCCCGCCGGCCGACGCGAAGGGCCGGCCGGCCGAGGCCCCGGCCCCCGCACCGCCCGTCTCCATGTCCACGGTCGGCGGATCCCTGCTCGGCCAGCCGGGGACCCAGGTGAACCTGCTGCCGGGCGCGCCCGCGCTGCCGGCGAACCTGACCGGGCGGTCGTGGATCGTGGCGGACGCCGAGTCCGGCGAGGTGCTGGCCGCGCACAACGCGCACTGGCAGCTGCCCCCGGCCTCGACCATGAAGATGCTCTTCGCGGACACCGTGCTGCCGAACCTGCCCAAGGACCAGATCCACCAGGTCACCGACAAGGACATGGAGGGCGTGGGCCCGGGCAGCAGCATGGTCGGGGTCAAGGAGCACCTCGAATACTCGGTCCACGACCTGTGGCTCGGCGTGTTCCTCAAGTCCGGCAACGACGCCGTGCACGTGCTCTCGGCCATGAACGGCGGCATCGACAAGACCGTCAAGGACATGCAGGCGCACGCCGAGGAGCTCCAGGCACTGGACACCCATGTGGTGTCCCCGGACGGGTACGACGCCCCGGGGCAGGTGTCGAGCGCGTACGACCTCACGCTGTTCGCCCGCTCCGGACTGCAGAAGCAGGACTTCAGGGAGTACTGCGGCACGGTGAGCGCGAAGTTCCCCGGGCTGCAGGAGCCCGGGAAGCCGCGCGAGTACTTCGAGATCTCGAACACCAACCGGCTGTTGACGGGCGCGGCCGGGATCACCCCGTACAAGGGGATGGCGGGGGTGAAGAACGGCAACACCTCGATGGCCGGGGCCACCTTCACCGGCGCCGCCCAGCAGGGTTCCCGGAAGCTGCTGGTCACGGTGATGAACCCGGACGGGGGCGGGGCGAACCAGGTGTACGAGCAGACCGCCGCGCTCCTCGACTGGGGTTTCGCGGCGGCCGGGAAGGTCAAGCCGGTGGGTGAGCTGGTGCCGCCGAAGAGCGCGGACACCTCCTCGCACGGCTCCCCGGCCCAGTCGCACGAGAACGACCCGTCGGCGGCCGGCAAGGACTCGGGCGGTGGCGGTGTGGGCACCGCGCTGGCCGTCGCGGGCGGCGTGCTGGCCGTCCTGGCGGGCGGCGCCTTCGTGGTCAACCGCCGCTGGCCCCGGGGACGCCGGAGCCGGGGCGAGGATCTGATCTGAGACCGCCGCAGCGGCGTCAGGCCGTCTCTTCCGAGACGGCCTAGCCCGGCCACCGGGCCGGCGCCACCTATCAACTCACAGGTTCACCACAGGACTTCGGCAGGGTTTGCTCGCTCCCGTCGGCATGACGCCGACGGGAAGGGGGTCCTCCCATGCGGAGGAGATGGTCGGCCGTCGTCGTGGTGGCCTGCGGCGCGCTGCTCGCCGTGGCGGCCTGGACCGCTCTCCCGGCGGACGGCGCCGGTCAGCGGGCCCCGGCGCGCCCCCTGGAGACCGCCGAGCTGGACCTGCTCCACACGGCGGGCGAGCTGCTCGTACAGGACTGCATGCGGGCGCAGGGATTCTCGTACTGGCCGGTCCCGCGCGTGCCGCACCCGGACTGGCGGGACTTCCCGTACGGCGTGGACGACGTGGACTGGGCCCGCCGCCACGGGTTCGGGCGCCGGATCGAGCAGCAGCTGGACGAGGAGGCGGCGTCGGGCCCGCGCGGCCGGTACCAGAGCGGGCTCTCCGCGGAGCGGCTGGAGGCTCTGGGGGTGGCCCTCATGGGACCCGACTCGAAGGGGCTGGCGGTCGAGAACCCGGGCGGCGGCACGCTGAGCCACAGCGACCGGGGCTGCATCACCGCGTCGTGGCGACAGCTCTACGGGGACGTGCGCCTCTGGTACGGCTCCAGCGAGACCGTGAAGCAGCTCGGCGCGGTGCGCACCGGCCGGGTCAACCAGGACCCCGCCTTCCGGACGGCGCTGGCCGGGTGGAGCGAGTGCGTCGGCCGGCGCGGTTTCCCGGCCGTGCATCCGGTCCGGCAGCGCGACGAACAACGGGCACGGACCGGGCCGGACGCCGAGGCGCAGGACGTACCGATGGCCACCGCCCAGGCCGAGTGCGCCCGCTCGACCGGCCTCGCCGCTACCGCACAGGACCTGCACCGGCGTCTTTCGGACATGATCCGCGCCGAGAACGGGGCCGCCTTCGACACCATGCGGCGGATGCAGGCGGCGGCCCTGCCCACAGCTCGCGATGTGGTCGCCCGGCACGCCGGGAGCTGACATCGCGTACCGCCGACCGGCGGTGAACCATGTACGGCACTCATTGGGAGGGACCACAGATGAACAAGCTCAGGACGCTCCTCGCGGGGCTCGCGATCGCCGGTGCGGCGGTGGTGGCCGTTCCGACCGCGGCGCAGGCCGACGGCGGCTGCGGTTACACGAACTTCTGTGCCTACTCGGACGATTACAACTACCTCTACCAGAACGCCGGCAACTCGAACGACTGGCCGTACCAGGTCAAGAACAAGGTCGACTGGGTCCGCAACAGCGGCAGCGCCGGCGGCCGCGACCACGTCAACATCTACTACAACGAGAACAACACCGGCGCCTACGCCTGTATCGGCTACGGCACCGAATGGAACCTGCGGGGCAACGCGCAGTCGTTCAACTGGACCCGCAACGGCGACGCCAGCGGTCAGTGGAAGGCGGTCCACGACAACGCCGCCTCGCACCGGTGGGTGTACGGCTGCGGCAACGGCACCTGGTAGGACGTCCCGCCGGCAGTACTCCGGTGGCGCACCGGGCCCCACACCGGTGCGCCACCGGCGCGTTCGCCCAGGGGGCGTCTTTGTGGGGGGGGGGGGGGGGGGGGGGGGGGGGAGAAGAAAACCAAAACACACCGGGCGGACAAAGGGGAGAGGGGGGGTTGTCGAGGAGAAGGGGGGGGAAAA
>NZ_JBVIAH010000008.1:105186-130273 GCF_055574035.1 Streptomyces sp. NPDC030021
TCCTTTTGTTTGCCTCCCCCCCTTTCTCCCCTTTGGGTCCCCCCCGTCCCCCCCCGTTGTCTCCCCCTTTTTTTTTCCTCCTGTGTTTTTTTTCCCCCCCCCCCCCCCCCCCCCCCCCCCCCCCAAGACACCCCCTACGCCGTCCGCGTCGCCCCGGCGGCCGGAGGGTCTTCCGCGCCGTCGCCGTCCGCGTCGTCGCGCGTGGCCGTCCAGGACGCGACGAACAGCAGCAGCTTCGCCGTGAAGTTGATCCAGAGCAGCAGGGCGATCGGAACGCCGAAGGCCCCGTACATACTCTTCGCGGCCACCTCCCGCATATAGCCGCTGAGCAGCAGTTTCAGCAGTTCGAAGCCTGCCGCGCCGATGAGGGCCGCCTGGATCAGGCGGCCGCGCGGCGGTTCGACGCCCGGGAGCAGGGTCAGGACGTAGAGCAGCAGCAGGAAGGCGGCCACGACGCCGACGAGGAAGGCGAAGGAGCGCAGCAGCGCACCGCCCGCGCCCTCGCGCGGGATGTCCAGCCATTCGGCGGTCTTCCCGACGGCGCTGGATCCGAGGATGGAGGCCGCCGCGGAGGCCAGGCCCACCCCGCCGAGGCCGAGCAGGACGAGCCCGTCCTTGCCCTTGCGGGCGAACGGGTTCCCGTCGTCCTCGTCGTCCTTCTCCCACACCGCGCGCAGGCAGTCCCGCATCGAGCCCACCCAGCTGACGCCGGTCAGGAGCAGGAGGGCGCCGGCGACGAGACCGACCGTGCCGGCGTTGTCGACGAGTCCCTCGATGTTGAGCTGGTCGGAGATGCCCGGGACCTGTTCGGAGAGGTTCTTCTCCAGCCGGTCCAGCTGCTCCGGGCTGAGCAGCGCCGCGCCGACCGCGGCGGCCACGGTGATCAGCGGGAAGAGTGCGAGGAAGCTGATGAAGGTGATGGCGGCGGCGAGGCGGGTCCAGTGCACGCGGTCCAGGCGTTGGTACGAACGCCACGGGTGCGTCCTCATCAGACGGGACGCGAGCGGCCCGATCACCGGGAGTTTCGTCAGCCAGTCCATGGGGTCACCGTAATTCAGCCGCCGGAAATAGCCAGGATTGTCGCTTCTGGCGGCTACGGTCGTCGATTGTGACTTTTCCCGAAACGCGCCCTGCGGGTCGCCCGTTCCACACCCTGGTCCTGCGAAGGCTGAGATTCCGTGCCCGGCGCATCGCCCGGCTCCCCCTGGCCCTGCGCCTGCCCCGGGCCCCGCGCCCGGCCCGTCAGGACGGCGCTGCGGTCGCCCCGGCGGTCCCGGCCGTGTCTGCCGCCCCGGCGGCCTGGCCGGCGGGTGAGCCCGCCTGCGCCGGGACGCAGTTCGGCCCGCTCCCGAACGGGTACTCGCGCAGCTTGCGCCAGACCCCGTCCGAGCCCTGCTCGTAGAGCGCGAAGCCGTCGCAGATCCACTCGGCGGCGTACTCGGCGAGGGTGGTGAACGCCAGGTCCATCGCCTCCTCGGAGATCCCGTGGGCGACCGTGACGTGCGGGTGGTACGGGAACGCCAGGTCCCGGTCGAGCGGCCCCTGGGGGTCGCGGACCTCGCTCTGGAGGCGGGTGCAGCCCGCCGCCCCTTCGGCGATCTTGACGAAGACGACCGGCGAGAGGGGGCGGAAGGTTCCCGTGCCGGCCAGCCGCATCCGAAAGGCCCGGTAGGCGGCCGCGACCTCGACCAGGTGGGCCCTGATCGCGGGGAGCCGGTCCGCCTCCACCTCGGTGGGCGGGACGAGGGTGACGTGCGTGGGGATGCCGTGCGCGGCAGCGTCCCCGAAGCCCGCGCGCAGCTCCTGGAGCTGGCTGCCGTACGGCTCCGGGACCGCGATCGAAACGCCGAGCGTTACGGTCCCCACGTATCTCTCCTCCGCTTGTCGCTGTGGACTGCTGCCGCCCCAGTGTGGCGGCAGCACCCCCATTCGTGCCAGGGCTCTCTGTCCGTAGTTGCGTTCGTCAGTGCTTGGCGGGCAGCAGACCGAGGCGGTCGTAGGCCTGCGCGAGGGTCTCGGCGGCGACCGCACGGGCCTTCTCCGCGCCCTTGGCCAGGAGGGAGTCCAGCGTCTCCGGGTCGTCCAGGTACTCCTGGGTCCGCTTCTTGAACGGTGTGACGAAATCGACCATCACGCCGGCCAGGTCGGTCTTCAGCGCGCCGTAGCCCTTGCCCTCGTACCTGGCCTCCAGCTCGGTGATCGTCTCGCCCGTGAGGGTGGAGTAGATCGTGAGCAGGTTGCTGACGCCGGGCTTCTTCTCGGAGTCGAAGCGGATCTCGGCCTCGGTGTCGGTGACCGCGCTCTTGATCTTCTTCTCGGTGACCTTGGGCTCGTCGAGGAGGTTGATCAGGCCCTTGGGGGACGACGCGGACTTCGACATCTTGATCGCCGGGTCCTGGAGGTCGTAGATCTTCGCGACCTCCTTGACGATGTGCGCGGCGGGGAGGGTGAAGGTCCGGCCGTAGCGCTGGTTGAAGCGCTCCGCCAGGTCACGGGTCAGCTCGATGTGCTGGCGCTGGTCCTCGCCGACGGGGACCGCGTTCGCCTGGTACAGCAGGATGTCGGCGACCTGCAGGATCGGGTACGTGAACAGGCCGACGCTGGCGCTGTTGACGCCGCCCTTGGCGGACTTGTCCTTGAACTGGGTCATCCGGCTGGCCTCGCCGAAGCCGGTGATGCAGTTCATGACCCAGCCGAGCTGCGCGTGCTCGGGCACGTGGCTCTGGACGAAGAGCGTGCAGCGCTCGGGGTCCAGGCCGGCGGCCAGCAGCTGGGCGGCGGAGAGGCGGGTGTTCGCGCGCAGATCCTTCGGATCCTGCGGCATGGTGATCGCGTGCAGGTCGACCACCATGTAGAAGGCGTCGTGCGTCTCCTGCAGGGCGACGTACTGGCGGATGGCTCCGAGGTAGTTCCCGAGGTGGAACGAACCGGAGGTGGGCTGGATGCCGGAGAGCGCGCGAGGACGATCAGAAGCCATGGCTTCATTCTCTCAGGTGCGGGGGCGGGCCCGTGCCCGCCGGCGGCCGGATCCTTCCGGGTCGCGCCGGGTCCGGCCGCCCCGCGCCGGGGTACCCGGCGGTTGCGGATCGTCCGGATCCCGCCCCGGCCGAGCGACCGATTTCCGTCCCGGGACGGGCCGGGCCAACACCGCTGCGCGGGGGTCTGGGGCAGAGCCCCGGCAGCGGTGCCGCAGGTCAGGACAGCGGGAGGCCCGGGGCCGGGAACGCGGCCATCAGGTCCGTGACCTCCGCGCGGATCACGGCGAGCGCCTGCTCGTCCCCCTTCGCGGCGGCGTCGACCGCGCGCGAGATCCAGTCGGCCACCAGCGGCATGTGCTCGGTCGACAGGCCCCGCGAGGTCAGCGACGGCGTGCCGATGCGGATGCCCGAGGGATCGAACGGCTTGCGCGGGTCGAACGGCACCGTGTTGTAGTTCACGACGATGCCCGCCCGGTCCAGGGCCTTGGCCGCGATCTTGCCCGGCACGTCCTTGCCCGTCAGGTCGATCAGGATCAGGTGGTTGTCCGTACCGCCCGAGACCAGGTCGAAGCCCTTCTGCAGCAGCGCCGCGGCCAGCGCCTTGGCATTGGCGACGACCGCGTGGGCGTACGAGACGAAGGACGGCTGCGCGGCCTCGTGCAGCGCCACCGCGATACCGGCCGTCGTCTGGTTGTGCGGGCCGCCCTGCAGGCCCGGGAAGACCGCCTTGTCGATGGCCTTCGCGTGCTCCTCCCGGCACATCAGCATCGCGCCCCGCGGACCGCGCAGCGTCTTGTGCGTGGTGGTGGAGATGACGTCGACGTGGTCCGCCGGGGACGGGTGTGCGCCGCCCGCGATCAGGCCCGCGATGTGGGCGACGTCGGCGACCAGGATCGAGCCCGCCTCCCGCGCGATCTCCGCGAAGGCGGCGAAGTCGATGGTCCTCGGCAGGGCGGTGCCGCCGCAGAAGATCAGCTTGGGCCGCTCGGCGAGGGCCAGCTCGCGCACCGCGTCGTAGTCGATGAGCCCGGTGTCGGCGCGGACGCCGTACTGCACGCCCCGGAACCAGGAGCCGGTCGCCGAGACGCCCCAGCCGTGCGTCAGGTGCCCGCCCATCGGCAGGGCCATGCCCATCACGGTGTCGCCCGGCTTCGCGAAGGCCAGGTACACGGCCAGGTTGGCCGGCGAGCCGGAGTACGGCTGGACATTGGCGTGGTCCACGCCGAACAGGCCCTTGGCCCGCTCGATCGCCAGCGCCTCGACGCGGTCGATGTTCTGCTGGCCCTCGTAGTAGCGGCGGCCGGGGTAGCCCTCGCTGTACTTGTTCTGCAGCACGGTGCCGGAGGCTTCGAGGACGGCCGCGGACACGTAGTTCTCACTGGGGATCAGGCGCAGGGTCTGCGCCTGCAGCACTTCCTCCGCCGCGACGAAGGACGCCAGCTCGGGGTCGGTGGCGAAAAGGGCGGGATGGCGGCTCGCGGACATGGCGGGCTCCTCCGGGGTCGATGTGATCGGTACCCCGCGAGGCCCAGGCGAGCGGCCCTGTATGCGGTCGAGCGCGCACGACTCCCCCGGAGTTGGTTCTCCGTACGCCAGTCGCCGTGCGTACCGGACACCTTAGCGGGCGCGCCGGGAGAGAGGTTTCTGCGTCCGCGATACGAGCGACGATAAGAAGGTGACGCCACCCTCGTCACCGCTTCACCCGGCGCTCCACCCCGCCGGACGGACGATCGGAGACCCCGTGTCGACAACTGCTGATGCCATCCGCTCCGCAGACGCGCACAGCGCGCACAACTACCATCCGCTGCCCCTGGTCGTCGCGTCCGCGGAAGGCGCGTGGATGACCGATGTCGAGGGCCGCAGATACCTCGACATGCTCGCCGGGTACTCGGCCCTCAACTTCGGGCACGGCAACCGCCGTCTGATCGACGCCGCCCGCGCCCAGCTGGAACGGGTCACGCTCACCTCGCGCGCGTTCCACCACGACCGCTTCGCCGACTTCTGCACCGAGCTCGCCGCGCTGTGCGGCAAGGAGATGGTGCTCCCCATGAACACGGGGGCGGAGGCCGTGGAGACGGCGGTGAAGACCGCCCGCAAGTGGGGCTACGAGGTCAAGGGCGTCCCGGACGGGCACGCCAAGATCGTGGTCGCCGCCGACAACTTCCACGGGCGCACCACGACCATCGTCTCCTTCTCCACGGACCACGACGCCCGCGACCACTTCGGCCCGTACACGCCGGGCTTCGAGATCGTTCCGTACGGGGACCTCACCGCGCTGTCCCACGCCGTCACCGAGAACACCGTGGCCGTGCTGCTGGAGCCGATCCAGGGCGAGGCGGGGGTGCTGGTGCCGCCCGCCGGGTACCTGAGCGGCGTACGGGAGCTGACCCGCGAACGGAACGTCCTCTTCATGGCGGACGAGATCCAGTCCGGGCTGGGACGGACCGGCCGGACCTTCGCGTGCGAGCACGAGGGGGTCGTCCCGGACGTCTACATCCTCGGCAAGGCGCTCGGCGGCGGCGTGGTGCCGGTGTCGGCCGTGGTCGCCGACCGGGACGTGCTCGGGGTGTTCCGTCCCGGCCAGCACGGGTCCACCTTCGGCGGGAACCCGCTCGCGTGCGCGGTCGCGCTGGAGGTCATCGCGATGCTCCGGACCGGCGAGTTCCAGGGCCGCGCCACCGAGCTGGGCGAGCACCTGCACCGGGAGCTGAACCTGCTGGTCGGCGGGGGCGCGGTGACCGCCGTACGCGGCCGCGGGCTGTGGGCGGGCGTCGACATCGACCCGTCGCGGGGCACCGGCCGGGAGATCTCCGAGAAGCTGATGGAGCTCGGGGTGCTGGTGAAGGACACGCACGGGTCGACGATCCGGATCGCCCCGCCGCTGGTGATCAGCAAGGAGGACCTGGACTGGGGCCTGGACCAGCTCCGGTCGGTGCTCGGCGTGTAGGGCCGCCCCGGTCCGGTCAGAGGATGACGTGGGGCAGGAAGCGGGCGTACTCGTCCGTGACCGGCCCCGCCGATTCGCGGATGCCGAGCCCCGCCGCCTCGTCCTCGACGACCCATGCGCCGAGCACCACCCGGTTGCCGTCGAAGTCGGGCAGCGGGGCCAGGCCCTGGAAGCAGTACCGCTCCCCCTCCTCCGGTACGAAGGGCTCGCCGCCGTCGCCCGCCTCGTGCAGGGTGACCCCCGCGCCCTCACGGCCGAGGAGGGGCTTGGCCACGTAGCCGGCGGACCCGGGCTCGGCGAGCTCGCGCGGGCCGTCGAGGTAGGCGGGCAGCAGGTTGGGGTGCTCCGGGAAGAGTTCCCACAGGATCGCGAGCAGCGCCTTGTTGGACAGCAGCATCTTCCACAGCGGCTCGATCCAGCAGGTGGAGCCGGAGCCGCCGCCGTGGTCGTACGTGCCGAGGACCTGCGGGCCGAACTCGTCCGTGGCCAGCCACTCCCACGGGTAGAGCTTGAAGCAGGAGCGGATGAAGCGGAGCTTCTCGTCCACGAACCGGCCGGACAGGCTGTCCCAGCCGATCTGCTCGACGGAGAGCGCGTGCGTCTCCAGGCCGGCCTGGTCGGCGGTCTCCTGGAGGTAGGCGACCGTCATCAGGTCCTCGCCGAGCTCGTCGGCCTCGGAGTGCGCGAAGTGCAGCGGGCCGGGCGGGAGCAGCTCGGCCTGGCGCCGCCAGGCGTCGACGAGGCGCTCGTGGAGGGAGTTCCACTGGTCGGCGCCGGGGAAGCGTTCCTCCATCCAGAACCACTGGGGGCTGGCCGCCTCCACGAGGGAGGTGGGGGTGTCCGCGTTGTACTCCAGCATCTTGGCCGGGCTGCCGCTGCCGTCGTAGCGCAGGTCGAAACGGCCGTAGAGGGAGGGTTGTTCGGCGCGGCGCCGCCAGGACTCGGCGATCAGCGCGGCCAGCTTCGGGTCGGTGATGCCGAGGTCGGCGAAGCGGTCGTGCTCGACGATGTGCGCGGCCGCGGCCAGGCACATGGCGTGCAGCTCCTCGACGACGTTCTCCAGGGCCTCGACCTCGGGGAGCGAGAAGGAGTAGTACGCGCTCTCGTCCCAGTAGGGGCGCAGGGAGTCGTCGGGGTAGCGGGTCAGGGGATAGATCAGACCCTGCTCCTCGACGGTCTTCTGCCAGTCGGGACGGGGCTCGATGGTGTGCCGCTCCATGGTGCGATCAGCCGCCGCTGGAGCCGGAGGTGTTCCCGCCGATGCCGTTGCGGGTGACGGCGGACTTCTCGAAGCTGCCGCCGGAGACCTTGCCGGCGGCCACGTAGCCGCCGTAGTAGTACGAGCCGGTGCCGCCGCTCTTGCACTCCTTGTTGTTCAGGTGCTGAAGCGTGGAGCGGGAGGCACAGCGCTTGTCCGGTTCGTCGCTGCTGCCGCAGGCCACGAGCGTGGCCGCGAGCAGGCCCATGCCTCCGAGGGCGACGGCGCCGGAGCGCATGCGGCGCTGATTGGTGCTGCTGCTGTCCATGTCTGCTGCTCCCCCTGGGGCCTCGCGTGCTGCCGACAGAGTAGAGCGGGGCCACCGGCCGATGGAATCCGGCCGCCGTGAGATCCGTGACCTAGAGTCAGTTCGTGCTGATTGGGATGATTTGCGCGCTCGGTGCGGCGGTCTGCTTCGGTACGGCCTCGGTGCTGCAGGCGGTCGCGGCGCGGGCAGCGGAGCCCGGCACCGGGTCCGGAGTGGACACGGCACTGTTCCTGCGGGCCGTGCGGCAGTGGCGCTACCTGGCGGGTCTGGGCCTCGACGGAGCCGGCTTCGTGCTCCAGATCATCGCCCTGCGGCACGTCCCGATCTACGCGGTGGGGGCGGCGCTGGCGGCCAGCCTGGCGGTGACGGCGGTGGTCGCGGCGCGGCTGCTGCGGGTGCGGCTGTCCCGGACCGAGTGGGGCGCGGTGGCGGTGGTGTGCGCGGGGCTGCTGATGCTCGGGCTCTCCGCCGGGGAGGAGGGCACGGGGACCGGGTCGACGGCGCTGGAAGTGGGGATGCTGGTGGTGGCCGGGCTGGTGCTGCTGGTCGGCGTGGTCGCGGGCCGGCTCCCGGACGGGCCGCGGGCGCTGGTCCTCGGCCTCGCGGCGGGGACGGGCTTCGGGGTGGTGGAGGTCTCGGTCCGGCTCATCGACTCCCCGTGGGACCTGCGCAACCCGGCCCTGTACGCCCTCCTGCTGGGCGGCGGCGCGGCCTTCCTGCTCCTCACCTCGGCCCTGGCGCGCGGCTCGGTGACGGTGGCGACGGCGGGCATGGTCCTCGGCGAGACGATCGGCCCGGCGGTGGTGGGCGTGGCCTGGCTCGGCGACAGCACCCGCGAGGGCCTGGCCTGGCTGGCGGTGACGGGCTTCGTGGTGGCGGTGGCCGGCTCCCTGGCCCTGGCCCGCTTCGGCGAACCGTCGGCCCCGGCGGAGCGATGACCGGTGCCCGCCGTGTCGGGGCTCCGCCCCGAACCCCGCGCCTCAAACTCCCCCGGCTACCGCTGGGAGGTACCCCCTGGCGAGGCTGGAAAATCCAGCCTCGCTGGGCAATCTTCCAGCCTCGCCGGCGTTTGAGGCGATCTTCAGCCCCGCCGGCGTTTGAGGCGCGGGGGTTCGGGGGCGGCGCCCCCGCAACGGCGCCGCAGGTCACGGGAGGGCCGCCGACAGCGCCGCCAGCGTCGGCCCCCACGCGCTGTCCGACGGAGTCCCGTAGCCCACCACCACCGCATCCCGCGGCGCCGCATCCGCATCCGGATGCCGGAACCGCCCCAGCCCGTGCAGGGCGAGGTCCTGCCAGGCCGCGGACTGCAGGACCGACCGCTCCAGCCCCTCCGGGAGGTCCAGCACCGCGTGCAGCCCCGCCGCGATCCCCGACACGCCCACCCGGTCCCCCACCGCCGCCACCAGCTCGTCCCGGCGCCGCCGGTACCGCAGCCGCATCCCGCGCACGTGCCGGTCGTACGCCCCGGAGGTGAGGAACTCCGCCAGCGTCAGCTGGTCCAGCGCGCCGCACGCCCACTCCGTGGGCCGCTTGGCGTCCAGCACCTCCTCCAGCAGCCCCGGCGGGACCACCATCCAGCCCATCCGCAGCCCCGGTGCCAGTGACTTGCTGGCCGTCCCGAGGTACACCACCCGGTCCGGGTCCAGGCCCTGCAGCGCGCCGACCGGCTGGCGGTCGTAGCGGAACTCCCCGTCGTAGTCGTCCTCCAGGATCAGGCCGCCCGTGGTCCGGGCCCAGTCGACCGCGGCGGCCCGCCGGGCCGGGGTCAGGGCCACGCCCGTCGGGAACTGGTGCGCCGGGGTCAGCAGCACCGCGCCCGCCGCCGTGGTCAGCTCCCCCGTCCGGGCGCCCTCCCCGTCCACGCCCAGCGGGCGCGTCCGCAGCCCGGACCGCACCAGCACGTCCCGGTGGAAGTCCAGGCCGTAGCCCTCCACCGCCACCTCCCGCACCCGCCGCGCCCGCAGTACGCCCGCCAGCAGCGTGAGCCCGTGCAGGAAGCCCGCGCACAGCACGATCCGTTCGGGGTCCGCGTACACCCCGCGCGCCCGCGCCAGGTAGCCGGCCAGCGCCTGCCGCAGCTCGATCCGGCCGCGCGGGTCGACCGCGTACCCGAACGCCTCGTTCGGCGCGTCGGTCAGCGCCCGCCGGGCCGCCGACAGCCAGGCCGCGCGCGGGAAGCCGCCCAGGTCCGGGGAGCCGGGGATCAGGCTGTACGCGGGCCCCTTGCGCGCGGGGCGCCGTACGGGGGCGGTGGCCGCGGGCCGGCGCGGGCGGGCCCGTTCGGCGACACGGGTGCCGGAGCCCTGGCGGGCCGTCAGCCAGCCCTCGGCGACGAGCTCGGCGTAGGCCTCGGCGACGGTGTTCCGGGCGATGCCCAGGTCGGCGGCGAGGGTGCGGGACGACGGCAGCCGGGTCCCGGCCGCCAGCCGCCCGCTGCGCGCGGCCTCGCGCAGGGCCTCGGTGAGCCCGGCCCGCAGGCCGCGTCCGGCAGTGAGGTCCAGGTGCAGGTCGGCGCCGAAAGTGGCCCACGATTCCGTCATGGATATGGACCATATCGGTGGGCCGCCTGGCTCCTAGGGTGGATCACATGACGACCACACACGAACACGCCCCCGAGCACACCCCGCGCCTGCAGATGGCGAAGCTCGTCCCCGAGGTCTACAAGGCCGTCCTCGCCCTGGAGATCGCCTCCAAGAAGGGCCTGGACCCCTCCCTGGTCGAGCTCGTCAAGATCCGGGCCTCCCAGATCAACCACTGCGCCTTCTGCCTCGACATGCACACCAAGGACGCGATCGCCGCCGGTGAGAGCGTCGAGCGCATCGTCCAGCTGGGCGCCTGGGAGGAGTCACGGCACTTCTACACCGAGAAGGAGCTCGCCGCGATCGAGCTCACCGAGGCCGTCACCGTCCTGACGGACGGCTTCGTGCCCGACGAGGTCTACGAGAAGGCCGCCAAGCAGTTCGAGGAGCGCGAGCTCGCCCAGCTGATCGCCGTCATCGCGACGATCAACGTCTGGAACCGCATCGGCGTCACCACCCGCCTGGTGCCGGGCCACTACACCCCGGGCATGTACAAGTAGGCGCGGTCATTCCGGCCTGAACGACTCCACGGCCGCCGTCAGGTTCGCGCGCACCGCCGTGCCGTCGGCGGCCGGACCGGCCGCCAGCAGCGCCCACCGCCTGCCGTCCGGGGCGACGGTGATCCGCTCGATCGCGCGGCGGCGCCCGTGCGACTCCTGGTTGTCGTACTCGTACACCAGCTCGCAGGACCCGCCGGGCGCCGGATCGATGGAGACCTCCTGGTAGCCGGGACGGCTTCCGAGGGCCTGCGAGGAGGTGTGCAACAGCTCGCACGCTCCGACGCTGTCCGACTCGGTGACACGGAAGAACTGCATCAGCGCGCTGCGGTCCCCGGGCCGCCGGTAGAAGGAGCCGCTGCCGTCCTCGTCGCGGCTGCGCTCCCAGCCCGTGGGGACGGCGACCGAGAAGCCGCCGTCGTCGCGGACCACCGTGTACGGCGGCGGGACCGAGGGTGACGCGGAGGACGGCGAGGGGGAGGCTGCGGACGGGGCCGCGTCCGGACCCGTACCGGACGGCGGGACCGGGGTACCCGAAGCCGACGGGGCTGCGGCGGGTGCCTTCGGCTCCTCGCCGCCCAGGACGAACCATCCCGCCACGGCGCAGCCGCCCACCACCACGGCTCCGAGGGCCACCAGCAGCAGGACCTTCCACGACCGTTCCCGGCCCGGACCGCCCTGGCCGCCCCCTTGCGGGCGGGGCGGGTACGACGGCGGGGCCGGCGGCGGGTAGGAGGGCGGAGGCGGGGGCGGCTGATCCGCCCACTCCCAGCGCTGCGACTGCGGGTTCCAGTGGGCACCGCCGCCCGTGGCCACCGGTCAGCTCCCCAGCGAGGCGAGCAGCCCGCCGAGGGCGGCGGCCGCGTTCACCGAGTCCACCACCGGGGCCCAGCGCCGGAGCGCGGCCCGCAGCCGGGCGGGCAGGCCGGGCCGGATCTCCCCGGCCTCCTCCAGCTCCCCGGCGGCCTCGTCCAGTTCGGCGTCGAGGGCCGACCGGTCAGCGCTGCGGGGCAGGTGGACGAGGGCGATGCGCAGCTCCCGTACGGCCTCCAGCAGTTCGGCCGCGCCCGGGGCGCCCGCCCCCGTACCGCCGTGGTGGACGGTGGTGTTGGTGATGTCGGTACCGCCGATGCTGAAGGTGCTGCCTTCGATGCGGTTGATCCGCACCTCCCCGCTTCCCCCGTCGTGCGTCACTGCCGGTCTCCCCTGCTCGTGTGGTGGCTCGTCCGATTGTGGTGCCCGCTGCCGCCCACGCTGAACGCGCTGTGGCTCACCGACTGGATGTACACGCCGCCCTCCGCCACGGTGACCGCGCGCTGCGCGAACTCCTCCGTGTGCCAGCCCGCTTCGTGCAGGGCCAGGGTCACGCCGCCGACGATCCGGTCCTGGATGGTCTTCAGGTACCGGTCCAGGTCCATCAGCTGGAACAGCGAGGCGTCCTCCTGCGCCGCCAGCTCGCGTACGGACACGGCCGGGCCGGCCGGGAGCGCGCCGCCGTGGCCCTCCGTGGCGATCTGCCACGGGCCGCGGCTGCCGCCCGACAGGGTGGTGAGCGCCTTGGAGAGCGAGCGCGGGGCGTGCTTCAGCGCCCAGACCGTCTTGGCGAAGGGATTGTTCCGCAGGTGGCGCCGGGCCACGTCGTCGGCCTCCTGGAACCGGGGCCGTATGGGCAGCAGCACGTGCGGCGCCACCTCCAGCATCAGCATCCCGCCCTGGGTGTGGACGCGTACGAAGACGGTGATGACGAGGTTCTCGTCCCAGCCGCCGACCCGTACCCGCAGGAAGTGGCGGCGGCGCTCCCCGCCTTCCTCCACGGCGCCGGCCCGGTGTGCGTCGAAGGCCCGGTCGGAGAGGTCCGGCTCGTGCGCCGCGGGCAGCCCGGAGGCCGGCAGGAACACGCACTCGTCGACGACCAGTTCCCGCAGCCGGTCCAGTACGGCCTGCTCGGCCTCCGGCGAGCCGTGCGGCGACGGGACGCGGAGGGCCTCCAGCCGCGGCCGGATCCGGGCCACGATCCGCTCGTTGTCCAGCGGTTCGGGCTCCACCCCGTCCGTGCGGGGGCGCAGCTCGACCGACAGGTGCCAGGGGCGGTAGGCCGTGCCGGCGCCGCAGAACGGGTCGTCGACGTTGTAGATGACCAGGCGGCTGTGCTGGGTCCGCAGGATCCGGTCGCGGGTCCGGGCGAAGCGGCTGCCGGAGGCGGGGTCGGCGTTCGGGTCGGCGTACCGCGTCCGGCTGAGCGAGGTGCTGATGACGCGGGCGAAGTGGCCCCGCTGGAGGCCGACGACCAGGGTGAGCAGGGCGAAGACGATCAGGGCGGTCCAGGCGTACTGGCCGGCGATCACGTAGCCGAGTCGGGGCAGCATGGAGATCACGACGAACGGCTCCCGCTCGATCCCGCGCAGGATCTCCTGGTAGACCACGAGCGAGTCGTCGGCCCCTCCGACGTTCGTCTCGCCCTTGAGTGCGCCCTGCAGCACGCCCAGGCCGACGCCGATGAGCAGCACGTAGCCGCAGCCGCGCAGGAGGAGTTCGAGGAATCGGATGACGCGTGCCGTCGCCGCCCGGCGGCGCGCGATCCGGCCGGCGCCGCTCAGGAAGGCGGCCGGGATGAGCAGGAAGAGCAGGAGCGGCTGGGCCAGCAGCAGCCCGAGGCCCCACACCGCCAGGACGGCGAAGGCCCAGGCCACTTCGGCGCGCCGGGCCTGGAGTGCGTGGGCGAGGACGCGGGCGGCGTCGAAGCCGTAGGAGGGCGCTACGAAGCGCTCCTCGTGGACATAGAGCTCCTGGATCACCCGGTCGCGGTACGCGGCGTCGAGATAGCTGCCGGCGCACAGCAGCCGGCCGGCCTCGCTGAGCGAAGGGTGCACAGGTGTTCTGTCGTCCGCGGTGCTTGTCACCGAATCCCCCTTTCGGTGTGCGGAGGGAAACGATAAGGCGATCATCAGGTGCGCGACAGGCGCGATCACGCCAAAAGGCCCCGGCGCATTGCGCCGGGGCCTTTCGGAAGAGCGGATCGGGTCGGAAGACCGGATCAGATCAGGCCGAGCTCACGAACCGCGTCGCGCTCCTCCGCCAGCTCCTGGACGGAGGCGTCGATGCGGGTGCGGGAGAACTCGTTGATGTCCAGGCCCTGGACGATCTCGTACTTGCCGTCCTTGCAGGTGACGGGGAAGGAGGAGATCAGACCGGCCGGGACGCCGTAGGAGCCGTCCGACGGGATGCCCATCGAGGTCCAGTCGCCCTCGGCGGTGCCGTTGACCCACGTGTGCACGTGGTCGATGGCGGCGTTGGCGGCCGAGGCGGCCGAGGACGCGCCACGGGCCTCGATGATCGCGGCGCCGCGCTTGGCGACGGTCGGGATGAAGGTGTCGGCCAGCCACAGCTCGTCGTTGACGACCTCGGCGGCGTTCTTGCCGGCGATCTCCGCGTGGAAGATGTCCGGGTACTGGGTCGCCGAGTGGTTGCCCCAGATGGTCACGCGCTTGATGTCGGAGACGGTGCTGCCGGTCTTGGCGGCCAGCTGCGAGATCGCGCGGTTGTGGTCCAGGCGGGTCATCGCGGTGAAGCGCTCGGCCGGTACGTCCGGGGCGGCGGCCTGCGCGATGAGCGCGTTGGTGTTGGCCGGGTTGCCCACGACCAGGACCTTGATGTCGTCCGCGGCGTGCGCGTTGATGGCCTGGCCCTGCGGCTTGAAGATGCCGCCGTTGGCGGCGAGCAGGTCGCCGCGCTCCATGCCCTTCGTGCGCGGGCGGGCGCCCACGAGCAGCGCGACGTTCGCACCGTCGAAGCCCTGGTTCGGGTCGTCGAAGATGTCGATGCCGGCGAGCAGCGGGAAAGCGCAGTCGTCGAGCTCCATGGCGGTGCCCTCAGCGGCCTTCATGCCCTGGGGGATCTCCAGAAGACGGAGCTTGACCGGCACGTCCGAGCCGAGCAGGTGACCGGAAGCGATGCGGAAGAGCAGCGCGTAGCCGATCTGGCCGGCGGCGCCGGTGACGGTGACATTCACGGGAGTGCGGGTCATGGCCTTCTCCGTTAGACAGCTGGCGGTGGGGCGTCCCTGCCCCATGTGCTGGAGGACGCCGCTCCCCAGTAAATCTTGACGTGAAGAGACATCCGCGATCAGGCTATCCGACCCGGGACCGGGCTAATCCCCCGGTCCCTGTGGTGCACGGCACACGGACCCCGATGTTCGAAGGTCCGACCAGCCTCCGGACCGCTATTCGACCAGGAAGATCTGGCCCGTCCGGTGCCCCTCGATCGACTTGACGTAGGCGTTCGCCGCGCGCGCCACGGGCACGGCGTCGAATCCCGCGAAGGTGTCCCCGTACGCGTCGAGGGATTCCTCGAAGACGGTGGGGCTGACGGCGTTGATCCGCTGACGGCCGGGCAGTTCGACGGCGGCGGCGCGCACGAAGGCCTCGACGGCGCCGTTGACCAGGGCGGCCACCGATCCGGTGAGCAGGGGCTCGCGGGCCAGGATGCCGGTGACCAGCGTGTACGAGGCGTGCGCGGGCAGGTGCCGGGCGCCCTGGCGGACCAGCTCGATCTGGCTGACGGCCTTGCCTTCGAGGCCGCCGCGGATGTCGTCCGTGGTCAGCTCGCCGAGCGGGCGCCACGGCACGCTGCCGGCGGCGCTCGCCACCGCGTCGACCTCCCCCACCCGCTGCGCCACCTGCGCGTACATGGCGCGGATGGACTCCGGGTCGGTGATGTCGACGTGGACGTCGGCGCCCGTGCGGGAGGCGGTGACGACCTGGTGGCCGCGCTTGCGCAGGGCCTCGTGGACCGCCCGGCCGAGGGTTCCGTGGGCGCCGATCAGTACGACCTTCTTCGTCTTCGCGTTCATGGTCACGAGCATCACCGGGACACAACGATTAAGTCCAGCTACCTCAGCTACAGCCATCATTAAGATGAACTCATGCTAGATGTGAAGCGCATGGTCATCCTGCGGGACCTGGCGGAGCACACCCGGGTGACCGCCGTCGCCGACCTGCACGGAGTGACCCCCTCCGCCGTCTCCCAGCAGCTGCGCGCCCTGGAGGCCGAGGCCGGGGCCGTCCTGGTCGAGCGGGACGGGCGCGGGCTGCGCCTCACCCCCGCCGGGGTGGCCCTGGCCGCAGCGTGCGAACCGGTGCTCGCCGCCCTGGAGCGGGCCGAAGGAGCCGTACGCGCCCTCGACGCCGAGCTGAGCGGGGAGCTGGCCATCGGCTGCGCCCCCAGCGCCCTGGCCACGGTGGCCGCCCCGCTCGTCGCCGAGCTCGCCGTACGTCACCCCCGGCTGCGCCCGCGCATCGTGCAGGCGGACCCCGAGGAGGCCGTGCCGCAGCTGCGGCAGCGCCGCCTGGACCTGGCGGTGACCTACGCCTACCCGCTGCTCGGAGCCCCGCCCGCGGCCGGGACCACCGCGGTGCCGCTCTTCGGCGACCCGCTGTGCCTGGCGCTTCCGCAGGCCCTGCTCCCCGCCTACGAGCGGGACGGGCTCGCCGCGCTGCGGGAGGGCGCCTGGGTCTCGGCCCCCGCCCCGAGCAGCTGCCGCGAGATGCTGCTGCACGCCTGCCGCAACGCCGGATTCACCCCGCGCATCGCGCACGAGTGCGCGGACCTGCGGTCCGGGCTCTGGCTCGTCGCCACCGGGCAGGCCGTGTCGATCCTGCCGAAGCTGCTGTGCGACGCCCCGCCGCCCGGCGTCGCCGTACGGGAGCTGCCGGGCCCGGGGCGGACGCTGGACGTCCTGGTGCGGGCGGGCACGGAGACCCAGCCGGCCGTCGCGGCCACCCTGGCCGCACTCACGTCGCTCACGTCGCCAATGCCACCCGCACCGCCCGCACCGCTCACCGCACGGTGAAGCGGACCGCACTCTCCATGAACGGGATCACCAGCCACGGCTTGGGCGCCGCCATCACCAGCGTGAGCAGCGTGATCGCCACGCCCAGCAGCCCGTACGTGATCATGTCCGTGAAGCGGGAGCGCACCGCGAGCATCCCCACCGAGGGCAGCACGCGCCGCATCACCGAGGCCGCGATCAGGGCCACGCCGATGGCCAGGCAGCCGGCCCGCGGGTGCCCGAAGGCCGTGGCCAGCAGCCCGACCGCGGTCGCGGTGAGCACGCTGAGCATCGGCCACTGACGGGCCGGCGTGGAAACGGCCCCGGGAACGGCACGGCCGCTGCCCTCGGGGCGGGCGGTGTCCCGGGTGATGGAGGGGAACCGGCGGGACCTGGCCACCGGCTCGGCCCCGGCCGCGGCCGCGGCGGGACCGGCCTGCGCGCCGGGCGCGCCGGGCACGCCGGGCTTCGCGGGCGCGACCGGAGCGACGGGAGTGCCGTTCGCCCGGGCCGCGCCGCCGCCCGCCGCGTTCTCCGCGTCCGGTTCAGCCTGCACTGGTGGTCCGTTCCGCCGCCTCGACGACATTGACGAGCAGCTGGGCGCGGGTCATCGGGCCGACCCCGCCCGGGTTCGGCGAGATCCACGCGGCCACCTCGGCCACGCCGGGGTGCACATCGCCGACGATCTTCCCTTCCCCGTCGCGGCTGACGCCCACGTCGAGCACGGCCGCGCCCGGCTTCACGTCCTCCGGCTTGACCAGGTGCGGGACACCGGCCGCCGCGACGATGATGTCCGCCTGGCGCAGCTGCGCGGAGAGGTCGCGCGTACCGGTGTGGCAGAGCGTCACGGTGGCGTTCTCGGACTTGCGGGTCAGCAGCAGGCCGATGGAGCGCCCGACGGTGATCCCGCGGCCGAGGACGACGACGTGCGCGCCGTTGATGCCGACGCCGTGGTGGCGCAGCAGTTCGACGATCCCGTACGGGGTGCAGGGCAGCGGTCCCGGCTCGTTCAGCACCAGCCGGCCGAGCGACATGGGGTGCAGGCCGTCGGCGTCCTTCAGCGGGTCCATCAGCTCCAGGACCCGGTTGGTGTCGATGCCCTTGGGGAGCGGGAGTTGGACGATGTAGCCGGTGCACTCCGGGTTGGCGTTGAGCTCCCGGACGACCGCCTCGATGTCTTCCTGGGAGGCCGTCTCGGGCAGTTCGCGCTGGATGGAGGCGATGCCGACCTCGGCACAGTCCTTGTGCTTGCCGTTCACGTACCAGCGGCTGCCCGGATCGTCACCGACCAGGAGGGTGCCGAGGCCGGGGGTGATGCCCCGGGCCTTCAGGGCCGTCACGCGGGCGGTCAGTTCGGACTTGATCGCGGCGGCGGTGGCCTTGCCATCGAGAATCTGGGCAGTCATGACCCCATCCTCCCGGATGAGGTGGCCCCGGTTCCAGTCAAGGCACTCGCAGGGGCTCAGGGTTCATTGCACTTGCACAACAAGTCACCGGCCGTTCCTCGACCAACTGGACAAGCCCGGGCCCGTCGGACCACGATGAAACGACTGATGTACCGCGGGCAGTGCCGGGGGGGCGGGACCGCACCGTGCCGGATTCCTCCGCGCTCATGCCGTGCGTCCCCGCACTTCCACGGAGGAACACCCCAACATGAGCTTCGGCGAACCTCACAATCCGTACGGACAGCAGCCGCCCCAGGCCCCGCAGGGCCAGCCCGGCTACGGCTACCCCCAGCAGGCACCCCAGGGCATCCCGCCGCAGAGCGGCTACGCCTACCCTCAGCAGGCCCCGCAGGGCTACCCGGGCGGTCCCGGCGGGTACCCGGGCGGGCCCGGCGGGTACCCGGGCGGGCCCGGCGGCTACCCCGGCGGTCCGGGCGGATACCCGGGTGCCCACATGGAAATGCCCGGCGGTGCGAAGGCGGCCCGCGTCATCCTCTTCATCACCGGCGCCCTGCAGGTACTGGGCGGCCTGTTCTTCATCATCGGCGGCGCCGTGTTCGCCGCGGCGCTCTCGGACTCCGGCTCCTCCGGCTACTCCGACTCCTCCGCGGAGGAGGCCGGCGCCATCGCCGGCACCGCGGGCGTCGTCGTGGGCCTCCTCTTCATCGCCTTCGCCCTGTGGCCCATCCTGACCGCGGCCAAGCTGGCCAAGGGCCGCGGCGGAGTGCGCGTCTCCGGCATCATCTACGGCTCGCTCCAGACCCTCTTCGCCGTTCTCGGCGTGCTGGTGTACCTGGTCGCGCTCGGTGCGAGCGAGCACGGCGAGGCCGGCGCCACCTTCATCACCGTGCTGCCGTCCCTGATCTCCCTGGCCCTCGGCCTCACCATCGTCATCGGCCTCGCCAAGGCCGGGGACTACTTCCGGCGCCCCCAGTACTGACCGTCCCGTACGTATACGGCGAAGGCCGCGCCCCGCAGTGCGGGGCGCGGCCTTCGCCGTAGGTCGGGGCCGTGGGCCGTGGGCCGGACTCAGTGGAAGAAGTGCCGGGTCCCGGTGAAGTACATGGTCACACCGGCCTTCTTCGCGGCCTCGACGACCTGCTCGTCACGGACCGAACCGCCCGGCTGGACCACGGCCTTGATGCCCGCGGCCGTCAGGATCTCCAGCCCGTCCGGGAACGGGAAGAAGGCGTCGGACGCGGCGTACGAACCCTGCGCGCGCTCGGCGCCCGCCCGCTCGACGGCGAGCTTCGCCGAGTCGACACGGTTGACCTGGCCCATGCCGACGCCGACCGAGGCGCCGTCCTTGGCGAGCAGGATCGCGTTGGACTTGACGGCCCTGCAGGCCTTCCACGCGAAGGCCAGCTCGGCGAGCTCCGCCGAGGACAGGGCCTCGCCCGTGGCCAGGGTCCAGTTCGCCGGGTCGTCGCCCTCGGCCTGGAAGAGGTCGCTCTGCTGAAGCAGCGCACCGCCGGAGATGGGCTTGAGGTCACCCGGCTGGTGCGGGGTGCCGTCCACCTTCAGGACGCGGATGTTCTTCTTCTTGGCCAGGATCTCGACCGCGCCGTCCTCGTAGGCGGGGGCGGCGATGACCTCGGTGAAGATCTCCGCGACCTGCTCGGCGAGCTCGACGGTCACCGGGCGGTTGACGGCGATGACGCCGCCGAAGGCCGACAGCGGGTCGCAGGCGTGCGCCTTGCGGTGGGCCGCGGCGACATCCGTGTCGATCGCGATGCCGCACGGGTTGGCGTGCTTGATGATCGCGACGCAGGGCTCGTCGTGGTCGTAGGCGGCACGGCGCGCGGCCTCGGTGTCCACGTAGTTGTTGAAGGACATCTCCTTGCCGTGCAGCTGCTCGGCATTGGCGAGTCCGCCCGGCTGCCCGTCCGTGTAGAGGGCGGCGGCCTGGTGCGGGTTCTCGCCGTAGCGCAGGGTCGACTTGCGCTCCCAAGCGCCGGCCAGGAACTCGGGCAGCGCCGCGGCGTCGTCCTCGGGGGCTTCCGGGGCGTACGCGTTCGTGAACCAGGAGGCCACGGCCACGTCGTAGGCGGCGGTGTGCTGGAAGGCCTCCGCCGCGAGCCGCTTGCGGGCGGTGAGGTCGAAGCCGCCGCCCTGGGCCGCCGCGATGACGTCGGCGTAGCGGGCCGGGCTGGTGACGACCGCGACCGAGGGGTGGTTCTTGGCGGCGGCGCGGACCATCGACGGGCCGCCGATATCGATCTGCTCCACGCACTCGTCGGGGGTGGCACCCGACTGGACGGTCGCCAGGAAGGGGTAGAGGTTGACGATCACCAGGTCGAAGGGCTCGACGCCCAGCTCGGCGAGCTGGTTGCGGTGGTCCTCCAGGCGCAGGTCGGCGAGGATGCCGGCGTGCACGCGCGGGTGCAGGGTCTTGACCCGGCCGTCCAGGCACTCGGGGAAGCCGGTCAGCTCCTCCACCTTGGTGACGGGCACCCCGGCTGCGGCGATCTTCGAGGCGGTGGAGCCGGTGGAGACGAGCGCGACGCCGGCCTCGTGCAGCCCGCGGGCCAGCTCTTCCAGTCCCGTCTTGTCGTAGACACTGACGAGCGCACGCCTGATCGGCCGCTGGGTCGTGGTCGGGTCGTTGCTCTCTACGGCGGTCACTGGATTGTTACCTTTCGTCCCTCAATGCGGTAGCCGTGCCGGGCCAGACGCCCCACGACATCGACGAGCAGCTGGCGCTCGACTTCCTTGATGCGCTCATGGAGAGCGGCTTCGTCGTCCTCGTCCCGGACCTCGACGACACCCTGGGCGATGATCGGACCGGTGTCCACGCCGCTGTCCACGAAGTGGACCGTGCAGCCGGTGACCTTCGCGCCGTAGGCGAGGGCGTCCCGTACGCCGTGCGCGCCCGGGAAGGCGGGGAGGAGGGCGGGGTGGGTGTTGATGAACCGGCCGCCGAAGCGGTCTATGAACACCTTGCCCACGATCTTCATGAATCCGGCGGACACGACGAGGTCCGGCGCGTACGCGTCGGTGGCCTCGGTGAGGGCGACATCCCACTCCGCGCGGCTGCCGTAGCCCTTGACCGGGCAGACGAAGGTGGGGATCCCCGCCTTCTCCGCCCGCTCCAGGCCGGCGATGTTCTCGCGGTCGGCCCCCACGGCGACGACTTCGGCGCCGAAGCCCTCGGATCCGCCGGGGTGGGCGTCGATGGCATCGAGCAGGGCCTGGAGGTTGGTGCCGGAACCGGAGACCAGCACGACCAGGCGGGAGGCGGCCATGGGAGGCCCTTTCTCGCGGGATTGCGGTGTTCGTCTTGTGTGGTCATACGAAACTCCGGGGTACCGATATATGGGGAACCATACGAAGCCACCGACCGCCTGCAACGATACCGGTACACCGGACAGCCCCCGAGGGACGGGGGGACGGCCGGGCGGTAGCGTCTGGCGTACAAGCCGCAAACTGGCCTCACCTCGCCACGACGTCCCCGCGACGTCCATGACACAGGGGAAGAAACACACCCGATGCCGGACCGCCGTCAGCCCGACTCCCCCACCGACGACAACCCCTTCGCGGCTCCGCCGGAAGGCCGGCCCGACCAGCCGTGGCAGCCGCGCAGCGGTGGTGGCGGGAACGGCGACGGCCCGAAGGACTCGGACGGCCAGCGGGGACCGGCGCGCTGGGACCCGACGGACCCGATCCAGCGCCGCGCCCGCTACGCGCTGCTGGCCGGCATGTGGGGCTTCTTCTTCGGGATCTTCGGGATCCCGTCGGTGGGACTGCTGCTCGGGGCACTGGCCCTCTACTGGGGCATCAGCGCGCTGCGCGGCAAGCCCGCACCGGCCACCGCCGAGGGCGCCCCGGCGGCACCGGCCGGCCTGGACGCCCTGGGCCCCGCGGCCCGCCCCCAGCGCACCGCGGCGGTGAGCGGCCTGGTCACGGCGTCACTGGCGATCCTGCTGGCGTTCAGCTCGTACGCCCTGCAGCTCGCCTACAAGGACTTCTACGTCTGCCGCGACGACGCCCTCACCAAGTCGGCGGAACTCCAGTGCAACACCCTCCTCCCGGACAACCTGGTGGGCGACGTCCTGAAGGTCCGCCAGTAACGCACCGACGAGGGGCGCTTCAGGCGCCGCCGCCCTGATTCAGCCTCGCCGGCGTTTGAGGCGCGGGGTCCGGGGCGGAGCCCCGGCGGCGGCGCCGCAGCCGGTACCCCACCCGAACGGCCTACTCCGGTGGCGGCTTCCTCCGGGCCAGCACCCGTGCCCCAACCACCGGCGGAGCCAACGGCGCTGACACCGGCTCGGCCGGAGCGACCGGCTCGGCCGGCTTCGGCGCCAGCAGGCCCGGATCCAGATCCAACCCGGACACCACGGTCACGGCCCGCCGCCCCGGCACCGCAGGCGCAGCCACCGGCACCAGCACCGGCACCGCAGGAACCGCCGGAGGCACCATGTCCGGAATCAGCGCCCCCGCGGCCTTCCGCATCGCCGCCCACCGGATCTCCCGCACCCCGCTGTCGTGCCACCTGTCGTCCACGGCCATCGCGTCATCGGCATCCAGGGCGGTCGGCCCGATGGCCGGGCGGTTCCGCCACGCGTGCACCGCCACCGCCACCGGCACGGCCAGTACCGCCGTCCAGGCGAAGGCCGCCACCCCGGTGGTCCACCACACCGGCCCGAATTCCGACAGCCGCCGCGAGCCCAGCGGCCCCGCCGAGGCCGCCGCGAGCCCGGTCATCGCCAGGCCGCAGACCACCGCGCCGAGGGCCGCCGTGAGCGCGGTCTCCCCGTACGAGACCTCGCGTGCCCGGCGTACCGCGAACCAGCCCACCGCGAGCCCGGCGACCACCGGAACCCCGGCGACCGCCCAGGTCAGCGGCGTCCCCGGCCCCTCGGCCGGGAGCGCCGCCAGCAGCGGGAAGCGGGGCAGTCCGGGCGCGCCCGGGAAGCCGAGCGGGGTGGCCGTGGCGTCGGCGCCCAGGGCGAAGCCGGGCCCGAGCGCGTAGGCCGCTCCCCAGACCATGGCGTTGGGGATCAGGGTGAGCGCGAGCAGCAGGACGGCGAAGCGGCCCGACCAGACCCCGGTCAGCGAGAGGAAGGAGGCCTGGACCTCGGCGCCGTGCCACGCGAGCGAGGCGCCGACGACGAGCGCGCCGCCGCCCAGGAGCACCAGGGCACCGCCCGCGCCCGCCCGGAGCGCCAGCGCATAACGGGGGCGCACGACAGCCTTCCGTACGCCCCCGGGCAGCCAGGACGGCAGCGGCCCGAGCGGACGCCCCCGGGCCCCCCACACCCCGGCTGCGGCGGCGAGTACGGCCACCAGCGGGATGTGCCAGGCCGCGCTGATGGGGTCGGCCGACATGGGGCCGCCGGCGGCGTACACCGTGACGAGGGCCCCGACGGCGAGATATCCGCAGAGCACGGCCGCGAAGACGGCTCCGGCGGGCAGCACCTCGTCGTCCTCCTCGGCGGCGCTCCCCAGCCGGGCGGCCCGCCGCATGAGCAGCACGGGCAGCACGACGAGGAGCAGGGGCGTCATTCCCACGGGTGCGGGGACGCCGGACAGGGTGTCGTAGCGCACCAGCTCCGTGCCGTGGGCGAGCAGCCACAGCCCGGCGGCCAGGTGCAGGGCCCCGCCGGGGCCGCTGTCGGGGTAGGGGGAACTGATCCACAGCACGATGACGAGCACGGCGAGGAAGCCGAGCCCGAGCCCGGCCGCCACGGCGCCGCCCATGACGCATGCGGCGGCGGCCGGTGAACGGCGTCGCACGCCGGCTCGCGGGGCCGCTGACAACGGGGTCCCGTGTTCGGTCACTTGGGTCACCCCGCCATGGTGCCAACGACACGCGCTATGGACGGGTAACAGGCGAATGCCCGTGGTGTCGCTCAATATACGTTTATGTACTTTTTCGCCCAGAGCGGCCGGTTCGCGGGGAGTGTGGCATGACACGAAGCGTCGAGACGACCTCCTCAGAGGACTCGGAGCTGAGCCTGCCCGCCCCCAAGGAGCGCCGCAGACTGCGCGAGGCGGCGGAACTGACGCACGATGAGGTGGCCGCCGCCGTGGGCGTCACCGCGGCGACCGTCCGATCCTGGGAATCGGGCCGCACGGCCCCCCGCGGGCGCAAGCGCGAGCTGTACACACAGTTCCTGGCGCACCTGGTGGCCCCGCCGCAGGACGCCGGTCCGTCCGGGACGCCCGGCGAGGCGAAGACGGCCAGGGCGGCGGAGGAACCCGCCGCGGACCCACCCGCCCCGGACGGACCGACCACGGTCGGAACGGCCTCGGACGGGCCGGCGGCGGATGGGCCGGCCTCGGACGCGCAGGCCGCGGACGGGCCCGAGCCCGACGAGCTCCCCGCCGAGGACCCCGCCGAGGACCCCGCCGAGGACCCCGCAAGGGTCCCGGTACCGGGCCCGGCCGAGGCTTTCGACGCCCTCTACGCCCACGCCGCCCGCGACCTCGCGCGGCAGGCCTACCTGCTCACCGGCCGCCGGGCACTCGCCCTGGAGGCCGTGGAGAAGGCCTTCGTCCAGGCCTGGGACCGGTGGCCCGAGGTGGCCACCGACCCGGACCCGGTGGGCTGGGTGCGCGCGATCGTGTACGAGTACGCGCTCTCCCCCTGGCACCGGTTCCGGCGCGCCCACCGCCATCTCGACAAGCCGCCCGCCGAGCCCGCCGACCGGATCCTGCTCGACGCCCTGCTCTCGCTGTCCCCCGCGAACCGCCGTACCGTCCTGCTCTACGACGGCGTCGGCCTCGACCTCCCCGACACCGCAGCCGAGACCGAGGCCACCACGCCCACCGCGGGCAACCGGCTCGTGCACGCGCACGCCGACCTCGCCGACCGGATCCCCGAACTGGCCGACGTACCGCTCGAAAAGCAGTCCGCGCTGCTGCGCGACCTGTTCACCGCGCTGCGACCGGCCGTCGACCTCGACCCGCGTCCGGCGGCCGCCGTCCGCGGCGGCGGCGAGCGGCGCACCCGGCTGTGGACCCGCGCGACCCTCAGCCTGACCGCGATGATCGCCGTCTCGACGGCCTACACGGTCATGACCGCGCCCACCCACTACGAGCCCCCGCTGGCACCCGGCGAGAGCGTGTCCGGCGTGCCCCCGCTCGCCGGCCCCCAGCAGCTCACCGAACGGAGCAGGCAGCTCCACGACAAGCTGCTCGCCGACCCGGAGGCCGGACCGGCGCGGATCGCCCCGAAGGTCGAATGAGAACGGGAACGGGAACGGGCGTGGGGGGGGGGAGGGGGGGGGGGGGGGGGGGTGAGCAGGTATCGTGCTGCCCGCGTTGTATGGGGGTGTCTGCTTCC
>NZ_JBVIAH010000008.1:130283-244031 GCF_055574035.1 Streptomyces sp. NPDC030021
GACCAGAAACCAAGCTGAAAGAGGCAGACACAGAACAAAAAAAAAAAAAGAACCCCCCCCCCCCCCCCCCCCCCCCCCCCCCCCCCCCCCCCCCCACGCCCGTGCGATGTCGCGCTTACTTGGCGGCGAGGATCTCGCGCGCCAGCTTCGCGGTCTCGGTCGGCGTCTTGCCGACCTTCACGCCGGCGGCCTCGAGGGCCTCCTTCTTGGCCTGCGCGGTGCCGGAGGAGCCGGAGACGATGGCGCCCGCGTGGCCCATGGTCTTGCCCTCGGGGGCGGTGAAGCCCGCGACGTAGCCGACGACCGGCTTGGTGACGTTCTTCGCGATGAAGTCCGCCGCACGCTCCTCGGCGTCGCCGCCGATCTCGCCGATCATGACGATCAGCTCGGTGTCCGGGTCGGCCTCGAAGGCCTCCAGGGCGTCGATGTGCGTGGTGCCGATGACCGGGTCGCCACCGATGCCGACGGCGGAGGTGAAGCCGATGTCACGGAGCTCGTACATCATCTGGTAGGTCAGCGTGCCCGACTTGGACACGAGACCGATCTTGCCGGGCTTGGTGATGTCGCCCGGGATGATGCCGGCGTTGGACTGGCCGGGGGTGATCAGACCCGGGCAGTTCGGGCCGATGATCCGGGTCTTGTTGCCCTTGGCGGTCGCGTACGCCCAGAAGGCGGCGGAGTCGTGCACCGCGATGCCCTCGGTGATGACGACGGCCAGCGGGATCTCGGCGTCGATCGCCTCGACCACGGCGGCCTTGGCGAAGGCCGGCGGGACGAAGAGGACGGAGACGTTGGCGCCCGTCTTCTCCATCGCCTCGGCGACGGAGCCGAAGACCGGGACCTCGGTGCCGTCGAAGTCGACGGTGGTGCCGGCCTTGCGCGGGTTCACGCCGCCGACGATGTTGGTGCCGTCAGCCAGCATCAGCTTGGTGTGCTTCATGCCCGTGGCACCGGTCATGCCCTGGACGATGACCTTGCTGTCCTTGTTGAGGAAGATAGCCATGTGAGTCTGTGACCTCTGCCCTTACTTCGCAGCCGCGAGCTCGGCGGCCTTGTCGGCCGCGCCGTCCATGGTGTCCACGCGCTGGACCAGCGGGTGGTTGGCGTCCGAGAGGATCTTGCGACCCAGCTCGGCGTTGTTGCCGTCGAGACGGACGACCAGCGGCTTGGTGACCGCCTCGCCCTTGTCCGCGAGCAGCTGCAGCGCCTGGACGATGCCGTTGGCGACCTCGTCACAGGCGGTGATGCCACCGAAGACGTTGACGAAGACGGACTTGACGTCCGGGTCGCCGAGGATGATCTCGAGACCGTTGGCCATGACGGCGGCGGAGGCGCCACCGCCGATGTCCAGGAAGTTGGCGGGCTTGACGCCACCGTGGTTCTCGCCGGCGTAGGCGACGACGTCGAGGGTGCTCATGACGAGACCCGCGCCGTTGCCGATGATGCCGACCTCACCGTCGAGCTTGACGTAGTTGAGGTTCTTCGCCTTGGCGGCGGCCTCAAGCGGGTTCGCGGCCGCGTGGTCCACGAACTCCTCGTGACCCGGCTGGCGGAACTCGGCGTTCTCGTCGAGCGAGACCTTGCCGTCAAGCGCGATGACGTCGCCGTTGGCGACCTTCGCGAGCGGGTTGACCTCGACGAGGAGCGCGTCCTCGGCGATGAAGGTCGCCCACAGGGTCACGAGGACCTCGGCGACCTTCTCGGCGACCTCGGCCGGGAACTGCGCCAGCGCGACGATCTCGCGGGCCTTCTCGATGGTCACGCCCTCGTTGGCGTTCACCGGGACCTTGGCGAGCTTCTCCGGGGTCTCCTCGGCGACCTGCTCGATGTCCATGCCGCCCGCGACGGACGCCATGGCGAGGAAGGTGCGGTTGGTCCGGTCGAGGAGGTACGAGACGTAGTACTCCTCCAGGATCTCCGGAGCCGTCTCGGCGATCATCACCTTGTGGACCGTGTGGCCCTTGATGTCCATGCCGAGGATGTCCGTCGCCCGGGCGACGGCCTCGTCCGGGGTGGCGGCCAGCTTCACGCCGCCGGCCTTGCCGCGGCCGCCGACCTTCACCTGCGCCTTGACGACCGACTTGCCGCCCAGCCGCTCGGTGGCCTCGCGAGCCGCCTCAGGCGTGTCGATGACTTCACCGGCCAGCACCGGTACACCGTGCTTGGCGAAGAGGTCCCTCGCCTGGTACTCGAACAGGTCCACGCGCGTCCGTCCCTTGTCTTTTTAAAGATTCGCAGTGATTCGCGGTTGTCTGCTATCTGCGTGGGCGTGCCGCGGAGGGCAACGTGACGGCGCTGTCACAAGGAAGGCGCACACGGTGACCGTGGACGCGGCATGTCCGTCCCGCAGGTTATCCCCGAGGGACGTGGGTCCCTAAATCGCAGATCACACCTGAGCGGTGATACCTGTCACAGATCGCCTCACGGTTGAACTGGAAGTTCGTGTGATTCACCGATTCACAGCAAAGGCCGGGACGCGGCCGTCAGGGGATCGGCAGGGGGCGCTCCTCCAGTGCCGCGGCCATCACCTCCGGGAACAGGTCGGGAGTGCAGGCGAAGGCCGGCGCCCCCAGCGCCGCAAGGGCTGCGGCGTGCTCGCGGTCGTAGGCCGGGGCCCCCTCGTCGGACAGCGCCAGCAGGGTCACGAACTCGACGCCCGCCGCCTTCATCGCGGCGACCCGCTTCAGCATTTCGTTGCGGATACCGCCTTCGTAGAGATCGCTGATCAGGACGACGACGGTGTCGGCGGGCCTGGTGATCTTCGACTGGCAGTAGGCGAGAGCGCGGTTGATGTCGGTGCCACCGCCCAATTGGGTGCCGAAGAGGACGTCGACCGGGTCGTCGAGCTGGTCGGTCAGGTCGACGATCGCGGTGTCGAAGACGACCAGACGGGTGGCGATCGAGCGCATCGAGGCGAGGACCGCGCCGAAGACGGAGGCGTAGACGACGGAGGCCGCCATCGAACCCGACTGGTCGATGCAGAGGATCACCTCCTTCTTCACCGATTGCGCCGCCCGGCCGTAGCCGATCAGCCGCTCGGGGACGACGGTGCGGTACTCGGGCAGGTAGTTCTTGAGATTGGCCCGGATCGTGCGGTCCCAGTCGATGTCGTGGTGGCGCGGGCGGCTGATCCGCGCGGACCGGTCCAGGGCGCCGGTCAGCGTCGCCCGGGTGCGCGCCGCGAGCTTCTTCTCCAGCTGCTCGACGACCTTGCGGACCACGGCCCGCGCCGTCTCCTTCGTCGTCTCGGGCATCGCCTTGTTGAGGGAGAGCAGGGTGCCGACCAGGTGCACGTCGGGTTCGACGGCCTCCAGCATCTCCGGCTCCAGCAGCAGGGCGGCCAGGCCCAGCCGCTCGATGGCGTCGCGCTGCATGACCTGGACCACGGAGCTCGGGAAGTACGTACGGATGTCCCCGAGCCAGCGGGCCACGTTCGGCGCGGACCCGCCGAGCCCGGCCGACCGCGCCCCCGATGTCCTGCGGGACCCCGCCTCGCCGCCCCCGCCGTACAGCGCGCCGAGCGCGGCGTCCATCGCCGCGTCCCGCCCGGCCAGCGCGCACCCGGTGCCATCGGCCTCGCCCCCGCCGAGCACCATCCGCCACCGCCGCAGCCGCTCGCCTCCGGCCGTGCCCATGTCCGTACCGCTCATCCGTCCGTCCCCCTCCACTCGTCGTGTCCACCTGTTCCAGCTGTTTCAGCCCCGCCGGCATTTGAGGCGCGGGGGTCCGGGGGCAGCGCCCCCGGCAGCGGCGCCGCACCTCACCCGGCGAGCAACATCCGCACCAGCCCCACCACCGCGTCCGCCCGCTCCGCATCCAGCTCCGGGGCGAAGCCGTCCGGCGCCGAGCCACCGGGCACCGGCGCGGCGGAACCACCCGGCCCGCGCCGCACCAGCTCGCCCAAGGTCCGCTTCACACCCGGCTCGTACGCCCCGAACGTCCGCCGCAGCAGCGGGAGTACATCGGTGAACGCCCGCTCCGGCACCCCCACCAGCCAGGCGTCGATCAGGCCCAGCAGCCGGTCGTCGTGGACCAGCAGCGTGCCCCCGCCCGAACTCCCGCCCGCGAAGCCCTCGATCCAGCCCGCCGCGTCGGCCGGGGAGGACGCCGGGGACAGGGCGAGCCCCATCAGCCGGGCCGTCTCCTCGGCTGGCAGCCGCCCGTCGTCGAGGAGCAGCCGGGCCGCCCGGCCGCGGATCAGGCCGGGCACGGTGTCCCGGCCGGCCAGCGTGGCGAGGACCGCGGACCAGCGCTCCCGCAGCCCTTCGTCGGCGTCCGCCAGCAGGCCGATCGCCCCGTGCACCCCGTCCACGTGACCGCGCATCTCCGCCGCCGCGTCGGCGTCCAGTCCGGCCGTACAGGCCGACGGCAGCGCCACGCATATCCGCTCGGCGAGCCCGGCCGCCACGGCGCCGAGCGCCGTCGCGTCGGTGCCCCGGACGTCCCCGTACCGCAGCGAACGGGCCAAGGCCGGCAGGGCCTTGGCGAGCCGCGCCACGTCGGTGTCCAGCGCGGCCCGGTCGGCGAGGGCCCGCAGTACGGCGGGCAGCGCCTGCGCGAGCCCGGCCAGCAGGCACTGCTCGGCCAGGGCCGTGACCTCGCCCAGCTCCTCGGCCCCGGCGGCGTCCGCCTCGGCCTTGGCGGTGGCGGCCCCGAGGACGGTGGTCCCCCATATGCCGGCCTCGGCGATCCGCACCGACAGCTCCGGCTCCCACCGCAGCCGCCAGGTCTCCCGGAAGGTGCCGGTGCCGGCCCGGGAGGCGGCAGGTGTGCCCCAGCCGATGCCGAGCAGCCGCAGCCGGTGCAGCAGCAGGGACTTCGCCGTGTCGGTGTCCTTGCGCAGGTCCAGTTCCAGCTCGCGGTCCTGCGCCTCGGCCTTCAGCCGCAGCGTGCGCTGCTGTCGCGTCAGGTCGCGCTGGAGGGGTACGACGGGGGCTCCGTCCGGGACCTCACCGAGCACGTCGCCGACGACGAGCCGGTCCTCGATCAGTACGAGCGGTACGTCGGAGCCGTCACACATGACCGCCCGGACCGCTTCCAAGGTCTCCGTCAGGCCGGGCAGCGGCCGGCCCCGCATCGCGGCGAGGGTCTCGGCCAGCCGGACCGCCTCGATGACGTGCGCCGAGGAGACCTGCCGGTCCTCCTCGCGCAGCAGGCCGGCGACCTTGGTCAGCCACCGCTCGACGGGCCGGTCCCGGGCGGAGAAGAGGTGGGCGTACCAGCCGGGCGAGGTGATCCCCGCGCCGTACCCGCCGGCCCGGGCGAGCCTGCGGTGGGTCCAGGGCACCCAGGTGGTCTCCACCTTGACCTTGGGCAGGCCGCTCAGCAGGGCCTTGTCGGCGGCCACGGTGGTCCTGGCCCGCAGCGCGGGGACGTGCCAGGCTCCGCACACCACGGCGTAGGCGTCGCCGAACTCCCGGCGGGCGGCCCTCATCCGCTGGCGCATGTACGCCTCGCGCACCAGGTCGCGCTGGTGGCCCCCGTCGCCGTACGCCTCGCGCAGGGCTCCCATGGCCTCCCCGAGCGCCTCGAAGGCGCCGAGCACGTCCTCCCGTGCGCCCCCGGCGCCGCGGTGCTCGACGGCGTCCTCCCACCAGCGCTCGGGGTCGTCGTACCCGGCGGTCTCGGCCAGCACAGCCAGGGGGTCCAGCCGGACGGCGTCCGGCTCGGTCCCTTCCTGCCCCTCCCCTCCGGCGGCGAGCGAGTGCGCCGCCGGGAGGTCGATGAACCGGACCGGGACGTCGTGCTCCTGGGCCCAGCGGATGGCCACCCATTCGGGTGAGAACCCGGCCAGCGGCCAGAACGCGGCCCGGCCCGGATCGTCCGCCGCGTGCGCGAGGAGCGCGACGGGCGGCCGCATCCCCTCCTCGGCGGCGAGCGGCAGCAGCGCGTCCCCCTCGGGCGGGCCCTCGATCAGCACCGCCTCGGGCCGGGCCGCCTCCAGGGCCGCCCGGACGGCACGGGCCGAGCCGGGCCCGTGGTGCCGTACGCCCAGCAGCAGCGGGCCCTTCACCGGGCTCGGGCTCATACGGTCACCTCCCGGCAGGCCCGGTAGAAGTCCTTCCAGCCGTCGCGCTCGCGGACCACGGCCTCCAGGTACTCCTGCCAGACCACCTTGTCGGCCGCCGGGTCGCGTACCACGGCGCCGAGGATCCCGGCGGCCACGTCGGAGGGGCGCAGCACGCCGTCCCCGAAGTGGGCGGCCAGGGCCAGGCCGCCGGTGACGACGGAGATGGCCTCGGCGGTGGACAGGGTGCCGCTGGGCGACTTCACCTTCGTCCGGCCGTCGTCGGTGACGCCGTCGCGCAGCTCGCGGAAGACGGTGACCACGCGGCGGATCTCCTCCAGGCCTTCGGGCGCGGCCGGCAGGTCGAGGGCGCGGCCCATCTGGTCGACGCGGCGGGCGACGATGTCGACCTCGGCGTCGGCGGTGGCGGGCAGGGGCAGCACCACGGTGTTGAAGCGGCGGCGCAGCGCGCTGGAGAGCTCGTTCACCCCGCGGTCGCGGTCGTTGGCGGTGGCGATGAGGTTGAAGCCGCGCACGGCCTGCACCTCTTCGCCGAGCTCCGGTATCGGGAGGGTCTTCTCGGACAGGACGGTGATGAGGGTGTCCTGAACGTCGGCGGGGATGCGGGTGAGCTCCTCGACGCGGGCGGTCATGCCGTCGGCCATGGCCCGCATGACGGGGCTGGGGACGAGCGCCTCGCGGCTGGGGCCGTGGGCGAGCAGCCGGGCGTAGTTCCAGCCGTACCGGATGGCTTCCTCGGGGGTGCCCGCGGTGCCCTGGACGAGGAGGGTGGAGTCTCCGCTGACGGCGGCCGCGAGGTGTTCGGACACCCAGGTCTTGGCGGTGCCGGGGACGCCCAGCAGGAGCAGGGCGCGGTCGGTGGCCAGGGTGGTGACGGCTACTTCGACGATGCGGCGCGGCCCCACGTACTTGGGCGTGATCACCGTGCCGTCGTCGAGCGTGCCGCCGAGCAGGTACGTGGCGACGGCCCACGGGGAGAGCTTCCAGCGGGTCGGGCGGGGCCGGTCGTCGGCGGCCGCCAGGGCTTTCAGTTCGTGTGCGAAGGCGTCTTCGGCGTGCGGTCGCAGAGCCTCTGCTCGCTGCTCGTTCTCGGGCATGGTCATGGTCCCCCTCCAAAGCTCGGCAGCCGCTCCCGACTGCTGACCCCACGGTGCACCACGGCACTGACAACGGACCCTGCCGATAGCGTCGTTGCTGGTCAGAGCGATTGTCAGTGGCGGTCTCTACGGTGGTTCACATGACTGATCAGGGGGACCGCTGGACAGCGGAACAGGTACTGGATCTGGCTCCTGACGACGCCTCACGCAAGGCGGGGGGCAGACTCGGCGGGGCGGGGCCTTGGTTGCAGATCGGAGGTTCCGCTTCCGGTTCGGTGTGGGGGTTGTGCAAGGGCAGCGGCAGCAAGCCGTACCGCACGGTCGTGGACCTGACGGGCCCCGCGTACAAGTGCTCCTGCCCGAGCCGGAAGTTCCCCTGCAAGCACGCACTGGGGCTGCTGCTGCTCTGGTCGGCGGAGGGGGTCGGTGAGCCGGGCGAGGCTCCGGAGTGGGCCGCGCAGTGGCTGGCGGACCGGGCGGCCAAGGCGGCCCGGCCGCCCGGCGGGAGGGCCGCGCCGGCCGACGAGGAGGGGGCCCGGAAGCGGGCCGAGCGGCGGGCGGCGCGCGTCGGCGCGGGCGTCACCGAGCTGGAGCAGCGGCTGGCCGATCTGCTGCGCGGCGGCCTCGCGGGCCAGGAGCAGGCGGGATACGCGGGATGGGAGGAGACGGCGGCCCGCATGGTCGACGCCCAGGCACCCGGACTGGCCGGACGGGTAAGGGAGTTGGGGACGATACCCAGTTGCGGCCCCGGCTGGCCCGCCCGGATGCTGGAGGAGGCGGCGCTGCTGCACCTGCTCGACCGGGCGTGGCTGGGGGTGGCCGGGCTGCCGGAAGAGCTGGCGGCGACGGTGCGCAGCCGCGTGGGACTGCAGGCCTCCGGGGAGGGGGAGGCCGTACGGGACCGGTGGCTGGTGCTCGCCCAGTACGACACGGTGTCGCCGGACGGCCGGCTCACCACCCGCCGGATATGGCTGCGCGGGCTGGCGGGCGGGCGGCCCGCTCTGGTGCTGGACTTCGGACCGCCGGGGCGGCCACCGGGGCTTGCCCTGCCGGTGGGGCTGGTGCTGGAGGCGGAGATGCGCTTCCGGCCCGGGTCGGCGGGGCTGCGGGCGGACCTCGGTGAGAGGTTCGCGGCAGCCGTGCCGTGCGCGGAGGTTCCGGCCGGGGTGAGCACGGGGGCGGCTCTGGAGGCGTACGGGGCGGCGCTGCGGCAGGACCCGTGGCTGGAGTCCTGGCCGGTGGTGCTCGGTCCGGTGGTTCCGATACCGGGAGAGCTCGGCTGGCAGCTGGCGGACGCGGAGGGCACCTCCGCCCTGCCGGTGCCCCTCACCGGGGGCGGCGGCCGCTCCCGCGGGGGGCTGTGGCAGCTGGCGGCGTTGTCGGGCGGGGGCCCGGTGACGGTGTTCGGCGAGTGCGGCCACCGCGGCTTCACCCCTCTGACGGCCTGGCAGCCGGACTCGACCGAGCCCGTCGCCCTGTCCTGATCAGGAGCGGAAACAAGCAAACACATCGCAGGGGGCCTGGGGGGTCCTGTGCCGTCACACAGGGCGGCGAGGAGACGTACGGCGCCGGGGGGCGCCGCACGAGAAACGACGACGAGCCGGGGGGCTTGCATGAACGACAACCACGCCAGCTGAGCAGGCGGACGGGCACATCGACAGCTCCGGTCCCGCGGAGGGGGCGGGACCGGAGCCCATGACACGACCGACGACGAGCGACGACGACCGACGAGGGAGGGGCCCGATGGACAAGGCTGACGAGGGGTACGGGGAGTGGGAGGAGCTGGTCGCCGCCGCACTGCTGGGCACCGAGCGGCGCCGGGGCGGGGGTCCGGCGGGCTCACCGGAAACGCTGCTGGACGCGGCGGCCGTGCACACCGTACGGCGCCGGGCCGGGCTGCGTGCGGCCGAGGCCGGGCCGCGCCCGGAGCCCGCGCCCCGGGACCCCAGGCCGGCGCCACCGGAGGCGGCCGGCCGCAGGCTCGCGCAGTTGCTGGCCGGCCGCAGCGGCCCGGTCAACGGCGGCGGGCGGCGCGGGACCGCCCCGGACCTGACGGAGCTGCTGCCGCAGTGGCTGGCCGCCGCCGCGCGGCACGGCTACCGCTCTCCGGCCGCACTCGTACCGGCGCTGCTGGACGCGGCCCGGGCCCGTACGGACCTGCGGCCGCAGGCCCTGGCCCTGGCCGGGACGCGGGGGCTGTGGCTGGCGCGGATGAATCCGGACTGGCGGTTCGCCCTGCGCGGCGGTTCGGGCGGCGCCGGGGAACTGCCGGAGGTGACGGACCGGGCAGCGGTGGAACGGCTGTGGCAGGAGGGGCTGTTCGCGGAACGGGTGGCCCTGCTCGGGGCCGTCCGGGCCCATGAGGCGGCGGCTGCGCCGCGGCTGCTGACGACGACCTGGGCCACCGAACGGGCCGAGGACCGGCTGATGTTCCTCGATTCGCTGAGGGTGGGGCTGTCGGAGGGGGACGAGCCCTTCCTGGAGGCGGCGCTGGGTGACCGCAGCCGCAATGTCCGGGCCACGGCCGCCGAACTGCTGTCGGCGCTGCCGGCCTCGGCGCTGGCCGGGCGGATGGCGGAGCGTGCGCTGGCCTGCGTAGGCCCCGAGGGGGTGACTCCGCCGGCCGAGTGCGACGCGGGGATGCTCCGCGACGGGGTGGTCAAGCGGCCGCCCGCCGGACGCGGGGAGCGGGCCTGGTGGCTCGGCCAGTTGGTGGAGGCGGCGCCGCTGTCCTGCTGGCGGGAGCGGTTCGGGGGGCTCGGCCCGGCGCAGATAGTGGCGCTGCCGGTGGCCGCGGGCGACGGCTGGACGGAGGAGCTGCACGCAGCGTGGTGCCGGGCCGCCGTGCGCCAGCGCGACGCGCCGTGGTCGCGGGCGCTGCTCGGCCCGGCGTCCGCGCCGCCCGCGGCGGGTCCGGGCACGGCCTCGCTCGCGGAGCGGGCCAAGCTGCTGGAGACCCTCCCGCACGCGGAGCGGGCGGAGTGGGTCGCGGAGTTCATACGGGCCCACGGGCTGTCGGAGGCGTTCCAGCTGCTCGGGGTGTGCGTCGTGCCGTGGGCGGGAGCGCTGGGCCGGGCGGTCGTGGACGCGCTGGACACCGCCCGCGACGCGGGCAGCTACCCGTGGAGCTTCAGCGGGGTGATGGGCCTGGCGGAGCGCTGCCTCGATCCCGCAGAAGCGGGTCGGCTGGAAGCCCTGACCACGGCCGCGGAGGACGTGCCGGACGCGGCCCCCGGTGCGGCCGCGTACTGGGCCGAGGCGTTCCAGCGCCTCGTCTCGACCCTTCGCCTCCGCGCGGCGATGCTGGCCGAACTGGCCCCGGCTTAGGTCGTCTCTTTCGGATCTTGCCGGTTAAGCCCGCGTCGTCTGGTGCCGTGCATCGCAAGGCGGAGGGGCGCCCGAGTACTGGACGTACTTGGGTGCCCCGACAACGCGGCGAGGTGCGGTGCCAGGCGGCGCGGGTCAGGCAAGATCCGAAAGAGACGACCTAGCCCCTGCGGGGGGCTCGGCCGGGGTGATCCGAAAGCCGGGGCTCCGCCCCGAACCCCGCGCCTCAAACGCCGGCGAGGCTGGATTCACGCGAGACGGCGGACCGCCGGAGGCTACTGGCGGACGTGGGCGCGGACCCACTCCACGATGGCGGTCGTCGTCGCGCCCGGCGTGAAGATCTCGGCGACGCCCTTCTCCTTCAGAGGGGCGATGTCGTCCTCCGGGATGATGCCGCCGCCGAAGACCTTGATGTCCTCCGCGTCGCGCTCCTTGAGGAGTTCCAGCACGCGCGCGAAGAGCGTGTTGTGGGCGCCGGAGAGGATCGAGAGGCCGATGGCGTCGGCGTCCTCCTGGATGGCGGTGTCCACGATCTGCTCGGGGGTCTGGTGGAGGCCGGTGTAGATGACCTCCATGCCCGCGTCCCGCAGCGCCCGCGCGATCACCTTGGCCCCGCGGTCGTGGCCGTCGAGACCCGGCTTGGCCACCACCACACGGATCGGACCGGTCACACCCATCGCACTGCCTCCCGAGTGAACGAACGTTAAGTACAGCATCGCGCACGCCGCCGTTTCGCGGTCAATCACGAGGGGGAAATCACACGTGGGACGGCATTGCGCCACCGTGCCGACAGCCGCACGGCACGGTGGTGCGAGCGCCGCGGTCCCGCAGAGGCTCAGGGGAGGCCGTCGATGGGGCTGCTCATACCCATGTCCATGCCCTTGTCCGGTGCCGCGCTGCGGGCCGGCGCGCTTGAGGTGGTGGTGTTCGGCGGACACCTTCTGCTGTATCCCACCGGAGTGTGCCAGGAGAAGGTCACCACCCGCCCGCCCGCGACACGGCCGCCGGTCCTCCTTCTCCACGGGTTCACCGACAACCGGTCCGTCTTCGTCCTGCTGCGCCGGGCCCTCGGGGCCGGAGGCCGGCACGTGGAGGCGTACAACTACTCGCCCTTCACCCTCGATCTGCGCGTCACCGCCCGCCATCTCGCCCGGCGTGTCGAGGAGCTGTGCGAGCGCACCGGACAGGAACGGGTGGATCTGGTCGGGCACAGCCTGGGCGGTCTGGTCGGCCGGTACTACGTGCAGCGGCTCGGCGGCGACACCCGGGTCCGGACCCTCGTCACCCTCGGCACCCCGCATTCCGGCACCCGGGTCGCCCCCTTCATGGACGCGCACCCCTTGATCCGGCAGATACGCCCGGACTCCGAGGTGATCACCGAGCTCGCCGCGCCCGCGCCCGGCTGCGCCACCCGATGCGTGGCGTTCTGGAGCGAGTTCGACGCGATCATGACCCCGGTCGGGACCGCGCGGATCGAACACCCGGATCTGTGTGTGGAGAACGTGCAGGTCACCGGTATCGGACATCTCGCGCTGCCCGCCCATCCCGCCGTGATCGCGGCGGTCCGGCGCACCCTCGAAGGCCCCGGCCTGGCCGCCGTCACGGGCTCGGAGACCGCCTCCGTCGCCTAGCCGACGAGCGACCAACAGTCGAACTAATTTCGAACTCAAGGCCAAGGGTCCGCATTTCGGCGACCGAAAGACGGCCGAATGCCCGGTTCCGGAGATCTGAGGACCCGGCGAAGATTGTCGATGCGAGTAACCGCCGGGTACAGTCACGCCACTGCTCTCCTCCGGTGAACCTTGAGTTCCCGGCCACCCAGGCCCCCACTGCCGAGGCGAAAGAGAAGTTGGTGAACGACCGCCCCACGTCGGGCCAGTATCCGGATGCCGGGTACGACGGCCTTTCCACCACCGCTTTCGCTGGTGACTCGACCTACGTTTCCTATGAAACGCAGGGCCAGGGGGTCAACTACGCCGCCTACGGCTCCTACGACACCGGCGCGTACGACACCACCGCGTGGGCCTCGCAGGACAGTTACCTGTCCACGATCCCGACCCAGGCAGCCCCCGAGGACACCACCGGGAGCTGGGACGCGAGCGCCTGGAACACGCCGAGCGCGGACTACTCCGGCTACACGCAGTACCAGCAGCCCTCCTTCGGCTACGACACCTCCGGCGAGCAGACCGGGCACTGGGCGATGCCGGGCTACGGCACCATCGGCACCGAGACCGGCGCCTACGACGCCACCGCCTGGAACACCGTCACCGAGACCCCGGCCCAGCCCGAGGCCGCCTACTCGTACGAGTACCAGCCCGCGCCCGAGCCCGAGCCGCAGGAGTACACGTACCAGGCGACCTCCGTCGGCTACGCCTACGAGGCCACCCAGGCCGTCACCATCGACTCCGGGCACCAGAACGAATTCGAGACCGGTTTCGAGACCGGGGCGGACACGTACACCGAGACCGCCGTCTTCGAGTCGCTCTCCGACGAAACGCCGCAGGTCCACGAGGCTCCCGAGGCACCCGAGGTGCCCGAGGTCCACGACCTCCCCACTCAGGCGATGCCCGTGACCTCGGCTCCGCGCTCCGCGCGCCGGACCGCCGCCAAGGGCAACGGCAAGGCCGGCACCGGCGCCAAGGTGAGCAGCAGCAACGGCGCCGGCGGCAGCAGCCGTCGCCGCAACCCGGCGAAGCGTTCCGCCTTGCTGACCGTGGCCGTGCCCTCGGCCTGCGTGATGGGCGTCGCGGGTGTCGCGGCCGCCTCCGTCGGCGGCCTCACCGGCACCGACCGGCCCGCCGAGGAGCCCACCACGCTGGCCGCGCCCGACCCGGCCTCGGTGAAACCGGTCGCGGCGAACACCAAGCTCGACACCCAACTGGTCGCGCTCAGCGCCGACGCGGGCGACTTCGCGGACCGCGCGAGCCGCACGCAGGAGCGCATCGACCTGCGCGAGCGCCAGGAAGAGGAAAAGAAGAAGAAGGCGGAGGAGGCCGCGGCCAAGGAGGCCGCCCGCCCCAAGTTCGCCATCCCCGTCGAGCAGCACGGCCTGAGCGCCAACTTCGGCCAGGCCGGCGGCATGTGGATGTCGGTGCACACCGGCATCGACTTCCCGGTCTCCTACGGGACCCCGGTCATGTCGGCCACGGACGGCACCGTGCGCACGCAGTACAACAGCGCCTACGGGAACATGGCGATAGTGACCGCCCCCGACGGCACCGAGACCTGGTACTGCCACCTCAGCTCCACCAAGATCCGCGGTGGCAAGGTCAAGGCGGGCGAGGTCATCGCCTACTCGGGCAACTCCGGCAACTCCACCGGCCCGCACCTCCACTTCGAGGTCCGGCCCGGCGGCGGATCCGCGATCGACCCCCTGCCCTGGCTCCGCAGCCACGGCCTGGACCCGACGTAACCGCCCTACGCGTCCCCCGGCGCAGCAGCCCGGCGAGACCCCCGGCGCAACCGCGCCACGTCACCACTCCCGGCGTAACCGCCGCGCGGCCCGAAGGCCGCGCGGCCGCCCGCCGTCCTACAGCTTCTGCACCGGCGCGTAACGCAGCAGCAGCCGCTTGGGCTTGTCGTCCCCGAAGTCGATGGTGGCCTGCGCGTCCGCGCCCGCTCCCTTGACCTCCATGACGGTGCCGAGCCCGAACTGGTCGTGCGTGACCCGGTCCCCGACCACCAGGGCGATGACCGGCTTGTCGGCGGCCCGCCGCGTCGCGAATCCGGACGGACCCGACCTCGTACGCGACGAGGACAGGAACGCCTCCGGCGAGGTGCCGAACGTCGCCTTGCCCGATCCGGACGACGACGACCCGTACCCCGAGCTCCGCATCGGACCGGCCGGCTTCTGCGTCGCGCCCGTCCGCTTCCACTGGAGGTACTCCGCCGGAATCTCCTCCAGGAACCGTGACGGCGGGTTGTACGAGGGCGTGCCCCACGCGCTGCGCATGCTGGAGCGGGTCAGGTACAGCCGCTCGCGCGCCCGCGTGATGCCGACGTACGCGAGGCGGCGCTCCTCCTCAAGCTCCTTGGTCTGGCCCAGCGCCCGCATGTGCGGGAAGACCCCGTCCTCCATGCCGGTCAGGAAGACCACCGGGAATTCGAGGCCCTTGGCGGTGTGCAGGGTCATCAGCGTGATGACACCCGTGCCCTCGGTGTCCTCGTCCGGGATCTGGTCGGAGTCGGCGACGAGCGCGACCTGCTCCAGGAATTCGGCCAGGGTGCCAGACCCGGGAGCCGGGGCCCCGGTCTCCGCGGCCTCGGCCGCCGCGGCTTCCCGCGCCTGCTCGAACTCCAGCGCCACGGCCGCGAGCTCCTGCAGGTTCTCGATGCGCGTCTCGTCCTGCGGGTCGGTCGACGCCTGGAGTTCGGCGAGGTAGCCCGTCCGCTCCAGCACCGCTTCCAGCACCACCGCCGGGCCCGCGCCCGAGTCGACGATCGTGCGCAGCTCCTCCATCAGCACGTTGAACCGCTTCACCGCGTTGGTGGAGCGCGCGGCCATGCCGAAGGCCTCGTCCACACGGCGCAGCGCCTGCGGGAAGGTGATCTTCTCGCGCATCGCGAGGGCGTCGATCATCGCCTCGGCGCGTTCGCCGATGCCGCGCTTGGGCACGTTCAGGATGCGCCGCAGCGGGACGTTGTCCTCCGGGTTCGCCAGGACGCGCAGGTACGCGAGGACGTCGCGGACCTCCTTGCGCTCGTAGAAGCGGACGCCGCCGACGACCTTGTAGGGCAGTCCGACCCGGATGAAGATCTCCTCGAACACGCGGGACTGCGCGTTGGTCCGGTAGAAGATCGCGACGTCGCCCGCCTTGGCGTCGCCCGCGTCCGTCAGCCGGTCGATCTCGTCGGCGACGAACTGGGCCTCGTCGTGTTCGGTGTCCGCGACGTAGCCGGTGATGACGGCGCCGGTGCCGGCCTGGGTCCACAGGTTCTTGGCGCGGCGGTTCTCGTTGCGCTCGATGACCGCGTTGGCCGCGGAGAGGATCGTCTGCGTGGAGCGGTAGTTCTGCTCCAGCAGGATCGTCGTCGCGTCCTTGTAGTCCTCCTCGAACTGGAGGATGTTGCGGATGGTCGCGCCGCGGAAGGCGTAGATCGACTGGTCGGCGTCACCCACCACGCACAGCTCGGCCGGGGGCAGGTCCGGGTAGCCGGTGCCCACCAGCTCGCGCACCAGCGTGTACTGGGCGTGGTTGGTGTCCTGGTACTCGTCGACGAGGACGTGCCGGAAGCGGCGCCGGTAGTGCTCGGCGACATCAGGGAAGGCCTGGAGCAGGTGGACCGTGGTCATGATGATGTCGTCGAAGTCGAGGGCGTTGGCCTCGCGCAGCCGCCCCTGGTACATCGCGTACGCCTGAGCGAGGGTCTTCTCGAAACCGTCCACCGCCTGGTCGGCGAAGGCTTCCTCGTCGATCAGCTCGTTCTTCAGGTTCGAGATCTTGGCGTTGAAGGCCTTCGGCGGGAACTTCTTCGGGTCCAGGTCCAGGTCGCGGCAGACGAGCGCCATCAGGCGCTTCGAATCGGCCGCGTCGTAGATCGAGAACGAGGAGGTGAAGCCGAGCCGCTTGGACTCGCGGCGCAGGATGCGCACGCACGCGCTGTGGAAGGTGGAGACCCACATGGCGTTCGCGCGCGGGCCGACCAGGCCCTCGACGCGCTCCTTCATCTCACCGGCGGCCTTGTTGGTGAAGGTGATCGCCAGGATCTGGCCGGGGTGGACGTTCCGCGCGGACAGCAGGTGTCCGATGCGGTGGGTCAGCACCCGGGTCTTGCCGGAGCCGGCGCCGGCCACGATGAGCAGCGGCGATCCCGCGTGCACCACGGCCGCGCGCTGCTCCTCGTTGAGCCCGTCCAGGAGCGTCGCCGGGTCGATGACGGGCCTGGGGGCGCCGTCCCGGTAGTACGCGTCCCCGCTCATGGGTACGTCGAACCGCCCCCCGAAGAGATCGTCCGCGCCCGCTTCGGGGGCGGCGTGGTCCTCGGGTGGCGGCGGGACCTCGTCGGAGGGGGTGAGGTCCGCCAGGAAACTGTCGTCAAAGAGGCTGCTCATCGCATTCCGAGTCTAGGGGGCGGGACCGACAGGCCAGCACGAGTTCGAGCAGACCGGGGAATCGGAGCTCCAGGTCATCGCGGCGCAGCGCGAGGAAGAGCTTGCGGCCCTGGGGACGCTGACAGATCACGCCGCTCTCGCGCAGCGTCTTGAGGTGGTGCGTGACGCTGGAGCGGGGCAGGTCGGGGACGACCTCGCCGCAGAACGCCTCCTCGCCGGAGGACAGCTTGCGGACGATCTCCAGCCGGACGGGATGTCCGAGCGCCGCCAGGACCTCGACCAGCTCGATGCGGTCGGCGGCGGGGTGGGTCGGCTCGGCGGCGGCAGCAGGCATGACCCCACTGTACGCAGATCTCGTACGGACATTGCCAAACCGTTCGAAGATCTCGTACAGTCCACTCATCCAACCGTACGAGATTCTCGAACGATGAACGCCGCCAGGACGGACCCGCCATGCCCCAGCCCGCCACCACCCAGCCCGCCTCCACCCCGCTCGCCACCGCCCCGCTCGACGACGCCGCCCTGGCCGCCTCCCTCGACGGGGGCTTCACCAGCCACCACGCCGAGGTCAACGGCACCCGGCTGCACTACGTGGAGGGCGGCAGCGGCGAGCCGCTCGTCCTCCTCGGCGGCTGGCCGCAGACCTGGTGGCAGTGGCACAAGGTGCTGCCGGCCCTGGCCCGCCGGTACCGGGTGATCGCCGTCGACCTGCGCGGCATGGGCGGCTCCGCCAAGCCCGCCGCCGGCTACGACAAGAAGACGATGGCCGCCGACGTCCACGCCCTCCTCGGGCACCTCTCGATCGGGTCGGCGCACTTCGCCGGGCACGACATCGGCGCGATGGTCGCCTACGCCCACGCCGCCAACCATCCGGACGCCACCCGCCGGCTCGCCCTCCTCGACGTCTCGCACCCCGAGGAGGCCTGGGCGCAGATGCCCCTGCTGCCCCGCCCCGGGCTCCGCCATCTGTGGTGGTTCGCCTTCAACCAGGTGCCGGGCCTGCCCGAGCAGCTCCTCGCCGGCCGCTACCGCGTGCTGCTGGACTGGCTGTTCGCGGCCATGACCGCCGACCCCGCCGCCATCGACGACCACTCCCGCGCGGTGTACGCCCGCGCGTACGACTCCCCGGACGCGATCCGGGCCGGCAACGCGTGGTACCAGGCCTTCCGCCAGGACATCGACGACCTCGCCGGCTACTCCCCCGTGACCACCCCGCTGCTCGCGCTCGGCGGCGAGCACAGCAACTACGAACGCCTGCTCGCCGCGGTCCCGGCGCTCGGCACCGACACCCGGGTCGTCCGCGTCGACGGCAGCGGCCACTACCTCCCGGAGGAGCGGCCGGAGGTCGTCACGGCCGAACTGACCCGCTTCTTCGGCTGACCGGGCCGCCTCGTACGCTCGACGCCATGGACGTACTCATCGATGTCTTCGTCGGCCTGCACATCATCGGAATAGCCTCGCTCCTCGGCGGCTTCCTGACCCAGATGAAGGCGATGAGCGCGGGCACCGCCCGTTTCACGCCCGCCATGCTGCACGGCGCGCTCACCATGCTCGTCACCGGCGTACTGCTGGTCGGCTTCAACCAGATGGCCGGGGACCCCGTCAACAACGTCAAGGTCGGCGTGAAGCTCGCGATCCTCTTCGTGATCCTCTGCCTCGTCTACGTCAAGCGCGACGAGGAGCGCGTGGACAAGGCGCTGTTCGGCGCGGTCGGCGGGCTGACCGTGATCAACATCTTCATCGCCGTTCTCTGGCACTGACCCACACCGGAACGATCCGCTCCGGTCTTCGGCGGCCAGCTCCGGTCGTATCGAGCCACTTACGATCATCTCGTCATCCGCCCGTTACCTCCGGGTCTAGCGTCCTCCTCCAAGCACCGACAGAGGAAGGACGTGAGGCCCTCGTGGCCAGTCATCGAAAGCCCAGGCAGCGCCCGCTCTCCGGCGGCCCGGCACGGACGACCGCCGCCACCCTCGCCCTCGCGGGCGCTGCCACCGCCACCGTCTTCGAAGGCACCTCCCAGGCCGACCCCCGGCCCACCCCCGCGCAGATCAAGTCGGAGGTGGACCGGCTCTACGAGGAGGCCGAGGCGGCGACCGAGCAGTACAACGGGGCGAAGGAACAGGCGGACGAGGCCGAACGCGCGCTGACCGGACTGCGCGAGGAGACCGCCCGCAAGACCGACCAGCTCAACACCGCCCGCAGCGCACTCGGAACGCTCGCCGCCTCCCAGTACCGCAGCGGGTCCCTGGGCACCGCCGTCCAGCTCGCACTGGCCTCCGACCCGCAGGAGTACCTCTCCCAGGCCTCCTTCATCGCCCGCGCCGGGGACCGCAACGCCGCCGGGGTCACCACCGTGCGCCGCCGGCTCGACGAGGTCGGCAAGCTCCGCGAGCAGGCCGCCGGGCGGCTCGCCGACCTCCGCTCCCGGCAGGACGAACTCGCCGGGCACAAGGCCGTGATCGAGAAGAAGCTCACCGCCGCCAAGAACCTGCTGGCCCGGCTCACCGCCGAGGAGCGGGCCGCCTACGAGGCCCGGTCGCCCGGCGGACCGGCCGCCGCACCCGCCGGATCCGCCGGATCCGCCGCGTCCAAGGGCAGCACGCCCCCGCCCCCGGCCGACGGTTCGCGCGCGGCCCGCGCCGTGGCCTTCGCGTACGGGGCGATCGGCAAGCCGTACGTCTGGGGCGCGACGGGCCCGGGTTCCTTCGACTGCTCCGGCCTGACCCAGGCGGCCTGGCGCTCGGCCGGAGTCTCCCTGCCCCGCACCACCTACACCCAGATCAACGCCGGCCGGCGCGTGTCCCGCGACCAGCTGGCCCCCGGCGACCTGGTGTTCTTCTACTCCGGGGTCACCCACGTCGGCCTCTACGTCGGCAACGGCCAGATGGTCCACGCCCCGCGCCCCGGGTCGACGGTCCGGCTGGCGCCGATCGACTCGATGCCCTGGGCCGGCGCCTCCCGCCCCGCGTGACCCCTTCGGGCCCGGCGCGGGCTACGGGGCCTTGACCACGCCGCTCAGCCAGGCGAAGGTCTGCGGCAGCTGCTTGGACCACGATTCGAGGTTGTGCCCGCCGACGACCTTCTCCGCGTGCACCACGGTCGGGCTTTTGGCGATCGCCTTGAGGTCCGTGCCGGAGAGGTAGCCGTCCTGCTCGGCCCCCGACATCCACAGCGCCACCGGCGGCGGGGTGGGCGCGGCCTGGAGCCAGTTCTTCAGGTTGTGCGTACGGCGCAGTTCGGGGTCCTTGGCGACCAGCGACGAGGGCTCCTGCCCCGGGTCGTTGTAGCCGGACAGGGAGACGGCCGCGCTGTAGCGGTCGGGGTGGGCGATCGCGAGCTTGGCGGCGCAGTAGGCGCCGGCCGAGTAGCCGGCCACACCCCAGGTGCGGGCCTCGTCCGAGGCCCGGAAGTTGTCGACGACCATCTTGCGGACGTCGACGCTGAACCAGCTGTCCGCGTTGACCTTGCCAGGGAGGTTGGCGCAGCCGGTGTCGCCGTTGCCGAGGAGCATGGCGCGCGGCGAGACCAGGATGAACGGCTGCACCTTGCCGCTCTTCATCAGCGGCTCCAGCACCTCGTGCGCCTTGAGCCCCTGGAACCAGGACTTCCCCGTCCCCGGTATGCCCGGTATCAGCTCGACCACCGGGAACTTCTTGTCCTTGTAGGCCGGGTCGTCGTACTGCGGCGGCAGCCACACCATGACGTCGCCCTTGACCCCGGAGATCTTGCCGTCGAGCTCGGTCTTCTTGACCCGACCGCCCAGCCCGTCCACCGGCTGGAACTCCTGCTTGACCTTCGGCGCCTCTTCGACCTTCTTGCCGCCGAGCCCGTCCGGGCCGAGGTCGGGGGCTGCCGTGACGTACTTGCCGGTGCCGAGCAGGTCGCTCCAGGAGGCATAGAAGTGTTCGGCCCGGTTGACCGCGACGAACACCACGGCGACGGCTGTGACCTGGGCGAACACCACCATCAGTGCGCGCAGGGCGGTGCGTACGGCGGCCGGGCCGCGCACCTTGCCCCACACGGCCAGCGGAAGGACGACGGCGATCACCGTCAGGGCGATCACCGTCGCGAAGAAAGGTGTACCGGTCAAGCTCATCACGTCAGCCTAGAGGGCGGCGTGCACGCTCCCGGTTGCCAGGTCGGCCTGCGGCGTGGGTCACACCGCAGGCCGGACGTCGGACCCGGGTCTCAGACCAGGCGGCGGGCCGTCGCCCAGCGGGTCAGTTCGTGCCGGTTGGAGAGCTGGAGCTTGCGCAGGACGGCCGAGACGTGCGACTCGACCGTCTTCACCGAGATGAAGAGCTGCTTGGCGATCTCCTTGTACGCGTACCCGCGCGCGATCAGCCGCAGCACCTCGCGTTCGCGCTGCGTGAGCCGGTCCAGGTCCTCGTCGACCGGCGGCGCGTCCGTCGAGGCGAACGCGTCGAGCACGAAGCCCGCCAGCCGCGGCGAGAACACCGCGTCCCCGTCCTGTACACGGAAGACCGAGTCCACCAGGTCGGTGCCGGTGATGGTCTTGGTGACGTAGCCGCGCGCACCGCCCCGGATGACCCCGATGACGTCCTCGGCCGCGTCCGACACCGACAGCGCCAGGAACCGCACCGGGTTCTCGGCCGCCGCCATCAGCGGGGCGCAGCGCCGCAGCACCTCGACGCCGCCGCCGCCGGGCAGGTGCACGTCGAGCAGGACCACCTCGGGCCGGGTGGCGGTGATGACGGTGACGGCCTGGTCGACGTCGGCCGCCTCGCCGACGACCTCGACGCCCGTGCGTTCGGTCTCGCCGATCTCGGCCTGCACCCCCGTGCGGAACATCCTGTGGTCGTCGACGAGCACCACCCGGACGCGCCTGGTCTCCCCCGCGCCTGCGTTCTCTCCGGCCTCGGTCATGCTGTGTTCGCCGCCCTCTCCATCTCCAGCTCGACTTCCGTGCCGCCGTCGGGCGCGGACCGCAGCCGTGCGGTCCCGCCGTTGCGCTGCATCCGGCCGATGATCGATTCTCGTACGCCCATGCGGTCGCCGGGTACCGCGTCGATGTCGAATCCCGGCCCCCGGTCCCGTACGGACACGAACACCGTCTGCCCCTCCACCTCCGCGTACACCTGTACGGGCCCGCCGTCGCCACCGTACTTGGCGGCGTTGACCATCGCCTCGCGCGCGGCCTGGATCTGTGCCGCCAGCCGCTCGTCGAGCGGGCAGTCACCGACGACCACGACCTCGATCGGGACGCCGTGGTGGTCCTCCACCTCGGCGGCGGTCTTCTTCACGGCCTCCGCGAGGGTGGCCGGCTCCTCCGCCTCGTCCTTGCCGGTGCCCTCGGGCTTGTAGAGCCAGTTCCGCAGTTCGCGTTCCTGGGCCCGCGCGAGGCGGCGTACCTCGCCCACGTCCTCCGCGTTGCGCTGGATCAGGGTGAGGGTGTGCAGCACCGAGTCGTGCACGTGGGCGGCGACCTCGGCGCGCTCCTGGGCGCGGATGCGCATCAGGCGTTCCTCGGACAGGTCCTGGGTCATCCGGATCAGCCAGGGTCCGGCGAGCAGGGCCACGCCGACGAGGACGGCGAGGGTGGCGGTGAGGACGTTGCCGAGCTGTGCGGCGGAGCCCCGTACGACGATGAAGACGGTCAGGCCCACCCCGACCAGGACGACGCCGGCGAGGGCCCGCGCGACCTGGAAGAGGCGTCCGCGCCGTTCGGCTGCCGTGGACCAGTGGGCGCGGCGGGCGTTGTCGGCCTGCCGCCATACGAGCACGACCCCGGCCCCGACCAGCAGCGTCGGCCACACGTACCGGCCGGACGCGCCGCCGAGCTGGACCTTGGAGATGAAGATGCCCGCGCCGATGAACAGGGCGATCAGTGCGGTGATCTGCCCCCGGTCGGGTTTGCGCAGCCGGCGGGTGCCGTCGGGGAGGGTGTCGAAGAAGGAGCGGTGTCCGCTCCGGCCACCGACGCCGAGCGGTACGAAGACCCAGAACGCGGCGTACAGCAGCACGCCCAGCCCGTCGCCCCACATGAACAGCAGCAGGAAGGCAAGCCGGACCCAGCCCACGGGCAGCCCGAGGTGCCCGGCGAGACCGCGCGCGACACCGCCGAGCATCCGGCCGTCGGCGCTGCGGTAGAGCTTGCGCTGCGGGACCTCGTCGGCGTCCGGTGCGTGCGGGGTTCGGGGAGCGGCGGCTACGGGCATGTCACCAAGGGTCACACGCCCGGCGGGGGCCGGTCATCAGGGCATCCCCCCACATCTGCCGGGGGGATATCAGGGTTGCACCAGGGTAGGGCCGGATGCCGCGCGCTCCGGCGGGCCGTCACCATGGACCCATGACCGAAGTACACGACGCCCCGCCGGCCGAGCCCGGGGCCCCGCGCGCCGCCGACGCCAGGCCGCCCCTGCGCCGCAGCAAGCGCGACAAGGTCCTCGCGGGCGTGTGCGGCGGCCTCGGCCGGTACTTCGACCTGGACCCGGTGGTCTTCCGCATCGTCCTCGGTGTCCTCGCGGTCACCGGCGGCGTCGGTCTGATCTTCTACGGCTTCGCGTGGCTGCTGCTCCCGCAGGAGGGCGAGGAGGACAGCGAGGCGAAGAAACTGCTGACCGGCCGGGTCGAGGGGGCCACGCTGGCGGCGGTGTTCGCCGCGCTCGTGGGCTGCGCGCTGTTCCTGTCGATGCTGGACAACGGCGGGCTGGCGGCCTTCTCGGTGCTGGTCGTCCTCGCGCTGGGCGGGGCCTCGTACTGGTCGCAGCGCAAGCGGCACACCTACCGGCCCGAGGCGCAGGCGGCGCCCGACCCGGCCGGCAGCGCCTCCCGCGCCGCGCACTCGCCGGCCCCGCCGGAGACGCAGGCGCCGCCCACCCCCGGCGGCCCGTCCTGGTGGCGGGACCCGCTGGTCAAGGACGGTACGACCGGCCCGGTCGGCGGGACGGGATACCTGTGGGGGCCCGACGACCCGGCGGACCCGGTGGTGACCGGCCGCACCCCGGCGGCGGCCGCGAAGCCGCCCGCCGCCCCGGCCCGCCCGCGCGGCGGCATCGGCGGCCGGGTCTTCGTACTGGCGCTGCTGGCCGGTGTCGCGGGGACCGCCGCCACCTGGGAGGGCAACCCGCTCGGCGAGGCCCTGCAGACCGGGCTCGCCGCCGCCCTGGTCGTCTTCGGTCTGGGCCTCGCGGTCAGCTCCCTGCTGGGACGCACCGGCTTCGGCACGATCGTGCTGGCCGTGTTCACCGCGGGCCTGCTCGCGGGCGCGGCCGTACTCCCACGGGAGATCGGCACGGACTGGCGGGAGGTCGAATGGCGTCCGGCCGCGGTGGCCGACGTGAAGCCCGTGTACGAGGCGGGTACCGGGCTCGCCACGCTGGATCTGAGCCGCCTGGACGTGCCGAAGGGCACCACCGTGTCCGTCGGGGCGTCCATCGACGCGGGCCGGCTCAAGGTGGTCCTGCCGCGGGAGGTCACCGCGCAGGCCGATGTCACCATCCGGCGCCTGGGCGACGTACAGATGCCCGGGGACCGCGCGGACCGGATCGAGCGGGTCGGAGAGCAGAACCGTACGGAAACCCTCGCGCCGGCGGCCGGCACCGAGGCCGGCGGGACGATCGAACTGCACCTCAGTGCGGACTTCGGACAGGTGGAGGTGGCCCGTGCGGCGTCATGAGTTCCAGCCGGGACGGCTGATCGCGGGGCTGGCCCTGGTGGTGGCGGGCGTGCTCTACCTGCTCAAGACCACCGGCGAGGCGGACCTGCCCTGGTTCGCGGTCATCCCGATCACCGTGGGCGGGCTCACGCTCGCCGCGCTGGTCGGGCTGGTGACCTACGCCGTACGCCGGGACCGGCGCGACCGGATCACCGAGTCCAGCGACAGGTAGGGCGCCCCGGCGAGGATCAGCGGGGTCCACGCCATCAGGTAGATCAGGTCGTTGCCGTAGTAGTACGGGGTCACCGCCCACGACACCGTGATCCACAGGCTGAGCGCGATCAGCGCCCCGCCGACGGCCGCGATACGGGTCAGCAGGCCGGCCAGGGCCCCGAGGCCGACCAGGATCTCCCCGATGGCCAGGGCGACGGCGAAGCCGACGGGCGAGTTCAGCGACAGGTCCACGAGGCCGGGGATCGCGGAGGTGTCGCGCACCCCGCGCATCTGGTCGCCGATGGAGCCGTCGCCGGAGGCGGCGAGGAACGCCGGGTCGGTCAGTTTGTCGAGACCGGCGTACACGAAGGTCACGCCGAGGAAGAGCCGCAGGGGCAGCAGCGCGTGCCGGGAGGCCAGCTCGCGCAGGCCCACGGCCTCGCGAGGGGCGTCGGTCTCAAGAACATCGGTTCGGTTCACGGAACATGTGTACCCCGATCACTCGGCAACATCGATGGTGCAGCGGTTGGATTCCACCCCTGCGGCCGTGACCACCTGGATCTCCACGCGCCCCGGCTCCACCTCCGCCGGGACCGGCACGGTCAGCACGGCGTCGGACGGATTGGTGAATCCGCCCGCCACCGGGACCAGCGGCACGTGCACGTGCACCGCCCCGACCCGTACGACCAGACGGGCCAGCATCTCGGGCGTCTGCGCCCCGGGGGGTACGAAGCCCACGCCCCGGATCTCGATGTCGTCCCCGGGGCGGACGGCCGCGTCCAGATCCCCGGGCTCCCGTCTGCGCACCACCGACAGCACCAGCGGGCGGCTGCCCTCCGCGTACTTCGCCGCCAGGTACACCGCGGCCGACAGCGCCATCAGCAGGGCCAGCGCCCAGGGCAGCTGCGGCAGCCGGGCCGGGAACCGTGCCAGCGAGGCCGCGGCGTAGCCGAGCACCACCGTCGAGACGAGCACGTACTGCGCGTCCGGGAAGCTCCCGCGGCCCGCGTCGTCCGTCAGCAGGTCCACCCCGCGCGGCCGGTCGGCCGGCAGCTTCTGCAACCGCTGGCCCATGATCCGTACGGAGACCACCCGGCGCACCAGCACCGCCACGGCGGAGGTCAGCGAGACCACCGCCAGCAGCGGCAGCGCCCGGTCCAGCGCCAGGCCCGCGTACAGCGCCTGCCGCTCGGGCCCGGGCGCCGAGGCGGCCAGCCGCAGCGCGGGCAGCAGCGTGGCGAAGGCCGTCAGCACCACCCAGGCGCTGGGCACGGCCTTCGAGGTGGACAGCCGGTTGTCCTCGCCGACCAGCGGGGCCAGCAGCCCGCCGCGCACGGACTGGGCGCGGGCCGCGACCGTGAGCAGTCCGGCCAGCACGAGGGCCGCCAGCAGCCCGGCGGTGCGCGCCGTGGACCAGCCGGTGCCGAGCGCGGCGGCGACCTGCACCAGCAGCAGGACCCCGGCGGCGATCCAGACGGCGAGGACGGCCCGCCGCGAGAACAGGTACAGCCAGGAGTTGCCGGCCTCCCGGCCCCGGTCGGCGACGGTACGGGCCGACAGGGTCAGCTCGTCGGAGACCCACTGGCGGGAGGCGCCGAGCGAGTGGGCCACGGCGGCCGGCACGCCCTGCCCGGAGGCGAACTCGTCGCGCTTCTCCAGGAACGACGCGACCGCGCGCCGGTGGCCCTCGCGGGCGCACTCGTCGCAGGCGCAGGCGGTGGTATGGGTACCTCGGGACATCTCTTGGACAGCCACGTACGTGCCGCCTCTCTGAACTACGGTGCAATGCCAGCGAATTGTGCACCACTGCGGCAGTGCTCCGGATTGCGCACGATGTCAGAGCAGGTGATTAACGGTTCATGATGTTGACGCCACGAGTTCCCTGAGTGGCTGGTAGCTCACCCAGGCGGCCAGATCGGACCCGAACCGCTCGCGCGTCAGGGCCGCGGCGCGGTGGTCGATGGGCACCGGCTTCCCGGCGGCCCGGGCGATCAGCTGCACCTGCGCGGCCCGTTCCGCCTCGACGAACCACCAGACGGCGGCGTCCACCGAGTCCCCCACCGTCAGCAGCCCCCGGTTGCGCAGGATCAGCGCCTTGTACGGGCCGAGCGCGAGCGCGGTCCGCTCCGGTTCGCCGGCCCCGGCGTACTCGTCGAGGAGCGCGTGGTCCTCGAAGAAGGCACAGGCCTCCTCGGTGATCGGGGCCAGCAGCTCGCCCAGCGCCGCGAGGGCCCGGCCGTACGGGCCCTGCGCGCGGACGACGGCGACCACCTCGGGGCGCCGGCGGTGGACCGCCGCGTGCACGGCGAAGGCCAGCTGGTTGACCCGGCGCCCGCCCCGGACCACCCGCCCGTCCCCGTCGACCAGCAGCAGGTCGTCGGCGGTGAGCGCGGTGAAGGCCCGGCCGAAGGGGTTCACCCAGTAGCAGTCCTCGAACTCCGGGTCCCGCGCGGTGATCTGCCCCGCCACCCCGTCCTCGTACCCGAGGCGCCCCAGCAGCCGCAGCGCCTCGGCGAGCCGCTCCTTGCGGTGGGCGCGCTCCGCGTCGGCGGTGTCGTGCACGGGCGGCATCTCGAAGCCCAGCCGCTCCACGGGCACGGGTACGGGCTGGTCCGGCATGGGCGCTCCTTCGAACGGCTCGGTTCGCCGCGCAAGGTACCCGGGGCCCTGCCAAGTGGCCAGAGAAACGGCGAAGCCGCCGCCCGCGGGTGCGGGCGGCGGCTTCACGGCGATCCGGATGGGACCGGGTGGGACTACTCCCACTCGATGGTGCCCGGGGGCTTGCTCGTGCAGTCGAGGACCACCCGGTTCACCTCCGGCACCTCGTTGGTGATGCGGGTCGAGATCCGGGCGAGCACCTCGTACGGCATGCGCGTCCAGTCCGCGGTCATCGCGTCCTCGGAGGAGACGGGGCGCAGCACGATCGGGTGGCCGTAGGTGCGGCCGTCGCCCTGGACGCCGACGCTGCGGACGTCCGCGAGCAGGACGACCGGGCACTGCCAGATCTCGCGGTCCAGGCCGGCCGCGGTCAGCTCGTGGCGGGCGATGGCGTCGGCCTCGCGGAGCAGGTCAAGGCGCTCCTTGGTGACCTCGCCGACGATGCGGATGCCGAGGCCGGGGCCCGGGAAGGGCTGACGCTGGACGATCTCGTCGGGCAGGCCGAGCTCCTGGCCGACCATCCGGACCTCGTCCTTGAACAGCTGGCGCAGCGGCTCGACGAGCTCGAACTCGATGTCGTCGGGGAGCCCGCCCACGTTGTGGTGGGACTTGATGTTGGCGGTGCCGGTGCCGCCGCCGGACTCGACGACGTCCGGGTACAGGGTGCCCTGCACGAGGAAGGCGACCGCGGGGCCGTCCTCCTGGAGGATCTCCAGCTGGGCCTGCTCGAAGACGCGGATGAACTCGCGGCCGATGATCTTGCGCTTGGTCTCCGGGTCGGAGACGCCGGCCAGCGCGGTCAGGAAGCGCTCTTGCGCGTCGACGACCTTCAGCTGCACGCCGGTCGCGGCGACGAAGTCCTTCTCGACCTGCTCGGTCTCACCCTTGCGCATCAGGCCGTGGTCGACGTAGACGCAGGTCAGCTGCGAGCCGATGGCCTTCTGCACGAGGGCCGCGGCGACGGCGGAGTCGACGCCGCCGGAGAGGCCGCAGATGGCGCGCTTGTCGCCGACCTGCTCGCGGATCGCCGCGATCTGCTCCTCGACGATGTTGCCGGTGGTCCAGGTGGGGGCGAGGCCCGCGCCGCGGTAGAGGAAGTGCTCCAGGATCTGCTGGCCGTGCGTGGAGTGCATCACCTCGGGGTGGTACTGCACGCCGTACAGCTTCTTCGCGTCGTTCTCGAAGGCGGCGACCGGGACGACGTTCGTCGAAGCGGTGACGGTGAAGCCCTCGGGGGCGGCGGAGCAGGCGTCGCCGTGGGACATCCACACCGACTGGTTCTCGGGGGTGCCCTCGAAGAGGGTGGAGCCGGCCTTGGAGACGGCCAGGGGGGTGCGGCCGTACTCGCGGGCGCCGGTGTTGTCGACCTGGCCACCGAGGGTGACCGCCATCAGCTGGAAGCCGTAGCACATGCCGAAGACGGGGACGCCGGCCTCGAAGATCGCACGGTCGAGCTGCGGGGCGCCCTCCTCGTACACGGACGACGGACCGCCGGAGAGGATGATCGCCTTGGGGTTCTTGGCCAGCATCTCGTCGACGGGCATCGAGCTCGGCACGATCTCGCTGTAGACCCGTGCTTCGCGGACGCGGCGGGCGATGAGCTGGGCGTACTGGGCGCCGAAGTCGACGACGAGAACCGTGTCCGGGGCGCTGTCGTGGGCGGCGGAGGGTGCTTCTGGCACGGGGCGGCCTTCCGGCGGAAGAGGTGGCTGTTTTGTCGATTCTAACGGGGGACGCAGGGCCCTCTTCGTCTCACCATCCGAATCCCGGCGCCTCCGCTGCCCGACGTGCCCGGCTGATCACCCGCTGTGCGTCCGCCCCGAAGGCGGCGGACGCACGAAGGGCCTGCCAGACCCGGAGGTGGGTGGAGACGCTGTCGGTGTCGTCCAGCCAGAGCTCCGCGTGCCAGGTCTCCGCGACCACCTGCCGGTCGTCGTAGATCCAGAATCCGAGTCCTGGCGGGATCTGCAGGGGCGCTCCAAGGGGAACGATCCCCAGTTCCACGGTGTCGAGGCCGATCACACCGTGCAGACGGTCGAGCTGGGCGCTGAGTACCGAGGGCGAACAGATCCGAGCATGGAGGACCGCTTCCCACAACAGGATCCGGTAGTGCTTTCCGGAGTCGTACAGCCCCTCTTGCCGCTTCATCCGGGAACGCACGGCTTCTTCGATGTCCCTGGGCGTCTGATGCAGCTCCGCGAAGCGGCTGAGGATCGCACGCGCGTAGTCAGGCGTCTGAAGCACTCCGACGACCCAGGACGATTCCCACGCGCGGAGCACACGCGCGTCCGCCTGCGCCTGGTTGTGCACATCCTGTACGGGCCGAAGTCCCCCGGCCAGCTGGCGGCGCCATGAGCGGACACGGCATTCCAGTCCGCGCAGCTGGGCCAGCAGTTCCTCCGCTGCTTCCGGTTGCTCGACTCCTGCCGCCCACGCCCTCAGGTCTTCGGCCGTGGCTGTCTGCCGCCCCGTCTCCAGCTTGCTGACCTTCGACTGGGTCCAGCCAAGCCGCGCCGCCAGCGCCGTACCGGTAAGCCGACTTCCGGGGCAGGTCTCACGCAGCTCCCGCAGCCTCACGCCGAGGGCCGCTCTCGCCTGCTGGTAGTCCGTACTCACCGGTTGCACACGCTCACTGCTGCCCGGCTGCCGCCAGTGCTGCGGCGAACGTCCCGTACGAGACGGCGTAATGCCAGGCCGTGTCCCTCACCTGGGCGTAACGATTGACCTCGACGGGCTCGGTGACCAGCTCGACGTCGAGCAGATTGTCCCCCTCGTCGAAATTGAGCACAGCGACGAGCCGGGAACCTGCGTGCCATTGGTCCTGCCCCTTCGTCGCGCCAGTTCCGGCTTCAAAGGATGTCGGCTGCCACGCAGGAATCTGGCGAACCAGCGCTCGAAGGCCCACCGGCGGGGTGACCACTCGGCCGTGTCGGACTGCAACGTGGAGATCGTCGCTCACCGCAGGCGCAGCCGATGCTGAGCCCACGAGTGAAGCTCCAGTACGTCGCCCACACCATTCGGCACGCGCCGGAAGGCGGCGTCACCTACGAGGTCTTCTGCACGGCGTACCGCTGCGGGGCCGAGTCCGGGCCGCAGGAGGAGCAGGGAACAGCGCAGGACTGGGCGCTGCGGCACACAGGGCGGACCGGCCACAACCTCTTCCAGCGCGCATACACGGACCACGCGCGCGTCACGCAGGCCTCTGAACCGTCTCACCATCCGAACGCGATTGGCCCAGAAGGGGACGGAAGGTAGTATCCGCGCCATGCGCAAGCAGCTGAGCTTCGTCTTTACCTATGGCACCGGTCGGTCCGGTCGCCATGGGTCCTCGTGATGCTCGCTTGAGCCACTGACTTCCCAGAGCGCCCCGGTCCGACAGGACCGGGGCGCTCTGGCGTTTCCGCTCCTGTCGGCACACACCTTCAGGAGAGACCATGACCACGATCACCATCACCCCCGAGCAGCTGATCGCCGACTCCCGTACGCGCATCGACGCCCTCGACGACCGGATCATCGGCCTGATCCAGGAGCGGATGGCCGTCTCCACGGTCATCCAGGACGCCAGGATCGCGTCCGGCGGGCGCCGGGTGCACCTGTCGCGCGAGATGGAGGTGCTGTCCCACTGGAGCGATGCGCTCGGAAAGCCCGGCACCGCCCTCGCCATGACCCTGCTGGAGCTGTGCCGGGGCCGCGTGTGACCGGTGCCGATCGACCTCCGAGGGCGAATTTCATTCGGTGAAGGGTTGCGGGCTCGCTGGTCGGCGCCGGTGGTCGGTCACTCGTTTGGGTGGGGTGTCCGGGTTCCGGCGCGTGGTGAGGAATGCGTCTCTAGTTTCATGTCATGACGGCATTAGCGCAGGTCGGGGAGGGCGGACACGCCCGGTACACCTTCCGGCTGCGCGTGCCGTCTGGCGCCCGCAGGGCCCTGCTACGGGTGCGGTGATCGGTGTCGACTGGGGTGTGCGGGAGACCGCGACCACCACGAGTGACACCCATGACCTCCCGCACTCCGAGTACGGGAGGAAGGCGGCAGGAAAGCTGGCGGGGTATCAGCGGATGATGGCCCGCCGGAAACCGAAGCGCGGTCAGGCCGCGTCGAAGGGCTACCGGACGGCGAAGCGGCAAGCCGCGAAGGCACACAAGAAGATCGCCCGGCAACGCCAGGACACCGCCCGCAAGTGGGCCAAGAAGGTCGTGACGGACTTCGGCCGGATCGCTGTGGAGGACTTCCGCCCGAAGTTCCTGGCGAAGTCGACCATGGCCCGCAAGGCAGCCGACGCAGCGATCTCCGCCACCAAGCACGAGCTGATCAACATGGCGCGCAAGCACGGCCGGGACCTGCGGCTCGTGAACCCGGCGCACACCACCATGGACTGCGGAAAGTGCGGAGCGAGCACCAAGCACGCACTCCCGCTGTCGGAACGTACCTACACCTGCACCGCGTGCGGAGCCGTCTCACCGAGGTATAAGAACTCCGCACGCGTGATGCTCGCCCGGGCTGGTCTCTACCCGGCTACCGCTGATCGCGGAAGACCCGACGGACCGCCGGTCCGCCAGGCAGCGTGAGGTAGAAATCCCTTTCGTTCACGAAAGGGAGGATGTCAACCGTCCGGACCGTGACCCGCCCCCATGGACTTTCGTTGGTGAGGATGTCCGCGTCAGCCAGCCGCGGAACCGCAACACCACGCGTGGATCCGCTGGAGCGGTGAGACGCACGCCCCGTGGAGCGTGCGTCGTGGGACCTCGCTCCTTCGCGTGACCGGACGGCAGGGGACAGCAGCCCGGTCACCCCGTAAAGGACGGCCGGCCCGGGGGACGCCCCGGGCCGGTCGTTCTGCGTTGTCGCGCCTGCGTGGCGTACGCCGTTACGCGTGCCCGCCCGCCTTGCGGCGGAACGCCAGGAACAGCCCGCCGCCGACGGCCAGGAGCACCGCGCCGCCGAGCGCGATCGTCTGGGCGGAGCTGCCGGTGGAGGCGAGGCCGCCGTTGGGCGTGACACCCGTACCGGTGGCCGAGGCGCTCGGCGCCGTGGTCGCGGTGGGCGTCGCGGAGCCGGTCGGGGCCGGCGTGGCCGAGGTGGTGGCGGTCGGGGTCGGGGCCGGTCCGGTGTCCTTCGCGTTGATCACGAAGGCCGCCTTGTTGTTGCCGTGGTTCGGGTCCCAGCGCTGGGCCGTGGTGCCCTCCGGCGTCCACTGGCCGACCGTGATCGAGCCCTTGGCGTCCGCCACGACCGTCTCGATCTTCAGCTGGAACGGGTAGGCGAACGTCTCCTTCTCCCCCACGACATGGCCGGTGGAGCAGAAGTAGCGCGGCGCGCCCAGGGTCTGGTCGCGTTGGGTGCCGTCGGCGTTGACCCCCGTGCAGCCGGCCGGGACCTTGGTGACCTTCGCGCCCGCCGGGATCACGATGTCGGTACGGGCGACGGCTTCGCCCATGCGCAGGTGGGCGACCCACGCGGGGCCGTCGTTGCGGAAGCCGAAGTCGGCGGTGACCGTCTCGCCGGCCTTGCCCTTGAGGGACACGCCCGTGGCCACCAGGTCGGCGGTGTTCCTCGTCGCGAAGTCGAACTCCTGGATGTTGTTCCAGGGGTCGAGGTCCGCCGCCTGCTGGGCGGACCGGGCCGCGGCCTTGGGGGCCTGCTTCGCCGCGGCCAGCTTGTTGCGGGCGGCCGCGGGCGCGCGGTTCTTCGCCGCCTTCGGCTGGTCGCCGGCCGCGTACACCGCGTAGGTCAGGCCGTCGATGAAGGCGTGCGGGGCGGCCTTGAGGGTGAGCGGGCCGTCGACGCCGTAGACCGCGCCCGGCTCGTACTCGCCTTCCAGCAGGCACTGCACCGTGGTCCAGCCCGTGTCCCGCGGCCGGCCGGAGCTGGTGTCGTCGGAGTACGAGCAGTTGTCGTACTGCTCGACGAGGTCGATGCCGTGCGTGGTGCGCATTTCGAGCACGACGCCGTCGACGGGGTCGGTGCCCTCGTTGGCGAAGATGATCGACAGGTTCTGCTTGTCGCCCGGCTTCTGCTCTGCCTTCAGCCGGGCCCGCTCCAGCACCAGGTCGGGGCCGCCGACGCGCACCTTGGTGGTGGCGGGCTTGAAGGTGGCGCCTTCCGCCGTGCCGGTGAGCGTCAGGTCGGCGGTCGCACCGACCTTGCTGTCCTTGGCCGCGCTGAGGTCCAGGTTCACGACGGTGGTCTCGCCCGTCCACAGCGCCCAGCGCTTGCAGGTCACGGCTGCGGCCGTGAGCTTGCAGTCCGCGCCCCGGTTCTTGGCGAGCGTCACGTCGGCGATGCCCTTGAGGCCGCTCAGGTCGATCGTGAAGGTGCTCGGGCGGTCGAACGTCTTGGTGGAGTCGTTGACGATCCGGAACTCCACCGCGGTCTTCTGCGGCTCACCGCTCTGCCCGGGGTGCGGGCGCAGACCGATCCCGGCCGGTCCGGCCAGGGTGAAGACGGGGTCCGCGGCGTGTGCGGGAGTGGTGGCGAGCCCCAGGGCCACGAGGGCGCCGGCAGCCAGCAACGAGATGCGCTTTCTCATGCAGCCGTTGACCGTCGAACATCAGTCGCAGTTGCACACTTCACCGTGTGATCGACACCACAGCCCGGCACCGCGGATTCCGGTACAACCATCAAGGCTGAACATCTGTCACGTATGTACCGCGGTGGGTACCGCGCTCGGAGGGGGAGCGCGGTACCCACCGCTGTCACACGACAGGTTCCGGATCGCTCAGGACGGGCGCGGCGGAATCTCCGGGACCGCGAGGAACGGCAGCCGCAGCGCGCCGAAGGCCTCCTTCGGTACCGCCGGACGGACCGGCTCCACCGCGTCCAGGCGGACGTACGCGGCGCCCTGCTCGGGCCGCGGGTCCCGCTCGCCCATGTTCGGCCAGTACGCCATCGCCCGTTCCGCCTGCGCGGTGATCGTCAGCGACGGGTTCACCCCGAGGTTCGCGGAGACGGCCGAGCCGTCCACAACCGAGATGCCCGGGTGCCCGTAGAGCCGGTGGTACGGGTCCACCACGCCCTCTTCCGGCGAGGCGCCGATCGGGCAGCCGCCCAGGAAGTGCGCGGTCAGCGGGGTCCCCATCAGCTCGCCGATGTTGCTGCCCGGGAAGCCGTTGATCTCCTCGGCCAGCAGGGTCGCGGCCTGCGTGGCCTCCGCGATCTGGACCGGGTTCGGGGCGCCGTGCCCCTGGCGGGCCGTCAGCAGGCCCTTCCCGATCCCGCCGGGCTTGCGGTACGTGGTCAGCGAGTTGTCCAGCGACTGCATGACCAGACCGATGATGGTCCGCTCCGACCAGCGCCGGTTGGACAGCGAACGTGCCAGCTGCACCGGGTGCCGCACGGTCCGGCCGAGCCAGGCACGGACCCGGTGCTTGCTGTGGGGGACCTGGAGGACGGTCATGAACCCCATGGCGTTGGAGCCCCTGCCGTAGCGGACGGGCTCGATGTGGGTGTCGGCGTTGGGGTGCACGGAGGACGTGATCGCCACGCCCCGGGTGAAGTCGGCCCGGCGGTCGCCTCCGTACCGCTTGCGGTAGCGGCGGTCGTCGGTCTGCGCGCCGACCAGGCCCTCGGAGTTGGTCCGGGTCAGCTCCCCGAGCCGGTGCGAGAGGCGCGGGAGCTCGCCGCGGTCCTTCATCGTGTGCAGCAGGGTCTGCGTGCCGTAGGTGCCCGCCGCGACGACGACGTACCGGGCGCGCAGCACCTTGGCCCGGCCCCGACGGCGGCCGTCGGTGGGGACGGTGCGGACGCGGTAGCCGCCCTCGGGGTGGTCGGAGAGCGCGGTGACGGTGGTCATCGGGTGGATGACGGCGCCGGCGCGCTCGGCGAGGTGCAGGTAGTTCTCGTTCAGGGTGTTCTTGGCGCCGTGCCGGCAGCCGGTCATGCACTCGCCGCATTCCGTGCAGGCCTTGCGGGCGGGGCCGGCGCCGCCGAAGTACGGGTCGGGGACCTCGTCCCCGGGCCGGACCTTGGGCTGCGCCTCGCCGTCGGCGCCGTCGCCGAAGAAGACGCCGACCGGGGCCATGTGGAAGGAGTCCGCGACGCCCATCTTCTCGGCGGCCGCCTTGAGGTGGACGTCGGAGGGGGTCATGGTCGGGTTGAGGCGCACCCCGAGCATCCGCTTGGCCTGCTCGTAGTAGGGGGTGAGCTCGCCCCGCCAGTCGGTGATGGAGGCCCACTGCCGGTCCTCGAAGAAGGCGGTGGGCGGCACGTACAGCGTGTTCGCGTAGTTGAGCGAGCCGCCGCCCACGCCGGCGCCCGCGAGCACCATCACGTTGCCGAGCAGGTGGATCCGCTGGATCCCGTAGAGCCCGAGGGCCGGGGCCCACAGGTAGTTGCGCAGGTCCCAGCTGTTCTTCGGCAGGCTCTCGCGGGTGAAGCGGCGTCCTGCTTCCAGGACGCCGACCCGGTAGCCCTTCTCGGTCAGGCGCAGCGCCGAGACCGATCCGCCGAAGCCCGATCCGATGACGATGACGTCGTAGTCGTAGGAATCAGATGCAGACTCAGACACGGTGCTGTCCTTTAGCGGAGTCGGAGGGCCTTCATGACCTTGAGGCTGCGGGTCATGAACGCCGCGTACTTCTCGTCGTCCATGCCCAGCGAGGGCGCCATCGGGAGCAGCCGCTGGTGGGCGACGGTCTGGGCCTCGGTGTACTTGAGGATGCCCTCGGAGCCGTGGCGGCGGCCGAGGCCGGAGTCCTTCATGCCGCCCATGGGCGCCTGGGCGCTGCCGTAGGCGGGGGCGTAGCCCTCGTTGATGTTGACGGTGCCGGTGCGCAGGCGGGCGGCGACGGCGTGGCCGCGGCGGGAGTCCTTGGTCCAGACGCTGGAGTTCAGGCCGTACGCGGTGGCGTTGGCCTCGGCGATCGCCTGGTCCTCGTCGGTGAAGCGGTAGATCGAGACGACGGGGCCGAAGGTCTCCTCGCCGCACACCGCCATGGGGGCCTCGACGCCGTCGAGGATGGTGGGCTCGTAGAAGAGCGGGCCGATGTCGGGGCGGGCGGTGCCGCCGGCGACGAGGGTGGCGCCCTTGGCCACGGCTTCGTCCACGTGCCGCTGTACGGTCTCCAGCTGGCGCTCGCCGACCAGGGAGCCCATGTCGGCGCCGTACGCGAGGGAGGCGCCGAGCCGCACGGCCTTCGTACGGGCGGCAAACCGCTCGACGAAGGCGTCGGCGATCGAGGCGTGGACGTAGAGCCGCTCGATGGAGATGCAGAGCTGTCCGGCGGAGGAGAAACAGGCGCGGACGGCGCCCGCGGCGGCCTTCTCGATGTCGGCGTCGTGCAGCACGAGCATGGCGTTCTTGCCGCCGAGTTCGAGGGAGACCCCGACGAGGCGGTCGGCGGCGCCCCGGGCGACCTCGCGGCCGGTACGGGTGGAGCCGGTGAAGGAGACGTAGTCCGCGTGCCGGACCACCTCGGGGCCGACGACGGGGCCCTCGCCGAGCACGATCTGGAAGACCTCGGCGGGCAGGCCGGCCTCGATCAGCAGGTCGCGGGCCCACAGGGCGGTCAGCGCGGTCTCGGTGTCGGGCTTCATGACGAGCGCGTTGCCGGAGACGAAGGCGGGCAGGGCGTCGCCGACCGACAGTTCGAGCGGGTAGTTCCAGGGGGCGATCTGGCCGACGACCCCGCGCGGCTGGCGCAGCTCGGTGACCTTGGTGAGGGTGGGCATGGCGCCGGTGTGGCCCTTGGGGCGCAGGTACCCGGGGGCCTTGCGTCCGTAGTGGCGGGCCGAGACGGCGACCGCCTGGACCTCCTCGTGCGCGTGCAGGCGGGCCTTGCCGGTCTCCAGCTGGATCAGGTCGAGGACCTCGGCCTGCCGGTCGAGGACCAGATCGTGAAAGCGCAGCAGGACCGCGGCCCGCTTGGCGACGGGCACCGCCGCCCAGGCGGGCTGGGCGGCGCGGGCCCGGTCGAAGGCCTCGGCCACGTCCTCGGGGGTGGCCTCCGGGAGCTCCGCGAGCCGGTCCCCGGTGAAGGGGGTGTGGTTGGCGGTGCGGCCGGATCCGATCACTCCGCGGGTCAGCCGGGCGACCAGGTCGGGGGTCACCACGTCGGCGGCGGTGCGGGCACCGGCCGGGGCCGGGGCGACCGGGTTGGTGGGCTCCGGTGCGGTCCGGAGGGGGGCGGCGGGGGCCTGCGAGTCCGTCATGCCGGTGAGCGTATTGCGCCGGGCAGCCTTTGGGTACCCGCCGGTAACCGGATTTTGCCATTTCCGCCAGTGATCGCTGGCAGGATGCCGGAACCGGGGCGGATCAGGGCTTCCCGGCGGGCGGCTCCCAGCCGCTGAGCACGATGTCGAACTGCTGCTCGGTCGTGGCCCAGCTCGCCACCGGGCTCGACATGTAGATGGCGTACTCCGTGTTGTCCGGGGCCACGTACATCTGCTCCTTGGCCCTGCGCGGGCCGGGGTGGTTCTGCTTCTCCGTCCAGGTGAAGTCCCAGAGCGCGGCCCGGGTGCTGTCCCGGAAGGTGTTCTGGTTCAGCCGCACCTTCTTGTAGTCGGTGCGCTTCGCCACCTGCTTCTCCAGGTCGAGGAGGTGCGCGTACGGGTCCTTGTAGTCCGGGGTGGAATCGGAGGCGATCCGGATGAAGTGCTTCCCGTCGTCCGGGGTGTAGTCGATCTGGTCGCCGTTCGCCTTGCGCGTCCAGCCGTCCGGGACGAACAGCGTGAAACCGGCGATGGGGTCGACGACCTTGTTGTAGCCGGCCGGAGGGGCCGCCGCATGCGCCTTCCCGTCGTCGCCCGACTGCCCGGCCGTCGAGCTCGCGACCCGGTCCGGATCACCCTCCGTCCCCGAGTCCGCGTTGTACTTGAGCACTCCGAACACACCGCCGCCGCCGAGCAGCGCGGCCACCAGGGCCACCACCGCGGCGCGCTTGAGCCAGCCGCCGTCCCGGTCGGCGGGCGCGGCCGCGGACACCGCCCCGGAGACCGCGGGCTCCGCCAGCGCGGCCGTCTGCGCGACGTCCCCCGACGGAGCCGGCACCTCGGATCGTTCCTGCGCCGGGGCCAGTTCCTCCGGGGTCACCGCACGCGTGGGCACGTACGCCTGCGCGGCCTTCGGCTCGCGGCCCTCCATCGCCTCCAGCAGCATCCGCTCGGCCTCCTCGGCCGAGGGGCGCTCCGTCGGATCCTTGCGCAGCAGGGCCGTGATGACCGGCCCGAGCGCCCCGGCCTGGCGCAGCGCCGGCGGCTCGTCGTTGACCACGGCCTGCAGGCTGGAGATGGGCGACGTACGGCGGAACGGCGAACGGGCCTCCACCGCCGTGTAGAGGGTGGCGCCCAGCGACCACAGGTCGGAGGACGGGTCGGGGATGCCACCGGTGACCCGCTCGGGCGCCAGGTAGTCGATGGAGCCCACGATCTCGCCGGTGCGCGTGATCGACGAGTCGCCCTCGATCGCGGCGATCCCGAAGTCCGTGAGCAGCACCCGGCCGTCCTTGGCGAGCAGCACGTTGCCCGGCTTCACGTCACGGTGCAGTACGCCGACCGCGTGCGCGGCGCGCAGCGCGCCCAGCACGTGCAGGCCGATCCGGGCCGCCTCGCGGGGCTCGATCCGCCCGGCCGCCTTGGCCGCATCCGCGAGGGAGGGCCCGTCGATGTACTCCATGACGATCCACGGCCGGTCGTCGTGCTCCAGGACGTCGTGGACGGTGACGACCGCCGGGTGCTGGATCCGGGCCGCGGCCCGGGCCTCCTTCTGCGTCCGGGCGTGCATGACGTCCCGGTCGGCCTGGGCGACGTACAGACCCGCCGTCAGTTCCTTGACGGCGACGGTCCTGTGGAGCAGCTCATCATGCGCACGCCACACCTTGCCCATGCCGCCCCGGCCGATCGGCTCGACGAGCCGGTACCGGCCCGCCAGCACGGCGCCCCCACCTGTCTGCTGTTCCACGAAATCCCGCCGCTCTCTGCACTTCAGGCCAGATTACGGATCCCGGAGGGGCTGCCGGAACCGCCCGGGCGCCGAAAGACGGCACTGTGACGCAATCGCCGTACTGATCAGTCGTCAGTATCCGTTCAACCGCCCGCCTTGTAACTCGCCGTGGCCTTCTCGAAGACCTCGGTGACCTTGGACTGCTCGTCCTCCGGACCGGTGACCAGGACGACGTGGTAGCTGCCGCCCAGCGCCACGACGAAGTTGCGGGCGAAGACGTTGCGGCCGGTCCCGTCGATCCACGTGTACCGGCCCGTCGCGCGCAGTTGCTGGCCCACCTTGGTGGTCTTCACATCGCCGACGGTCGACCAGGTGGACGTCCGGTACGGCGTCAGCTCCGGCTCCTTGTCCTTCTGGTACGCCGCCGGATCCGGATTGCCCTGGACCTTGTCGCGGCCGGGGACGACGGTCAGCACGAACTGCCCGTCGGTGTACCGGACCTGACCGGACTCATTGATTCCGCGACGCTCCCAGCCGTCGGGCACGACGATCTCGAAGTGCTCCGGGTCCAGTTGGGTGGTGTAACCCGCCGGGGCGGGCGCCGGGGCGGCCGGTGATTCGGCGGGCACCGTCGTCTGCGGGGCGGGCTTGGACTCGGGCGTGCCCGAAGGGACCTGGGAGGGGCTCGGCTTCGCCGGCGCCTGCGCGGTGCCGCCCTGGGACGCGCCCGCGGGCTCCTGGTCGGCGGCCCGGGGCAGGAACAGCATCGCGTACGCCACCCCGCCGGCGAGGAGGACCAGGATCCCGACGAGCAGGGTCCGCCCGAGGGCGCGCGGCTTGCGGGGGCCCGCGGGGTTGCGGTGGCGTCCGTGGACCTCACCGCGGCGGCGTACGACGGGCAGCCGCGCCGGATCCGGTTCCGGCATCGGAAGCGCCCCGAACCCTGCGTCCGGCTCGGGCGCGGACCGTACGAGCGACCGCAGCCAGCCGCGGAGCTCCTCGAAGTCGGGCCGCTCGGTGGGGTCCTGGCGCAGCAGCGACTCCACGATCGGGCGCAGCGCGCCGCACTCCTCGGCGAAGGCGGGCGGCTCCGCGCAGACCATCTCGACCAGCTCGGCGACGTTGTCCTCCGGGTACGGGGCATGCCCCTGCACGGCGCGGTAGAGCAGCGCGCCGAGCGCCCAGAGGTCGGTGGCGGGCCCGACGGGGGCCGCGAGCTGCCAGTGCCCGTGCACGGGGCCGGCCTGCTCGGGGGCCCACCGTTCGGTGACGGCTCCGACGACAGCCATCCGAGTCTGCCGCGCGCGCTCGGCGTCCAGGCCGGTCCGCGGCCCGGACCAGCCGTTGCCGGCGGGCTGTGGCCGGTCGGGGGCGGCCGGGGCCGGGGCGTCGGCCTGCCGGTAGCCCTGGGGCAGGGCGAGTTGGGCGGGCAGGGCGGGGCGCTCGGGCTGTGCCTGCGGTGCCTGCTCCGGCTCCGGCTGGGGTACGGGCTCGGGCAGGTGCTCGGGATCGGGTACGGGCTCCGGCTCCGGCTCCGATTCCGGGGCGGGTGCGGGTGCGGGTGCGGGAAGCTCCGCCCGGCGGGGGGTTGCGCCGTGCCAGGGGGCGGTGGCGCCGGCCTCCGGGCCGCCGTACGGGTACGAGTACCCCTGCGGGAGGGTCGACCCCTCGGGGCGGCGCTCCGGCGGCGCACCGGCCTCGATCTCGGCCGCCGCCCCGGCCCTGCGCTCCTCGATCACCCGGGCGGCGGCGGCCCGCGCTCCGGCCCGGTAGGCGGCGATGGCCCCGGCCCGCGCGGCGGCCTGGACGTCGGGGCGCTCCTGCGGACGGCCGGGGGTGATGTGATCGGTGTACCGCGGCCCGGTGTCGTATCCGGGGGCCACGAGCGGCGCGTACGCGACGTCCACCGGGCCGGCGGCGGCCGGAGTCGGGTCCGGGACCGGGACCGGATCCGGGACCGGATCCGGAGCTGGGACGGGCGGCGGAGTCCGTACAGGGACCGGGACTTGAGCCGGGACCGGAGCAGGAACCGGGGCGGTGGTGGTGGCGGCGGTACCCCATCCCGCTCCTCCGCCGCCGGTGTCCTCCGCGCTCGGGACGGGGTCGTACCCGCACAGGGCCTCCTCCGCCGCGCCGGCCGCAAGGCCCGTCAGCACGACGCGGCCGTCCTCGCACACCAAGACCGTCCGGACGGTGATGTTCCGGTGCGTCCAGCCGTGCGCGTGCAGCACCCGCAGCGCGGTCAGCACGTCCGACGCCACCTCGGCGGCCCGGTAGGGGCTCAGCGGTTCATCGGCTATCAGCGCGGCCAGCGGCCGGGCCGGGACCAGTTCGCTCACTATCCACAGCGACTCGCCCTCGGCGAACACGTCGAAGACCTGGTCCAGCCGCGGATGGTCCGGGATCGAAGCCGCGGCCTGCGCCGCCTCGATGGCGCGGCGCACGGCCGGCAGATCGGCGGGCGAGCGGCGCGCCGCCGGGACGGCCCGCGGCCCGTCCAGCAGCTCCGCGTCCACGACCTCCGGTAACGGAACCTGCCGTACCAGGACTTCCTGCCCGCTGCGCGTGTCAAAGGCGCGGGTCTCTATCAGTTCGTACTCGTCGGACGGCGGCAGGGGCAGGCGGTAGCGGCCGGCCAGGATCCGGCCCGCGTACTCCTCCACATCGCCTCCCCCGAGTGCGGCGGGCTCCCCATGGCCCCTCCGACACGATACGTCGCCGGGGCCGCCCGCGTCCCGAGGTCAGCCGAGCGGCTGGAAGGTCTCGAAGGCGACGTTGCGCATCTGGGTGCACTCGGGGCCGTCCCACTGGTCGGCGGCGCAGCTGATCATGATCGCGTAGCCGTGCGTCGCATCCAGCTTGAAGCCACGGTTGAGCACCCGGACCTTGGTCCCCTTCTGCTCCCGCTCGAACTCCCAGTCGGCGACGGTCGGATAGCCCCGGTAGTCCACCACGTCGATGCGGATCTGCCGGTACCCCGTGCTGCTGCCGGCCACGGAGGGGGCCGACTTGACCCAGGCGAGGCGCGCGTCGTCGCCCGGCTTGCCGGTGTAGTCGACCTGGATCCGCGGGAATCCGCCGCTTTCACGGGCGTATATGGCGCCGGAGTTCTCGCCCGCTATGCCGATCTGCTTGAAGCCCTCGGGCATCGCCATCGAGAAGTGGAACCCGAACTCCTGAACCAGGGCGTATCCCGCCGGAAGTGCGCCGCCGGCCCCGCCGGACGTGGCGCCCTGGCCTTGGCCCACGCCCGGGGACTGCTGGCCCTGGCCCGGCTGACCACCGGTGGCGGTACCCGTACCGGCGCTGCCGCTACCGGCCGTCTCACCCGTGTTCCCCGAGGGCTTCGGGGAGGTCTCCCCGGTACCGCTGCTGCCGCTGCCGCCGCCCGGGTCCTTCGGGGCCGAGGCCGCCGGAGTGGGCTTGCCGCCGCCCTTGCTCTCGTCCTTGGTGTCCTTGTCGTCGTTGCTGAAGGCGTAGGCGATGAGCGAGCCGACGACCGCCAGCACCACGACCAGGGCCGCCGCCGCGAGCACGATGGTGCGGCGCTGCATGACGTCCGTGAGCGGAGCCTTGACGGGGGACGGCTTGGACTTCGGCGGCTCCGCGGCGGTGACGGCCGTGGTGGCGGCCGCGGCCGTCGCCGCCTTGCGGGCAGCCTTCAGCGCGGCGCGGGCGCGTTCGCGCTGCTCGCGGTCGCGCCGCTCGCGTTCCTTCTTCGCCGCCCGCTCGGCCGCCTTCTCCGCCTTGTCCGCGGCGGCCTTCTCCACGGCCTGCTTGGCGTCGGCCAGCGATATCTGCCGGGTCTCCTCGGCCGCCGGAGCCGGTACGGGGGCGGGCGCGGGCTCGGGCGCCGCGAGGACGGCGCCCAGCATCGCCCGGGTGCGGGCTTCGTCGAGCCGGTGGGTCGGGTCCTTGGCGAGCAGGCCGTAGATGACCTCGGCCAGCGGACCGGCGTTCTTCGGCGGGTCCACCGGCTCGGTCATCACCGCGGTGAGGGTGGCGAGCGCGGATCCCTTGTCGTACGGGGGCACCCCCTCGACGGAGGCGTACAGCAGACCGCCGAGCGACCACATGTCGGCGGGCGGGCCGGGCTTGTGGCCGCGGGCGCGCTCGGGGGAGATGTAGGAGGGGGCGCCGACGAGCATGCCGGTGGAGGTGACGGAGGGGTCGCCCTCGACCTGCGCGATGCCGAAGTCGGTCAGGACGACACGGCCGTTGCCGGCGATGAGCACGTTCGACGGCTTCACGTCGCGGTGCAGGATGCCCTGGCCGTGCGCGGCGCGCAGCACATCGAGCACCGCGAGGCCGACCTCGGCTGCGCGGTGCGGGGTGAGGGGGCCGTTCTCCCGTATGAACTCGGCGAGCGAGGGGCCCTCGATGAGCTCCATGACGATCCATGGCCGGCCGTCCTCGTCGACGACGTCGTAGACGGTGACGGCGCCGCCGCTGCGGATCCGGGCAATGGCCTTGGCCTCGCGGAGGGTGCGGGTGATGAGGCGTCGCTTCTCGTCTTCGTCGACCCCGGTGCTGAAGCGGAGCTCCTTGACGGCGACGGTCCGGCCCAGGGTCTCGTCCTGGGCCCGCCAGACGGTACCCATCCCGCCCTTGCCGAGCACGGCCCCCAGCCGGTAGCGCCCGGCCAGCAGCCGTCCCTCGTCCTGCCCGCTCGCGGCGGCCTTGGCCGCGGCGGCCTTGACGGCGGCGGCCATGGCATCGGCCTTCTCGACGACGGGATTGACCACCTCACCCCCCGCCTTGGGCGCGGGCACGTCCTTGCGCAGCCCCGGCCCGGCAGCCGCAGGCTTCGCAGCCGCGGGCTTCGCCACCGACGCAGCGTCGGCTGCAGGCTTCGCACCCTCAGGCTCCGCCGCAGGCACCCCGGCAGGCGCAGCATCAGCCGCCGGCTTCTCTGCCTCGGGCTCCGCCACCGGCTTCGCCGCCTCGGGCTTCGCCTTGGGCGCGGGCACGTCCTTGCGCAGCCCCAACCCGGCAGCCGCAGGCTTCGCGTCCTCGGGCTCCGCCGCAGGCGCAGCGTCAGCCACCGGCTTCGCCACCTCGGGCTTCGCCCTGGGCGAGGGCACGTCCTTGCGCAGCCCCAACCCGGCAGCCGCAGGCTTCGCACCCTCAGGCTCCGCCGCGGGCAACCCGGCAGGCGCAGCGTCAGCCGCCGGCTTCTCTGCCTCGGGCTCCGCCACCGGCTTCGCCGCCTCGGGCTTCGCCTTGGGCGCGGGCACGTCCTTGCGCAGCCCCGGCTTGGCAGCCGCGGGCTTCGCGTCCTCGGGCTTCGTCACCGGCGACCCGGCAGGTGCGTCCGAAGGCACGGCACCAGCCGCAGGCTTCCCACTGCCGGGCTTCGCCGCAGGCGACCCCACAGCCGAAGCCGCGGCGCCAGCCCCAGACTTCTCACTGCTGGGCTTCGCCGCAGGCGACCCGGCAGGCGACTCGGTGTGCTCCGGCTTCGACATGCGTCCCCTCTGCGATCGTGCCGCTGCTCCGCCTGCCCCAGCGGCTGAGCGACCCGGCGGCCGGGGCTCGTGGTAACCCGCCCCGGCAGAACCCTCATTCTTCCTCACTCCGCAACGGACGGGCGCCCCGGGTCCGCGGTTCCCCCCTCCACATCCCGGAGTTACAACGGAACGATGTCGGGCGCGCCCAGCCGCGCCGCGTCCGCCGTCTGGTCGTCCGGCTGGCGCTGCGATTCCCGCTCCGCCTGGACCCGCTTCTCGTAGTGCTCCACTTCCTTCTCGATCTGCTGCTTGTCCCACCCCAGCACCGGCGCCATCAACTCCGCGCACTCCCGCGCCGACCGCGTCCCCCGGTCGAAGGTCTCGATCGAGATCCGTGTCCGCCGCGTCAGCACGTCGTCCAGGTGCCGGGCCCCCTCGTGCGAGGCCGCGTACACGATCTCCGCCCGCAGGTAGTCGTCCGCGCCGGACACCGGCTCACGCAGTCCCGGATCGGCGGCCATCAGGTCCAGCAGTTCCTCCGTCAGCGACCCGAAGCGGTTCAACAGGTGCTCCACCCGCACCACATGAAGCCCCGTCCGGGCTGCGATCCGCGCCCGCCCGTTCCACAGCGCCCGGTATCCCTCCGCCCCCACCAGCGGCACGTCCTCGGTCACGCATTCCGCCACCCGCTGGTCCAGGCCGTGCACGGCCTCGTCGACCGCGTCCTTCGCCATGACCCGGTATGTCGTGTACTTGCCCCCGGCGACCACCACCAGCCCCGGCACCGGGTGCGCGACCGTGTGCTCGCGCGACAGCTTGCTCGTCGCGTCCGACTCTCCGGCCAGCAGCGGCCGCAGGCCCGCGTACACGCCCTGGACGTCGTCGCGCGTGAGCGGCACGGCCAGCACCGAGTTCACGTGCTCCAGCAGGTAGTCGATGTCCGCGCTCGACGCCGCCGGGTGCGCCTTGTCCAGGTCCCAGTCGGTGTCCGTGGTCCCCACGATCCAGTGGCGGCCCCACGGGATGACGAACAGCACCGACTTCTCGGTCCGCAGGATCAGTCCGGTGCTCGAATGGATCCGGTCCTTCGGTACGACCAGATGGATGCCCTTCGAGGCCCGTACGTGGAACTGGCCGCGCTCCCCGATCAGCGCCTGGGTGTCGTCCGTCCACACTCCCGTCGCGTTCACGACCTGCTTCGCGCGGATCTCGTATTCCCCGGTCGCCCCCCGCCCCCCTTCCACATCACGCACCCGCGCGCCGACCACCCGTTCGCCCTCACGCAGGAAGCCGATGACCCTCGCCCGATTGGCGCAGTGCGCCCCGTACGCGGTGGCCGTCCGCACGAGCGTGGTGACGTAGCGCGCGTCGTCCATCTGGGCGTCGTAGTACTGCAGGGCCCCCACCAACGCGTCCTTGCGGAGCGCCGGCGCCACCCGCAGCGCGCGCCCCCGCGACAGGTGCCGGTGCACGGGCAGGCCGCGCCCGTGGCCGCTGGAGACCGACATCGCGTCGTACAGCGCGACGCCCGCCCCGGCGTAGAGCCGTTCCCAGCCCTTGTGCTGCAGCGGGTACAGGAAGGGCACCGGCTTCACCAGGTGCGGGGCGAGGCGCTCCAGCAGCAGCCCGCGCTCCTTCAGCGCCTCGCGCACGAGGGCGAAGTCGAGCATCTCCAGGTACCGCAGGCCGCCGTGGATCAGCTTGCTGGAGCGGCTGGAGGTGCCCGAGGCCCAGTCCCGCGCCTCCACCAGGCCGGTCGACAGGCCGCGCGTCACGGCGTCGAGCGCGGTGCCGGCGCCCACCACGCCCGCGCCCACCACCAGCACGTCCAGTTCCCGCTCGGCCATCCGGGTGAGGGCCTCGGCCCGCTGCACCGGCCCCAGTGTCGCTGTCCTCACGGCTGCCTCCCGTTGGTGCGGATGAGATCCCGCTCACATGCCCCGTTCCACGATTCTGACCGCCCGCACCCACATCAGCCACCGCCTGTGGACAACACAACGGTGGCGTTCACTCCAGAATGCGACATATCTGTCATATATAAGCCTAGTCTGACATTGCGCCAGCTCCCCTGCCCCCCGGAGAACTTGCGCGGCAGCCCCCTCATGTCAGGGAAGGGACGGCACCCCCATGCCCGCAGATCTCGCCGTCATCGGACTCGGCCATCTCGGCCTCCCGCTCGCCCAGGCGGCCGTCGCCGCCGGAATCGAGACGGTCGGCTACGACAGCGGTCCGGTCACGGACTCCACCCTCACCGCCGCCGAGATCCGCCGCATGTCGGCGGCCGGCTTCCGGGTCACCACCAACCCCGCCGAGCTCGGCCGGGTCCGCACGGCCGTCATCTGCGCCCCCACCCAGCTCGGCGCCGATCGCGCACTGGACCTCTCCGCCGTCGGCGAGGCCGGCCGTGCGCTCGCCGCCCGGCTGCGCCCCCACACCACCGTGATCCTCGAATCCGCCGCCCACCCGGGCGTCACCGAGGACTACCTCCGCCCGATCCTCGAAGCCGGCTCCGGGCTGCGGGCGGGCCGCGACTTCCACCTGGCCTACTCCCCCAGCCGCCTCGACCCGGGCAACCGCACCCACGGCATCTCCAACACCCCCAAGGTGATCGGCGGCCTCACCCCGGCCTGCACGGAGTCCGCGCACGCCTTCTACGCCCGCCTCACCGAGAAGGTGGTCCGCGCCCGCGGCCTGCGCGAGGCCGAGACCGTGCAGCTCCTCGAAACGAACTACCGCCACGTCAACATCGCCCTCATGAACGAGATGGCGGTGCTCTGCCACGACCTCGGCGTCGACCTGTGGGACGTCATCCGCTGCGCCGAGACCAAGCCGTACGGATTCCAGGCCTTCCGCCCCGGCCCGGGGGTCGGCGGCCACGGCGTCCCCCTCGACCCGAACTACCTCCCCCACACCACGCGCACCCCCGGCCACCCCCTGCGCATGGTCGGACTGGCGCAGGAGATCAACGACCGGATGCCGCAGTACGTCATCCAGCGCTCGGCCACCCTGCTGAACGAGCACGGCAAATCCGCCCGCGGGGCCCGCGTCCTGCTCCTCGGCGTCACCTACAAGCCCGACCTGGCCGACCAGGAGGGCTCCCCGGCCCGCGAGATCGCCAGCCGCCTCCTCGACCTGGGCGCGCTGATCAGCTACCACGACCCGTACATCACGGGCTGGCGGGTCAGGGACCAGCCGGTCCCCCGCGCCGAGTCGCTCTACGAGGCCGCCGCGAACGCGGACCTGACCATCCTGCTCCAGCACCACCGCACCTACGACCTGCAGGGCCTCGCCGTGAAGGCCCAGCTGCTCCTGGACACCCGCGGCGCCAGCCCGGCGGGCGCCGCCCACCGCCTCTGAGCTCCGGAAAATCCCCCCAACAGATGTCCGGGGCTGCTGCTAGCCTGCGGCGTCACTTATCTCGCACATACGTCTCTATGGACAGTTGTGCGTGCGTATCCCTGGGGGGATTTTCCATGAGCCAGAACTTCACGCCGCCCGCGCCCGACTCCTACACGGCGGCTCCCGCCCCGGCCCGCAGCGGCAACGTCGGCCTGGCGATCCTCGGGGCGGCCGTCACGGCCCTGGCCGCGGGCGCCGCCTACGGCGGCCTCATGGGCGCGATCGAGTACCAGATCGGCTACGTGGCAGCCGGTGTCGGATTCCTCGTCGCCCTCGTCGCCGTCCGCCTCGGCGGCAACAACCCCGTCCTCCCGACGGTGAGCGCCCTCCTGACGCTGGCCGGCGTCTACGCGGGCTACGTCCTGGCCGAGGCGATCGCCATCTCCAAGGACTACGCGGTCTCGGTGACCGAGCTGCTCACGAGCGAGATCGCCCAGGTCCACCGGTCCTACCTGGACACGTTCGACCCGATCTCGGTCCTCTTCTTCGCCATCGGCGCGTACGCCGCCTTCCAGACGGCCCGCAAGACCGCCGCCTGACCTGCGCCCCGCACACGCCGGAGGGCCGGCACCCCGAGTGGGGGTGCCGGCCCTCCGGCGTACGGCGGAGCGATCAGCGGCTGTGCTGCGAGTCCGCGATCGTGACCTCGACCCGCTGGAACTCCTTGAGCTCGCTGTAGCCGGTGGTGGCCATCGAGCGGCGCAGCGCGCCGAAGATGTTCATCGAGCCGTCCGGGGTGTGCGAGGGACCGGTGAGGATCTCCTCGGTGGTGCCCACGGTGCCGAGGTCGACCTTCTTGCCGCGCGGCACGTCCTCGTGGACGGCCTCCATGCCCCAGTGGTTGCCCTTGCCGGGCGCGTCGGTGGCACGGGCCAGCGGGGAGCCCATCATCACGGCGTCCGCGCCACAGGCGACGGCCTTCGGGATGTCGCCGGACCAGCCCACGCCGCCGTCGGCGATGACGTGCACGTAGCGGCCGCCGGACTCGTCCATGTAGTCGCGGCGGGCCGCGGCCACGTCCGCGACGGCGGTCGCCATCGGGACCTGGATGCCGAGCACGTTGCGCGTGGTGTGCGCGGCGCCGCCGCCGAAGCCGACGAGGACACCGGCCGCGCCGGTGCGCATCAGGTGCAGGGCCGCCGTGTAGGTGGCGCAGCCGCCGACGATGACCGGGACGTCGAGCTCGTAGATGAACTGCTTGAGGTTCAGCGGCTCGGCAGCGCCCGACACGTGCTCCGCCGACACCGTGGTGCCGCGGATCACGAAGATGTCCACGCCCGCGTCGACGACGGCCTTGGAGAACTCGGCCGTGCGCTGCGGGGACAGCGCGGCGGCGGTGACGACACCGGAGTCGCGCACCTCCTTGATCCGCTGCCGGATCAGGTCCGCCTGGATCGGCGCGGAGTAGATCTCCTGGAGGCGGCGGGTGGCCGCGTCCTCGTCCAGCTCCGTGATCTCGTCGAGCAGCGGCTGCGGGTCCTCGTACCGGGTCCACAGGCCTTCGAGGTTCAGCACACCGAGGCCGCCGAGCTCGCCGATGCGGATGGCGGTCTGCGGGGAGACGACCGAGTCCATGGGGGCGGCCAGGAAGGGGAGCTCGAAGCGGTACGCGTCGATCTGCCAGGCGATCGAGACCTCCTTCGGGTCCCGGGTACGCCGGCTCGGGACGATGGCGATGTCGTCGAACGCGTACGCCCTGCGGCCGCGCTTGCCGCGCCCGATCTCGATCTCAGTCACGTGTGGTGGCCTTTCCTCTGGGTCTGCCCGTCCAGTATCCCCGAATGCCGGGGGCCCGCGTTCCGGTGACCGCTGTACGGACGCCCGCGCGGGCACGGCGAAGGGGGCGGGCCCGATGGACCCGCCCCCTCAGCTCATACCGTTCAGCCCTTGCGGGAGTAGTTCGGTGCTTCGACCGTCATCTGGATGTCGTGCGGGTGGCTCTCCTTGAGGCCCGCCGAGGTGATCCGGACGAACCGGCCGCGGTCCTGCAGCTCGGGGACCGTGCGGCCGCCGACGTAGAACATCGACTGGCGCAGGCCACCGACGAGCTGGTGCACGACCGCGGAGAGCGGGCCGCGGTAGGGGACCTGGCCCTCGATGCCCTCGGGGATGAGCTTGTCGTCGCCGCCCACGCCCTCCTGGAAGTAGCGGTCCTTGGAGAAGGACTTCTGCTCGCCACGGGACTGCATCGCGCCGAGCGAACCCATGCCGCGGTACGACTTGAACTGCTTGCCGTTGATGAAGAGCAGCTCGCCCGGGGACTCCTCGCAGCCCGCGAGCAGCGAGCCGAGCATCACCGTGTCGGCGCCCGCGACCAGGGCCTTGGCGATGTCGCCGGAGTACTGGAGGCCGCCGTCGCCGATGACCGGGACACCGGCCGCCTTGGCGGCGAGCGAGGCCTCGTAGATCGCGGTGACCTGCGGGACACCGATGCCGGCGACGACGCGGGTGGTGCAGATGGAGCCGGGGCCGACGCCGACCTTGATGCCGTCGCAGCCGGCGTCGATCAGTGCCTGGGCGCCGTCACGCGTGGCGACGTTGCCGCCGATGATGTCGACGGTGGAGTTCGACTTGATCTTGGCGACCATGTCGCCGACCAGGCGGGAGTGACCGTGGGCGGTGTCGACGACGATGAAGTCGGCGCCCGCCTCGATCAGGGCCTGGGCGCGCTCGTACGCGTCGCCGGCGACGCCGACGGCCGCACCGACCAGGAGCCGGCCGCCCTTGTCCTTGGCGGCGTTCGGGTACTTCTCGGCCTTGACGAAGTCCTTGACCGTGATGAGGCCCTTGAGGATGCCCGCGTCGTCGACCAGCGGAAGCTTCTCGATCTTGTGGCGGCGCAGCAGCTCCATGGCGTCCACGCCCGAGATGCCGACCTTGCCCGTGACGAGGGGCATCGGGGTCATGACCTCGCGCACCTGGCGGCTGCGGTCCGACTCGAAGGCCATGTCGCGGTTGGTGACGATGCCGAGGAGCTTGCCGGCGGGGTCGGTGACCGGGACGCCGGAGATGCGGAACTTCGCGCAGAGCTGGTCGGCCTCGCGCAGCGTCGCGTCCGGGTGCACCGTGATCGGGTCGGTGACCATGCCGGACTCGGAGCGCTTGACCAGGTCGACCTGGTTGGCCTGGTCGGCGATGGAGAGGTTGCGGTGCAGCACGCCGACGCCGCCCTGACGGGCCATGGCGATGGCCATGCGGGCCTCGGTGACCTTGTCCATGGCGGCGGACAGCAGCGGAACGTTCACGCGCACGTTGCGCGAGATGAGGGAAGAGGTGTCGATCGCATCAGGCGCCATGTCCGACGCGCCCGGCAGCAGCAGCACGTCGTCGTAGGTCAGTCCGAGCGTGGCGAATTTGTCGGGCACTCCGTCGGCGGTCATGACACCTTCCCAAATGGTCTTGCTCAGCGCGGATGTCCATGCTAACGGGATCCCGACGCGTCTCATTCCACGACCAAGGTCAAGCAGAAGATTCGTCGTTTCCTACGACTGCGGTCCGCGACCGAGGCCCACGCCGAGCCACCGGCGTGGATCTGCGCGGACCCGCACGGACCGGTTCGGACGCGCACGGACCTGTGCGGAGCCGCACACGGACGGAGGGCGGCACCGCACGGCCCGCGAGGGCCCGCACGGCCGCCTGCCGCTCTACTGCTCGGCGAGTGCCCGCAGACGGCTGAGCGCGCGGTGCTGGGCCACGCGCACGGCCCCCGGGGACATGCCGAGCATCTGCCCGGTCTCCTCCGCGGTCAGCCCGACGGCCACCCGCAGGACGAGGAGCTCGCGCTGGTTCTCCGGAAGGTTGGCCAGCAGCTTCTTGGCCCAGGCGGCGTCGCTGCTGAGCAGCGCGCGCTCCTCCGGGCCCAGCGAGTCGTCGGGCCGCTCCGGCATCTCGTCGGAGGGCACGGCCGTGCTGCCGGGGTGCCGCATGGCGGCCCGCTGCAGGTCGGCGACCTTGTGCGCGGCGATCGCGAAGACGAAGGCCTCGAAGGGCCGCCCGGTGTCCCGGTAACGCGGCAGCGCCATCAGGACGGCGACGCAGACCTCCTGCGCCAGGTCTTCCACGAAGTGACGAGCGTCACCCGGCAATCGCGAGAGCCGGGTGCGGCAGTAGCGGATCGCGAGGGGGTGCACGAAGGCGAGCAGGTCGTGCGTGGCCTGCTCGTCGCCCTCCACCGCCCTGCGTACGAGCGCGCTGACGCCCCCGGCACTGCCGCCTTTGGCGGCGCCGGTCGGGCCTGTGGCCGCGGGTGACCCCAGGGCCTCGTCGTCGCGCATCAATCCATGGTGCCTTGGCGCCGGAGCATCCGCGCCGCCATGGCCCTTGTTGTGCATCGAAGCGTTATGAGCAGGTGCGCCGGAACTCATCATCTGCGCCCTCCCCTCCCGCTCGGCCGAATAGTCCCCGAGAGACTCCACACCCTCAAGGATGCGGCATCGCGCACGAAGCGAGACGTCCCCCGGATTGTGCCCCGCCAATCCCCGGGTGCGCACCGGGTACGGCGGGGGCAGGGATGCCCTCGACAACAAGAGCCGTCGAGGGCGGCGCGCCGCCCCGTCCGCGGGTTGCGGACGGGACCGCTCTCGACGATCCGCGGCCTGCGGCGGACCGGGCCGGGCCCGGCCACGACCGGGAGGTCAGCGGACCAGACCCCAGCGGAAGCCGAGTGCCACGGCGTGCGCCCGGTCCGAGGCGCCGAGCTTCTTGAACAGCCGGCGGGCGTGCGTCTTGACCGTGTCCTCGGAGAGGAAGAGCTCGCGCCCGATCTCCGCGTTGGACCGGCCGTGGCTCATGCCCTCCAGCACCTGGATCTCGCGCGCGGTGAGCGTGGGCGCGGCGCCCATCTCGGCCGAGCGGAGCCGGCGCGGGGCCAGTCGCCAGGTCGGGTCGGCGAGGGCCTGGGTGACCGTGGCCCGCAGTTCGGCGCGCGAGGCGTCCTTGTGCAGGTACCCACGGGCGCCGGCGGCGACCGCGAGGGCCACGCCGTCCAGGTCCTCGGCGACCGTCAGCATGATGATGCGGGCGCCGGGGTCGGCCGAGAGCAGCCGGCGGACCGTCTCCACACCGCCCAGCCCGGGCATCCGTACATCCATCAGAATCAGGTCGGAGCGGTCGGCGCCCCAGCGGCGGAGGACTTCCTCGCCGTTGGCAGCCGTCGTCACACGCTCGACGCCGGGCACGGTGGCAACCGCGCGGCGGAGCGCCTCTCGGGCAAGCGGGGAGTCGTCGCAGACGAGGACGGATGTCATGACCGCCCTCCGCAGCTGCTGATGCGCGTCACCTTGAGCCTCCAGGCTGGTACGTATCGTCACCTGTGCGGTCGATGCTCCCGGACACCTGTCCGAGAACTTATTGGTTCAACCGCCTTCGCACTCTCAACGATGGTCACTCGAAAGAGTTACGGGTCGGACGGACACCTTCAGCACTCTACGTGAGGAAGCGATCACGGCGCAGGAGCCACGAGCCGCTTGTCCTCCATCTGGAGCTATGCCCTATTTGGCGGCTTTCCTTCCGTTTGGCACGTGTCTGAGGCTAGATTCCCAATGAGTCATATTTACATCTACTCCGACAGTAGGTGTGGAGACATGGACCGTATCCGCCTCAGTACCGGCACCAAGAGGGACTACCAATGGCAGATTTCTCCCGCCTCCCCGGACCGAACGCCGACCTCTGGGACTGGCAGCTGCTAGCCGCCTGCCGCGGGGTCGACAGCTCCCTCTTCTTCCACCCGGAAGGCGAGCGGGGCGCGGCCAGGAGCGCGCGCGAGGCCTCGGCTAAAGAGGTCTGCATGAGATGCCCGGTGCGCGCGGAATGCGCCGCGCACGCACTCGCCGTCCGAGAGCCCTACGGGGTGTGGGGCGGCCTCACCGAGGACGAGCGCGAGGAACTGATGGGCCGCGCCCGGCATCGCCTGATCCCCGCGTCGAGTGCGATCGGACCGATCGCGCCGAACTGAGAGCCGACGAAACGTCAGAAGGAACGTTTCCTCGAATCACCGGCACGCCCGGGCGTGTCGCCGCCCGGCCCGCGTTTCACCCGTTCGGCCGTACCCGGCTCTGCGAGGTGTGCGCCCCCGGCCGCCGCCGGGGGCGGACGCGGGTCAGCGCGCGGCCGCCCGCTCCAGCTCGGCCAGGGTCGCGGCCACGGCCGGCACCCGGGCCAGGTCGGGCAGGGTCAGCGCCACGACCTCCCGCTCGACGGCCGGCTCCACCGCCACCGTGCTCACGCCCTTGGCCCGTACGGACTCCACCGCGAGCTCCGGCAGCACCGCCACGCCCAGCCCCGCGCCGACCAGGCCGACCACCGCCGGGTAGTCGTCGGTGGCGAAGTCGATGCGCGGGGTGAAGCCCGCGCCCTCGCACACGTCCACCAGATGGCGCCGGCAGCGCGGACAGCCCGCGATCCAGGGTTCGTCCGCCAGCTCCGCCATGCCCACGCGCTCCGCCCCGGCCAGCCGGTGCCCCTCCGGGACCAGCCCGACGAGCCGGTCGGTCAGCAGCGGCCGCACCACGAGGTCGTCCCACTCCGCGGCGGAATGGGCCGCCCCGCCGTAGCGGAAGGCCAGCGCCAGGTCGCAGTCGCCCTCGCGCAGCATCTCCACCGAACGCGGCGGCTCCGCCTCGACCAGCGAGATACGGGTCCCGGGGTGCTCGGCGCGCATCGCCGCGAGCGCGGTCGGCACCAGCGTGGAGCTGCCGCTGGGGAAGGACACGAGCCGGACCCGGCCCGCGCGCAGCCCCGCGATGGCCGCGACCTCCTCCTCGGCGGCGGTCAGCCCGGCCAGGATCCCCGCGGCATGGCGGACCAGGGCCTCGCCCGCCTGGGTCAGCCGCATCTCGCGGCCGGTGCGGATGAGCAGCGGGGTGCCGGCCGACTGCTCCAGCGCCTTCATCTGCTGGGAGACGGCGGGCTGGGTGCAGCCGAGCTCGCGGGCGGCGGCGGAGAAGGACCCGGTCCCGGCGACGGCGCGCAGAACCCGGAGATGGCGTGCTTCGATCACCCTTCGAGCATAAGCCCTACTTTGATTTCGGAGCCAATACTCCGGCGTCGCTTTGGGGCGCTCGGCTAGCGTGTTCCCATGGGCTCCATGCAATTGATCTCTGTGAACCTCGGCCGCGCCACGGCCGCCGACTACACGGACGCGGAGGGCGGGGTGACGGGCATCGGCAAGCGCCCCGTCCCCGGACCGGTCCACGTCGTCGCCCCGGGCCCCAGGTCCACCGGCCTCGGCAGCGGCCTGGAGGGTGACACCGTCTGCGACCGGCGCTACCACGGCGGCGACCACCAGGCCGTCTACGCCTACGCCCGCGAGGACCTGGACCTGTGGGAGCACGAGCTGGGCCGCGAGCTCCCCGGCGGCCTCTTCGGCGAGAACCTCACCACCTCCGGCATCGACCTGAACACCGCACGGATCGGCGACCGCTGGCGGGTCGGCACCGACGTCGTCCTCGAAGTGGCCTCGGCCCGCATCCCGTGCCGGACCTTCCAGGGGGCCATGGGCGAGGCCGGCTGGGTCAAGCGGTTCACCCAGGAGGCCCGGCCGGGTGCGTATCTACGGGTGATCGAGGAGGGTTCGGTCTCCCCCGGCGACCCGATCCAGATCATCCACCGGCCGGACCACGACGTGACGGTGCAGCTGTGGTTCCGTGCCTTCACCACCGAGCGGGCCCTGCTGCCGCGCACCCTGGCCGCGGGCGGGGCGATGGCGCCGGAGGCCCACGAGCGGGTTCGCCTGTACGTGGAGAAGTACGGGGCAGGGGCCGGGGCGAGGTAACGCCGTCACCCCGGGAAGCTAGGTTGCGCCTATGACGACTGCGTTGATTACGGGATCCACGGCGGGCATCGGCGCCGCCTTCGCCCGGCGGCTGGCCGCCCAGGGGCACAATCTGGTGCTGGTGGCACGGGACACCAAGCGGCTCGGCGAGCAGGCCACCGAGCTGCACGACCGGCACGGCATCGAGGCCGACGTGCTGGCCGCCGACCTCTCCACGGAGGAGGGCATCGCGGCGGTCGAGCAGCGCCTCGGCGACCGCACCCACCCGGTGGACCTGCTGGTCAACAACGCGGGCTTCGGCAACAAGGGCCGCTACCTCGAAGTCTCCATGGCCGACGAGCTGACCATGCTGAAGGTGCACATCGAGGCGGTCCTGCGGCTGACCTCGGCGGCCACGGAATCGATGCGCTCGCGCGGCCGCGGCGGCGTGATCAACGTGGCCTCGGTGGCCGCCTTCGTACCGCGCGGCACGTACGGGGCGAGCAAGGCCTGGGTCGTGCAGTTCACCCAGGGCGCGGCGCGGGACCTGGGCGGGTCCGGGGTGCGGCTGATGGCGCTGTGCCCCGGCTTCGTCCGGACGGAGTTCCACCAGCGGGCCGGCATGGGCACGGACAACATCCCCGGCTGGATGTGGCTGGACGCCGACAAGCTGGTGGCCGCGGGGCTGGCCGACCTGGCCCGCGGGAAGACGGTGTCGATCCCGGACCCGCGGTACAAGGCGCTGATGGGCGTGGTGAAGCTGACGCCGCGCGGACTGCTGGGCGGGATGTCGTCGCGTACGGGCCGGAAGTACGGCCCCCAGTAGCCCTGGAGGGTGCCCCGAGGGGCCCCGCCACAAGCAGCCAACCGGGTGAAATCTCCCTAAACTGGACCTGTCCCATCCAGCGCGGGAGGCGACGCGATGACATTCGTACAAGTGATCGATTATGAAACCAGGCGGTTCGACGAGATGAACGCGCTCATCGACCGCTGGGCGGAGCAGAGCAGCGGCAGGCGCACTGCCACGCACACGATGATCGGCCAGGACCGCGAGGCCCGGAACCACTACGTGGACATGGTGGAGTTCGCCTCGTACGAAGAGGCCATGAAGAACTCCCACCTCCCCGAGACGGACCGGATGTTCCAGGAGATGGTGGCTCTCTGCGAAGGCATGCCGAAGTTCATGAACCTGGACGTGGTCCGCGACGAGCACCTCAACAAGCAGCTCGCCAACCGGGTGTTCGAGGAAGCGGCCATGGCCGGAAACATGAGCGTCCTCGACGATTGCTTCGCGACGAACTACATCGACCACGACGCCAGCAAGGCGGAGTCCACCGTCATCGGACGCGACTCCATGCGGTCGGACATGGAGACGTGGCGCGCAGCCTTCGACATGACCTTCGAGACGACGGCCCAGCTGGCCGAGGGCGACATGGTCACGACGGTGTGGAACTGGACCGGCACCCACAAGGGCCCGTTCATGGGAGTCGCACCGACCGGGAAGACGTACTACATGTCCGGGAGCACCACGTTCCGGTGCCTGGAGGGAGAGATCATCGAGGGTTGGTGGCACTACAACCCCGGAGCCCTGCAGCAGCAGATGGGCGGAACGGGTTCCCCGTACGGAACCTGAGCCCCACCACGGGGAAGGCAACCACGGGCAAGGCAACGGGAAGGCCCCGTTCCGCGGCTGCGGAACGGGGCCTTCCAGGCGTGGTGCGCGCGATCAGTGGCTGTGGCCGTGACCGTGGCCGTGACCGGCGTCGCCCTCGTCGTCCGCCGGCTTCTCGACGACCAGGGTCTCGGTCGTGAGCAGCAGGGAGGCGATGGAGGCGGCGTTCTCCAGCGCGGAACGGGTGACCTTCACCGGGTCGATGACGCCGGCCTTGACCAGGTCGCCGTACTCGCCGGTGGCGGCGTTGAAGCCCTGGCCCTTGTCGAGCTCGGCGACCTTCGAGGTGATGACGTAACCCTCGAGACCGGCGTTCTCGGCGATCCAGCGCAGCGGCTCGACGGCGGCGCGGCGCACGACCGCGACACCGGTGGCCTCGTCGCCCGACAGGCCGAGGTTGCCCTCAAGGACCTTCACGGCGTGGACGAGCGCGGAGCCACCGCCGGAGACGATGCCCTCCTCGACCGCGGCGCGGGTCGCCGAGATGGCGTCCTCGAGACGGTGCTTCTTCTCCTTGAGCTCCACCTCGGTGGCGGCGCCGACCTTGATGACGCAGACGCCGCCGGCGAGCTTCGCCAGGCGCTCCTGCAGCTTCTCGCGGTCCCAGTCCGAGTCGGTGGACTCGATCTCGGCCTTGATCTGGTTGACGCGGCCGAGGACCTCTTCGTGGCTGCCGCCACCATCGACGATGGTGGTGTCGTCCTTGGAGATGGTCACGCGGCGGGCGGAGCCCAGTACGTCCAGGCCGGCCTGGTCGAGCTTGAGGCCGACCTCCTCGGCGATGACGGTGGCACCGGTGAGGGTGGCCATGTCCTGGAGCATCGCCTTGCGACGGTCACCGAAGCCGGGGGCCTTGACGGCGACCGCGTTGAAGGTGCCGCGGATCTTGTTGACGACGAGGGTGGAGAGCGCCTCGCCCTCGACGTCCTCGGCGATGATCAGCAGCGGCTTGGAGGCGCCGGCCTGGATGACCTTCTCCAGCAGCGGCAGGAGGTCCTGGATCGAGGAGATCTTGCCCTGGTTGATCAGGATGTACGGGTCGTCGAGGACGGCCTCCATACGCTCCTGGTCGGAGACCATGTACGGCGAGAGGTAGCCCTTGTCGAAGGCCATGCCCTCGGTGAACTCCAGCTCCAGGCCGAAGGTGTTGGACTCCTCGACGGTGATGACACCGTCCTTGCCGACCTTGTCCATCGCCTCGGCGATGAGCTCGCCGACCTGCTGGTCCTGCGCGGAGAGCGCGGCCACGGCGGCGATGTCGGACTTGTCCTCGATCGGGCGGGCGGTCGCGAGGAGCTCCTCGGACACGGCCTTGACCGCGGCGTCGATGCCCTTCTTCAGGGCGGCCGGGGACGCACCCGCGGCGACGTTGCGCAGACCCTCGCGGACCAGCGCCTGGGCCAGCACGGTGGCGGTGGTGGTGCCGTCACCCGCGATGTCGTTGGTCTTGGTCGCCACCTCCTTCACGAGCTGCGCGCCCAGGTTCTCGTACGGGTCGTCCAGCTCGACCTCGCGAGCGATGGTGACACCGTCGTTGGTGATGGTGGGGGCGCCGAACTTCTTGTCGATGACGACGTTGCGGCCCTTGGGGCCGATCGTCACCTTGACCGTGTCGGCAAGCTTGTTGACGCCGCGCTCGAGGGCGCGACGGGCGTCCTCGTCGAACTTCAGGATCTTCGCCATGGGAGCGGTTCAGCCCTCTCGAAAACTCGGGTTTAACGAGCTGCGCCCCTCGCCGCCCGGCAATCAGCGGGGTGACCAGGGGCGCAGCTCAAAGCAGTACTGATGAAGAGAATTACTTCTCGACGATCGCGAGCACGTCGCGAGCCGAGAGGACGAGGTACTCCTCGCCGCTGTACTTCACTTCGGTGCCGCCGTACTTGCTGTAGAGCACGATGTCGCCGACGGTGACGTCCAGCGGGAGACGCTGGCCGTCCTCGAAGCGACCCGGGCCCACCGCGAGGACGACGCCCTCCTGGGGCTTCTCCTTCGCGGTGTCCGGGATGACCAGGCCGGAGGCCGTGGTCTGCTCGGCGTCCAGCGGCTGGACCACAATGCGGTCCTCAAGCGGCTTGATGGCAACCTTGGAGCTGGTGGTCGTCACGATCCGACCTCCCCCTTCGGAGATCCGGGGTTAACTGTCTGAGGTGGCGACCAGGTCGATCCGTCGTCGCGGGTGCCGGATCTGCCTGTCGCTGTGTTGGCACTCACCAGGGGTGAGTGCCAGGTGCGAGACTATTCCGGCGATTAGCACTCGGTCAAGCGGAGTGCCAATTCCCGACCGCCGGGCGTTGCGCGGACCGGACCGGAACGCTGGCCCCCCGGGGGCTCACGAAGGCCGGAGATCGCTACTCTCCACCGCATGACCAGGAGAAACGCCGAGCTGCGCTGGCGCGACATCATCTCGATCACCGTGGGCCTGGTGATCGGGATCTCCGCGTTCGGGTTGGCCGGACCGCGACTGATGACCAAGCTGACGGGGGTGGAGGGCAACTTCCGCGCGGAGCAGTGCCAGGGACAGAAGGACTACGACGACGCCTGGCAGCGGGTGTGCGTCGGCTCCTTCACCGCTGCCGACGGATCGTTCACCATCCACCGGATCGCGGCCGAGGGCCTGTTCGAAACCGATCCGACCGGACCGGTGGCCTCCCGGGTCAGCGGACCGTCGGCCGACGAGGCCGTGCGGCCGGGGCTCATGTCGCTGGCACCCCTGCTGTGCATCGGGCTGATCGGCTTCGCGTTCCCGGCCTGGGCACTGACCGCGGCCACCCGCGACGCCGTCGACCGCCGCAGACGTCGCCGGAACCGCCCGCCGGAGCCGGCCGTGGGCCCCAACTCGTGGGGGCCGCTGCCGGGCGCTCGGGGGCGCGGATCCTCCTGACGAGGTGGGTCGCCTCAATCGCCGGCGGGACCGGTGCCCGTGCGGGGTGCCCTGCGGTCGGCTCGGCGGTGTGGCTTCCCTGCCGTGGTGGGTCGCCTCAATCGCCGGCGGGGCTGGGTGGTGTGGGGCGGTGCCCCGCACGAGGGTCTCCTCGGCTCGGCGCGTTCGGGCTTGTCACGGCCAGACGGCCGCGGTCGCGCCTCGTCCTGCGGGGACCCTCCTGCGTGTCCCCGCCCCACGGCAGGGCTTCGACAGGGCGGCTTCCATCCCCCCTGTGGGCTTCGACGGCGTGAAGGGGTGGGGGGACGGGGCGGGGTGTCCCCGCAGGACGAGCGCGCAACCACCGCCCACAGCCGAGACATGCCCGCACGCGCCGAGCCGAGGAGACACCCCGCCCCGGCCCCCCACCCCGACCCCTACCGACAGGCCCGCCACCTCCAGCCCCGCCGCCCACCGAGGCACGGGCCCGCATTACCAGCCCCGCCGGCGATTGAGGCGCGGGTCCGGGCAGCGCCCGGCACACGGCCCGCGCCGAAGCACACCGCCGAGCCGCCCACAGGGCCCAGAGGAACCATGGGGAGGGCTCCAACGTCGTAGATGATATGAAGATAAAGCGCCTCATTGCCGAGCAGATCGGACCCAAAGCTTCCGCTGACCCCGGCGCATCGGGCGCCACGTCCTCACCCGAGGCGGCACCCCCGCCACCCTCCCCGTCCGCCCCCAAGGACGGCGGCGGCATCCCGTGCTTGGGCTGAAACCCCTGACGTCGGCGGTCGCCCGCCGCCGCACCGAGGCGCTGCTCCTGGTCTTCGTCATCGCCATCGCCGTCTTCGGCCACGCCACCGCAGGCCTCGCCATGAACGGCGAGCTGCCGCCCAAATTCGTCGACTTCACCCTCAGCATGACCCTGCTGTCCCTGGTGGGGCATCTGGGCGTACGCCGTTTCGCGGCCTACGCCGACCCGCTGATCTTCCCGCTCGCCATGCTGCTGACCGGCCTCGGGCTGGTGCTGCTGCACCGCCTCGACCAGGGCTACATCGAGCGCTACAACTCGGACGCGAACGCCCCCGGCCAGCTGATGTGGACGGTGGTCGGCGTCGCCGCCTGCCTGCTGGTGCTGGCGCTGCTGCGCGACCACCGGCTGCTGCAGCGGTTCATCTACATCAACATGGCCGTCGCGCTGGTACTGCTGATCGCGCCCGCCTTCTTCGGCGCGGACACCTACGGTGCGAAGCGCTGGATCAAACTCTTCGGCTTCTCGCTGCAGCCCGGCGAGTTCGTGAAGATCATGATCGCGATCTTCTTCGCCGGCTATCTGGTCATCCACCGAGACTCGCTGGCCCTGACGGGCCGCAGGTTCCTGGGCGTGCGGCTGCCCCCGATGCGCCAGCTCGGCCCGATCGTCACGGTGTGGATCGTCTCGATGCTGGTCCTGGTCTTCGAACGCGACCTCGGCACCTCGCTGATCTTCTTCGGGGTGTTCGTGGTGATGCTGTACGTCGCCACCGAACGCACCAGCTGGATCGTCTGCGGCCTGCTCATGGCCTCGGCGGGCGCCTTCGTGGTCGGCTCGACGGAGCCGCACGTCAAGGCACGCGTGGCCGCGTGGCTCAACCCGCTGTCGTTCTACTGGGAGAACCGGCCGGCCGGAATCACCTCGGACCAGTCGGCGCAGGCACTGTTCAGCTTCGGCACGGGCGGCGTCTCCGGCACGGGCCTCGGCATGGGCCACCCCGAGCTGATCGCGTTCGCCGGGCGCAGCGACTTCATCCTGACCACGGTGGGCGAGGAGCTGGGCCTGGCCGGGGTCATGGCCGTGCTGATCCTCTACGCGCTCCTCGTGCAGCGGGGGCTGCGGATGGCACTCGGCGCACGCGACCCCTTCGGCAAGCTGCTCGCGGTGGGCCTGGCGGCGGCGCTGGCCCTGCAGGTCTTCGTGGTCGCGGGCGGCGTGACGGGCCTGATCCCCCTGACGGGCAAGGCCCTGCCCTTCCTGGCCAAGGGCGGCTCATCCCTCCTTGCCAACTGGATCATGATCGCGCTGCTCATCCGCATCAGCGACAGCGCGGAACGCCAACGCGAGGCGGACACCCACGGCCCGGCGGAAACGACGATCACGCCGGCGGTGCGGGTGTAGGAGGCGGGGCGGCTTCGGTGCGCTTCGCCTCGGCAGGATTACCGCTTTTGAGCCACCACCCCGCGGCGGCGTTCGCCCACCCGCCCCAGGCGCGGGGGTGGCTTCGGTGAACGGGAGCCTCTCGGGCGGAATCAGGGATGCGTATGGGGGTTTCCCGTCAGTCTCATCGTCTCTCCGGTTCGGGCCGGTCCCTCAAGGACCAGGACGGGGCGGTCGGAGATGCCCGGCCCGGTCGGGCGCGAAAGCGCACAGCCAGGAGGCGGGGCCCATAGAGACGGCCTCCCGGATCGGGGAAGCGCACCACATCGCTACGCGCTCCTCGATCACAGCGACTGCGATCCGTCTGGGGTTGCTGGAGCCAGTTCTAGTCCACCAGCGCAGACCCGACTACACATCGCTTTGGCCGCACCTGGCCGCCACCCTCACGGAGGAGACGCCTTCCATCTCACTGATGGACACCTACCTACGGCCCTAAGGTGTTGGAACGCAAAAGGGGTGATCAGTTTCATGACCAGCCAGGGCAGCACCCGTCAGCCGGAACACCAGCGGATCGCCGATGCGCGGAGGGCGTTCAAGCCTCTGCGGCGGCGCGGTATCCAGCGGTTGGCGCAGGAGCAGTGGGGCTCGGGGCGGTCCGTCTGGTCCGCCGATTCCGGGGATCGGGAGCTGGTCGTCGACCAGATCGACGTACGTGAAGAAGAGGCGGACGACCGCGTCTGCGGCGCGCTGGGCGTTCCGGCAGGGACTGAGGTGTGGGCCCGCAGCCGCCGCTTCGTGCTTGACGGCAAGCCCGTGCTGTTCGCGGTGTCGTACCTGCCGTCGGACATCGTCGGGGACTCTGCCATCACACAGGCCGACACCGGTCCCGGCGGGACGTACGCGCGGTTGGCCGAGCTGGGGCATGCGCCCGTTCATTTCCGGGAGGAGATCCGCTCGCGGATGCCCTCGGCCGGTGAGGCCGAGCGGCTGTCGCTCTCCATGGGCACGCCTGTCATCCAGATCGTGCGCACCGCGTTCGCCGAGGGCGGGCGAGCTGTCGAGATCAACGAGATGACGCTGGACTCCGCTGCGTACGTGCTGGAGTACGACTTCGACGCCTGAGAGAGTCCGCTGTCCTCCTTGAGGTCAGCGCACGACAGGCCCGCCGCCTGCTCGCCAGTCATCGATGCGATTGCGGATGCTGGACACCATCGGGAGATCGTCGGTCGCTTCGGGAGTGAACCACGCGACTTCGAACGACTCGTCGGACGTCCGCAGGCTTCCGCCAGTGGGGTGGGCGAGAAGGCAGATCGAGAATTCCTGACGGACTTCCCCGTCGTCATAGGCGAAGACGTGTCGGGGGTTCGTGTACGTACCTACGATCCCGGCGATCTCAACCGTGATGCCGGTCTCCTCAAGTGTCTCCCGGACCGCGTAGTCGCCGATGCTCTCCCCGAGCTCCATCTTTCCGCCGGGCAGGGCCCACATCTCATTGTCCGTACGTCGCTGCAGCAACACACGGCCCTCGCCATCGACGACGATCTCGGAAGCGGCCGGCACCAGGCTGTTCGCCATGGGGGCTTCGGGGTCGTCCTCGCAGTCACGCCTGGGCATTGTGCTTCTCCTCCCGGATGTCGCGTCCACGGCTCCACCGCTGACTGAGCATGCCCACGCACCACGTCGGCGTGCCGAGGATCCGGTCGGCCGCACCCTAACGGCCGCTCGTCCGACCCGGGGAAACCGCCCGTTCGCGCGGCCGGCGAGGTCTCTTCCGGTGATTGCCGGGGGCCGCGCGGGCCGAGTGAGGCCGGTCCGGGTACGTCCTCTTCGCAACGACGACGCCGAGCACCGTTGAGGGGATCCACCATGTACGCAGCAGTCCGGCGGTATGAAGGCGTGACCGACCCGGCCGAGGCAGGACGCATCGTCGACGAGGGGTTCGTGCCGATCATGCGCCAGGTTTCCGGTTTCGTGGCGTACTTCTGGGTCGACGCCGGGGGCGGGGTGATGGTGTCCACCAGCGTCTTCCGGGACCGTGCGGGCGCCGACGAGTCGGTCGAGAGGGCTGCGGACTTCGTCCGCGACAACCTGACTCAGTTCCTGCCCAACCCTCCGCAGGTCACGGCCGGCAAGGTCGTCGCCTCCGCCTAGGTGTGTTGTCCGGACGGGTCGCATAACAGACCCCGCACCCGACGGCACCGTCACCCGAATGGCGCAACATGACGTGCCACCCACACGGGTGAAGATCAAACTGGCTAGTGCCCCACCCGAGGCAATCCGTGAAAGGGAAACCACATGCGCATTCGACGAACCCTCGCCGCCGTCATCGCCACGGCAGCCCTCGCCGGACTCGGCCTCACAGGCGCCGCCACCGCCGCCACCGCCGCACAGGGTGCCCCAACCTACGTCACCCCTTCTGAGTGCAAGCAGGGCGGCGGAACGCCCGCGGTCAATGACGCGGGCAACTACTGCAAGGGCGGCACGCACAACGGGGAGCAGGTCGACTGAACCCCTCAAGGCGCCCCGGCGCCCCGCAGCCACGCGCCGCGGGGCGCTCCCGCGCGAGCATCGCCGGGAGAGTCGCAGGGACAACAGTCCGGCGTCGGCGCCTTCGACGGGAAGGCGGCGCACGGCGTTCGGGGCGAGCCACACGGCCTGCCAGAGCGAGCAGTCGTCGATCCTGGACCCGGGCTGCGTGGTCCTGGCGGGCGAACTGGGCCGAGCAGGCGGCCCCGCCCCGGCCGCCCGGATCGCCCACCGCGTGGCGAGACTGACCCCGGTCCCGGCCCCCGCCCTACAGGTAGTCCTCCAGGCGGCCTATGCGGTAGCCCTGTTCCTGGATGCGCTGGAGCATGCGCGTCGTCATCTGGGTTTCCGTCGTGCCCTTGAGCTCACCGGGGCCGCGGAAGTGGGCGAGGATGATGTCGCCCGGCTTGAGGGCGGAGCCCCCGGCGTACTGGAAGTTGTTGATCTGCATCGAGACCCGCCACAGCACCAGGGACGAGACTCCGCACTCCGAGGCCGCCCGGAGGGTGTCGTCGTTGTAGTTGCCGAAGGGCGGGCGGAAAAGCGGCGGGCGCTTGCCGAAGCGCTTCTCCAGGCGCTCCTGCTGGCCGCATATCTCCTTCTTCTGCGCCTCGAAGGAGAGGGTCCGCAGATTCGGGTGCGTCAGCGTGTGGTTGTTTATCGTGCTCGCCGAGCCGTTGTCGCGGATCTTCTCGAAGTGCCCGTAGTCCGACGAAGCCACGTTGTCCGTGAGGAACATGCTGATCGGCAGCTTGAGGTCGGCCGCCATCTTCAGGAACTCGGGGTCCTTCTCCGCGCCGTCGTCGAAGGTCAGGAAGACGACCTTGTCGTCCGCCGGGACGGGTATTCGGTCTATCACCGCGACCTTGCCCGCGCCCGGCTTCGGGATCTGCGGCTTCTGGGCCGGCTTGGGCGCGTACTGGAGGGGGGCCGTCAGGCCCCACTTCTTGTACGCCTCGTCGGAGGCGCCCCCCGGCGCCGGTGCCGGCGACGCCGTCGACGGCGTCGCGCTGCCGCCCTCGGGTGTCGGCTGCGCCGTCTTGCCGGCCAGTCGTTCGGTGGGGGCCGCGCTGTCCCCGCACCCCGTCAGGGACAGCGCGAGCGCGCCGGCCGCCAGCGTTCCGGCCACCAACCGGCGCGCGTGCTTCACAGATAGTCCTCCAGGCGGGCCACGGCGTACCCCTTGTCCGTGACGGTCTTCATGACATGACGGATCATGTCAGGCATCGTTCCCTTCCAGTCCTCCTTGCCCCGGAAGTGAGTGAGGATGATGTCACCGGGGTGCAGATCGCGGTCCCATTCCCGGTAGTCCATCCGGTTGGTGAACGCTTCCGCGTTCCACAGCGGGACCGCCTTGATGCCGCAGGACTTCGCCGCGCGCAGCGTGTCCTGGTTGTAGTTGCCGTACGGCGGGCGGAAGAGGGTGGGCCGCTTGCCGAACTGCTTCTGGATCGTGTCCTGCTGGCCGCAGATCTCCTCGCGCTGCTGCTCGTACGACAGGCCCGGCATGTAGCGGTGGTTGAGCGTGTGGTTGTTCAGGGTGACGCCCGCGGCCTGCATCTGCTTGAAGTACGGGTAGTTGTCCCGTACGACGTAGTCGCTGAGGAAGGCCGTGTACGGGATCTTGAGCTCCTGCATCATCTTCAGGAACTCGGGGTCCTTCTCCGAGCCGTCGTCGATCGTCAGGAAGACGACCTTGTCCTCGGTCGGGACCGTGGTGAAGACGTTCGGGTACTCCTCCTGGTCCTCCACCTCGAAGCCCTCGCGCGTGGTGATCGCGGGCTTCGCCTTCGGCGCCGGCGGGGCGGCGAGCGGGGTCTTGCGCAGGCCCCACTTCTTCGCCGCGACGACGCGCGCCTGCTGGGCCGCCCTGGCCTTCTCGGCGGCGCTGCGCGCGCCCGCCGCGCCCGCCGCGCCCGCCTCCGCGGCCTTCGCCTTCGCGGCCTTGTCGGGCCCTGAGTCCCCGGAGCCGCACGCCGTCCCGAGGGCGGCGACGAGCAGGGCTGCGACGGCCACCCCGAACCGGCCGCGCGGACCTGCCGCGTACCGGTGACCTTGTTGCGACGTATTTCCTTTTTGTCGTACTAGCTGCATAGCAGCGCATCCTGGCACCCGACACACGGGCTCCCCGGAAGACACCGCGAACGCGGTCCCACCTTCCTTCGACTGGCCCACACCGTCCGGTCCGGGGGCGCCCGCCCGCGCCGCCCCCGGGCCGGACCGTCGCCGACAATGGACCCGTGACCCCCGAAGACTTCGCCGCCCTCCTCGCCCCCGAGGGCCGCGCCCTCCTGGACTCGCTCCGCGACTACGACCCCTCCCAGGAGCTGGCCGTCGCCACCCGGCTGCGCCGCGAGCACCCCGCCGCCCTGGTCTCCGCCGCTCTCGGGCAGGCCCGGCTGCGGCAGCGCGCGGTGGCGAAGTTCGGCGCCGAGGACGCCTTCCGGATGTACTTCACGCCCGGCGGCGGCGAGATGGCCACCCGCGCGTCCGTGGCCTCGTACCGGGCCGAGCGGCTCGCCGCCCTGGGCGTACGCAGCCTCGCGGACCTGTGCTGCGGCATCGGCGGCGACGCCCTGGCCCTGGCCCGGCTCGGCATCCGGGTCCTCGCGGTGGACCACGACCCGCTCACGGTCGCCGTCGCGCGGGCCAACGCGGAGGCGCTGGGGCTGGCGGACCTGATCGAGGTCCTGGAGGCGGATGTGACGGAGGTGGACACCGCCGGCTACGACGCCGTCTTCATCGACCCGGCCCGGCGCGGCGGGCGCGGCCGGATCTTCGACCCGGAGTCGTACTCCCCGCCGCTGTCGTGGGCGGTGGAGACGGCCCGTGCGGCGAAGTACGCCGCCATCAAGATCGCCCCCGGAATCCCGCACGAGGCCGTGCCCGCGGAGGCCGAGGCCGAGTGGATCTCGGACCAGGGGGACGTCAAGGAGGCCGTGCTCTGGTTCGGAACCGCGCCGGGGACCGTGCGCGCCACCCTGCTCCCCGGACCGCGCGGGCTGCACACGGCCGATCCGCTGCCCGATCCGGCGGCCGGGCCGGTCGGCCGCTGGCTCTACGAGCCCGACGGGGCCGTCATCCGCGCCCATCTGGTCGCCGAGGTCGCCGGGCAGCTGGACGGCCGGCTGATCGACCCGACCATCGCCTACATCACCGCCGACGAGCTGCGCGCGACGCCGTACGCGACGGCGTACGAGATCACCGACGTGCTGCCCTTCGGCCTGAAGAAGCTGAAGGCGCTGCTGCGCGAGCGCGGGGTCGGGATCCTGACCGTGAAGAAGCGCGGCTCGGCGATCGAGCCCGAGGAGCTGCGCAGGAAGGTCAAACCGCAGGGGCCGAACTCCGCGACCGTCTTCCTGACCCGGGTGGCGGGAGCTCCCTCGATGCTCATCGGCGCCCCTGCCGGGCCGCCTGCCGGGCCGCCTGCGGCGACGCTCGACCGGTGAGACGCGGGTCCGGCACTACGCGCCGGGCCCGTACGGGGCCGGCAGCGACGTGCCCGGCGGTGGCCCGGCGGATGGGCGATACGGCCCGTGCCCGGCCGGGGTGGGGCGTGCGGGTCCGGTCCCGTGCCGCGGGTCCCGGCCTCCGGCCCCGCTCAGCCCCCGTCGACCCCCACCGACTCGAACCGCCAGCGGTGCACCGCCCGCGTGATCAGGTCGGCCGCGGGTTCGGGCAGCTCGGGGAGGTCGGCCGCCACGCCTTCGGCGGCCTCCCACCAGGTGATCACGAGGACCCGGTCCTGCGGGGCGCGGAACACCTCGCGGCGCACCGGCTCCCGGGCGAGGACCTGGGCGCGGGCCCACTCCAGCAGCTCGTTGCCCCGGCCGTCGGCGGCCCGGGCCTCCCACATCAGCGCGACGGTGCTCACGAGTACAGGTTGTCCTTGCTCAGTTCGTGCACGTGGTCGTGATCGTGGGTGTGGCCATGGCCATGATCGTGCGTGTGCGTGTGCGCGGTACCCGGCACGTGCGGGTCCGTCACCGGCAGCGAGGAATCCGCCGACAGGTCCCAGTCCGATGCGGGCCGGTTCCGCTTGACCATCTCCGCGCCCAGCGCCGCGACCATCGCGCCGTTGTCCGTGCACAGCTTCGGCCGCGGTACGCGCAGCACGATCCCCGCGGCGTCGCACCGCTCCTGCGCCAGCGAGCGCAGCCGGGAATTGGCCGCGACGCCGCCGCCGATCATCAGGTGGTCGACGCCCTCGTCCTTGCACGCCCGGATCGCCTTGCGCGTGAGCACGTCCACCACGGCCTCCTGGAAGGACGCCGCCACATCGCGCACCGGGACGTCCTCGCCCGCGTTGCGCTTCGCCTCGATCCAGCGGGCGACGGCCGTCTTGAGCCCGGAGAAGGAGAAGTCGTACGCGGCGTCGCGCGGCCCCGTCAGCCCGCGCGGGAATTTGATCGCCTTCGGGTCGCCCTCGCGTGCGAGCCGGTCGATGACCGGACCGCCCGGGAAGCCCAGCTGGAGCACGCGCGCGATCTTGTCGAAGGCCTCGCCCGCCGCGTCGTCGATGGTCGCGCCGAGCGGCCGTACGTCGGAGGTGATGTCCGGGGCCAGCAGCAGCGAGGAGTGGCCGCCGGACACCAGCAGCGCCATCGTCGGCTCCGGCAGCGGCCCGTGCTCCAGCTGGTCCACGCAGATGTGGGAGGCCAGGTGGTTCACCCCGTACAGCGGCTTGCCGAGCGCGTACGCGTAGGCCTTGGCCGCCGAGACGCCCACGAGCAGCGCACCGGCGAGGCCGGGTCCCGCGGTGACGGCGATGCCGTCGAGGTCGCGGGCGCTGACCCCGGCCTCCTTCAGGGCGCGTTCGATGGTGGGGACCATCGCCTCCAGGTGGGCCCGCGAGGCCACCTCGGGCACGACGCCGCCGAAGCGGGCGTGCTCGTCGACGCTCGACGCGATCGCGTCCGCGAGCAGGGTGGTGCCACGGACGACGCCGACGCCGGTCTCGTCGCAAGAGGTCTCGATGCCGAGGACGAGCGGTTCGTCAGCCATTGCTCTCACTGCTCTCAGTTCGTGCTTGTGCGGGGTCGGTCAGTCGCATGACGAGCGCATCGACGTTGCCGGGCTGGTAGTAGCCGCGCCGGAAGCCGATGGGCTCGAAGCCGAAGCGCTCGTAGAGCTTCTGGGCGCGGGTGTTGTCCACCCGTACCTCCAGCAGCACCTCGGCGCACTCGAACGCGGTGGCGGCGCGCAGCAGGTCGGTCAGGAGCCGGGCGCCGAGCCCGGTCCCCCACTGGTCGCGCGCGGCCGCGATGGTCTGTACGTCGGCCAGGTCGCCGGCGGCGGCGAGTCCGGCGTAGCCGACCAGGCGGCCCGCCGCGTCCTCGGCGACGACGTAGCGGCGCGTGGCCTGCGGGCCGCGTGCGTGGGCGAGTTCGGACCAGAACATCCCGGCGGACCAGGCATCCTCGGGGAACAGCTCGTGCTCCAGTTCCAGTACGGGCCCGATGTCCCACCAGCGCATCTCGCGCAGCGTGTGGGGGGTCACTGCGGCGTGACCACCTTGTAGTTCTTGGGTACCTGGGCGTCGGGTCGGCGCAGGTAGAGCGGGGTCGGAGGCAGGCCCCCACTGTTTTCGAACGCCAGGCCCGCGGCCAGTCGTTCCACGGCCAGCGAGGCCAGCGCGGCGGCCGACTGGTGCTCGGGGCCCCGGGCGTCCTGGAACACCTCGGGGTACAGGAGCGCGCCCTGGCCGACCGCGGGCAGGCCCGCGACCTGCTCGGCGATGTCGGCCGGGCGGTCCACGGCGGGCTCGCCGACGCGCGTGCGCGGGTCCTCGTACCGGGCCCAGTAGACCTCCTTGCGCCGCGCGTCGGTGGCGACGGTGAAGGGGCCCTCGATACCGGCGGTCCCGGCGGCGTACGCGAGGCCGTCGAGCGTGCACAGGCCGTACACGGGCACGCCCAGCACGGCGGCGAAGGTGGAGGCGGTGACGAGGCCGACGCGCAGCCCGGTGTAGGGGCCGGGGCCGACGCCGACGACGATGCCGGTGACGGCTTCGAGCGTGACCCCGGCCTCGGCGAGGACCTTGTCCACGGAGGGCAGCAGGAGCTCCCCGTGGCGGCGGGCGTCGACCTGGTTCGACTCGGCGACGACGGACTCACCGTCGTGCAGGGCGACGGTGACGGCGGGCGTGGCGGTATCTACGGCGAGCAAGAGCACGCGAACAGCCTACGACTCCGGCGGCCGCACCCCTTGCGGCCGGTCTCGGAGCAGGGCGGCTGCTACCTTTCGACGGGGTACCGGACGTGGTATCAGTCGGCGCGGAGAGGTGGAGCAAGGTGGCACGCAGCAGCTCGGGAATCGTGGCCGGGCTCACCGCCGTGGCAGTGACCGTCGTCGGTTTCCTCGGCTACCAGGCTTCCGCCACGGCGCCCGTGCGTCCCCCGAAGGCCGCCGTGGCGGAGCCGGCCCCCGCCGCGAGCCCGGCCGCCAAGCAGGACCCGGCGAAGCCGGTGGCCGTGCCCGAGGGTTCCGGCACCGGGGTGCGCGTCGTGTACTCGGTGGGCCAGAAGCGGGTGTGGCTGGTCGGCGACCCCGCGCAGCCGCCGAAGTCGTTCACGGTGATGCCGAGCACGGTGCACCCGAAGCCGGGCGCCTACACGGTCGGGTCGCGCTCGGGTACGGTCACGGGCTCGGACGGCGTGCCGATCGAGCACGTCGTGCGGTTCGCCAGCACGGAGGGTGTGGCGGTCGGTTTCAGCGCCCGTACGGACGGCGCGCTGCCGGAGCCCGACCCGAACAAGAAGACCGGCGGCATCCGCATGACCCGTGCCGACGGCGACGCGATGTGGGCCTTCGCGACGATCACTTCGAAGGTCGTCGTCGTTCCCTGACGGATCGCCCGCGCTTCACCCGACCGGGTGACGGCGCTCCGCTCCTAGGCCGCTTCGGATTCCGGAGCGGCCTCTTCGTGTGCGGTGTCGGCCGGCCCGCCCGGGCTGGTGGCGTACTCGCGCGCGGGCGGCGTCGAGACGGCGGTGGCGGCCACGCCGGCGGCGAGGAGCGTCCACATGGAGACGGTGGACGGGCGGGGTTCGCGATGTGCTCCTGCTGGTGCCGACATGGCTGCCTCCTGGACCCGGGACACCGTACTTAGGCATACCTAAGAAACTCTCGGTACCATGTCACCACGAGGGCCGCCGACAGCGCAATATCTTGCCGACGAGTTGTCGGCACGTTTACTCCGAGAGGGCGCCCGCCAGGGCGTCCAGCCCGGCCCCGGCACTCCAGCGCGCCCCGACCCCGCGCACGAGGACCTCCCGTACGTCGTCCAGGACCTCCTCGTGGCCGACCGCCCGCGCGATCACCACGTGCAGCCGGTCGTCGGAGAGCTCCTCCACCTTGCCGTCGCCCCACTCCACGACGACCACGGACTCGGGCAGCGAGACGTCGAGGTCCAGGTCCTCCATCTCGTCCAGCCCGCCGCCCAGGCGGTACGCGTCCACGTGCACCAGCGCCGGTCCGCCGGTCAGCGAGGGGTGCACCCGGGCGATCACGAAGGTCGGCGAGGTCACGGCCCCGCGCACGCCCAGGCCCTCGCCGAGGCCGCGGGTGAGGGTGGTCTTGCCCGCGCCCAGCTCGCCGGTCAGCAGGACGAGGTCGCCGGGGCGCAGCAGGGCGGCGATCCTGCGGCCCAACTCCTGCATCGCGTCCGGGGAGTCGATGGTGATCCGGGTCTCCGCGCCGGGCACGGCCTCAGGTGCCGGCGCCTGGCTGCGCTGTGCTTCCAGCGGTACTTCTTCCATGCCCGCCAACGTTAGTCGCTGCGGGGACGGCCGCCGCCCCGGTGCGCGCCAGCAGCTCGGTGAGCAGCCGCGTCACGGTCTCCGGGCGTTCGAGCATCATGAGGTGCCCGGTGGACTCCAGGACCACGAGGTCGGCGCCGGGGAGCGCCTCCTTGATGGCGACGCTGTGCGCGGACGGGGTGACCATGTCGTTGTCCCCGGCTATGACCGTGACCGGCAGGTCCGCGAACAGCTGGAGCGCGGAGGTCTTGTCGTGGGTCTGGAAGGCCGGGTAGAACTCGGCGACCACGTCGATGGGCGTGGCCTCGATCAGCCGCTCCGCGAACCGCGCGACGCCCGGATCCACGTCCCGGGAGCCGAACGAGTACATCTTGATCATTCCGGCGAAGAGGTCCGCGGTGGCCCGGCGGCCCTTCTCCACCAGCTCCACCTGCGAGCCGAGCGCCTTGAGCACGCCCGGCAGGAGCCGGCGCACGGCTCCCATGCCGACGGCCGGAAGCCCGTACGTCACCTCGTCGAGGCGGCCGCTGGAGGTGCCGACCAGGGCCACGCCGACGACGCGGTCGCGGACGATCTCGGGGTACTGCTCGGCGAATCCCATGATGGTCATTCCGCCCATCGAGTGACCCACCAGGATCAGCGGCCCCTCGGGGGCGGTCGCGTCGATGACGGCCTTCAGGTCCCGGCCGAGCTGGTCGATACTCACCGGCTCGCCGTCCGCCTGGGCGAGGCCGCGGGCGCTGCGGCCATGGCTGCGCTGGTCCCAGTAGACCGCGCGGACCACACCGCGCAGGGCGGCGCGCTGGAAGTGCCAGGAGTCCTGGCCGAGGCAGTAGCCGTGGCAGAAGACGACGGTGGCCTGGGGCTCGGCCTTACGCCGCAGCCGCCGCCGCTTGCCGTCGTCGGGGAGCTCGTCGACCTCGTAGTAGAGCTCGGTGGCGTCCTCGGCCCGGCAGATTCCCTCGGCGCCGCGCAGGGACCCGTAGTCCCCGGCCGCGTCGAGTGCGAGGCGTGCCTTCATCCGCATGCCGCGCCCCACGGTGATCCGTTCGACCGCGACACCGGCCGCCGCGCCCGCGGCTATCACGCCGATGGCGGCGCCGGCCCAGCCGGCCTTGCGCCAGTTCTCGCTCACGCCGCCGCCCTCACTCCGCTCAGCCGCCCAGGTACACCCGGGGCACACGTGCACCGATACGGGTGACGATCTCATACGCGATCGTGTGCGCCGCTCGTGCCCAGTCCTCGGCGGTGGGTTCACCGCGCTCCGCGTCCCCGAAGATGACGGCCTCGTCACCCGCGCGGGCGTGGTCTCCCTCCAAGTCGACCACGAACTGGTCCATCGCGACGCGCCCGGCGACCTGGCGGATCTTGCCGGCGACGAGCACCGGGCCGAGGCCCGAGGCCTGCCGGGGGATGCCGTCGGCGTAACCGGCCGGGACCAGTGCGAGGGTCGTCTCGGCGTCGGTGACGTAGTGGTGGCCGTAGCTCACCCCCTGCCCGGCGGGGACCGTCTTGACCAGCGCGAGGGAGGCCTTGAGGGTCATCGCGGGCCGCAGGCCCAGCTGGGCCGGGGTGCCGAGCTCGGGGGCGGGCGAGACCCCGTAGACGGCCAGCCCGCAGCGCACCAGGTCGAAGTGGGACTCGGGCAGGGTCAGGGTGGCCGGCGAATTGGCGATGTGCCGGACCTCGGGCTCGACGCCCGCCTTCTCGGCGTACGCGAGCATGTCGCGGAAGGCGGCCAGCTGGAGCTGGATCGAGGGGTGCCCGGGCTCGTCGGCGCAGGCGAAGTGCGACCAGACGCCGGTGACCTGGACGGTTCCTTCGGCCTGGGCGGCGACGGCCGCTCCGACCAGGGCCTCCCAGTCGGCGGGCTGGCAGCCGTTGCGGCCGAGGCCGGTGTCGGCCTTGAGCTGGATGCGCGCGGTGCGGCCCGCCGCGCGGGCGGCCTCGCTGACCTCGTCGAGGGCCCACATGCCGCTGACGGAGACGTCGATATCGGCCTCGACGGCCTGCCGCCAGGGCCCGCCCGGCGTCCAGAGCCAGCACATGAGGCGCCCCTGGATCCCTGCGGCGCGGAGCGCGAGGGCCTCGTCGGGCGTGGCGGTCCCGAGCCAGGTGGCACCGGCTTCCTGGGCGGCCTTGGCGCACTCCAGGGCGCCGTGCCCGTAGGCGTTCGCCTTGACCACGGCCATCAACTCGGCCCTGGGCGCCCGCTCGCGCAGTGCGCGCACGTTCTCCCGTACGGCGTCAAGATCGATCTCGGCGTACACGCGCGTCGCTGTCTCGTTCATCGCCCCCAGTCTCTCAGAATCCCCGCCGGGCCCTGCGGGGGCTGGGCATTTCAGCTCCGCCGCGCCCATCCGGGTTCGCCGCGCCACTCCGGCCCCCGGCGTTTGAGGCGCGGGGGTCCGGCCCCGGCCCCGGCAACGGCGCCGCTGCGCGGAGCTGCTCCCCTCCCCGCCCTTTCACCGTTTCTCAGGGCTCCGCCCCGAACCCCGCTCCTCAAACGCCGGAGGGGCTGAAGATCCAGGCGCGGGGTTCGGGGCCGGCCCCGAACCAGCGGCGCCGCGGGCGGTCACGGTCCGCTGGCGTCGCGCCAGGCGGCCGGGAGGGCCTCGGCCACCTGGTGGGCCAGGAGCGGGCCCCCGACGCGGCGGGCCGCCAGGCCGTGGAGGTACGCGCCCACCGCGCCCGCGTCCGCCCCGGACAGGCCCCCCGCCAGCAGGGAGCCCGCCAGCCCGGACAGCACGTCCCCGCTGCCGGCGGTGGCCAGCCACGGGGTGCCTGTCGGATTCACCCGAACGGCTCCGCCGCCCGAGGCGACCAGCGTCGTCGAGCCCTTCAGCAGCACCGCCGCCCCGTACCGCTGCGCCAGCATCCGTACGGCGTCCAGCCGGCCCGCCTCCACCGACTCCCGCGACACGCCCAGCAGCGCCGCCGCCTCCCCCGCGTGCGGGGTCAGCAGGGTGGGGGCGCTCCGGGCCCGCAGCGCCGCCGCGTCCAGCCCGCGCAGCCCGTCCGCGTCGACCAGCACCGCCGTGTCCCCCGCCAGCAGCTGCGCGACCTCCCCGGCGCGCCCCTCGCCCAGCCCCGGGCCGACCACCCACGCCTGCACGCGGCCGGGCCCGATCAGCGTCTCGGGGTAGCGGGCGAGCACCGACTCCGCCGCCGGCCCCACGTACCGCACCGCGCCCGCGCCGCCCCGCAGTGCTCCCGCCACGGCCAGCACCGCCGCGCCCGGGTACTGCCCGGACCCGGCGACGATCCCGACCACGCCCCGCCGGTACTTGTCGCTCGTCGCCGTCGGCTCCGGCAGCAGCCCCGCCACATCGGCGTGCTGCAGGGCCTCCACCTCCGGCGACGGCAGTTCCAGCCCGATGCCGACGAGGTGCACCACGCCCGCGCGCGAGGCCCCGGGGTCGATCAGCAGGCCGGGCTTGTACGCCCCGAAGGTCACCGTCACATCGGCCGTCACGGCCGGACCCGCCACCTCCCCGGTGTCCGCGTCCACCCCGCTCGGCAGGTCCACAGCGACCACGGGGACCCCCGGCGGGATCCGCTCCACCAGGGCCGCGGCCGCCGGGCGCAGCCCGCCCCGCCCGCCGATCCCGAGCAGCCCGTCCAGGACGAGGTCCGCCCGCTGCGGGACCGACCGCGCGAGGTGTCCCCTGGCGGCCCGCAGCGCGGCCAGCCCGCCCGGGTGCATCCGCTCGGGGTCCATCGGCACGGCCGTCACCCCGGCCCCGCGCCGGGCCAGCCGGGCGCCCGCGTACAGCGCGTCGCCGCCGTTGTCCCCGGGGCCGACGAGCAGGACGACCCGGGCCCCGTACACCCCGCCGCGGGCCCGCCGCAGCAGCCCCGCGCACGCGGCGGCCAGGCCGGCCGCCGCCCGCTGCATCAGGGCGCCCTCGGGGAGCCGGGCCATCAGCTCCCGCTCGGCGGCCCGTACGGTCTCCACGCTGTAAGCAGTGCGCACGGACTGCCCCCTACCCTTCTGCGATCACCACGGCGGAGGCGACACCGGCGTCGTGGCTGAGCGAGATGTGCCAGGACTTCACGCCGAGGGCCAGCGCCCGCGCCTCGACCGTCCCGGACACGCGCAGCCGGGGCTGCCCGCTGTCCTCGACGTACACCTCGGCGTCGGTCCACAGCAGCCCGGCGGGCGCGCCGAGGGCCTTGGCGAGGGCCTCCTTGGCGGCGAACCGAGCGGCGAGCGAGGCGATCCCGCGCCGCTCGCCGCTCGGCAGCGTCAACTCGGCGTCGACGAACAGCCGCCCGGCCAGGTTCGGGGTGCGTTCCAGCGCCGCTCCGAACCGCTCGATCTCCGCTACGTCGATCCCGACGCCGATAATCACAACGACAACTCCACTGGCCTGGCGGACTACTACTCCACGGTCACCGACTTGGCGAGGTTACGCGGCTGGTCCACCTCGTTGCCGCGCGCCGTCGCCAGCTCGCACGCGAACACCTGCAGCGGGACCGTCGCCACCAGCGGCTGGAGCAGCGTCGGCGTCGCGGGGATCCGGATCAGGTGGTCGGCGTACGGGACGACCGCCTCGTCACCCTCCTCCGCGATCACGATGGTCCGCGCCCCGCGCGCCCGGATCTCCTGGATGTTCGACACGATCTTGTCGTGGAGCACCGACCGGCCGCGCGGCGACGGGACGACGACCACCACCGGCAGGTCCTTCTCGATCAGCGCGATCGGCCCGTGCTTGAGCTCGCCCGCCGCGAAGCCCTCGGCGTGCATGTACGCCAGCTCCTTGAGCTTGAGCGCGCCCTCCAGCGCCACCGGGTATCCGACGTGCCGTCCCAGGAACAGCACGGTGTTCTTGTCGGCGAGCGAGCGCGCGAGCTCCCGGACCGGCTCCATGGTCTCCAGCACGGTGTCCACCGCCGCGGCGATGTCGGACAGCTCGCGGATCACCGTCTCGATCTCGTCGCCCCACTTCGTGCCCCGGACCTGTCCGAGGTAGAGCGCGACCAGGTAGCAGGCCACCAGCTGCGTCAGGAAGGCCTTGGTCGAGGCGACGGCCACCTCGGGACCGGCGTGCGTGTACAGCACCGCATCCGATTCGCGCGGGATCGTCGACCCGTTCGTGTTGCAGACGGCCAGCACCTTGGCCCCCTGCTCGCGGGCGTGCCGCAGCGCCATCAGGGTGTCCATGGTCTCGCCGGACTGCGAGATCGCCACCACCAGCGTCCGCTGGTCCAGGATCGGGTCGCGGTAGCGGAACTCGCTCGCCAGCTCCGTCTCGCACGGGATGCGGGTCCAGTGCTCGATGGCCAGCTTCGCGATCATGCCCGCGTGGTACGCCGTACCGCACGCCACGATCACGACCTTGTCGACCTCCCTGAGCACCGAGACGGGGATGCGCACCTCGTCCAGGGTCAGCGAGCCGCTCGCGTCGATCCTGCCCAGGAGGGTGTCGGCGACGGCCTTCGGCTGCTCGGCGATCTCCTTGAGCATGAAGTAGTCGTAGCCCCCCTTCTCGGCCGCCGAGGCGTCCCAGTCCACGTGGTACGCCCGCACGGTCGCGGCCGAACCGTCGAAGTTGGTCACCGTGACGCCCTCGCGGCGGAGCTCGACGACCTGGTCCTGCCCCAGCTCGATCGCGGACCGCGTGTGGGCGATGAACGCGGCCACGTCCGAGGCGAGGAAGTTCTCACCCTCTCCGACGCCCACCACCAGGGGCGAGTTCCGGCGCGCGCCGACCACCGCGTCCGGCTCGTCGGCGTGCACGGCGACCAGGGTGAAGGCGCCTTCCAGACGCCGGCACACCTGCCGCATGGCCTCCGCGAGATCGCCGGTGGCCGAGAACTGCTCCGCCAGCAGGTGCGCCACGACCTCGGTGTCCGTCTCGGACTCCAGCCGGTGTCCGCGCTCGGCCAGCTCGGCCCGGAGCGCGGCAAAGTTCTCGATGATGCCGTTGTGCACGACGGCCACGTGCCCCGAGTTGTCGAGGTGCGGGTGGGCGTTGGCGTCGGTGGGCCCGCCGTGGGTCGCCCACCGGGTGTGCCCGAGCCCCGTGGAACCGGTCGGCAGCGGGTGCCCGACCAGCTCCTTCTCCAGATTGACGAGCTTCCCGGCCTTCTTGACGGCCGCCAGGCCGCCGTCCGCGAGCACGGCGACCCCGGCCGAGTCGTAGCCGCGGTACTCCAGCCGCTTGAGTCCGGCGATGACCACATCGAGCGCCGACTGCGCTCCCACGTAACCCACAATTCCGCACATACGCCGCAGCGTACGCCGTAGTTGGCCGTCTGCCCCGTAGCCGAACAAGACGAAAAACCCGCCCCGGCGCGTGCGCCGGGGCGGGTTGACGTGTCGTCGGGCAGGCGTCAGCCGAGCTTCTTCACCTGGGCGTCGACGACGTCCTTCGGCTGCTCGGCGGCGCCGGCCAGGCTCACGGCCGAGAAGGTCGCCAGGGTGCTGCCCTTGCGGACGACCACGAGCTCCATGCTCATCGGCTCGCCGTCCGCGTCACCCGTCACGGTGTACGCGAGGGCCTCGTCGCCCGCGGTGACGGCGGCACCCGGGGCCACCTTCGTGATCTTCAGCGAGTCGCCGCCCTGGCCGCCCGTGTAGCCGCCGGCGCAGGCCGTGCCCGCCGTCTTGATGGTGGCGAAGGCCTCCGCGGCGCCCTTGCCCTCGTACGAGTGGAGGGCGACCGAGGTGGCGGTGGCGCCCAGGGCGTCCAGACCGGCCTTGAGCTTCTCCTCGGGGCTGGCGTCGGCGGCCGGCTCCTTGCCCTTGGCGATGGCCTTGGTCCCGGCCGTGCCCGCGGCGGTGCCGATCGGGGCCATCGACTGGGCGGAGACCAGCGGCTGGCACTCCGGCTTGTCGCTCTTGGTGCCGGACGCGGCGGCGATCTCGGCCGGGGTGGCCGCCTTGACCACGTGCTTGGGCAGGTCGGCCTGGACCACGAGCACGCCGGCCAGTTCGGCGGTGGTCTTCGCCTTGGCGGCCGGGGCGGCCGACGTCGCCGCCGCCTCGGACGGCTTGGCGTCCGCCTTGGTGTCGGCCTTGTCGGAGCCGCAGGCGGTGGCCAGCAGGGCCAGGGACACCGCGGACGCGGTCAGGACGGTACGACGGACAAGGGCGGTACGCACGAAAGATCTCCCCCATGGAGTACGACAGCGGCAGGGCAGCCCGAACCGCGCCCCTCGAAGCGGGGCGTAGCCATGACTGCGGTGATCAACAATGTACGGGGCGATGGATCACCCCGTCGTCCCAGGCTGTGTTCGCGGCCGATCGTGACCCGGACGAGACCCCAAGAATTTCCAATCGCAACCACCCGGCGTACAACCCGGGCCGCACCGGCCACCCTGTCCGGTACCGGCCCCTCCCGCTCCGCACGTGACCGACCACACCACCCACAACCGCCCCGCAGCCCCGACAATGGCGGTGTGATCACTTCGCCGCCACGAAGCAACACGCCGGACAACGCAACGGAGCGCACCGGCCGGGACGGGCACCCCACCCGCCCCGCACACCGCCGGGGCCCCGAGGCCTCGCCCTACGTCGACCTCACCCGCGCCGAGTGGAGCGCCCTGCGGGAGCGGACCCCGCTGCCGCTGACCGCCGACGAGGTGGAGCGGCTGCGCGGCCTCGGTGACGTCATCGACCTCGACGAGGTCCGCGACGTCTACCTGCCGCTGTCCCGGCTCCTCAACCTCTACGTCGGCGCCACCAGCAACCTGCGGGGCACCCTCAACACCTTCCTCGGCGACGCGGGCAACGGGCACGGCGCCCAGCAGGGCACCCCCTTCGTCATAGGCGTCGCCGGTTCGGTCGCCGTCGGCAAGTCCACCGTGGCGCGCCTGCTGCAGGCGCTGCTGGCCCGCTGGCCCGAGCACCCGCGCGTGGAGCTGGTCACCACCGACGGCTTCCTGTACCCGATGAAGGAGCTCCAGCGGCGTGGGCTGACCTCCCGCAAGGGGTTCCCGGAGTCCTACGACCGCCGCGCGCTCACCCGCTTCGTCGCCGACATCAAGGCCGGCAAGGACGAGGTGCGGGCCCCGGTCTACTCGCACCTCATCTACGACATCGTCCCCGGCGAGGAACTCGTCGTCCGCCGCCCGGACATCCTCATCGTCGAGGGCCTCAACGTGCTCCAGCCGGCCCTCCCCGGCACGGACGGCCGTACCCGCGTCGCCCTCGCCGACTACTTCGACTTCAGCGTGTACGTGGACGCGCGCCCCGAGGACATCGAGCGCTGGTACCTGAACCGCTTCCGGAAGCTGCGCGCGACCGCGTTCCAGAATCCCTTCTCCTACTTCCGCAAGTACACCCAGGTCTCCGAGGAGGAGGCCATGGAGTACGCGCAGACGATGTGGCGGACGATCAACCGGCCCAACCTGCTGGAGAACGTGGCGCCCACCCGCGGCCGGGCCACCCTCGTCGTCCGCAAGGGACCCGACCACAAGGTGCAGAAGCTGAGCCTCCGCAAGCTCTAGTCGGCAGTCGCCAGGGGGTGTCCTGTCGGTCGGGCCGGATCAGGGAGCACCGCGAGCCCGGCCTGGTCGGCAAGGCATCCCCTAGGGTGCGGGAATGCTGCATCTGCGGATGATCACCCCGCATCACCTCACCGACCGGGTGGTGGCGCTGATCGACCGGACGGTCGGGACCACCCATCTGGTCGTACTGACCGGCGCCGCCCGCGACCCCGAGGGCGATCTCGTCCTGTGCGACGTCGCCCGCGAGGCGGCCGACGAACTGCTGCAGGAGATGCGCTCGCTCGGCATCGGCGAGACCGGTTCGATCGCCGTCGAGAACATCGACCTGTCGATCTCCAGACGCGCCGACGGCGCCGAGGAGGAGGCACCCGGCGAGGCCGCCGACGCGGTGGTCTGGGAGCAGCTCGCCGAGTCGACGCACGAGGAATCCACCCTCACGATCACCTACGCCGCATTCATGATCATCGCGACGATGATCGCGGCATGCGGTGTGGTCCTGGACAACGCGATCCTGATCGTGGGCGCCATGGCGGTCGGCCCGGAGTTCGGCCCGCTCGCCGGCATCTGCACGGGCCTGGTGCAGCGCCGTCCGAGGCTCGCCGGGCGTTCGTTCTTCGCGCTGGTGGTCGGCTTCACGGCGGCGATCGTGGCGACGACGGTCTTCAGTCTGGTGATGAACGCACTCGGCCTGTTCCACGAGGGAATGCTCGACAATGCGCGGCCGAACACCAGCTTCATCTGGCAGCCCGATCCGTTCTCCTTCGTCGTGGCGCTGCTCGCCGGTGTGGCCGGCATGCTGTCGCTGACCTCGGCGAAGGCCGGTGCGCTGGTCGGCGTCGCGATCTCCGTCACCACCGTCCCGGCGGGCGCCAACGCCGCCGTGGCGCTCAGCTACGGCGATCTCGGCCAGATGTGGGGCTCGGGCATCCAGCTGGCGCTCAATCTGGGCGGCATCATCCTCGCGGGCACGCTCACCCTCATCTGCTGGAAACTGCTGTGGCGCACCCAGCAGGGCCGGATGGTCCGGAAGCCGGGTGCGCCACACGGGCCGGGCGGAGCCCGGCGGAATTTCTAGCCCAGCGCGGACTTCACGACGTCCGCGAGGCGGCCGGCGACCGAGCGGGCCTGCTCGATGTCGGCGGCCTCGACCATCACCCGTACGAGCGGCTCCGTGCCGGAGGGACGCAGCAGCACCCGCCCGGTGGTGCCCAGCTCGCGCTCGGCGTCGGTGACCGCCGCGGCCAGTTCGGCGGAGGTGGTGACGCGGGACCTGTCCACGTCGGGAACGTTGATGAGCACCTGCGGCAGCCGCTGCATGACGCCCGCCAGCTCGGCGAGGGACTTGCCGGTGGCCGCGACGCGCGCCGCCAGCAGCAGGCCGGTCAGCGTGCCGTCGCCGGTCGTCGCGTGGTCGAGGATGATCACGTGGCCGGACTGCTCGCCGCCGAGCGCGTAGCCGTGCTCCTTCATCGACTCCAGCACGTAGCGGTCGCCGACGCCGGTCTGCACGACCTGGATGCCCTCGGCCTCCATGGCCAGCTTGAAGCCCAGGTTGGACATCACGGTGCCGACCACCGTGTTCTCGCGGAGCTGGCCGGCCTCGCGCATGGCCAGGGCCAGTACGGCGAGGATCTGGTCGCCGTCGATCTCCTCGCCGGAGCCGTCCACGGCCAGGCAGCGGTCGGCGTCGCCGTCGTGCGCGATGCCGAAGTCGGCGCCGTGCTCGACCACGGCCGCCTTGAGCAGGCCGAGGTGGGTGGAGCCGCAGCCGTCGTTGATGTTGAGGCCGTTGGGCTCGGCCCCGATCGTGACGATCTCCGCGCCGGCCCGGGTGAACGCCTCGGGCGAGACGTACGCGGCCGCGCCGTGGGCCTCGTCGAGGACGACCTTCAGGCCGTCGAGGCGGTTCGGGAGGACACCGATGAGGTGGGCGACGTACCGGTCGAAGCCCTCGGTGTAGTCGGAGACGCGGCCGACGCCGGAGCCGGTGGGCCGGTCCCAGGGAGCGCCGGTGCGGTGCTGCTCGTAGGTCGACTCGATGCGGTCCTCCAGCTCGTCGGCGAGCTTGTGGCCGCCGCGCGCGAAGAACTTGATGCCGTTGTCGGGCATGGCGTTGTGGCTGGCGGAGAGCATCACGCCGAGGTCGGCGCCCAGCGCACCGGTGAGATACGCCACCGCCGGGGTGGGCAGCACACCGACGCGCAGGACGTCCACGCCCGCGCTCGCGAGGCCGGCCACGACCGCGGCCTCCAGGAATTCGCCGGAGGCACGGGGGTCCCGGCCGACCACCGCGGTCGCCCGGTGGCCCTCGAAGGTGCCCGCCTCGGCGAGTACGTGGGCAGCCGCCACGGAGAGGCCGAGCGCGAGCTCCGCCGTCAGATCCGCGTTGGCAACGCCGCGTACACCGTCCGTCCCGAAGAGTCGTCCCACTGTTGTCCTCCCGAGTTTCCGCTTCGCGTATGACCGCTTGTGACAGATATTTGCCGCTTGTGGCGGTAAACGAACCGCCCCGGCAGCACAGAGAGTGCTGCCGGGGCGGTTTCGTTGCAGAACAGCAGGCGCAGATTAACGCTTGCTGTACTGCGGAGCCTTACGGGCCTTCTTGAGACCGGCCTTCTTGCGCTCGACCGCACGGTCGTCGCGGGAGAGGAAGCCGGCCTTCTTCAGCGCCGGGCGGTTGTTGTCCACGTCCGCCTCGTTCAGCGCACGGGCCACACCGAGGCGCAGGGCGCCGGCCTGGCCGGAGACGCCGCCACCCGAGATGCGGGCGATGACGTCGTAGCGGCCGTCAAGCTCAAGGAGCTTGAAGGGCTCGTTGACTTCCTGCTGGTGCACCTTGTTGGGGAAGTAGTCCTCAAGGGTGCGACCGTTGATCTTCCACTTGCCGGTGCCCGGAACGATCCGGACGCGGGCGATGGCGTTCTTGCGACGGCCCAGGCCGGCAGCCGGCTGGGGGTCGCCGAAGCGACCGGCAAGGGACTCGGAGGTGTAGTCGCCCTCGACGACGACCTCAGACTCGCTGGTGTACTCCTCGACGTTGCCCTCGAACTCGTCGACGGGGGTCGTCTCGGCGGTGGTCTCGGCCACGATGCTCCTCAGAATTTTCTACGTCTTAGGGGGTGGCCGGAACTACTGCGCGACCTGGGTGATCTCGAACGGCACCGGCTGCTGGGCAGCGTGGGGGTGCTGGTCGCCCGAGTAGACCTTCAGCTTCGAGAGCATCTGACGGCCCAGGGTGTTCTTGGGGAGCATGCCCTTGATGGCCTTCTCGACGGCCTTCTCCGGGTTGTTCGCCAGGAGGTCGTCGTAGCGCACCGAGCGGAGACCACCCGGGTAGCCGGAGTGGCGGTACGCCATCTTCTGCGACGCCTTGTTGCCGGACAGGTGAACCTTGTCGGCGTTGACGATGATGACGAAGTCGCCCATGTCCATGTGGGGGGCGTAAGTCGGCTTGTGCTTGCCGCGCAGGAGGGCTGCGGCCTGGGTCGCCAGACGGCCGAGGACAACGTCCTGGGCGTCGATGACGAGCCACTGGCGCGAGATGTCGCCGGGCTTGGGGCTGAACGTACGCACGCGTATGCCTTCGCTTCTTCGGTGGTGGTATCCCAAGGGCGCAAGCCCCAACGGGAAGGTCCTGACAGGGTCACCACGGACGATCACGACAGCCCTCATTCACAACGGGGACGCAACCCGTGTGAACTGCTGGTCATCGGTCCGGTGGACCGGCGCAAGGCCCTTTCACGTGAGAATGAGAAAGCCAATACGCATAACAAACCAGCAGGATACCCAAGCAGACCCGTACGGGTCAAAACGCGGTCCGCGATGCCGATTCTGCTGGCGTCGCGGCGCACTCCGGTTCGGTCCTGGGTGGGGACCCCGCAGTTGTTACGGGCTCCAGAGTAACCCGCCCGGAGCGCAGTGCACGACGCGCCAGCACGATCGCGAGTCCGCACAGGGTGGCGCAGTCCTTGAAGGCGCGCCGTTTGGCCTCCAGCTCGGACGGCCACGGAATGCCCGCCACCTGGGGTCCCAGCGCCGCCCAGAACCAGGGCGAACGCGCCGCCGCGTCCGTCCGCACCACCGACGCCATCAGCAGCGGCAGGACCACCAGCAGGTAGTGGTCGAAGGACGGCCGCGACACCAGAAATGCGGCGAGCATCACCATGCAGGCCGTCTCCACCAGGCGCAGCTCGCCCCCGTCGGTGTCCTCCCGCCGCCACCGCACCCAGGCCGCCCACAGGCCCGCCGCGGCCCCCGCGAAGGCCACCAGCACCGCCAGCGGCACCGGCACCCCCAGCCGCGGCAGCACGGCGATCGGCGAGGCGTCCCACGGCAGCGCATACGAGTCCTGTCCCTGGAGCAGGAAGGGCAGGGTCTTGGTGAAGAACAGCGAGGGGCTCGGCATCAGCAGCGCACCGGCCAGCGAGAACCCCAGCGGCACCAGCACGGCCGCAGCCAGCCCCCGCCACCGCCGGGCGACCAGGAAGAGCAGCCCGAGCGGCACGAGCATCGGCTTGCACGCGATCGCGAGCCCCACCACCAGCCCGGCCGACCCCCACGAGCGCCGCTGCGCGAGCAGCAGCGCCACCGGCAGGGCGGCCGCCGAGATGGCGGTCCAGTTGCCGATCAGCACGAGGTTGACGTACGGCTTGTAGGCGAGGGCGAACACCGCGAAGCCGCCGACCGCGAAGCGCGAGCGCAGCGGCACCGCGAATATCCGCAGCGCGGCCAGCCAGCCGGCGCCCAGCAGCCCCGACATCCCGAGCGGGAGCAGCCACCGCAGCACCTCACGCGGCAGCAGCGCCTCGGGAACCGCCATGATCACTGCACTGGGCAGGTAGAGGAAGCGCTTGTCCTCGTACGGTGACCCGCCCGCCAGCAGCGTCTCCGCGGCCTTGACCACGAACGCGTTGTCGGAGCCCCAGTTCGCCCGCAGGCTCGTGGAGACGGCGATCCCGAGGAGCACCGCGAGGGAGACCACCTGCCAGGACCGGGCGGCCGGCTGCAGCAGCCAGTCGATCAGCCTGTTCCCGGTTCCCCCGCCCCCCGCTTCCGCGTCCCCGGCGCCCTCGTCCCCGGCACCCCGGTTCCTGACGCCCTGGTTCTCCCACTTCATCAGCCAGATGCTAGGCCGCAGCCCCACGACGCCTGCCCCTCACTCGACCGAGGGGGCCACGGTCTCCCCCTAGCGCTTGCGTTCGACTCTACGTTCGTCCCAGACGGGTTCCTGAGTCTCCCGCACAACACCGTCCGAACCGAAGACCAGGTAACGGTCAAATGTGCGCGCGAACCACCGGTCGTGCGTGACGCACAGCACAGTGCCGTCGTACGCCTCCAGTCCGTCCTGCAGGGCCTCCGCCGACTCCAGGTCCAGGTTGTCCGTCGGCTCGTCCAGCAGCAGCGCCGTGGTGCCCGCCAGCTCCAGCAGCAGGATCTGGAAGCGCGCCTGCTGCCCGCCCGAGAGCTTCTCGAACGGCTGGTCGCCCTGGCGCTCCAGCTCGTACCGGCGCAGGGCGCCCATCGCCTGCCCCAGGGGCTTCGCCGCCTCCGTCCACAGGATGTCGACGAGGGTCCGCCCGAAGAGCTCCGGGTGGGCGTGGGTCTGTGCGAAGTGGCCGGGAACCACCCGCGCGCCCAGCTTCCACGTGCCCGTGTGCTTGACGTCCTCGCCCGCCATCAGGCGCAGGAAGTGCGACTTGCCCGAGCCGTTCGAGCCGAGGACCGCGACCCGCTCCCCGTAGAAGACCTCCAGGGAGAAGGGCTTCATCAGGCCGGTCAGCTCCAGGTTCTCCACGGTCAGGGCGCGCACGCCCGTACGCCCGCCCTTGAGCCGCATCCGGATGTCCTGCTCCCGCGGCGGCTCCGGCGGCGGGCCGGCCTCCTCGAACTTCTGGAAGCGCGTCTGCATCGCTCGGTACCGCGAGGCCATGTCGGGGCTGCTCGCGGCCTGGTTGCGCAGCCGCAGCACCAGCGCCTTCAGCCGCGCGTGCTCCTCGTCCCAGCGCCGCTTGAGCTCCTCGAAGCGCGCGAAGCGCTCCTTGCGGGCGTCGTGGTAGGTGGCGAAGCCGGCGCCGTGCACCCAGACGTCGGAGCCCGTCGGGCTCGCCTCCAGGCTGATGATCTTCTCCGCGGCCTGTGTCAGCAGCTCCCGGTCGTGGGAGACGAAGAGCACCGTCTTGCGGGTGGCCTTCAGCTGCTCCTCCAGCCAGCGCTTGCCGGGGACGTCCAGATAGTTGTCCGGCTCGTCGAGCAGCAGCACCTCGTCGGGCCCGCGCAGCAGCGCCTCCAGCACGAGGCGCTTCTGCTCACCGCCCGACAGCGTGCGCACCTCGCGGAACTGCGCGGTGTCGTACGGAATCGCCAGCGCGGCCATGGTGCAGACGTCCCACAGCGTCTCCGCCTCGTACCCCTGGACGTCCGCCCAGTCGCTCAGCGCCTGCGCGTAGGCCATCTGGGCGGCCTCGTCGTCCACCGTCAGGATCAGCTGCTCGGCGCGGTCCACCGCCTTGGCGGCCTCCCGGATGCGCGGCTGGGCCACCGAGACCAGCAGGTCCCGTACGGTCGTCTCGTCCCGCACCGAGCCCACGAACTGCGACATCACGCCGAGGCCGCCGGAGACGGTGATCCCGCCGCCGTGCGGCTGGAGCTCGCCGGAGATCATCTTCAGCAGGGTGGTCTTGCCGGCCCCGTTCGCCCCGACGAGCGCGACGACCGACCCCTCCCCCACGCGGAAGGAGACGTCAGGGAGCAGTACCCGCCCGTCGGGAAGGTAGTACTCCAGGTGGCTGGCTTCGAGATGTCCCATGCCGGGCATTGTCCCGGTCCGGCGCCGATCCGCCCAAACGGATTAGCCGCACGCCTGCGGGGCTTTCAGCAGCAGCCGGCGCCCGGCAGGGTCCGCACGTTGCGCGCTTCCTTGCTGCGGGCGGCCAGCAGCTCGTCCGCCGGGTAGCCGACCTCCTCCAGGGTCAGGCCGTGCGGCTTGACCACGTGCACCGAGGAGTCCCGTACGGCGGCCGCCAGCACCTTGCCGGGCCAGTCGGTGGGCCGGTGCCCGTCGCCGACGTGCAGCAGGGCTCCCACCAGCGAGCGGACCATGTTGTGGCAGAAGGCGTCGGCGCGGACGGTCGCGGTGATGATCCCGTCCTCGGCGCGCTCCCAGCTGAGCTGCTGGAGGGTACGGATGGTCGTGGCGCCCTCGCGCTTCTTGCAGTACGCGGCGAAGTCGTGCTCGCCGAGCAGCGGGGCGGCGGCCTCGTTCATGGCGTCCACGTCGAGCGGCCACTGGTGCCAGAGCACGTGTCCGCGGCGCAGCGGGTCGACGCCGCCCTGGTGGTCGCCGACGCGGTAGGCGTAGCGGCGCCAGATGGCCGAGAAACGCGCGTTGAAGCCCTCGGGGGCCTCGGCCACCTTCCACACCCGTACGTCGTGCGGCAGCCGGCCCGCGAGGCGGCGCAGCAGCTTGTCCTGGTGCTCGGCCCACACCTCCTCGGCGAGGTCGAACTGGGCGACCTGCCCGCGGGCGTGCACGCCCGCGTCGGTCCGCCCGGCCACGGTCAGCTCGACCGGCTCGGACAGCCGCATCACGGTCTGCAGGGCCGACTCCAGCTCGCCCTGGACGGTCCGCAGCACGCGCTGCTTCGCCCAGCCGGAGAAGTCCTTGCCGTCGTAGCTCAGGTCCAGCCGCACCCGGACGTGCCCGGGCTCCACCTCGTCACTCACGTGACCGATCCTCTCAGAAAGCCGATACCGCCAGGCAAAAGCAGAACGGGCCCGCCCCGGAAGGGGGCGGGCCCGTTCAGAGCCGTTCAAGCAAGCGTGATCCCGGGGGATCAGGCCTCCTTGGTCTCCTCGGCGGGGGTCTCGACAGCCTCCGCCTCCTTGACCGCGCGCTTGGTGGCGGCCTCGGCCTCACCGGTGGCCTGCTGGGCGACCGTGAGGGCCTCGACCAGCTCGATCACGGCCATCGGGGCGTTGTCGCCACGACGGTTGCCGATCTTGGTGATGCGCGTGTAACCACCGGGGCGGTTCTCGTAGCGCGGGGCGATCTCGGTGAACAGCGTGTGCACGATGCTCTTGTCCGTGATCGTCTGCAGCACCAGGCGACGGTTGTGGATGTCGCCCTTCTTGGCCTTGGTGACCAGACGCTCGGCGTAGGGACGCAGGCGGCGGGCCTTGGCCTCGGTGGTGGTGATGCGGCCGTGCTCGAAGAGCGACTTCGCAAGGTTCGCGAGGAGGTGCTTCTCGTGCGCGGCGGAACCGCCCAGACGGGCACCCTTTGCGGGACGCGGCATGGTGTAACTCCTTCATATCTGCACCGGCCGTGTCAGGTACCGGTGTCAGTTCCCCCGAGGCGGATGCCGCGGGAAAGTTTTCGGTTCAAGCCCGGCCGGCGACCCAGGCCAAAGGCCTCAGCCGCCGGCGGCGGGGGTGAATCAGTACTGCTCGGTCTCGACGAAACCGGCGTCCGCGTCGTCGTCGGCGCCGAAGGCGTCGGCGGCGGCGGTCGGGTCGAATCCGGGCGGGCTGTCCTTGAGGGCCAGGCCCATGCCGGCCAGCTTCGCCTTGACCTCGTCGATCGACTTCGCACCGAAGTTGCGGATGTCGAGCAGGTCGGCCTCGGAGCGGGCGACGAGCTCACCCACGGAGTGGATGCCCTCGCGCTTGAGGCAGTTGTACGAGCGGACCGTGAGCTCAAGCTCCTCGATCGGCAGCGCCAGGTCGGCGGCCAGGGCCGCGTCCGTCGGCGAGGGGCCCATGTCGATGCCCTCGGCGTCGATGTTGAGCTCGCGCGCCAGACCGAACAGCTCGACCAGGGTCTTACCGGCGGACGCCATGGCGTCACGCGGGCGCATGGCCTGCTTGGTCTCGACGTCGACGATCAGCTTGTCGAAGTCGGTGCGCTGCTCGACTCGGGTCGCCTCGACCTTGTAGGTGACCTTGAGGACCGGGCTGTAGATGGAGTCGATCGGGATACGGCCGATCTCCTGGCCCAGCTGCTTGTTCTGGACGGCGGAGACGTAGCCGCGACCGCGCTCGACGGTCAGCTCCATCTCCAGCTTGCCCTTGCCGTTGAGCGTGGCGAGGACCAGGTCCGGGTTGTGCACCTCGACACCGGCCGGGGGCGCGATGTCGGCAGCGGTGACCAGGCCGGGACCCTGCTTGCGCAGGTACATCACGACCGGCTCGTCGTGCTCCGAGGAGACGACCAGCTGCTTGATGTTGAGGATGATGTCGGTGACGTCTTCCTTGACGCCCGGCACGGTGGTGAACTCGTGCAGGACGCCGTCCACGCGGATGCTGGTGACAGCGGCACCCGGGATGGAGGACAGGAGGGTACGGCGCAGGGAGTTGCCGAGGGTGTAACCGAAGCCCGGCTCCAGCGGCTCGATCACGAACCGCGAGCGGTACTCGTCGACGACCTCTTCGGTCAGCGAAGGACGCTGAGCGATAAGCATGTCTGTGTTCCTTCATTCGTGGACGCCCACTATTTGACGCCCGACGGGACGCCGTACCGGGAGTACGGCTACTGCAAGGGTACGGGCGGTACGTCCCCCGAAGGGGTCGTACCGCCCGGACACTCAAGAACGCACAGGTGCGTCCGCTGCGTCAGACGCGGCGGCGCTTCGGCGGGCGGCAGCCGTTGTGCGGGGTGGGGGTGACGTCCTGGATCGAGCCGACCTCAAGGCCGGTGGCCTGGAGGGAGCGGATCGCGGTCTCGCGGCCGGAGCCCGGACCCTTGACGAAGACGTCAACCTTGCGCATGCCGTGCTCCTGCGCGCGGCGGGCGGCCGACTCGGCGGCCATCTGCGCGGCGAAGGGGGTGGACTTGCGCGAGCCCTTGAAGCCGACGTGGCCGGCGGAGGCCCAGGAGATCACGTTGCCCGAGGGGTCGGTGATCGAAACGATGGTGTTGTTGAACGTGCTCTTGATGTGGGCGTGCCCGTGAGCGACGTTCTTCTTTTCCTTGCGGCGCACCTTCTTGGCAGCGCCCTGACGACCCTTGGGGGGCATCTAAATCTCCTACGGGAGGTGGTCGGTCCTACAGCGCAAGACCGCTGAACAGGACTACTTCTTGCCCGGCTTCTTCTTACCGGCGATCGCGCGACGCGGGCCCTTGCGGGTACGCGCGTTGGTGCTGGTGCGCTGACCGTGCACCGGGAGGCCGCGACGGTGGCGGATACCCTGGTAGCACTGGATCTCGATCTTGCGGCGGATGTCGCCCTGGATCTCGCGGCGGAGGTCACCCTCGGTACGGAGGTTGGCGTCCACGTACTCGCGGATCTTGACGAGGTCCTCTTCGGCCAGGTCACGAACGCGGGTGTTCGGGTTCACGCCGGTGGAGGCGAGGATCTCCTTGGACCGGGTGCGCCCGATACCGAAGACGTAGGTGAGTGCGATCTCCACGCGCTTTTCGCGCGGGATGTCAACACCGGAAACGCGTGCCATTCAATGGCTCCTGTGTGTTCGGGGGTCTTCAGCAGAACCGACCCCGACCGCCGACCACCCCGAAGTGGAGTGATGGTACGCCCGGGTCCCCGGCCCCCGCCGGAGGTGCCGCCGGCCCCGTACAGGGCTGGGCGGGTTCTGCGTATGTACGTTTTCTTACGTCGCGCGAAGAACTGCGGAAGGCAGGTCGGTCGGCGTGCGTCAGCCCTGGCGCTGCTTGTGGCGCAGGTTGTCGCAGATGACCATGACCCGGCCGTGACGGCGGATCACCTTGCACTTGTCGCAGATCTTCTTGACGCTCGGCTTGACCTTCATGTTGGTGAGGTTCTCCGGGTCAGTGCCACCACCCGCACCGGGACGGATGCCCAGGCAGGAGTGAGAGCAAGATCTACTTGTATCGGTAGACGATCCGGCCACGCGTCAGGTCGTACGGAGACAGCTCCACAACGACCCGGTCATCGGGGAGGATGCGGATGTAGTGCATGCGCATCTTGCCGCTGATGTGCGCGAGGACCTTGTGACCGTTCTGGAGTTCCACCTTGAACATCGCGTTCGGGAGGGACTCGATCACGGTGCCCTCGATTTCGATGGCACCTTGCTTCTTGGCCACGCTTCGCCTTTCGAATCGGCTACCTTGATCAACTCCGTGCGCCATGCAGGCATGGAAGTGCACGAGAGCCGACGAGTCAGTCTACGTCAGGGCACCCAGAAAGACGAATCCGGAAAGTTTGCCCCAGAGTCTAGATCATTAACCGAGAGGGTCCGGAGCCGTGGTGACTCCGTACTCCGCCAGCTTCGCCTTTCCGCAGTCCGGGCTGGTCAGGACGATGGGCCCGGCCTCGGTCAGCGCGATGGAGTGCTCCCAGTGCGAGGACCAGGTGCCGTCCGTCGTGATGACCGTCCAGTCGTCCGAAAGGACCTCCGTCTGGGCGGTGCCCAGGGAGACCATGGGCTCGATCGCCAGGCAGAGGCCCGGAACGAGCTTGATCCCCTTGCCCCGCTTGCGCGAGACGTAGTTCAGCAGGTGGGGGTCCATGTGCATCTCGGACCCGATGCCGTGGCCGCCGTAGTCCTCGATGATCCCGAACTTGCCGAGGCTGTGCTCACCGGTGGAGGGACGGGGCTGGCGCTTGATGTACGTCTCGATCGCCTTGGAGATGTCCACGAGGCGGTTGCCGAGCTTCATGGCGGCGATGCCGGCCCACATGGACTCCTCGGTCACCCGGGACAGCTCCACGAGCTCAGGGGCGTGCCCGGTGCCCACGAAGGCGGTGTACGCGGCGTCGCCGTGCCAGCCGTCCACGATCGCGCCCGCGTCGATCGAGATGATGTCGCCGTCCTTGAGGACGGTCTTGTCGTCCGGGATGCCGTGGACGACGACCTCGTTCACCGAGGTGCAGATGGTCGCGGGGAAGCCGCCGTAGCCGAGGAAGTTCGACTTGGCCCCGGCGTCCTCGATGACCTTGCGGGCCACCATGTCCAGATCCCGCGTCGTGGCGCCGGGTACGGCCGCCTCACGGGTCGCAGCGTGGATCGCCGCGACGACCAGCCCTGCCTCGCGCATCTTCGCGATCTGCTCGGGGGTCTTGATCTGGACCATGGGAAATGCCTTCCACCTTCGGATCTGCGTTGTTCAGGTCTTCTCAACAGTACGGCCGCGATGTCCTGGGGACACCGCGGCCGTACCTGCGCACAAAGGGTTACTACTTCTTGAGGGCGTCCATCGCGCGCTTCGTGACGTCCGCGACCTCACCGAGGGCCGGGATGGTCACCAGCAGGCCCTGGGCCTTGTAGTAGTCGATGATCGGCTCGGTCTGCGTGTGGTAGACCTCCAGCCGATTGCGGACCGTGGCCTCGGAGTCGTCGCCGCGCTGGTACAGCTCGCCGCCGCAGGTGTCACAGACACCCTCGGCCTTCGCCGGGGCGTACGTCACGTGGAAGACGTGCGAGGAGTCGTTGCGGCAGATCCGCCGGCCGGCGATCCGCTTGACGACCTCGTCCTCCTCGACCTCAAGGTCGAGGACGGCGTCGAGCTTCATGCCCTCGGCCTGGAGCATCACGTCGAGCGCCTCGGCCTGCGAGACGTTGCGCGGGAATCCGTCGAGCAGGAAGCCGTTCACGGCGTCCGACTGCTCCATACGGTCCTTCGCCATGCCGATGGTCACCTCATCGGGAACCAGGTCGCCGGCGTCCATGTACGCCTTCGCCTGCTTGCCCAGGTCGGTGCCCTGGCTGATGTTGGCCCGGAACAGGTCGCCCGTGGAGATGTGCGGAATCGACAGGTTCTTGGCAAGGAACGCGGCCTGCGTTCCCTTGCCCGCACCGGGCGGTCCAACGAGGACGATTCGCATCAGCGGAGGAACCCTTCGTAATTACGCTGCTGGAGCTGGCTCTCGATCTGCTTCACGGTTTCCAGACCCACACCCACGATGATCAGGATGCTCGTCCCGCCGAACGGGAAGTTCTGGTTCGCTCCGAAGCCGGCCAACGCCATCGTCGGCACAAGAGCGATGAGACCCAGGTACAGCGACCCCGGCCAGGTGATCCGGTTGAGTACGTAGCTGAGGTACTCGGCGGTGGGCCGACCGGCGCGGATGCCCGGGATGAACCCACCATACTTCTTCATGTTGTCTGCAACTTCCTCGGGGTTGAACGAGATCGCCACGTAGAAGAACGCGAAGAAAACGATCAGGAGGAAGTAGGCCGCGATGTAGTACGGGTGGTCGCCCTTGACGAAGTGCTTCTGGATCCAGGTCGCCCAGCCTGCCTGGGACCCGCTGAACTGCACGACCAGCGCCGGGATGTAGAGCAGCGACGAGGCGAAGATGACGGGGATGATGCCCGCCTGGTTCACCTTGAGCGGGATGTAGGTCGAGGTACCGCCGTACGCACGGCGGCCGATCATGCGCTTCGCGTACTGGACCGGGATCCGGCGCTGCGCCTGCTCGACGAAGACCACGAGGCACACCATCGCGAGGCCGACCAGGATGACCACGCCGAACTCGACCCAGCCGTCCGCGATCTTGCCCTGGAGCTTGATCTGCCAGAGGGCGCCGATGAAGCCGGCGGCGATCGAGATGAACATGAGGATCGACATGCCGTTGCCGATGCCGCGGTCGGTGATGAGCTCACCGAGCCACATGACGACGCAGGTACCGGCGGTCATGGTGACGACCATGACGACCGTGGTGAAGATCGAGCGGTCGGGAACGATCTCGCTGGCGGCCTGGCAGCCCTGGAACAGGGCACCGGTGCGGGCCGTGGCGACGAGGCCCGTGCCCTGCAGGATCGCGAGCGCGACCGTCAGATAGCGCGTGTACTGAGTGATCTTCGCCGTGCCGGACTGTCCCTCTTTTTTGAGGGTCTCCAGCTTCGGGATGACCACGGTCAGCAGCTGCAGAATGATGCTCGCCGTGATGTAGGGCATGATGCCGAGCGCGAAGATCGTGATCTGCAGCAGCGCACCGCCGCTGAACATGTTGACCAGGCCGAACAGCCCATTGCTGCTGCCTGCCTGCTCCACACAGATCTGAACGTTCTTGTAGCTCACGCCGGGTACCGGAACGTGGGACCCGAGCCGGAACAGCACGATGATGCCGAGCGTGAAGAGCAGCTTCTTGCGCAGGTCGGGCGTCTTGAACGCCCGGGCGAACGCGGTGAGCACGGTGCCTCCTGCGACCCCCGCGCTACTGCGTCAGAGGTGACGGTCTGAGGGATCGACGAATACGACAAAGCAAAGGTGCACGCCACCTTACCGGCGAGTGTGCCTTCCGTGGAACGACCGACCGGGGATGCCCCATATGTGAGGCATCCCCGGTCGGGTTTCGAGCTATTCAGCCACTGAAATCGTCTTAGACGAGCTCGGTGACGGTGCCGCCGGCAGCGGCAATCTTCTCCTTGGCGGAGGCGGAGACGGCGTCAACCGAAACCTGCAGCGCCACGGAGATCTCGCCCTGGCCCAGGACCTTGACGAGGCTGTTCTTGCGAACCGCGCCCTTGGCGACCAGGTCGGCCACCGTGACTTCTCCACCCTCGGGGTAGAGAGCGCCGAGCTTGTCCAGGTTGACAACCTGGAACTCGGTGCGGAACGGGTTCTTGAAGCCCTTGAGCTTCGGCAGACGCATGTGGAGGGGCATCTGCCCGCCCTCGAAGCGCTGCGGGATCTGGTAGCGGGCCTTCTGGCCCTTCGTACCACGACCGGCCGTCTTACCCTTCGACGCCTCACCACGACCGACACGGGTCTTCGCGGTCTTGGCGCCGGGGGCGGGACGGAGGTTGTGGGCCTTCAGCGGGCTGTTCTCAGCCATGTTAGTCAACCTCCTCAACCGTCACGAGGTGGCGGACGGTGTGAACCATTCCGCGGAACTCGGGGCGGTCCTCCTTGACGACCACGTCGTTCAGGCGCTTGAGCCCGAGCGAACGCAGAGTGTCGCGGTGGTTCTGCTTGCTGCCGATGTACGACTTCGTCTGCGTGATCTTGAGGCGAGCCATTACGCACCCGCCCCAGCACGTGCACGAAGCAGAGCCGCGGGGGCGACGTCCTCGAGGGGCAGACCACGGCGAGCCGCGATCTCCTCGGGACGCTGCAGGCCCTTGAGCGCTGCCACGGTCGCGTGCACGATGTTGATCGCGTTCGACGAGCCGAGCGACTTCGACAGGATGTCGTGAACGCCGGCGCACTCCAGAACGGCGCGCACCGGGCCACCGGCGATAACACCGGTACCGGGGGAAGCCGGCTTCAGGAGCACGACGCCCGCGGCACGCTCGCCCGTGATCGGGTGAGGGATGGTGCCCTGGATGCGCGGAACCTTGAAGAAGCTCTTCTTGGCTTCCTCGACACCCTTGGCGATGGCCGCGGGAACTTCCTTGGCCTTGCCGTATCCGACACCTACAGTGCCGTCACCGTCGCCCACCACGACCAGCGCGGTGAAGCTGAAGCGGCGACCACCCTTGACAACCTTGGCGACGCGGTTGATCGCGACAACGCGCTCAACGTAAGCGGTCTTCTCGGCGGCAGGGCCACCGTCGCGACCCTTCCGGTCCCGCCGCTCGCCGCCACCGGCACCGCTTCCGCGGCGCTGGGGTCCAGCCATTGGATTACCTCTCTCTGTTACGTCCGTGAGTCCCGGAACCGGGGCTTAGAACTTCAGCCCGGCTTCGCGGGCGGCGTCAGCCAGAGCGGCAATGCGCCCGGCGTATCGGTTGCCACCGCGGTCGAACACGACGGTCTCGACACCCGCAGCCTTGGCACGCTCGGCGACGAGCGCGCCGACAGCCTGGGCGTGGGCGCTCTTGTCGCCTTCCACACCGCGGATCGAAGCGTCCAGGGTCGACGCCGACGCCAGGGTGTGACCCTGGAGGTCGTCGATGACCTGAGCAACGATGTTGCGGTTGGAACGCGTCACGACGAGGCGCGGACGCTCCGCCGTACCCGAGACGTTCTTGCGGATGCGGATGTGGCGGCGTGCCTTGGCAGCGCGCTTGTACGCGTCGCCCTTGGCGATCTTCACACCGTATGCCATGGCTACTTACCAGCCTTTCCGACCTTGCGGCGGATGACTTCGCCGGCGTACTTGACACCCTTGGCCTTGTACGGGTCGGGCTTCCGCAGCTTGCGGATGTTGGCGGCGACCTCGCCGACCTTCTGCTTGTCGATGCCCTCGACCGAGAACTTGGTCGGCGACTCGACCTTGAAGGAGATGCCCTCGGGCGCCTCCACCAGGATCGGGTGGCTGTAACCCAGCTGGAACTCCAGGTTGGAGCCCTTCGCCAGGACACGGTAACCGACACCGCTGATCTCGAGAGCCTTGACGTACCCCGTGGTCACACCGGTGATCATGTTCGCCACCAGCGTGCGGGACAGGCCGTGCAGGGCCTTGTTCTGACGCTCGTCGTTCGGGCGGGTGACGTTCAGAACGCCGTCCTCACCCTTGACGATTGCGATGGGCGCCTTGACGGTGTGCGCGAGGGAACCCTTGGGGCCCTTCACAGCGACCGTCTGGCCATCGATGGTGACGTCCACACCGGCGGGAACCTGGATGGGGAGCTTGCCGATTCGCGACATTGCTTTTCCTCCGTTCCCGACTACCAGACGTAGGCGAGGACTTCCCCACCTACGCCCTTCTTGCCTGCCTGCTGGCCGGTGAGCAGACCGTGCGACGTGGAGATGATCGCCACGCCCAGGCCGCCGAGCACCTTCGGCAGGTTGGTGGACTTCGCGTACACGCGCAGACCGGGCTTCGAGATCCGCTTGATGCCCGCAATGGAGCGCTCGCGGTTCGGCCCGAACTTCAGCTCGAGGACGAGGTTCTTGCCGACCTCGGCGTCCTCGACCTTCCAGCCGGTGATGAAACCCTCCTGCTTGAGGATCTCTGCGATGTGCGACTTGATCTTGCTGTGCGGCATCACGACGGAGTCGTGGTACGCCGAGTTAGCGTTACGCAGACGGGTCAGCATGTCTGCGATCGGGTCAGTCATGGTCATGAAGTGGCCTTCGGCCTCTCTCGCCGGGGTTTCCTGTATGCGCCATCCCTCTCCCCACTCAGTGGCGGGACGGGTGCGGTGCGGGGACCTACGGCGTAGTAAGTCGTTATGGGCGGCGGACGCCCAACCACACAAGCCTAAGGCATGCGCGGCCGGGCACCCACCGTCCAGATGCTTACCGAGAGTGCCTGGTACTCCCCAAGTCCTTGCGGACGAGGGCGATTTACCAGGAGCTCTTGGTCACGCCCGGCAGCTCGCCACGGTGAGCCATCTCACGAAGGCACACGCGGCACAGGCCGAACTTGCGGTACACGGAGTGGGGGCGACCGCAGCGCTGGCAGCGGGTGTACGCACGCACACCGAACTTGGGCTTACGGGCAGCCTTCGCGATGAGAGCCTTCTTCGCCATCTCGCTTACGCCTCCTTGAAGGGGAAGCCGAGGTGACGAAGGAGCGCGCGGCCCTCAGCGTCGTTGGTCGCCGTGGTGACCACGGTGATGTCCATACCCCGGGTACGGTCGATCTTGTCCTGGTCGATCTCGTGGAACATGACCTGCTCCGTGAGACCGAAGGTGTAGTTACCACGGCCGTCGAACTGCTTCGGCGACAGACCGCGGAAGTCACGGATACGCGGCAGCGCGAGCGACAGCGTACGGTCCAGGAACTCCCACATGCGGTCACCACGGAGGGTGACGTGGCAGCCGATCGGCTGACCCTCGCGCAGCTTGAACTGCGCGATGGACTTGCGGGCCTTCGTGACGGCCGGCTTCTGACCGGTGATCGTCGTCAGGTCCTTGATGGCGCCGTCGATCAGCTTGGAGTCGCGGGCGGCGTCGCCCACACCCATGTTGACCACGATCTTCACGAGGCCGGGGATCTGCATGACGTTCTCGTAGGAGAACTCCTCACGCAGCTTGCCGGTGATGTCCTCGCGGTACTTCGTCTTGAGACGCGGAGTGGTAGCCATCAGATGTCCTCACCCGTCCGCTTGGCAACGCGGATCTTGTTGCCCTCGTCGTCGAAGCGGTAGCCGACGCGGGTGACGACCTTCTTGCCGTCCTTCTCCACAACCAGCTGAACGTTGCTGACGTGGACCGGGGCCTCGGTGATCACAATGCCACCGGCCTGGTTCTGCGCAGCCTTGGTGTGCTTCTTGACCCGGTTGACACCCTCGACGAGGACGCGGTTGTCGGCGGGGAAGGCGACGATGACCTTGCCCTGCTTGCCCTTGTCCTTACCGGTGATGACCTGAACCAGGTCGCCCTTCTTGATCTTCATGCTTACAGCACCTCCGGCGCGAGCGAGATGATCTTCATGAACTTCTTCTCGCGCAGCTCACGGCCCACCGGGCCGAAGATACGGGTGCCGCGAGGGTCGCCGTCGTTCTTCAGAATGACGGCGGCGTTCTCGTCGAAGCGGATGTACGAGCCGTCCTGGCGGCGACGCTCCTTGACGGTGCGAACGATGACCGCCTTGACGACGTCACCCTTCTTCACGTTGCCACCGGGGATCGCGTCCTTGACCGTGGCGACGATGACGTCACCGATGCCCGCGTAGCGGCGACCGGAACCACCGAGAACACGGATGCAAAGGATTTCCTTCGCACCAGTGTTGTCGGCGATACGCAGTCGCGACTCCTGCTGGATCACGTGTATCTCCTGTTTGTCTGCCGGTTCCCGGCGGGGGCTTCACTCCGGAGAGCGTCGCCCCCACCGAGCCTGGCGGAACGAATCTGAGGGAAACCCCTCAGACTGTGTCTGTTTGGAATTCGCTTGCGCGAATTGCCTTACTTGGCCTTCTCGAGGATCTCGACGATGCGCCAGCGCTTGCTCGCCGACAGCGGACGCGTCTCCATGATGAGGACGCGGTCGCCGACGCCGGCAGCGTTCTGCTCGTCGTGCGCCTTGAGCTTGTTCGTACGGCGGATGACCTTGCCGTACAGGGCGTGCTTGACGCGGTCCTCGACGGCGACGACGACGGTCTTGTCCATCTTGTCGCTGACGACCAGACCCTCACGGGTCTTGCGGAAACCGCGCTCGGTCTTCTCAGTCACGTTGTTCTCGCTCATCAGGCGCTCTCCACCGTCTCGATACCGAGCTCACGCTCGTGCATCAGGGTGTAGATGCGAGCGATGTCCTTACGGACGGACTTGAGCCGGCCGTTGTTCTCCAGCTGACCCGTGGCCGCCTGGAAGCGGAGCTTGAACAGCTCCTCCTTGGCCTCGCGCAGCTTGCCAACGAGCTCCTCGTTGCCGAGCTCACGCAGCTCGGACGCCTTGGTTCCCGTCGCCATCACGACTCACCTGCCTCGCGCCGAACAATCCGGCACTTCATCGGAAGCTTGTGAGCAGCGCGGGTGAGCGCCTCACGAGCAATCTTCTCGTTCGGGTAGGACAGCTCGAACATGACCCGACCCGGGTGCACGTTGGCGATCCACCACTCGGGAGAACCCTTACCGGAACCCATGCGGGTTTCGGCCGGCTTCTTCGTCAGCGGGCGGTCCGGGTAGATGTTGATCCAGACCTTGCCGCCACGCTTGATGTGGCGGGTCATCGCAATACGAGCCGCCTCGATCTGGCGGTTCGTCACGTAAGCCGGGGTCAGCGCCTGGATGCCGTACTCGCCGAACGTGACCTCAGTACCGCCCTTGGCCATACCGCTGCGCTTCGGGTGGTGCTGCTTGCGGTGCTTGACCCTACGAGGGATCAGCATGTCGGTCAGGCCTCCGTTCCGGTGCTCTCGGCCGGAGCGGCGGCGGGAGCGTCGGCCTTGGGGGCCTCGGCACCAGCAGCCTGCTGCGGCTTGCGGCCACCACGGCCGCCGCGCTCGCCACCACGGCCACCACGGCCGGCGGGACGGTCGCCAGCGCCCTGCGCGCCACGGGCCGGGCGGTTACCCGCACGGGCCGCAGCGTTCTCGGCGCGAACCTCGGCGATGTTCTTGACGTCGCCCTTGTAGATCCAGACCTTCACACCGATACGGCCGAAGGTGGTCTTGGCCTCGAAGAAGCCGTAGTCCACGTTCGCGCGGAGGGTGTGCAGCGGCACACGGCCTTCGCGGTAGAACTCGGAGCGGGACATCTCGGCGCCGCCGAGACGGCCGCCACACTGGATCTTGATGCCCTTGGCGCCGGCCTTCATCGTGCCCTGCATGCTCTTACGCATGGCGCGACGGAAGGAGACGCGGGAGGAGAGCTGCTCGGCAACGGCCTGGGCAACCAGCTGAGCGTCGAGCTCGGGGTTCTTGACCTCGAGGATGTTCAGCTGGACCTGCTTGCCCGTGAGCTTCTCGAGGTCACCGCGGATGCGGTCGGCCTCGGCGCCACGGCGGCCGATGACGATGCCCGGACGAGCGGTGTGGATGTCCACACGCACGCGGTCACGGGTGCGCTCGATCTCAACCTTCGAGATGCCGGCGCGCTCCATGCCGGACGTCATCATCCGACGGATGGCGACGTCTTCCTTGACGTAGTCCTTGTACAGCTTGTCGGCGTACCAACGCGACTTGAAGTCGGTGGTGATGCCGAGCCGGAACCCGTGCGGGTTTACCTTCTGGCCCATTACCGGGAACCTTCCTTGCTGCTGACGACCACGGTGATGTGGCTGGTCCGCTTGCGGATCCGGTAGGCACGGCCCTGCGCACGCGGACGGAACCGCTTCAGGGTCGGGCCCTCGTCCACGTACGCCTCGCTGATGACCAGCGTGGAGGCGTCCGGGTGGTTGTAGTTGTGTGCGGCGTTGGCGATGGCGCTGTCAAGCACCTTGCCAACCGGCACGCTCGCGGCCTGCGGGGCGAAACGCAGGACCGCCTGAGCCTCCGTGGCATCCATGCCACGGATAAGGTCCACCACTCGGCGGGCCTTCATGGGCGTGACGCGGATGTACCGCGCCTGGGCCCTGGCTTCCATGGTTGTCCCTTCGGTGTAAGTCATAGTCATAACCACCCCGCCTTTAGCGGCGCTTCGACTTCCGGTCGTCCTTGACGTGGCCGCGGAAGGTGCGAGTCGGCGAGAACTCGCCGAGCTTGTGGCCGACCATCGACTCGGTGACGAACACCGGGACGTGGGTCTTGCCGTTGTGCACCGCGATGGTGTGACCCAGCATGCTGGGGATGATCATCGAGCGACGGGACCAGGTCTTGATGACGTTCTTGGTGCCGGCTTCGTTCTGGACGTCCACCTTCTTTACGAGGTGGTCGTCGACGAAGGGCCCCTTCTTGAGACTGCGCGGCATCTAAACCCGCTCCTAGCGCTTCTTGTTCGTCTTGCGGCGGCGGACGATGTACTTGCTCGAAGCCTTCTTCGGCGAGCGAGTACGACCCTCCTTCTGACCCCACGGGGAGACCGGGTGGCGACCACCACTGGTCTTGCCCTCACCACCACCGTGCGGGTGGTCAACCGGGTTCATCGCGACACCGCGGACGGACGGGCGAACGCCCTTCCAGCGCATGCGGCCGGCCTTGCCCCAGTTGATGTTCGACTGCTCGGCGTTGCCGACCTCGCCGACCGTGGCGCGGCAGCGCGCGTCGACGAGACGGATCTCACCGGACGGCATACGAAGGTGGGCCATCGTGCCCTCCTTCGCCAGCAGCTGCACGGAGGCACCAGCGGAGCGCGCGAACTTGGCGCCGCCACCGGGACGGAGCTCGATCGCGTGGATCGTGGTACCGACCGGGATGTTGCGGAGGGCCAGGTTGTTACCGGGCTTGATGTCGGCCGTGGGGCCGTTCTCAATCCGGTCGCCCTGCTTCAGAGCCTTCGGCGCGATGATGTAGCGCTTCTCGCCGTCCGCGTAGTGCAGGAGCGCGATGCGCGCGGTGCGGTTGGGGTCGTACTCGATGTGCGCGACCTTGGCCGGCACGCCGTCCTTGTCGTGACGACGGAAGTCGATCACGCGGTAGGCGCGCTTGTGTCCACCACCCTGGTGGCGAACGGTGATCCGACCGGTGTTGTTACGGCCGCCCTTGCTGTGCAGGGGGCGAACCAGCGACTTCTCCGGCGTGGACCGCGTGATCTCGACAAAGTCGGCGACGCTGGAGCCACGACGGCCCGGGGTCGTCGGCTTGTACTTGCGGATACCCATTTCTCAGTCCTCGTCCGATTCCGGACGACTAGACCTCCGTTAGGAGGCCTGGCCGCCGAAGATGTCGATTCGGTCGCCCTCAGCGAGGGTCACGATGGCGCGCTTGGTGTCAGCGCGCTTGCCGAAACCGGTCTTGGTGCGCTTGCGCTTACCCTGACGGTTGATCGTGTTGACCCCGGTGACCTTGACCCCGAAGACCGCTTCCACGGCCTGCTTGATCTGGGTCTTGTTGGAGCCGGGCGCGACGATGAACGTGTACTTGTTCTCGTCCAGCAGCGCGTAGCTCTTCTCCGAGACAACCGGCTTGATCAGCAGGTCGCGCGGGTCAGTGAAGGTCTTGCTGGTAACGGTCGCCTCAGACATCAGGCGTCGCTCCCTTCGGTCTCATCGGCCTTGGGGCCAGACACGAAGGACTCGAAAGCGGCCTGAGTGAAGACCACGTCGTCAGAGACGATCACGTCGTACGTGTTCAGCTGGCCCGGCTCCAGGATGTGAACCTGGGGCAGGTTGCGGGCGGACAGCCACGCGGCCTCGTCGGCGCGGTCGACGACCAGGAGCAGGTTCTTGCGCTCCGAGATCTTGCCGAACAGCGTCTTGGCGGCCTTCGTGGAGGCGGCACCCTCGACCACGCCGGTGATGACGTGGATGCGGGAGTGACGCGCACGGTCCGAGAGGGCACCGCGGAGGGCGGCGGCCTTCATCTTCTTCGGGGTCCGCTGCGAGTAGTCACGCGGCTGCGGGCCGTGGACAACGCCACCGCCGACGAACTGCGGAGCGCGGGTGGAACCCTGGCGAGCGCGGCCGGTGCCCTTCTGGCGGTACGGCTTGCGGCCACCACCACGGACTTCGCCACGACGCTTGGTCTTGTGCGTGCCCTGACGGGCAGCAGCCAGCTGAGCGACAACGACCTGGTGGATCAGCGGAACGCTGGTCTTCGCGTCGAAGATCTCCGCGGGGAGCTCGACGGTACCGGCCTTGTCGCCTGCCGGCGAAAGGATGTCAATGGTGCTCATTACCTCAAGCCCCCTTGGCCGCGGTACGGACCAGGACGAGGCCGCCGTTCGGACCGGGGACCGCACCCTTGATGAGGAGCAGACCCTTCTCCGCGTCAACCGCGTGGATGGTCAGGTTCTGGGTGGTGACGCGCTCGTTACCCATGCGACCGGCCATGCGCATGCCCTTGAAGACACGCCCAGGGGTGGCACAGCCACCGATCGAACCGGGGGAGCGGTGCTTGCGCTGCACACCGTGACCGGCGCCGAGGCCCCGGAAGTTGTGCCGCTTCATGACACCGGCGAAGCCCTTGCCCTTGCTGTTGCCCGTGACGTCAACCTTGACGCCGGACTCGAACACCTCAGCAGTGATCTCCTGGCCGAGCGTGTACTCGCTGGCGTCGGAGGTGCGGAGCTCCACCAGGTGGCGGCGGGGGGTCACGTCGGCCTTGGCGAAGTGGCCCTTGAGGGGCTTGTTCACCTTGCGCGGGTCGATCTCGCCGAAGGCGATCTGGACCGACTCGTAGCCGTCGATGTCGTTCGTACGGACCTGGGTAACGACGCAGGGTCCGGCCTTGACCACGGTCACCGGGACGACACGGTTGTTCTCGTCCCAGACCTGGGTCATGCCGAGCTTCTCGCCCAGGACGCCCTTGATCTGCTTTGCCATCTTCTCGACGCCTCTCAGAGCTTGATCTCGATGTCAACGCCGGCCGGAAGGTCCAGGCGCATCAGCGAGTCAACGGTCTTGGGAGTCGGGTCGAGGATGTCGATCAGGCGCTTGTGCGTGCGCATCTCGAAGTGCTCGCGCGAGTCCTTGTACTTGTGCGGCGACTTGATGACGCAGTACACGTTCTTCTCAGTGGGCAGCGGCACCGGGCCCGCGACCGACGCACCAGTGCGCGTCACCGTCTCGACGATCTTCTTCGCCGAGGAATCGATGACCTCGTGGTCGTAGGCCTTGAGCCGGATGCGGATCTTCTGTCCCGCCATGGCTACTCCGTAGTCCTGTCTGTATGTGGAAACGCTCTGGCTCCCGGCCGGCTGCGGAACGAATCCCGCGGCCTCTCCTCCGACCCACGCGGTCGGGCGTGTCGCACTCCCTCTACAGAAAATTCCCATACGGAAATTCCCTCGTCCAAGGGGGTACGGTCCCTGTGACCGCGATTCGGGGGAGAAACACCCACCGAGTGCCTGGTGTGCACCGTGCTGACACTTCCCAGAAGATTCCCGTACGTCCGTCCCCATTGCTGCCCCGAGAGGCAGATTAAGGACGACGAGTACTGTGGGACTCGCTTCCGGTCCTCCCGGCGGGAGGCGCGCAGCATCGGCACTCAGCCGAGCAACTTGAGTAGTCTGCCATACGAGGCACGTACCTGGCCAATCGGGCCGAAGAGAATACCCCGCCACGCTGAGTGGTCAAACTGCACCACGCACACGGCGCGGCAGGGCCTCTCCCCCGGTCAGGAGCGGGTGAAGGTCCCGCACCCTCCGCCCTTGATGTCCTTGCTGCGGTCGTACGGGTCCGTGGCGGGCCCGGTGGGTGCCTGACCGGTCGGCGCGTCCTGCGGGAACTGCGGGTGCAGGTAGCCGTCGGCCACCTCGCATCGCACGTTCGACCATTCCGCGTGGTGCTCGCTCAGCTGGAGCCGGTCTCCTGAGGCCGTCCAGCGCGCCGGGTCGAGCAGGGACAAGGTGATCTGCCGGCGCACGATCGTGCGCTGCACGCTCGTGCCGCCCTTCGTCATCGGGTGGACGAAGGTGTAGTCCGTCACCACGCGCACCTCCCCGGGTTCCCCCTCCTCCACGCGCATGCTGCCGCGCACCTTGACGACGTCGCCGACGGGCTTGACCTCGGCCGGATCGAAGCGGGTGAAGAGCGTCAACGGGCTGTCCTGCGCCGTGGGCTTCGCCAGGAACTGCTCCAGCCGCTGCGGGCCGTCCGGCTGCCGGGGATCCAGGAGCGCCAGGGCTGCGGCGGGCCGTTCGCCGCGCAGGGTCGCCGGGTCCAGGCCGGCCGCGACGAGGAACTGCTTGACCTGCTGCAGCGCGTCCGCGACCTTCTCCTTCGGCATCCAGCCCACGGCGGTGGCCTCGGGGACCTCGATCCCGGCGGCGCCGTCGGCCCACTGGAGGGCCGGAGACCCGCGGAAGGGTTCCTTCAGCGTCGGCAGGTCGGGGGCCACCGGGGGCGGCGGCGCGGTCGGCCGGGCCGTCTCCGCGGCCAGCGGCGCCTTCGCGGCCTCCCGGTCGGCGGTCTTGCCCGTGACCCGGTCGATCACCAGCTCGGGCCGTAGCGCGACCAGCGCGAGCCCGGCGATGAAGACGACGGCCAGGGCGGCCTTGATCCGCCGCCCGGCCCGGCCCCGCCCGCCCCGCATCCCCTGCGAGGCCGGGCCGGTGCGCCAGCCCGGCGGATCCTGCTGGTCACGCAGCCGCTCGGTCACCATCCGGGCCCGCGCCGAGGGCTCCCGCGGTGCCTCCCCGGCGCCCGAGGAGGCCTGTTCCAGGAACGCCGCCAGCTCCTCGTCGGATATGCCCCCGCTGCGCGCGTCCTCGTCGTTCCTGCCCATGCCCCACCCCGTGTGCATCCGTATGTGTCCGCTACGGCCGAGAGGCCCCGCACCGTGCGGTGCGGGGCCTCTCGGCCACCGATCGGGCGACTGGCCACGCCGCCGGATCATGAAATCGTACTGCGGGAGGTGCCGGTCGCCGGCGGACCTCAGACCTCGGCGAGTTGCCCGTCGGGGACCGGTGCGGTGCTACGGCGCGGCACGGCGCCGCGCAGGGTCAGCAGCATCGCGGCGGCGGTGGCGAGCGAGCCGACCGCGTAGGCGAGGCCCACGCGCAGCGCGATGTCGCCGGGGAGCAGGGTGATCCCGAGCAGGACCGCGGTGCCGAACACCCAGCAGGCCAGCTGGGCGCGGTGCTTGTGCAGCACCATCTGGGCCTGGCCGAGCACCATCGCCAGCATGTAGCAGGTCGTCCCGACGGCGAACCAGAGGAAGTCGACGTGGCCGAGCTGGCCGGTCTGGGCGCGGAACAGGATCTCGATCAGCCAGGGTCCGAGCAGCACGGCGGGCACGCCGCCGACCGCGCCGAGGCCGAGCACCACCAGGCAGGCCTTGCGGAGCATCCGCGCGAAGCCCTGGTGGTCCCCGGCGGCCACCACGGTGGACAGGCCGGAGAGCAGCGAGGCCTGCAGCGAGCCGAAGACGAACAGCGGCACCCGGGCCAGCACCAGGGCGCTGAGCAGGGCCGAGATCAGGGCGATGCGGGTCGGCTCCAGCAGCTGGGTGCTCATCACCGCCGCGTTGACCACCACCTGCGCCAGCAGGGTGGAGGCGGTCAGCGGCCCGAGACCGCGGACCAGCTCCCGGGTGGGGAACACGCCGCCGGGCCGCGCCGCGCGCAGCGTCGGGGCCAGCGTGACCAGCAGGGCGATGAACGGCGCCACGACGAGGATCAGGCTGAAGGCGAGCGCCGAGTGCAGCCCGGCGGCGGCGCAGCCGAAGGCCAGCACGATCCGCAGGCCGCCGTCGACCGCGAGCTGGGAGCCGTACGCGGTGAACCGGCCGGTGCCGGCCAGGATGCCCCGCGTGAGGTAGCACAGGGCCATCCCGGCGAAGGCGCCGCCGAGCACGGCGACCATCTGGAGGTCACCGTGGAACAGCCGGTCGGCGATCGGCCGGGCGAAGACGGCGAGCGCCCCGAGGACCGCGCCGAGGATGCCCCCGGTCAGCAGTCCCGCCTTCCGGAGCACCGGCGCGGCGCCCTCACCGCGCACCACGCGGGCGGCGACGATCCGGGTGAGCTCCTGCTCGATCGGGAAGAACAGGCCGATCCCGACGGACATCACCAGGGTCCACAGCACCGAGACGCCGGCCTTCTCGGCCTCGGAGAGGCTGTGTCCGGCCACCGCGAGGTGGATGTAGGAGGCGGCGCCGAGTACGGCGGTGCCCCCCGCGACCATGGCGGTCCCGGGGGGCAGGGCTTTGAGCAGTTTCGCGATCGGGTTCATCCCGTAGCTTTCATCGGCCGCACGCTCAGCGCGTGGCGTGGCGGAGCATGGCGCTGACACCGGGCCGGCCGGCGTGCTTCACCGCGCCGGGCAGCAGGGTGATCGCGTGCAGCCGGGAGGAGAGGTGCAGTCGGGAGACCTTGGCGGCGCGCGGCCAGCCGTGCCGGTCCAGGCGGTCGGCGGTCTCCACGAAGAAGCGCTTGGCCTCCTCGAAGCGGTGGCCGGTGTAGGCCTTGGCGGAGGACTCGCTCCCGGCGTGCCGGCGGTAGCTGAAGCAGACCTCCGGCGTGGTGGCCAGGGTCTCCCCCGCCACCAGCAGGTCGACGACCAGGGCGAGATCCTGGATCACGCCCAGGTCGGTGCGGAAGCCGAAGCGCTTGACCGCCTCGGTGCGCCAGCAGATCGACGGGAAGTACAGCCAGTTGCCGCGCAGCAGGCTGATGGCCAGCTCCTCGCCGCCGAGCAGGGCCTGGCCCGGGCCCTTCGGGGAGTACAGCTTGCGCTTGGTCCGGTCGACCAGGGTGTCGTACTCCCGGCCGTCGGTGCCGATCACCAGGACGCCCGGCTGGATCATCGCGGCGGCCGGCTCGCGGTCGGCCGCGGCCCGCACCACCCGCAGGTAGTTCGGGTGCATGAGGTCGTCGCAGCCCATGAGCACCAGGTACTCGTACTCGGCGAGCTCGACGCAGCGGTTGAAGTTGCCGGTCACCCCGAGGTTGTGCTCGTTGCGGAAGTAGCGGACGCGGGGGTCCGCCAGCTCCTCGAACCACTCGGGGACGCCCGGCTCACGGCCGTCGTCGACGACGGTGAGGCGCCAGTCGTCGCCGTCCTGGGCCAGGACGCTGCGGACGGCGTCCTGCATCAGCGCGACGTCGCCGTAGTACGGCAGAAGGATCTCGAAACGCGACATGTTCTCCGCCTAGGCCTTGGTCAGCTCGCGGGCGACCAGCTCGGCGGTGCGCTGCTGGAAGGCGGTGTACGCCGGGGTGCCGGGCTGGAACGCCTTGAGCTCGCCGGGCATCCTGCGGATCATCGCGAGCAGCAGCACGAGGCCGGCCCGGGTGAGATAGACCATGGCCCTGAACGGCGAGGCGCTCGGCCGGCCGGTGGTCCGTTCGCGCATGGCCACGGGGATCTGGCGCACGGTGAAGCCGGAGCGTGCCGCGCCCACCATGGACTCGATGGTGTCCCCGAGGTACTCCACGGGGTACCAGCGGGCGAAGAACTCTATGAGCGGCCGGTTGCAGGCACGGAAGCCCGAGGTGGTGTCGGTGAGCTTGGTCCGGGTGATCCGCGACAGCACCACGGACAGCAGCGACATCGCCCACTTGCGCGGGCCGCGCACCGTGTAGTCGCCGTCGCCGGCGAACCGGGCGCCTATGACCAGGTCGGCGTCGCCGACGGCGAGGCGCTCCAGCAGCGCCGGCACGTACGCCGGGTCGTGCTGGCCGTCGGCGTCCACCTGGATCGCCACGTCGTAGCCGTGCTGCTGCGCGTAGCGGTAGCCGAGCCGCATCGCGCCGCCGACACCGAGGTTGAAGGGCAGCTGGGCGACGGCCGAGCCGGCTGCCCGGGCCACCTCGGCGGTGTTGTCCGCCGAGCCGTCGTCGACCACGAGGGTGTCCACGTAGGGCAGTTGCTGCTGGATCTCGCGCAGGACGGAGGGCAGACCGTCCTCCTCGTTCCAGGCGGGAAGAATGATCAGAACGCGACGACCGTCGTTCACGAGTTCACCTGTGCCTCGATGGCGCCGGATTCCTCCGCGCGCGGCGACGTACTGGGGTATCCGCCCTGCTGGACGAGGTGCGCGCGGATCAGCGCGACGTCCTCCGCGAGGGTGCGGGTCTCCGCCTCAAGCCGGCTGGTCTCCCAGCTGAGGTGCAGACTCACCAGCAGGACCAGGATGAACCCGACGAAAAGCACCAGGCTGACGCCGGATGCCACGCCGAGGCTCCTGGCCACCGGGTCCAGCAGGCCGGGAACGAACCCGAGCGGGGCGACCAGCAATCCGATCGCGAGCCATATCGCCGCGTACTTCTCCCGCAGTTGCTGGCGGCGCAGCAGCTCGAGGATGTACCCCAGCACCAGAAGACCGGTGATGGAGGTCAGAACGGAGAGTCGCACAGCGGACGGCGCCTTTCGCGCGAAGGGGCCAACATCTTTATAGGAGAAGCATATGGCACGGCACATGACGCAAACGGGGCCCGAGAGGTTGCATCCCGGGCCCCGTCGACGACGCGCGTATGTAAGCGATCAGCCTCTCCGGCTCACTTCGCGGAGGACAGTCTCAGCAGATCAGCGAAGGCCGGGCGGGTGATCGCCTCGGCGAGCTGCGCCCGCCAGTCGGGCAGCGGTTCCAGCCCGGCGGCCGACCAGCCGTCGTGAGCAAGGACACTGAAGGCCGGGCGCACGGCGGGGCGTACGAACGCCTCGGAGGTCGTCGGCCGGATCCGCTCGGGGTCGAGCCCGCTCAGCCGGTACGCCTCGCGCGCCAGCCCCATCCAGGTCGTACGGCCGCTCGCGGTGCCGTGGTAGACCCCGCCCGGGGCCTTGCCCGCCAGCGCGGCCAGGCCGAGGTCGACCAGGCGACGGGCCAGCGCGTAGGACCAAGTGGGCTGGCCGTGCTGGTCGTCGACCACGTCGAGGGTGTCCCGCTGGGCGGCCAGCTTCAGCATGGTTGCGACGAAGTTCGCCCCGTGCTCGCCGTACAGCCACGCGGTCCGCACGATGTAGCCGTCCTGCGGGAGCAGCTCGGCGACGGCCTGTTCGCCGACCAGCTTGGAGCGCCCGTAGGCGTTGACCGGACCGGTCTCGGCGTCCTCGCGGTACGGCTGCGTGGCATTGCCGGGCAGTACGTAGTCGGTGGAGACGTGCAGCAGGCGCGCACCGGCGTCGGCGCAGGCCGCCGCGAGGACGCGTACGCCGGTGCCGTTGACGGCGGTGGCGGCTTCCTCGGCGGTCTCGGCGCCGTCCACGTCGGTCCAGGCCGCGCAGTTGACGACGACCGCGGCACCCTCGACGGCGGCCCGGACGGCTGCCGGGTCGGTGATGTCGAGGTCGGCGCGGCGCAGGCCCGCGGCTTCGATGCCGGCGTCCTTCAGGACGGCCAGGACGTCCTGGCCGAGCATTCCGGCGGCGCCGGTGACGAGCCAGCGGCCGGCTCCCGGGGTCGCGGTCACTTCTGCAGCGCCGCCTTCGCCTTCAGCGGCTCCCACCAGGCACGGTTCTCGCGGTACCAGTCGATGGTGGCCTTGATGCCGTCCTCGAAGGTGACCTGCGGGGCGTAGCCCAGCTCGGCGCCGATCTTGCTGATGTCGATGGAGTAGCGCAGGTCGTGGCCCTTGCGGTCCTCGACGTGCTCGACCATGTCCCAGCCGAGGCCGGCGGCCTCCAGCAGGACACCGGTGAGCTCCTTGTTGGTGAGCTCGGTGCCGCCGCCGATGTTGTAGACCTCGCCGGCCCGGCCCTTGCGCATGGCCAGGTCGATGCCGCGGCAGTGGTCGGAGACGTGCAGCCAGTCGCGGACGTTGCCGCCGTTGCCGTACAGCGGGACCTTCTTGCCGTCCATCAGGTTCGAGACGAACAGCGGGATGACCTTCTCCGGGAACTGGTAGTGCCCGTAGTTATTGGAGCAGCGGGTGACCACCACGTCCATGCCGTGCGTGCGGGCGTAGGCCAGCGCCAGCAGGTCGGACGACGCCTTCGAGGCGGAGTACGGGGAGTTGGGCACCAGCGGCCACTCCTCCGTCCAGGAGCCCTCGGTGATCGAGCCGTAGACCTCGTCGGTGGAGATGTGGACGAAGCGGCCGACGCCGTGCTTGCGCGCGGAGTCGAGCAGCACCTGGGTGCCGACGACGTTGGTCATCACGAACGGGCCCGCGCCGGCGATGGAGCGGTCCACGTGGGACTCGGCCGCGAAGTGCACGACGACATCGTGGCCGGGCATGACCTGGTCGACGGCGTCCGCGTCGCAGATGTCGCCCTTGACGAAGGTGTATCCGGGGTGGTCGGCGACCGGGGCGAGGTTGGCCTCGACGCCCGAGTACGTCAGCTTGTCGAAGACAGTGATCTGCGCCGTGGCATCTGCAGCGAGCTGCTGGCGGACGAATTCTGAACCGATGAAGCCGGCGCCGCCGGTCACGAGGATGCGCATAATACGAAGAGTCTAGCGGTCCGCCCAACGTCACATGTGCGGAACTCTGCTCCCCCACGCCCTCTCGCATAGGGTTCTCCCCATGCGTGGAATCCTCTTGGCCGGTGGCACCGGATCTCGACTCTGGCCGCTGACCCGGGCAGTCTCGAAGCAGCTGCTGCCCGTCTTCGACAAGCCGATGATCTACTACCCCCTCTCCACCCTCGTGATGGCGGGTATCAGCGAGATCCTGATCATCACCACCCCGGACGACCGCGAACAGTTCGAGCGACTGCTCGGCGACGGCTCGCAGTTCGGCCTGCGGCTGGAGTACGCCGTCCAGGAGCGCCCGGAGGGCATCGCCCAGGCGTTCGTCCTCGGCGCCGACTTCATCGGTGACGAGTCCGTCGCCCTGATCCTCGGCGACAACATCTTCCACGGCAGTGGCCTCGGCACCCGCCTCGCCCAGCACACGGACGCCAAGGGCGGCCGCGTGTTCGCGTACCCGGTCGCGGACCCCACCGCCTACGGCGTGGTCGAGTTCGACGAGCACGGCCAGGCCATCTCCATCGAGGAGAAGCCGGAGAAGCCGAAGTCCCGCTACGCGGTGCCGGGTCTGTACTTCTACGACAACCAGGTCGTCGAGATAGCCCGCGGCCTGAAGCCCAGCGCCCGCGGCGAGCTGGAGATCACCGCCGTCAACGACGCGTACCTCCAGGCCGGCGAGCTCAACGTCACCATCCTCGACCGCGGTACGGCATGGCTGGACACCGGCACCTTCGTCTCGATGGTGCAGGCCTCCGAGTTCGTCCGCGTGATAGAGGAGCGCCAGGGCTTCAAGATCGGCTGCATCGAGGAGGCGGCCTGGCGGGCCGGCCTGATCGACTCCGCGCAGCTGTGCGCGCTCGCCGAGCCGCTGACCAAGAGCGGCTACGGCGACTACCTGCTGATGCTGCTCGCCGAGGAGGACGCCCGATGAAGTTCCGCGAACTCTCCATATCCGGCGCCTTCGAGGTCACCCCGCAGCTGCACGGCGACCCGCGCGGCCTGTTCACCGAGTGGTACCGCTTCGACCGGCTGGCCGAGGTCGTCGGGCACCCGCTGAACCTGGCGCAGGCGAACCTCTCGGTCTCCTCCGCGGGCGTGGTCCGCGGCATCCACTTCGCCGACGTACCGCGCGGCCAGGCCAAGTACGTGACCTGCGTACGCGGCGCCGTGCTCGACGTCATCGTCGACCTGCGGGTCGGCTCCCCCACCTTCGGCCAGTGGGAGGGTGTCCGCCTCGACGACGTGGACCGCCGCGCGGTCTACATCCCCGAGGGCCTCGGCCACGGCTTCTGCGCGCTGAGCGACGACGCGACGCTGTCGTACCTCTGCTCGGAGACCTACAACCCGACCGGCGAGCACTCGGTGCACCCGCTCGACCCCGACCTGGGCATCGAGTGGCCGGCCGACGTCCCGCTGCTGTCCGCCCGCGACGAGGCCGCCCCCTCGCTGGCCGACGCCCTCGCGACCGGTCTGCTGCCCGACCACGCCGCCTGCGTCGAGTTCACCGAGTCCCTGCGCGTGAGCTGACCCACCGCCGTACGCAGTCGAGGGCCGCACCCCGTCCGGGGTGCGGCCCTCACGCGTACCCGCTGCCGGGCCCACGCGGGCAGGACCGGACATGCCGAAGGGCCCCGGCCCACCGCCGAGGCGGTGGGCCGGGG
>NZ_JBVIAH010000008.1:244039-390544 GCF_055574035.1 Streptomyces sp. NPDC030021
TCCCCCCCACACCACCCCCCCCCCCCCCCCCCCCCCCCCCCCCCCCCCCCCCCCCCCCCCCCCCCCGGGGCCCTTCAGTGCAACTTGGTGCCCGATGGACGGGCTACCAGGTCAGAGCACGAAATTACTTCGTGATCTTGATGACCTGGCCGGCGCCCACGGTACGACCACCCTCACGGATGGCGAACTTCAGGCCCTCCTCCATGGCGACCGGCTGGATCAGCGCGACCGTCATCTCGGTGTTGTCGCCCGGCATGACCATCTCCGTGCCGGCCGGCAGGGTGACGACACCCGTGACGTCCGTGGTACGGAAGTAGAACTGCGGGCGGTAGTTGTTGAAGAACGGGGTGTGACGGCCACCCTCGTCCTTCGACAGGATGTAGGCCTGGGCCTCGAACTCGGTGTGCGGCGTGACCGAACCGGGCTTGATGATGACCTGGCCGCGCTCGACGTCCTCGCGCTTGATGCCACGGAGGAGCAGACCGACGTTCTCGCCCGCCTGGCCCTCGTCGAGCAGCTTGCGGAACATCTCGATACCGGTGACCGTGGTGGTGGTCTTGGTCTCCTTGATACCGATGATGTCGACGGTCTCGTTGACCTTCAGGACACCACGCTCGATACGGCCGGTGACGACGGTACCGCGACCGGTGATCGTGAAGACGTCCTCGACGGGCATGAGGAACGGCTTCTCGGTGTCACGCGGGGGGGTCGGGATGAAGTCGTCGACGGCGGACATGAGGCCGAGAAGCTTCTCGCCCCACTCCTTGTCGCCCTCGAGCGCCTTCAGCGCGGAGACGCGGACGACCGGCAGGTCGTCGCCCGGGAAGTCGTACTCGGAGAGCAGCTCGCGGACCTCGAGCTCGACGAGCTCCAGGATCTCCTCGTCGTCCACCATGTCGGCCTTGTTCAGGGCGACAACGATGGAGGGGACGCCGACCTGGCGGGCCAGGAGCACGTGCTCCTTGGTCTGCGGCATCGGGCCGTCGGTGGCGGCGACCACGAGGATCGCGCCGTCCATCTGCGCGGCACCGGTGATCATGTTCTTGATGTAGTCGGCGTGACCCGGGCAGTCGACGTGGGCGTAGTGACGCGCCTCGGTCTGGTACTCGACGTGCGCGATCGAGATGGTGATACCGCGCTGGCGCTCCTCAGGAGCCTTGTCGATCTGGTCGAAGGCCGAGGCCTCGTTCAGGTCCGGGTACGCGTCGTGCAGCACCTTGGTAATGGCGGCCGTGAGGGTCGTCTTACCGTGGTCAATGTGACCGATGGTGCCGATGTTGACGTGCGGCTTAGTCCGCTCGAACTTCGCCTTCGCCACGGGGTCCTCCTGGAGAGTGGTTCTGTACGCCTTACTCATCGGCGCCAGGTGATCTTTGCTGGAAAGCCGGTCCCCCGGGGCAGCGGAGGGTTACTCCTGTTGCCCCAGAGGCTCCGGTGACAAGCCTAAAGCGTGTACTCGGAAGAGTTACTCGCCCTTGGCCTTCGCGATGATCTCCTCAGCGACGTTCCGGGGAACCTCGGCGTAGGAGTCGAACTGCATCGAGTAGCTGGCGCGACCCGAGGTCTTGCTGCGGAGGTCTCCGACGTAGCCGAACATCTCCGAAAGGGGCACGAGGCCCTTCACGACGCGAGCACCGTGACGCTCCTCCATGGCCTGGATCTGGCCACGGCGGGAGTTGATGTCACCGATGACGTCACCCATGTAGTCCTCGGGCGTGGTGACCTCTACGGCCATCATCGGCTCAAGGAGCACGGGAGAAGCCTTGCGCGCGGCCTCCTTGAAGGCCTGCGAACCGGCGATCTTGAAGGCGAGCTCCGAGGAGTCGACCTCGTGGTAGCCACCGTCGAGAAGCGTGACGCGAACGCCAGTCATCTCGTAGCCGGCCAGGATGCCGAACTGCATGGCTTCCTGCGCACCGGCGTCGACCGAAGGGATGTACTCCTTCGGGACGCGTCCACCGGTGACCTTGTTCACGAACTCGTACGCCGGACCGTCGGTCTCGGTGATGGGCTCGATCGCGATCTGCACCTTGGCGAACTGACCGGTACCACCGGTCTGCTTCTTGTGCGTGTAGTCGTGACGCTCGACGGCCTTGCGGATCGTCTCGCGGTACGCGACCTGCGGCTTGCCGACGTTGGCCTCGACCTTGAACTCGCGCTTCATACGGTCGACCAGCACCTCAAGGTGCAGCTCGCCCATACCGCCGAGGATGGTCTGGCCCGTCTCCTCGTCCGAGTGAACGTGGAAGGAGGGGTCCTCCTCCGCGAGACGCTGGATGGCGACACCCAGCTTCTCCTGGTCACCCTTGGACTTGGGCTCGATGGCGACCTGGATGACCGGAGCCGGGAAGTCCATGGACTCCAGGATCACGGGTGCCTTGTCGTCACACAGCGTCTCACCGGTGGTGGTCTGCTTCAGGCCCATGACGGCGACGATGTCACCGGCGCCCACCGCGGCGATCTCTTCACGCTTGTTGGCGTGCATGCGGTAGATCTTGCCGATGCGCTCCTTCTTGCCCTTGACGGAGTTCAGCACCGCAGTGCCGGCCTCCAGGCGGCCCGAGTAAACCCGGACGAAGGTGAGCTTACCGAGGTGCGGGTCGCTCATGATCTTGAACGCGAGCGCGGCGAGGGGCTCCTCGTCGGACGGCTTGCGCTTCACGACCACCTCGGCGTCGCGGACGTCGTGGCCCTCGATGGCCTCGATGTCCAGCGGCGACGGCAGGTAGCGGACGACGGCGTCGAGCAGGGGCTGAACACCCTTGTTCTTGAACGCCGTGCCACAGAACACCGCGGTGATCGTGGGCTCGCCCTTGCCCTTGCCGGAGTTCAGGATGATCCGACGGACGGCGGCGTGCAGCTGCTCGACGGAGGGCTCGTTGCCCTCCAGGAACAGCTCCATGATCTCGTCGTCGTTCTCGGCGACGGTCTCGACCAGCTTGCCGCGCCACTCTTCAGCAGCCTCGGTGTGCGTGGCCGGGATGTCGACGATGTCGTACATCTCGCCCTTGGTCGCCTCGGCGGACCAGACGAACGCCTTCATGGTGACCAGGTCGACAACGCCCTGGAAGTCCATCTCGGCGCCGATGGGGAGCTGCATGACGATCGGGATCGCACCGAGGCGGTCCTTGATCATGTCGACGCAGCGGTGGAACTCGGCGCCGGTGCGGTCGAGCTTGTTGACGAAGCAGATACGCGGCACGCCGTAGCGGTCCGCCTGACGCCAAACGGTCTCGGACTGCGGCTCGACGCCGGCCACACCGTCGAAGACGGTGACGGCGCCGTCGAGGACGCGGAGCGAACGCTCCACCTCGACGGTGAAGTCGACGTGACCCGGGGTGTCGATGATGTTGATGGTGTGGTCAACGTCTTCGAGGGGCCAGTGGCAGGTCGTCGCGGCAGACGTGATGGTGATACCACGCTCCTGCTCCTGCTCCATCCAGTCCATCGTGGCGGCGCCGTCGTGGACCTCACCGATCTTGTACGACACACCGGTGTAGAACAGGATGCGCTCGGTGGTGGTCGTCTTGCCCGCGTCGATGTGGGCCATGATCCCGATGTTGCGGACCTTGGCCAGGTCAAGCGAAGTGGTAGCCATAAGGCTTCGGTCTTCTCTCGGTCTCGATGTGGGGTGGGACTACCAGCGGTAGTGCGCGAAGGCCTTGTTGGACTCGGCCATCTTGTGCGTGTCCTCGCGCTTCTTGACGGCAGCGCCAAGACCGTTGGAGGCGTCGAGCAGCTCGTTCATGAGGCGCTCGGTCATGGTCTTCTCACGGCGGGCGCGGGAGTAACCCACGAGCCAGCGGAGGGCCAGGGTCGACTGGCGACCCGGCTTGACCTCGACGGGGACCTGGTAGGTCGCGCCACCGACACGGCGGGACTTGACCTCGAGGGACGGCTTGACGTTCTCCAGCGCGCGCTTCAGCGTGATGACCGGGTCGTTGCCGGTCTTCTCGCGGAGGCCTTCCATGGCGCCGTAAACGATGCGCTCGGCGGTGGAGCGCTTGCCGTTCAGGAGGATCTTGTTGATGAGCGACGTCACCAGAGGAGATGCGTAGACCGGGTCGATGATGACCGGGCGCTTCGGGGCGGGGCCCTTACGAGGCATTCTTACTTCTCCTTCTTGGCGCCGTAGCGGCTGCGGGCCTGCTTGCGGTTCTTGACAGCCTGGGTGTCAAGCGCACCGCGGATGATCTTGTAACGAACACCCGGCAGGTCCTTCACACGGCCACCACGCACGAGCACGATCGAGTGCTCCTGCAGGTTGTGTCCCTCACCCGGAATGTAAGCGGTGACCTCGATGCCGGAGGTCAGACGCACACGCGCGACCTTACGGAGCGCCGAGTTCGGCTTCTTCGGGGTGGTCGTGAACACACGCGTGCAGACGCCGCGACGCTGGGGCGAAGCCTCAAGCGCGGGGGTCTTTGTCTTCTCGACCTTGTCCTGCCGGCCCTTACGGACCAGCTGCTGGATCGTAGGCACTACTTCTCCGGTTTCTGTGTGCCGTGTAGTGAAACTAACCTGGAACTTCCCCGACCCACGCGGTCGGGTGTGTCGAACACTGCACGCTTTCACCGAAGTGAGTCGGGCGCAGATTGCGGTGTGTTCTTCTCGGCTCTCCGCGGGGTCTTACGCACACGCGGGGGCCAGGGCACACCCCAGGCACAAGGTCAGAGCGTACCTACCTCACAGAGGTAGGTCAAAACAAATGCCCAGCACGAAAACCCGCCGCGCGCAAGCGGGGAGCGGCCCGATCGGCCCTGTGCCCGCCCCGGCGCCCTAAACTGGCAGCTTGACCGGGCGCGGGACGCCGGCGAGTCGATCAGCAGGGAGCAGGACATTGGGGACCGTGGCACCCGAGCCGACCACAGTCGACGCCCGTCCCACGACCCCCCGCAGACCCGCCTCCCGCAGACCCGCCATCCGCCGGATCGCCCGTCTCCGCAGCCCCCTGCTGGCCTTCCTGATCACCTCGGGCGCCTTCTGCGCCGCCTGGGTGGCGCGCGGCACCTACCCCTTCGGGAACACCGGCCGGGCCCTGAACGACCAGGCCAACCAGTACGTGCCGTTCCACCGGGCGCTGTGGGACCTGGTCCACGGGCAGGCCGCCGGCGACGTCCTCTTCACCTGGCGCGGCGGCTTCGGACAGCAGTTCCTCGCCGACTACCACACCTACCTCGGCAACCCCTTCTCCTGGCTGGCCGTCCTCGTCCCCCGCGCCCACGTCGACCTCGCCGTCTTCGCGGTCACCCCGATCACCATGGGCACCGCCGCCGCCGTGATGACGGTGTACCTCGGCAAGCTGCACCCCGGCCCGTGGTGGCAGCGGGGCGTGCTCGGAGCGGTGTACGGCCTGTGCGGCTGGGCGCTGAGCGACGCCTCGTACATCCCCATGTGGCTCTGGGGCCTGGTCGCGCTCCCGATGCTCGGCATCGCCGTCGAGTGGTGTCTGGAGGAGCGCCGCTGGCCGGGCGTGGCCCTGCTGGTCGCGCTCGCCTGGTTCGGGAACTTCTACACCGCGATGATGGCCACGATGGCCGCCTGCGTCCTGCTGGCCATCCGCATGATCACCCGCGACATGACGGGCCGGCAGCGGCTGCGCGCGCTGTGGCGGGCCGCGACGGCCACCGGGACCGGCATCCTGCTGACCCTGCCGCTGCTCCTGCCGTCGTTCCTGTCCAGCGGGGCCGCGCAGCCCACCGGGGCGGCCTCCTTCGCCCCCGTACGGATCGAGCTCTTCCTCTCGGGCATGCTCCCGGCCACGCACCTGTGGGGCGGCCGCCCGCGGCTCTACGTCGCCTCGCTCGGGCTGATCCTGGCCGGCGCCTTCGTCCTCAACAGCGCCGTCGCCCGGCGGACCCGCCTGGTGTGGGCGGCGGCGACCCTGCTCGTGGTCGCCTCCTTCCAGTTCCCGCCCACGCAGTACCTGTGGCACGGGCTGGCCGTGCCCAACGGCAACCCGTACCGCGAGGCCTTCGTCTTCAGCGGGATGGTCGTGGTCGTGGCCTGGCTGGCGCTGGCCAACCGGCCGCGCCCGCTGCACCTGGCCCTGGTGGCGGCCCTCCTGGTGGCGGCCACCTACGCACTGCGGCGCACCGACGACTTCGGCGGCTGGACCTGGCCGGCCGTGCTCGGCGGCGGTGCGGTCTCCCTGCTGGCCCTGGTCCTGCTGCGGCTCGGAGAGAAGCGCCGGTACCTGATCCCGGTGGCCGCCGCCCTGATGATCGGCGTCGTGTTCGCCGAGTCCACGGTGGCCGCCGCCAATGCGGACGCCCGCCGGGCCCGCGAGCGCTGGGCCAAGCCGGTCGTCACCTCGAACCGGTCGATCGGCAACCATTTCGAAGCCGTCCGCGGCGTGGCGGGCTGGCCCGCCTACCGGACCGACTCGGGCGCGCCCCAGAGCGCCTACAACGACGCCCTGGCGCTGCGGGCGGAGGGTCCGCAGTACTACAGCAGCTACCTGCCCGAGGCCACCTACAAGGCCCTGGAGCCCCTGGGGTACGGCTTCAAGAACGACGGCCGGACCTTCTTCGGCGCCGACAACCCGGTACTCGACGCGATCTTCTCGATCGGCGCGCGGGTCCGCCCGGGGACCACCGCGGACAGCTGGACGGCCTCGAAGTTCCCCGCGCCCCCGCTGGTCACCGTCCGCACCGCGCCGTACACCTCCCCCAACCCGGCGGACACCGTCTACGCCCGCCAGGAGAACGTCCTGGGCGCCACCGTCTACCAGGTCCCGCCGGTCACCCGCGGCGGGAGCGCCACCGAGCAGACGTACGCCGCCCGGTGCACCCCCGGCTCCGAGGCCTACTGGTACTCCCCCGCCCCCTACGGCACGGTCCGCGCCGGCGGTGGCCCCCAGCGGCTCCTGGAGGACCGGATGACCGGCGTGACCCCGCTGGGCACCGTCCCCGCCTCGGGCCAGGTCGACGTCACCCTGCAGACCCGTACGAAGGACGCGGACGCGGGCGCGTACCCGCTCGGCTGCCTGGACCGCGCGGCGCTCGACGCGGCCGTCCGGCACCTCACCGCCACCGGCGCCACCACGGTCCGCCCGGGCGGCCACACCATCGGGGCCACCCTCCCCACGCCCGTCGGCGGCACGGCCGTCATCGCCACGACGGCCGTCCCGGGCTGGCAGTGCTCGGCCCCCCTGAAGCCCTTCCACGGCCTGCTGGCCGTGGACCTCCCGCCGGGCACGACCGAGGTCTCCTGCACCTTCACCCCGAAGGGCCTCGCCCCGGGCCTCGCAGGCGCCGCCCTGGCCCTGCTGGCCCTCACGGCGGTCCAGGTCACCACCCTGCGCCGCCGGCGCCGCTGACCGCCCACCCGGGGGCGGCCCGCGGTGTCCCCGCGGCCCCCACGGGCAACGAAGAAGCCCCCCGCCGCTCCTCTCGGAGCGACGGGGGGCTTCTTCTTACGAGCTCTTAGCCGTTGTACGGGCCGTAGTCGTAGTCCTCCAGCGGGACAGCCTGGCCGGAGCCGGAGCCGAAGGGCGAGTAGTCGATGTCGTCGTAACCGACGGCCGAGTACATCGCGGCCTTGGCCTCTTCGGTGGGCTCCACCCGGATGTTGCGGTAGCGGGCGAGGCCCGTACCGGCCGGGATGAGCTTACCGATGATGACGTTCTCCTTGAGGCCGATCAGGGAGTCGGACTTGGCGTTGATCGCCGCGTCCGTCAGAACCCTGGTCGTCTCCTGGAAGGACGCCGCCGACAGCCACGACTCGGTCGCGAGCGAGGCCTTGGTGATACCCATCAGCTGCGGACGGCCGGAGGCGGGGTGACCGCCCTCGGTGACCACACGACGGTTCTCGGTCTCGAACTTCGACCGCTCGACCAGCTCGCCCGGCAGGAGCTCCGCGTCGCCGGACTCGATGATCGTCACGCGGCGCAGCATCTGCCGGATGATGATCTCGATGTGCTTGTCGTGGATCGACACGCCCTGCGAGTTGTAGACCTTCTGGACTTCGCCGACCAGGTGGACCTGGACGGCACGCTGACCGAGGATGCGCAGCACGTCGTGCGGGTTGGTGGCACCCATGGTGAGCTTCTGGCCCACCTCGACGTGGTCGCCCTCGTGCACGATGACCTTGGCGCGCTTCGAGATCGGGAACGCCGTCTCGTCGCTGCCGTCGTCGGGCGTGATGACGATCTTCTTCGTCTTCTCGGTCTCCTCGATCCGCACGCGGCCGGCGGCCTCGGAGATCGGGGCGACACCCTTCGGGGTACGGGCCTCGAAGAGCTCGACGACACGCGGCAGACCCTGCGTGATGTCGTCACCGGCCACACCACCGGTGTGGAAGGTACGCATCGTCAGCTGGGTACCGGGCTCACCGATGGACTGGGCGGCGATGATGCCGACCGCCTCACCGATGTCGACCAGCTTGCCGGTGGCGAGCGAGCGTCCGTAGCAGAAGGCACAGGTGCCGACCGCGGACTCACAGGTCAGGACCGAGCGGGTCTTGACCTCCTCGACGCCGTTGGCGACCAGGGCGTCGATGAGCACGTCACCGAGGTCGACGTTGGCCGGCGCGATGACCTTGCCGTCGATGACGACGTCCTCGGCCAGCATGCGGGCGTAGATCGAGGTCTCGACGTCGTCGGCCTTGCGCAGCACGCCGTCCTCGCCGCGAACGGCGATCTTCAGCTTCAGACCGCGCTCGGTGCCACAGTCCTCCTCGCGGATGATCACGTCCTGCGAGACGTCCACCAGACGACGGGTCAGGTAACCCGAGTCGGCGGTACGCAGGGCGGTGTCCGCCAGACCCTTACGGGCACCGTGCGTGGAGATGAAGTACTCCAGAACGGTGAGGCCCTCACGGAAGGACGCCTTGATCGGACGCGGGATGGTCTCGTTCTTCGCGTTCGACACCAGACCACGCATACCGGCGATCTGTCGCATCTGCATCATGTTTCCTCGGGCACCCGAGTCAACCATCATGAAGATGGGGTTCGTCTTGGGGAAGTTCGCGTTCATCGCCTCGGCAACCTCGTTGGTCGCCTTGGTCCAGATCGCGATGAGCTCCTGCGTGCGCTCGTCCTTGGTGATCAGACCGCGCTCGTACTGCTTCTGGACCTTCTCGTCCAGTTCCTCGTAGCCCTTGACGATGGCCTTCTTGGCCTCGGGCACGACGACGTCGGAGATGGCCACGGTGACGCCCGAACGGGTCGCCCAGTGGAAGCCGGCCGCCTTCAGGTTGTCGAGCGTCGCCGCCACGATGACCTTGGGGTAGCGCTCCGCCAGGTCGTTGACGATCTCGGAGAGCTGCTTCTTGCCCACCGAGTAGTCGACGAACGGGTAGTCCTCGGGCAGCAGCTCGTTGAAGAGCGCGCGACCCAGGGTCGTCTTCAGACGGAAGCTGTCGCCCGCCTGGAACTCCTGCTCGCCCTCCTCGGCGACCGGGTGCACCCAGCCACGCGGCGGGATGGTGCCCACCGGGAAGCGGATGTCGACGGCCGACTGGAGCGCGAGCTCGCCGTTGTCGAACGCCATGGTCGCCTCGGCCGTGGAGCCGAACGCGCGGCCCTCGCCCTTGGTGTCACGGAGCTCACCGTCGGTGGTCAGGAAGAACAGACCGAGGACCATGTCCTGGGTCGGCATCGTGACCGGACGGCCGTCGGCCGGCTTGAGGATGTTGTTCGAGGACAGCATCAGGATGCGGGCCTCGGCCTGCGCCTCCGCGGAGAGCGGCAGGTGCACGGCCATCTGGTCACCGTCGAAGTCCGCGTTGAACGCGGTGCAGACGAGCGGGTGGATCTGGATGGCCTTGCCTTCGACCAGCTGGGGCTCGAAGGCCTGGATGCCGAGGCGGTGCAGCGTGGGCGCACGGTTCAGGAGAACCGGGTGCTCGGCGATGACCTCTTCGAGGACGTCGTAGACGACCGTGCGGCCGCGCTCGACCATCCGCTTGGCGCTCTTGATGTTCTGCGCGTGGTTCAGGTCGACCAGGCGCTTCATCACGAACGGCTTGAAGAGCTCCAGCGCCATGGCCTTGGGCAGACCGCACTGGTGCAGCTTCAGCTGCGGACCGACGACGATCACGGAACGCGCGGAGTAGTCCACACGCTTGCCGAGAAGGTTCTGACGGAATCGACCCTGCTTGCCCTTCAGCATGTCGCTGAGGGACTTCAGGGGACGGTTACCGGGACCGGTCACCGGACGACCACGACGACCGTTGTCGAAGAGGGCGTCCACGGCCTCCTGAAGCATGCGCTTCTCGTTGTTCACGATGATCTCGGGGGCACCGAGGTCGAGGAGACGCTTCAGACGGTTGTTGCGGTTGATCACGCGGCGGTACAGGTCGTTCAGGTCGGAGGTCGCGAAGCGGCCACCGTCCAGCTGCACCATCGGACGCAGGTCCGGCGGGATCACCGGCACGCAGTCCAGAACCATGCCCTTGGGCTTGTTGCTGGTCTGCAGGAACGCGGAGACGACCTTGAGGCGCTTGAGCGCACGGGTCTTCTTCTGGCCCTTGCCGGTACGGATGATCTCGCGGAGGCGCTCGGCCTCCTCCTCGAGGTCGAAGGACTCCAGGCGCTTCTGCAGCGCGGCGGCGCCCATGCAGCCGTCGAAGTACGTGCCGAAGCGGTCACGCAGCTCGCGGTAGAGGAGCTCGTCGCCCTCCAGGTCCTGGACCTTGAGGTTCTTGAAGCGGGCCCACACCTCGTCGAGGCGGTCGATCTCGCGCTGGGCGCGGTCACGGAGCTGCTTCATCTCACGCTCGGCACCTTCGCGCACCTTGCGGCGTACGTCGGCCTTCGCGCCCTCGGCCTCAAGCTCGCCCAGGTCGGTCTCAAGCTTCTTGGCCCGGCCTTCGAGGTCCGCGTCACGGCGGTTCTCGATCTGCTGACGCTCGACGGAGACGTGCGCCTCCAGCGACGGGAGGTCGCGGGTGCGACGCTCGTCGTCGACGAACGTGATCATGTACGCGGCGAAGTAGATGACCTTTTCGAGGTCCTTCGGCGCGAGGTCCAGCAGGTATCCGAGGCGCGACGGGACGCCCTTGAAGTACCAGATGTGGGTGACGGGAGCGGCAAGCTCGATGTGGCCCATCCGCTCACGGCGCACCTTGGCGCGCGTGACCTCGACGCCACAACGCTCACAGATGATGCCCTTGAAGCGGACACGCTTGTACTTGCCGCAGTAGCACTCCCAGTCCCGGGTAGGACCGAAGATCTTCTCGCAGAAGAGTCCGTCCTTCTCGGGCTTGAGGGTGCGGTAGTTGATGGTCTCCGGCTTCTTGACCTCGCCGTGCGACCAGGTTCGGATGTCGTCCGCGGTGGCAAGGCCGATCCGCAGCTCGTCGAAGAAGTTGACGTCGAGCACTGTGCGTCAATCCCTCTTTCGGGGTCGAGTCTCAATCATGGTCTGAACGGTCCCGGGGATGACGGGGGGCTCTTGAGCGAGCCCCCCGTCAGGCCCGTCAGACCTCTTCGACGCTGCTCGGCTCGCGCCGGGACAGGTCGATACCGAGCTCCTCCGCCGCGCGGAAGACGTCCTCGTCGGTGTCGCGCATCTCGATGGACATGCCGTCCGAGGACAGCACCTCCACGTTGAGGCAGAGCGACTGCATTTCCTTGATGAGCACCTTGAAGGACTCGGGAATGCCCGGCTCGGGGATGTTCTCGCCCTTGACGATGGCCTCGTAGACCTTCACGCGGCCGGTGACGTCGTCGGACTTGATGGTCAGCAGCTCCTGGAGGGCGTAAGCGGCGCCATAAGCCTCAAGCGCCCACACCTCCATCTCACCGAAGCGCTGGCCACCGAACTGCGCCTTACCACCCAGCGGCTGCTGCGTGATCATCGAGTACGGACCGGTCGACCGAGCGTGGAGCTTGTCGTCGACCAGGTGGTGGAGCTTGAGGATGTACATGTACCCGATCGAGATCGGGTCCGGGAACGGCTCGCCGGAGCGGCCGTCGAACAGGCGCGCCTTACCGGACGGGAGGACCAGGCGGTCACCGTCGCGGTTCGGGATGGTGTGCTCGAAGAGGCCGGCGAGCTCATCCTCGCGGGCACCGTCGAACACGGGGGTGGCGACGTTGGTACCGGGCTCGACACGGTCGGCCCCGATGACCTTCAGACGCTCGGCCCACTCCTCGCCGAGCCCGGAGACGTCCCAGCCGCGGCTGGCGAGCCAGCCGAGGTGGATCTCCAGGACCTGTCCCGGGTTCATTCGGGACGGGACACCCAGCGGGTTCAGGATGATGTCGACCGGCGTGCCGTCCTCAAGGAAGGGCATGTCCTCGATCGGAAGGATCTTGGAGATGACACCCTTGTTGCCGTGGCGGCCGGCGAGCTTGTCACCGTCGGTGATCTTGCGCTTCTGGGCGACGTAGACGCGGACCAGCTGGTTCACGCCCGGAGGAAGCTCGTCGCCCTCCTCGCGGTCGAAGACGCGGACACCGATGACCTTGCCGATCTCACCGTGAGGGACCTTGAGCGAGGTGTCACGCACCTCGCGGGCCTTCTCACCGAAGATCGCGCGGAGCAGGCGCTCCTCCGGGGTCAGCTCGGTCTCGCCCTTGGGCGTGACCTTGCCGACCAGGATGTCGCCGGCGACGACGTCCGCACCGATGCGGATGATGCCGCGCTCGTCGAGGTCGGCGAGGACCTCTTCGGAGACGTTCGGGATGTCCCGGGTGATCTCCTCGGGGCCCAGCTTGGTGTCACGGGCGTCGACCTCGTGCTCCTCGATGTGGATCGAGGAGAGGACGTCGTCCTGCACGAGGCGCTGCGACAGGATGATCGCGTCCTCGTAGTTGTGACCTTCCCACGGCATGAACGCGACGAGCAGGTTCTTGCCGAGGGCCATTTCGCCCTCTTCGGTCGCGGGACCGTCGGCGAGGACCTGGGACTCGATGATCCGGTCACCCTCGTTGACGATGACCTTCTGGTTGACCGAGGTGCCCTGGTTCGAGCGGGAGAACTTGGCGACGCGGTACGTGGTGTACGTGCCGTCGTCGTTGGCGACGGTGATGTAGTCGGCCGAGACCTCCTGGACGACACCGTCCTTCTCCGCACGGATCGAGTCACCGGCGTCGACCGCACAGCGGTACTCCATGCCGGTGCCGACGAGCGGGGCCTCCGCCTTGATGAGCGGAACGGCCTGGCGCATCATGTTCGCGCCCATGAGGGCACGGTTGGCGTCGTCGTGCTCCAGGAAGGGGATCATCGCGGTCGCGACGGACACCATCTGGCGCGGGGAGACGTCCATGTAGTCGACGTCGTCGCCGGCGATGTAGTCGATCTCGCCGCCACGACGGCGCACCAGCACGCGGTTCTCGGTGAAGCGCATGTCCTCGGACAGGCCGGCGTTGGCCTGGGCGATGACGAAGCGGTCTTCCTCGTCGGCCGTCAGGTAGTCGACCTCGTCGGTGACGACACCGTCGATGACCTTGCGGTACGGGGTCTCGACGAAACCGAACGCGTTGACGCGACCGTAGGACGCGAGCGAGCCGATCAGACCGATGTTCGGGCCTTCAGGGGTCTCGATCGGGCACATGCGGCCGTAGTGCGACGGGTGAACGTCACGGACCTCGAAGCCGGCCCGCTCACGGGACAGACCGCCGGGGCCCAGCGCCGACAGGCGGCGCTTGTGGGTCAGGCCCGAGAGCGGGTTGTTCTGGTCCATGAACTGCGACAGCTGGCTGGTGCCGAAGAACTCCTTGATGGAGGCGACGACTGGCCGGATGTTGATCAGGGTCTGCGGCGTGATGGCCTCGACGTCCTGGGTCGTCATGCGCTCGCGGACGACGCGCTCCATACGAGCCAGACCCGTGCGGACCTGGTTCTGGATGAGCTCGCCGACGTTACGCAGACGACGGTTGCCGAAGTGGTCGATGTCATCGGTCTCGACCACGATCGAACGGCCGGACTCGCCGGTCGTCTCGGTCTCGCCGGCGTGCAGCTTGACCAGGTACTTGATCGTCGCGATGACGTCGTCGGTGGTGAGCACACCGGCGTCGAGCGGCTCGTCGGCGCCGAGCTTCTTGTTCACCTTGTAGCGGCCGACCTTGGCGAGGTCGTAGCGCTTCGGGTTGAAGTAGAGGTTCTCGAGCAGCGTCTGAGCAGCCTCACGGGTCGGCGGTTCGCCCGGACGCAGCTTGCGGTAGATGTCGAGCAGCGCGTCGTCCTGACCCTGGGTGTGGTCCTTCTCCAGGGTGGCGCGCATGGACTCGTACTCGCCGAACTCCTCCAGGATCTGCTCGGTGGTCCAGCCGAGAGCCTTCAGGAGAACGGTGACGGACTGCTTGCGCTTGCGGTCGATGCGGACACCGACCATGTCGCGCTTGTCGATCTCCATCTCCAGCCAGGCACCCCGGGACGGGATGATCTTGGCGGAGAAGATGTCCTTGTCGGACGTCTTGTCGATGGAGGAGTCGAAGTAGACACCAGGGGAGCGGACAAGCTGCGACACGACGACACGCTCGGTGCCGTTGATGACGAAGGTGCCCTTGTTGGTCATGAGCGGGAAATCGCCCATGAAGACCGTCTGAGACTTGATCTCTCCGGTCTCGTTGTTCGTGAACTCGGCAGTGACGAACAGCGGAGCCGCGTACGTGAAGTCGCGCTCCTTGCACTCGTCGACAGAGTTCTTCGCCGGCTCGAAACGGTGGTCGCGGAAGGTCAGCGACATCGACCCGGAGAAGTCCTCGATCGGCGAGATCTCCTCGAAGATCTCTTCCAGACCGGACTTGGTGGGGACGTCCTGTCCACTCTCAAGCGCCGACTCGACGCGAGACTTCCAGGCGGCATTGCCGAGAAGCCAGTCAAAGCTCTCGGTCTGCAGCGCCAGGAGGTTCGGAACCTCGAGGGGCTCCTTGATCTTTGCAAAGGAGATGCGCAGCGGGGCGGTGCTGGCACCGTTGTTCGTATTGGTCGAGGCGTTGCGCGAGGCGGCCAAGAGGGGGTCCTTCCGAGGGCTCGGACTCACTACGCGCGTACCGGTCCCAGCAGACACAGAAGACAAGCCCCCCGAATCCAACCGAAAAGGCCAGGTCAGGGTGGATCAATCAAGTGTGCTCAAGCGTGGGCATGTCCCTGGCGACGGGCAGGGGACAGCTAACAGGCAGCGCAAAGGGTCAGTGTAGCCACTAGGCTCACTGATGTCCAGACCAGGTTTCCGGAAACCGGCAACAGGCCTTCCCCATGTCGTTCAACCAACACTGTGTCCAACGCTACGGCGCCCGTACTCGTGCACAGAGCGCGTATCAGTACTGCCCTCTTCGTAGTCGATCCATGCCTCGGATCTCGGATCCAGGCGGTCGACCTCTCGACGGGACTGAGAATTGCGCGCCGCGTCCCGTTCGTCAAGGCCCCCTGCTCCGAGCGGATCATCTTCGGACCCTGCTTCGGGGCAACGATGATCACCCTACTCCCCAACGAGACCAGGGCAAGTCAGGCACCACGGGTACGCCAAAGGGCGACCACCCTTACGGGTGATCGCCCTTGGTTGGGGCCTCAGAGGGCCCCAGAGGTGTTACTTGACCTCGACAGCCGCGCCGGCAGCCTTGAGGGACTCGGCGGCCTTGTCAGCGGCCTCCTTGGCGACCTTCTCGAGGACCGGCTTCGGAGCGCCGTCCACGAGGTCCTTGGCCTCCTTCAGACCCAGGGAGGTCAGCTCACGCACGACCTTGATGACCTGGATCTTCTTGTCGCCGGCACCGGTGAGGATGACGTCGAACTCGTCCTGCTCCTCAGCGGCCTCGACCGGGGCACCGGAGACCGGGCCGGCAACGGCGACGGCCGCGGCGGCGGTGACGTCGAACTTCTCCTCGAAGGCCTTCACGAACTCGGAGAGCTCGATGAGGGTCATCTCCTCGAACTGGGCGAGGAGGTCGTCCTGAGAGAGCTTCGCCATGATGGGCGATCCTTCCACTAATTCGGCAGGTGCCGGATGTATATAGAGGCGGGCGTAACGGCCCGCTACGACCCACGCACTAGGCGGCGTGGATCAATGCGCGAGCCGAATTACTCGGCACCGCCCTGCTCGGCGAGCTTGACGCGAAGCGCTTCCGCGGTGCGGACGAACTTCGACGGCAGCGCCTGGAAGAGCGAGGCAGCCTGAGACTGCTTGCCCTTGAACGCGCCGGCCAGCTTGCTGAGCAGAACCTCGCGGGACTCGAGGTCCGCAAGCTTCTTGATCTCATCGGCGGTGAGCGCCTTACCATCAAGGACACCCGCCTTGATGATGAGGTTCGGGTTGTCCTTGGCGAAGTCACGCAGGCTCTTCGCCGACTCCACCGGGTCACCGGTGATGAAGGCGACCGCGGTCGGACCAGCGAAGTGCTCGTCCAGCGCGGTGATCCCGGCCTGGTTGGCCGCAATCTTGGTCAGCGTGTTCTTCACCACGGCGTACTGGGCGTTCTCACCAAGGGAGCGACGCAGCGTCTTGAGCTGCGCGACGGTGAGACCCCGGTACTCGGTCAGCACGGCGGCGTTCGAGCTCTGGAACGCGTCCTTGAGCTCGGCTACCGATGCAGCCTTGTTGGGCGTCGGCATGGTGCGTTCGCCTCCTTCCGGGTGATGAGGACCGCTCAGAAGGGGCTAAATAAGAAACGCCCCGGCGTAGGCGCCAGGGCGTGGCTCGACCGGAACGAATTCCGGGAACCTTCCACAGTCACCTACGCGGGTCGTCCGCATTCAACGGATCCTTCGGCCACCGAACCCTTGCGGGCACGGCAACGACCAGCGGTCTTTGGCTTCTGGGGAAGACTACGTGAAGGAGTGCAGCCGAGGCAAATCGCCTCAGGAGTCGAGGTCCAGGCCGCCCAGGCCGGCATCCCGGAGCTTCTGGTCGGCCTCCTTCAGCTTGCGGTCGGTCTCCTTGTTCAGGTCGTCGAGGGAGACGACCTGCTCGGCACGAGGGGCCTGGACCGGGGTGGCCACGGCGAAGTCGGAGAACTTCGCCGTGGTCTTCGTCGTGCCCTCGCCGTCCGTGCTCACGGTGTCCGCGCGGACCGGGTACCCGTCCTTGCCGATCCACAGGTCCACCTCGAAGGCGGTGATGTGCTTCACGGCCTCGTGGAGGTACTGGCGCTTCGCCTCCTCCATGACCTTGGTGGACTCGTCCGCCTTGAGCAGGTCCGCGGTGGTGAAGCTGCCCTTGTAGTGCTCGGCGTCGATGCCGTCGGCCGTCTTCCCGGCGCCGGCGTGCGTGAGCTTCTCCTGGCCCAGCAGCATCGCGAGGTACTCGGCCGGGTCGTCGTTGAGCCGGACCCCGGGCTTGCCGTCCTTGGCCAGGTTCATGCTCATCCAGGTCTTGCCGTCCTGGGGCTGGGCCAGGCCGGTGTAGGTCATGTCGCCGATCATGATCGAGCGGGTGTCGGGCTTCTCGCTCTTGAGGATCACGTCGTGGCTGGACGGATACCAGCCCTTGGTCCCGGACTGTCCGACGGTCTTGCCGTCGGCCCCGACGATGGACAGCTCCGCCTTGGCGAACTTGGCGGCCACCGTCTTCAGGTAGGACGCCTTCACCGCCTCCACGGAGGAATGCGCCTTCGCCTCGGCACCCTTGCCCCCGTCGGCCTTGGCGGTGCCCGTGTCGGCCTTGTCGCCACCGCAGGCCGTGAGGCCGCCCACGAGCAGTGCGGTGCCCGCCACCGCGATACCGGCCCGGGTCCGGACAGCCTTCTTCATCTGGTTCTCCCCCATGCGTGGATCCATGTGTGGATCTTTGTTCCGAAAATTCGTACGCCCGGCGGCACGCGGGACGGTCAGGCCCCCGCGCCGCGCTCGCCCAGTTCCTTGAACATCGCGAAGAGGTCGAAGGTCTCGTTCTCCGGCGGCGTCCTGACCGTGGCCGCGGAGCCGTAGTCCGAGTAGTAGGCGTCCATGTTCAAGGCCCCCTGCGGCGTCCCGATGCCGACCTTCATGTGGACCGGGTAGCCGTCCTTGTTCAGCCAGACGTCCATGTCGTAGCCCTTGATGCCGGCCTTTTTCGTGGCCTCGATCAGCTGCGTCCGCTCGACGTCGGAGAGCACCTTGGCGGATTCGTCGGCCGCCAGCATCTCCTCGAAGCTCAGGGTGCCCTTGTAGTGCTCGGCGTCCGCGCCCTCGACCTTCTCGGCCCCGAGGTGCTTCACGTTCGGCGAGCTGAGCAGGAGGGCGAGCTGCTTGGCCGGGTCCTGGTTCTGGTCCATGCCGCTCATGCCGCTGAGCTTCTTGAGCGCCTCGGCGTCGCCGGCGGCCTGCGCCGCGGCATTGAGGTCCAGCTTCATCCAGCGCTTGCCCTCCATGCTCCCGGTCATCGGGGAGCCCTTCGGGACCTCCATGAACATGACGTTGTCCGACATGACCATGCGCATGGAGTCGGTGCCCGATCCCGGGGCGGGCGCGCCCTTCATGGTGACGTCCATGACCTGCGGGTCCCAGCCCTGGACACCGGTCATCTCCACGGTGCCGCCCGCGCCCAGGGACGCGGGCATCGACATGGTCATGCGGAACTTGGCCGACTTGGCCGCGGAGGTCTTCTTGTACGCCGCCGTGAGCGCCTCGGTGGTGGCACCGCCCACCACGGGCCGGTCCGGCGCCGCCGATCCCCCCACAGCGGCCTTGCCGGCGTCGTCCTTCTTGCCGCTCTCGCACGCCGTGGCACCGCCGACGAGCAGTACGGCGGCCAGCGCTGCGCCGATGGTCTTCTTCCGGTACGCGGACACGCGCATCCCCACCCCAGTGATCAATCGCTTGTTCGATCCGATCCGACCCTACGTTCCCGCTCTGTCGGATCGCGCCCCATTAAGCCCCGGTCAAGGGGTATGTGGCCCTGAACACGGAAGCGGGCCCCCCGCCACCCTGTGAAGGGGGCGAGGGGCCCGCTGAGCCACTCGGTGAGCCGTCAGGCTCAGACAGCAGCCGGGTCTTCCTCGACGAGGAGGTTCCGGGTGCGGTTGGAGTCCAGCTGGATGCCGGGGCCCATGGTGGTGCTGAGGGCGGCCTTCTTGATGTAGCGGCCCTTCGCGGCGGACGGCTTCAGACGAAGGATCTCGTCGAGGGCCGCGCCGTAGTTCTCGACCAGCTGCTCATCGGAGAAGGAGACCTTGCCGATGATGAAGTGCAGGTTCGAGTGCTTGTCGACGCGGAACTCGATCTTGCCACCCTTGATCTCGGTGACAGCCTTCGCGACGTCCATCGTGACGGTGCCGGTCTTCGGGTTCGGCATGAGGCCACGGGGACCGAGCACGCGGCCGAGGCGGCCGACCTTGCCCATGAGGTCCGGGGTGGCCACAACGGCGTCGAACTCGTTCAGGCGGTTGCCCTTGGCGATCTCGTTGATCAGCTCGTCGTCGCCGACGATGTCGGCGCCGGCGGCTTCCGCGGCCGCTGCACGGTCACCGGTCGCGAAGACCAGGACCCGGGCGGTCTTGCCGGTGCCGTGCGGGAGGTTCACGGTGCCGCGGACCATCTGGTCGGCCTTGCGCGGGTCGACACCCAGGCGGAAGGCGACCTCGACGGTGCTGTCGAACTTGGTCGTGGAGGTGTCCTTGGCGAGACGGACGGCCTCGAGCGGGGCGTACAGCTTCTCCCGGTCGACCTTGGCGTCCGCAGCGCGGAGAGTCTTGCTGCGCTTCACTTCTGCTCCTGTGTTTTGGCTTCAGGCATGGAGTCGTGGTGCGGACCAGCGCTTGGTCCTACCACTGATGGTGCTGGGGTGGCTGGATCAGCCTTCGACCGTGACGCCCATCGAGCGCGCGGTGCCGGCGATGATCTTCATCGCGGCATCGACGTCGTTGGCGTTCAGGTCGGGCATCTTCAGCTCGGCGATCTCGCGGACCTGGGCGCCGGTGAGCTTGGCGACCTTGGTCTTGTGCGGCTCGCCGGAGCCCTTCTCGATGCCCGCGGCCTTGAGGATCAGGCGCGCGGCCGGCGGAGTCTTGGTGACGAAGGTGAAGGAGCGGTCGTCGTAGACCGTGATCTCCACCGGCACGACCATGCCACGCTGCGACTCGGTCGCGGCGTTGTAGGCCTTGCAGAACTCCATGATGTTGACGCCGTGCTGACCGAGCGCGGGGCCGACCGGCGGAGCCGGGTTGGCCGCACCGGCCTTGATCTGGAGCTTGATAAGCCCCGTGACCTTCTTCTTCTTGGGAGGCATTGCTCTCTCCGGGTCCTAGTGAGAGTTTTCAGCCGCCCATCCGGTCATCCGGATGGAGGCATACCGCACCACGATAACGGGTATCGGTGCGGGGCTAAAAACCGAGCAGGTCAGACCGCCCTTCACGGGGCGATCTGACCTGTCCGGAAGCTGTCGCTCAGAAGATCAGTTCTTCTGGATCTGGTCGAAGCTGAGCTCGACCGGGGTCTCGCGGCCGAAGATCTCGACGAGGCCCTTGACCTTCTTCGAGTCGGGGTTGATCTCGTTGATGGTCGCCTGCAGCGTCGCGAACGGGCCGTCGGTGACGGTGACCGAGTCGCCGACCTCGAAGTCAAGGACCTCGATGGTGCGCTTGACGGCGGGCGCGGGCAGACCGGCCTCTTCCGCGGCGGCCTTGGCGGCCTTCTCCTGCGCCTCCGGGGCGAGCATCTTGACGATCTCGTCCAGGGTCAGCGGGTACGGGTCGTACGCGTTGCCGACGAAGCCGGTGACGCCAGGCGTGTTGCGGACGACACCCCAGGACTCGTTCGTCAGATCCATGCGGACGAGAACATAGCCGGGCAGCTTGTTCTGCCGGACGTTCTTGCGCTCGCCGTTCTTGATCTGGACGATCTCTTCCTCGGGCACCTCGGCCTGGTAGATGAACTCCTCGACGTTCAGCGAGACGGCGCGCTGCTCCAGGTTGGCCTTCACGCGCTTCTCGTAGCCGGCGTAGGTGTGGATCACGTACCACTCGCCGGGGAGCAGGCGCAGCTCCTCGCGCAGGGCCTGGATGGGGTCGACGGGCTCGGCGGGCTCGACCGGAGCGGCCTCTTCGGCCTCTTCCTCGTCGGCCTCGGCGTCGTCAGCAGCCTCTTCGACCTCGGCGTCGATCTCGACCTCGGCGTCAACCTCGGCGTCGTCCTCGTCCTCGTCGGACTCGACGTGCATCGCGGCCTCTTCGGCGGCGACACCCGCCTCGACGTCGGCGAGCTCGGCCTCGTCGGGCTCCACAGCGTCCGCCGCCTCGACGATGTCGAGCTCGTCCTCGACGGACTCGACGGAGTCGTGGCTCGCGTTCAGGTTCGGGTCAGACACGGTGGCTGCTTCTTCCTGGATACAAAAGGTGGTGGAACATGCGAAAACGGGCGACACCATCAAGGCGCCGCCCTCCGCGGGGATCAGCCGAAGACGAACTTGATGGCTTTTTCAAACCCAAAGTCAATCACGGTTACCAGACCGATCATGATGATCACGAAGACAATCACCACGGTGGTGTACGTCGTGAGCTGGTTGCGAGTCGGCCAAACAACCTTGCGGAGTTCCGCGACAATCTGGCGGTAGAAAAGCGCGAGCCGGCCCAGAGGGCCCTTCTTGCCGCGCTTGCCGCCCTTGCGGGCCTTCTTCTCGCGCGTCTCGTCCTCGGCGTCAGGCATGTCGATGGAGCCCAGGGCGTCCGTCACGTCTCTCACCTGAATCCGGGTCGTGGCCGTACCGCGCCCGGTTGCGCCGCACGGCGTTGCATAAGTACGTACCTGCGCACACACGTCCGAGATGGAGTGTGGAGCAGGGCCGGAGGGACTCGAACCCCCAACCGCTGGTTTTGGAGACCAGTGCTCTACCAATTGAGCTACGACCCTTTGCGTCCCCCAACCTACCGCATCCGAGCGAGTGCACGGAGTGCTCACGCTTTGCAGCGGCTGGCGAGGTCCAACGACAGGTGAGTGTACGTGAACCGGGCCGTGACGTCGAACAGCGCCTGAGCTGACATGCGCCGGTCCGTTGACTGAAACGGTGTGCGGCGGTTCTTTGCCGTCTGGGACGATTGCCCACATGACCTCTGCAACGCCTTCCTCCGAGCGCCGGGTGTCCGCCCGTATCGGCGCCATTTCCGAGTCCGCCACCCTCGCCGTGGACGCCAAGGCCAAGGCCCTCAAGGCCGCCGGGCGCCCGGTGATCGGCTTCGGTGCCGGCGAGCCCGACTTCCCGACCCCGGACTACATCGTCGAGGCGGCGGTCGAGGCCTGCCGCAACCCCAAGTACCACCGCTACACGCCGGCCGGCGGTCTGCCCGAGCTGAAGGCCGCGATCGCCGCCAAGACGCTGCGCGACTCCGGCTACGAGGTGGACGCCTCGCAGGTCCTGGTGACCAACGGCGGCAAGCAGGCGATCTACGAGGCCTTCGCCGCCGTCCTGGACCCGGGTGACGAGGTCATCGTCCCGGCTCCGTACTGGACCACCTACCCGGAGTCCATCCGTCTCGCCGGCGGTGTCCCGGTCGAGGTCGTCGCCGACGAGACCACCGGCTACCGCGTCTCCGTCGAGCAGTTGGAGGCCGCGCGCACCGAGCGCACCAAGGTCGTCCTGTTCGTCTCCCCGTCCAACCCGACCGGCTCGGTCTACAGCGAGGCCGACGCCCGCGCGATCGGCGAGTGGGCCGCCGAGCACGGCCTGTGGGTGCTCACGGACGAGATCTACGAGCACCTCGTCTACGGCGAGGCGAAGTTCACCTCGCTGCCGGTCCTGGTCCCGGCCCTGCGCGACAAGTGCATCATCGTCAACGGCGTCGCCAAGACGTACGCGATGACCGGCTGGCGCGTGGGCTGGGTCATCGCCCCGCAGGACGTCATCAAGGCGGCGACCAACCTGCAGTCGCACGCCACCTCCAACGTCTCCAACGTGGCCCAGGTCGCCGCGCTGGCCGCCGTCTCGGGCAACCTCGACGCGGTCGCGGAGATGCGCAAGGCCTTCGACCGCCGCCGCCAGACGATGGTGAAGATGCTCAACGAGATCGACGGCGTCTTCTGCCCGACCCCCGAGGGCGCGTTCTACGCGTACCCGTCGGTCAAGGAGCTCATCGGCAAGGAGATCCGCGGCAAGCGCCCGCAGAGCTCCGTCGAGCTCGCCGCCCTGATCCTGGACGAGGTCGAGGTCGCGGTCGTCCCGGGCGAGGCCTTCGGCACCCCCGGCTACCTGCGTCTGTCCTACGCCCTGGGCGACGAGGACCTGGTGGAGGGCGTGTCCCGCATCCAGAAGCTCCTGGCGGAGGCCAAGGCCTGACCCGGCCCGCAGCATGACCCGAGCGGCGCCGCCCCCACGGGGCCGGCGCCGCTCGCGCTTTCAGCCCCGCCGGCACATCCAGCCCCGCCGGCGATTGAGGCGCGGGTCCGGGCAGCGCCCGGAAGGCTCCCGCGCAGCGACCCCGGCTCCCGCTCACGCGTTCGCGCAAGCCCCCGATCGGTAAAACCCCCTCCCGCCGAGCGCAGCGGTACGGCAGGATCACCAGATGGAGCACGCACGCGATCTCACGCTTCTGCCCAAGGCCCACCTCCACCTGCACTTCACCGGGTCGATGCGACCATCGACCCTGCTGGAGCTCGCCGACAAGTACGGCGTGCGCCTCCCCGACGCCCTCACGGCCGGGGAGCCGCCCAAGCTCCGCGCCACCGACGAGCGCGGCTGGTTCCGCTTCCAGCGGCTCTACGACGCCGCCCGTTCCTGCCTGCGCGAGCCCGACGACATCCGGCGCCTGGTCCGCGAGGCTGCTGAGGAGGACGTACGGGACGGCAGCGGCTGGCTGGAGATCCAGGTGGATCCCACCTCCTACGCCCCTCTGCTCGGCGGGATGATCCCGGCCGTCGAGATCATCCTCGACGCCGTCGACGCGGCCTCCCGCGAGACCGGCCTCGGCATGCGGGTCCTCATCGCCGCCAACCGCATGAAGCACCCCCTCGACGCCCGCACCCTCGCCCGCCTCGCCGTCCGCTACGCCGACCGCGGCATCGTCGGCTTCGGTCTCTCCAACGACGAGCGCCGCGGCATGGCCCGCGACTTCGACCGGGCCTTCGCCATCGCCCGCGAGGGCGGCCTCCTCGCCGCACCGCACGGCGGTGAGCTCACCGGCCCGTCCTCCGTCCGCGACTGCCTCGACGATCTGCACGCCTCCCGCATCGGGCACGGCGTGCGGGCCGCCGAGGATCCCCGGCTCCTCAAGCGGCTCGCCGACCGGCAGATCACCTGCGAGGTCTGCCCGGCCTCCAACGTCGCCCTCGGGGTCTACGAGCAGCCCGAGGACGTCCCGCTGCGCACTCTCTTCGAGGCCGGGGTCCCCATGGCGCTGGGCGCCGACGACCCGCTGCTCTTCGGGTCCCGGCTCGCGGCCCAGTACGAGATCGCCCGCCGCCACCACGCCTTCACGGACGCGGAGCTCGCCGAGCTGGCCCGCCAGTCGGTGCGCGGCAGCGCGGCTCCCGAAGAGGTGCAGGCCAAGCTGCTGGCGGGGATCGACCACTGGCTCACCGGGTGAGCCGCAGGTCCCCCTCGTAGCAGTCGGCGCGTACCCGCCCGCCGTCCAGGAAGCCGATCTCCAGGTGGGTGCGGCCCTGCTCGGGCAGGGCGAACTCGGCGACCGAGGCAACGGTCTCGCCGAGGTGCCGCAGGAAGGGGTGGTCTCCGAGGTCCTCACCGACCTCGATGCGGCCCCACTCCCCCATGTCGTACGCCGCGTGCGGGGTGGCGGACTCGACGATGAGGCACTGGTCGGATCCGGTGGTGATCCGGATGGTGTCGCCGATGCTGTCGATCAGCCAGACGTCGAGGGGCGCCTCGGAACGTTCGCCGTCGCTGATGTGCCAGGACGCGACGACTCGGCTGAGCGTGCGCCCCACGAGACGGGTGGGGTCCGTACCGGCCCCGTGCAGGGGACAGAGCATGGGCGGCCGGGGCTCCTCAGATGCTGACGCCGACCGTCACCGGCTCGTTGACCAGGGTGACGCCGAAGGCCGCGTGGACGCCCGCGACGACCTCGCGGGCCAGGGTGAGGAGGTCCTCGGTGGTGGCCTCGCCGCGGTTGGTCAGCGCGAGGGTGTGTTTGGTGGAGATGCGCGCCGGGCCGGTGCCGTAGCCCTTGGTGAAACCGGCCTTGTCGATCAGCCAGGCCGCGCTGGTCTTCGTACGGCCGTCGCCGGCGGGGTACGCGGGCGGGGCGGTGCCGGGGCCGAGGCGGTCCTGGGCGCGGGCGAGGAAGGCGGCGTAGGCCTCGTCGGTCAGGATCGGGTTGTGGAAGAAGGAGCCGGCCGACCAGGTGTCGTGGTCGGCGGGGTCGAGGACCATGCCCTTGCCGGCGCGCAGCCGCAGCACCGTCTCGCGGGCGGTGGCGGCGGGGACCCGGTCGCCGGCCTCGACGCCGAGGGCGCGGGCGGTCTCGGGGTACTTGATCGGCGCGGACAAGCCGCCGGCGTCCTCCAGGGCGAAGCGCACGCGCAGGACGATGTAGCGCTCGGGCTGGTCCTTGAAGGTGCTGTTGCGGTACCGGAAGGCGCACTCGGCGGCGCTCAGGGTGACCGTTTCGCCGCTGGTGCGGTCGTAGGCGACGACCTCGGTGATGGTGTCGCAGACCTCCTGGCCGTACGCACCGACGTTCTGGATCGGGGTGGCGCCTGCCGAGCCGGGGATGCCCGCGAGGCACTCGATGCCGGCGAGGCCGGCCTCGACGGTGCGGGCGACGGCGTCGCTCCAGTTCTCGCCCGCGGCGAGCTCCAGCCGCGTCCCGTCCAGGTCGAATCCGGTGGTCGCGATGCGCAGGGCGGTGCCGTCGAAGCCCCGGTCGCCGATGACCAGGTTGCTGCCGCCGCCGATGACCAGGAGCGGGGTGCCGCTCTCGTCCGCGGCGCGCACGGTGGCGACGACCTCGGCGTCGGTGGTCGCGGTGACCAGGCGGGCGGCGGGACCACCGAGACGGAAGGTGGTCAGCGGGGCGAGGGGGGCATCGTGGAGTTCCTGCACGTGGACAAGAGTACGGTCCGCGCCCCTCGCATCCCTGCGGGGCCACGGACCGTACTCGCTCGTCCCCCGTACCGGCCGGGTCAGTAGCCCGTCTTCTGCTTGGCGAGGCGGCGTTCGGCCTCGGCCCAGGTGAGGGGGAGCTCTTCGGCCCGCACGGTCCAGTAGGTGAAGGCCGATTCCTTCATGTACGCGCTGGCGGCGCGGGAGCTGGTGCGGTGGGGCTCGCTGCGGGCGAAGCGGTAGAGCGCGTCCCGGTCTTCCCAGGCGGAGAGGGTGAGGAAGGTACGGCTGAAGACCCGGGCGCGCAGGGCGACGCCGTGGGCACCGGGGGCCTTGCGGATCTGGAGGATGATGCCGGGCGCCTTGAGGAAGAACTTGACGGCGCCGGCGAGCGTGGCGGTCTCGAAGCGGGAGGCCATGACGTAGACCTCGGCGTCGGGGGCGGCCTGGGTGGGCGTGGACCAGGGGATGTCGGGCATGGCGGGCGCTCCTTGGCGGTCTGGGGCGGGTGTGGGCGGGGTCAGCCGGCGGCGGGGACCTTGTCCGGGACGGCGGTGGTCCGGCCGGCGGGCACCGGGGCGGCCTTGGCCTTACGGGGCACCAGCAGGGCGAGGGCGGCGGCGAGTGCGACCGCGCCGGCGCCGATCCACAGGGCGGGGATGGTGCCGTCGGTGAAGGCCTGCGGGGATTCGTAGCCGCCCTGGGAGGAGAAGACGGAGGCCAGGACCGCGACGCCGAGGGCTCCGCCGACCTCGCGCAGCGCGTTGTTGGTGCCGGAGGCCTTGCCCTGGTCGGCCGGGGCGACGGTGGACATCAGGACGTTGGCCGCGGGGGCGAAGTAGAGGGCCATACCGATGCCGCTGAGGATCAGCGGCGGGAGCTGGGCCGCGTACGAGACGTCCGTGCTCAGGATCGCCGCGAACCAGCCGAGACCGAGGGCCTGGAAGGCGAGCCCGGCGGCGACGACGGGACGGCCGCCGATGCGGTCGGAGAGGATCCCGGCCAGCGGGGCGACGATCATCGGCATTCCGGTCCAGGGGAGCATGCGCAGACCGGCCTCGGTGGGCGAGTAACCGGCGACGCCCTGGAGGAACTGGCTGAGCAGGAAGATCGAGCCGAACATGCCGAGGAACATGAGCAGGCTGGCCAGGTTGATCCCGAGGAAGCCGCGGTCACGGAAGAGCCGCATGGGAAGCATGGGGTTGGCGTTGTTGAAGCCGTGGTGGATGAAGCCGCCGACGAGCGCGCTGCCGACGATCAGGCCGGTCAGGACGGGGGTGCTGGTCCAGCCGTCGGAGTTGGCGTTGACCAGGGCGTAGACGATGCCGAAGAGGCCGCCGCTGATGAGCAGGGTGCCCGGGACGTCGAGGCGCGCACCGGGGGCGGTGGACTCGGCGAGGCGCAGTCGGGCGAGCGGGATCAGGGCGAGGCCTATCGGCACGTTGAGCCAGAAGATCCACTGCCAGGAGATGTGCTCGGTGAGGCTGCCGCCGATGAGGGGGCCACTGGCGACGGCGAGACCGGTGACGGCGCCGTAGATGCCGAGGGCCATGCCGCGGCGGGCGGCCGGAACGGCGGCGGTGAGCAGGGTGAGCGTGAGCGGCATCATGATCGCCGCGCCGACGCCCTGTACGGCGCGGGCGGCGATGAGCGCGTCGATGCCGGGCGAGAGAGCCGCGGCGGCGGAGGCGCCGGTGAAGACCGCGAGACCCACGATGAACAGCCGGCGGCGGCCGAAGCGGTCCCCGAGGGCGGCACCGAACAAGAGGAGGACGGCGAAGGTGAGCGTGTACGCGTTCACCGTCCACTCCAAGTCCTCCAGCTTGCCGCCGAGGTCCTCACGGATGGCCGGGAGGGCGGTGGTGACGACCAGGTTGTCGAGTGCGGCCATGAAGCTGGCCACGCCGGTGAGGATGAGGGCCCAGACGGCGGGCCCCCGGAGCTTGGTGTCTTGCGTCTGCACGATTTCCCCCTGCGAGTTGTTAGTTATTGCTGACTAACTTTCATGATCATGAAAATGCGCGCGAGCAGATCTCGCGCGCCCTCACTTCTCCAGACGGCGCTTGGCGCGCGCCGTCGGATAGAGCCCCTCCCACACCCGGTGCTCGGGCGGGAAGCCCATGGCGGCGAGGGTGTTGATCAGCATTCCGTACGCCATGAAGGTCGTGGTCTCGCCGATGTCCCCGCCGAAGGGCACGTGGACCGTGTCCCAGAGCTCCATCCAGCCCTTGCGCACGAGCTCGCCGAGCTCGCGGTCCCCGGCCGCCTCGGCGGCGGCCACGGTGACGTACATCTGGAGCTGCATCTGGAGCTTGTCGGGATCCTCGGCGATCAGCCGGGTGTAGGCGTTCGCCATCGCCTGCGTGGCCTCCTCCCCCTGCAGCCCTTCGGCGGCGGCGGCGAAGAGGTCGCGCGTCTCCCTCAGGCAGCGCTCGGCAGCGGCCAGAAAGATGGCCTGCTTGCTGGGGAAGAGCCGGAAGAGGTACGGCTGTGAGACACCCACCCGCTTGGCGATCGCCTCGGTGGAGGTCCCGTAGTAACCTCCACGCGCGAACTCGTGCACCGCCGCGCGAATGACGCTCTCACGCCGCTCGTCTGCGCTCATCCTGACCATGAGGCAAAGTTATTGCTCAATCACTAACTATGTCAAGGGGCGGGGAGGCGGGGCGGGGCGGGGGCTTTGGTGGTCGGGAGCTGCTCGGGCGGCATCAGGGATGTGTATGGGGGTTTCCCGGCAGTCCCATCGTCCCTCCGTGTCGGGCCGGTCCCCCACCGGGCAAAAAGGGCGGGAGCACCGCCCAGGGTGCCCCCGCCCCGCCCGCTTCGCCTTGTCGGCTCAGGCCAGTTCGACGACCGCGCGGGACATGCCCAGGACCTTCTGGCCCGCGCTCATGGCCGTCAGGTCGACCCGGACGCGGTTGTCGTCCAGCTTCGCGGCGACCTTCGCGGTGACCTCGATCAGCCCGCCCTGGTCGTCGTTGGGGACCACGACCGGCCTGGTGAAGCGCACGCCGTACTCGACCACCGCGCCCGGGTCGCCGGTCCAGTCGGTGACCACGCGGATCGCCTCGGCCATGGTGAACATGCCGTGCGCGATCACGTCCGGCAGTCCGACCTCCTTGGCGAACTTCTCGTTCCAGTGGATCGGGTTGAAGTCGCCCGAGGCGCCCGCGTACTGGACGAGCGTGGCGCGCGTCACGGGGAAGGACGCCGCCGGCAGCTCGGTGCCGACCTCGACGTCGGAGTACTGGATCTGCGCTGCCATGTCAGGCCTCCTCGGGGGCGCGGGAGACGAGCTTCGTCCACGCCGTCACCACGTGCTCGCCGGTCTCGTCGTGGACCTCGCCGCGGATGTCGATGACGTCATTGCCCGCGAGCGACTTCACGGACTCGATGGTGGAGACCACCGACAGCCGGTCACCGGCACGCACCGGGCGGGAGTACGCGAACTTCTGGTCACCGTGCACGACGCGGCTGTAGTCCAGTCCCAGCTGCGGGTCTTCGACGACCTGGCCGGCGGCCTTGAAAGTGATCGCAAACACGAAAGTCGGCGGAGCGATCACATCGGGGTAGCCGTACGACTTCGCGGCTTCGGGATCGCTGTAGACGGGATTGGTGTCACCCACCGCAGCCGCGAATTCGCGGATCTTCTCCCGGCCGACCTCGTACGGATCGGTGGGCGGGTAGCTCCGCCCCACGAAGGACTGGTCGAGAGCCATGACTCACTACCTCCTGTTGAAGGGACATGAATGACGCAAGAAGAAAGACAGGAACGGGCACGGAAACGACACAAGGCCGCCCCCCGATGAAGGGGACGACCTCATGACGGTGCCTGTTATTGAGACTTCGCTAGGGTCAGCGGGTCTCGCGGTGCGCGGTGTGCGAGTTGCAGCGCGGGCAGTGCTTCTTCATCTCAAGACGGTCCGGGTTGTTACGCCGGTTCTTCTTGGTGATGTAGTTCCGCTCCTTGCACTCCACGCAGGCCAGCGTGATCTTCGGGCGGACGTCGGTGGCAGCCACGTGAGTGCTCCTTGACGGAAATTGGGACGGATGAACGCATACAAGAGTAGCCGACCGGGAGACCGACCCCGCAATCGGCTACTGTGTGTAGCGGCGACCGGACTTGAACCGGTGACACAGCGATTATGAGCCGCTTGCTCTACCGACTGAGCTACGCCGCTTTGATGTGATCAGCTCCCCACCCGAGGGTGGGGAACCTCTCTCACCAGAGCCCCAATGCGGAATCGAACCGCAGACCTTCTCCTTACCATGGAGACGCTCTACCGACTGAGCTATTGGGGCGAGCGATGAAGACATTACACGGTTGCCTGCCGATCGCCCAAATCCTTTGCGGGGACAGGGCTCCGAGGGGGTTCGCTCGCCGCTCTCGATCAACCCACCGATCACTTCCGACCCACTTCTCGGGCGGATTGTGGGCGGGCTCACACCCCGGCGCCCGCCGATCGGAGCCCTGGAGCCCGTCGCGGCGCACGCGCGTGCGCTCCGGCGCGTGGCACCACACCGGTACGACTATTGCGCTCTTCCGCGAAGCAGGGTGCGCCGCGCCCTAGGCTCTGAGCACGCTGCGTGATCTTGGGCCGCGGGCCACGGCTCCAGGAACCGCCCGAGCCACCGCAGGAGCGCGATGTCCGACAGCCAGCCGCAGCCGTTCCCATCGCCCTTCGGCGGAAAGGGCAACGCGGCCGCAGCCGAGGCCACCACCCTGCTGCTCACGGGGGCGCGCCTCACCGACGGCCGTACGGTCGACGTCCGCCTCGGCGGCGGCCGGATCCAGGCCGTCGGCACCACGGGCAGCCTCCCCTCCCCCGCGCCGGCCCGGGTGGACCTGACCGGCTACCTGCTGCTCCCCGCCCCCGCCGAGCCGCACGCCCACGGGGACACGGCGCTGACCGCCGACGCCGAGGGGCCCGTCTCCTACGCCCCCGACGAGGTCCAGCGCCGGGCCACCGAGGCCGTCCTGCTCCAGCTCGGCCACGGCGCCACCGCGGTCCGCTCCCACGTCCGCATCGGCGACGTGCACGGCCTCGGCCCCATGGAAGCCGTGCTCCAGGCCCGCCGTTCCCTGCGCGGGCTCGCCGACCTCACCGCCGTGGCCGTGCCCCGGCTGCTGACCGGGGTGGCCGGCGCGGACGGGCTGGCCATGCTGCGGGACGCCGTCAAGATGGGCGCCTCCGTGATCGGCGGCTGCCCGGACCTGGACCCGGACCCGACGGGCTTCCTCGAGGCCGTCCTGGAACTCGCCGCCGAGCACGGCTGCCCCGTGGATCTGCACACGGACGGTGACGACCCGGGCCGCCTCGCCCGGCTCGCGGCGATGGCCGGCGGGCTGCGCCCCGGAGTGACCATCGGCCCCTGCGGCGGCCTGTCCCGGCTCCCGATGGACGCGGCCGCCCGCGCCGCCGACCAGCTGGCCGCGGCCGGCGTACGGGTCACCTGCCTGCCCCAGGGCGACTGCGCGGCCCTGGAACGCCGCGGCCTGCGCACCGCCCCCGTCCGGCTGCTGCGGGCCGCCGGTGTGCGCGTCGCGGCCGGCAGCGGGGCGCTGCGGGACGCCGGGAACCCCGTCGGCCGGGGGGATCCGCTGGAGGCCGCGTACCTGCTGGCCTCCCAGGGAGGGCTCCGGGCGGCCGAGGCGTACGAGTCCGTCAGCGGCTGCGCCCGCGAGGCCATGGGCCTGCCGGAGGTCCGGGTGGAGGCCGGTTTCCCGGCGGAGCTGCTCGCCGTACGCGGGGACCGGATCGCGGGGGTGCTGTCCCTCGCCTACAGCCGGATCGTGATTCACCGCGGGCGCGTCGTAGCCCGTACGAGTGCCGTACGGGAGTACTGCGACTCCGCCGTCGCGGTGGCTCTGGACCTGCCCCGGCAGGGCCGTACGGAGGCGGGGCCCTGAAGTTCGGCGGCCGCTCGCGGGCGTCGGGGCCCGGCTCGTCGTACCGTCGGGTCATGCGCATCGTCATCGCGGGTGGACACGGTCAGATCGCGCTGCGGCTGGAGCGCCTGCTCGCCGCGCGCGGGTACGAGGTCGCGGGCATCGTCCGCGACCCGGCACAGGGCGACGACCTGAGGCAGGCGGGCGCCGAGCCGGTGCTCTGCGATCTGGAATCGGCCTCGGTGGAGCATGTGGCGGGGATTCTGCAGGGCGCGGACGTGGCGGTGTTCGCTGCCGGTGCGGGCCCCGGCAGCGGGATCGGGCGGAAGGACACCGTGGACCGGGGCGCGGCGGTGCTGTTCGCCGATGCCGCCGAACGGGCCCGCGTACGGCGCTTCCTGATGGTCTCTTCGATGGGCGCGGACGCACATCACGGGGGTGATGAGGTCTTCGACGCGTACCTGCGGGCCAAGGGCGAGGCCGATGACCACGTACGGACCCGGCTGGGCCTGGAGTGGACCGTCCTGCGCCCAGGTTCGCTGATCGACGACGCCGGGACGGGCCTGGTCCGTCTGGAGGCGCAGACGGGCCGCGGGGCCGTCCCGCGCGACGACGTCGCGGCGGTGCTGGCCGAGCTGATCGAGACCCCGGCGACGGCGGGCCTGACCCTGGAGCTGGTCTCCGGTTCGGTGCCGGTGCAGGTGGCCGTGAAGGACGTGGCGGGCAACTGAGGCCGACGCCCCGGCAGTCCGACGCCACGACGGCCCGACGCCACGACGGCCCGACGGCCCGACGCCACGACGGCCCGACGGCCCGGCGGCCCGGCGGCCCGGCGGCCCGGCCGTTCAGAACCCGGCGCTGACCTTGTCGTCGGACCGGCCGACGGAGTCCTGCTGGTACCGGTCCTCGTACGCCTGCCGGATCCGCTCGATGCGCGTGCTGCGCTCGTCGGCCTCCTTCTCCGGGTAGAGCAGGACCACCTCGTACGAGGTCTCGCGGACGATCTTGCCGTCCTGGCCGCGCCACTGGCCGTACCCGTCGTGGAGGGTCAGCCCCTCCGGGAAGGCGGGGGTGATCTCCAGGTCCAGGAACCGCATGAACTCGCGTTCCTCGACCGGGTCGCGGCCGTCGGCCCGCTGGGTGCCGAAGTACAGCCGGGTCTCCTGGTAGGGCTCCCCCACGTCCGTGTGGAGGGCCGCTCCCACCAGAGCCGGAATCCCTGCGCCGAGCAGGGCCATGAGCACCCCGCCGCCGACCTTCCCGCGCGTGTCAGATGTCCATTTCACCCCTGGTGAACGAACAGGAGCCGCCGACGTTGCGGCCGTGATCGGTGCGGCATCGGGTGACGGCGGGAAGCCCGCCCGTCCGTGGTGGCGGGCGGGACGGACTTCCGGTCGGTGCTGTGGTGCGGCAGTGCGGGGGTACGGCTACCAGTAGATGACTACGTAGCCGTCGCCGCCGTCCTTGCCGCGGGAGCCGGAGTTGCCGATGGCCCGGTTGGTGCCGCCGCCGCGGCCGCCGTCGCCGCCCACGGCCGTGCCGTCCGGGAGCTGGACGATGCCGTCCGCGGTGCCGCCTCCGGTGCCGTCTGCGTTGCCCGGGTCACCGTTGCGGTTGACGCCGCCCGAGGAGCACGTTCCGCTGCCGCCCAGGCCGGGCGTGCCGGGCTCGCCGGGACCGCGGTCCGCGGCGCCGCCGCCTCCGCCGCCGGTGCCACCGGTGGCGGTGAGGAGCACGGTGTTGGTCGACGCCACGGTCAGCGACGTGGTGGTGCCCGCGGCGCCGGCGGTGCCGTTGGCACCCGGTGCGCCGCCGAGGCCGTTGGCGCCTCCGGTGCCGACGTCCACTCCGTAGTCGGCCAGGGGGGTGACCGGGATGACGCACCAGGTGAAGCCGCCGCCACCGCCGCCACCGCCGTGGCCACCGGTGTTGTTGCGCGCGGCGGCGGCACCGTCCGCGTCCGCGGTGCCATCGGCCCCGGTGCCATCAGCCCCGGTGGCCGGGTTGTTCGGGTTGTTCGGGTTGTTCGGGTTGCCACCGCCGCCACCGTTGTTGCGCGCGGAGCCGCCGCCACCGCCGCCGCCACCGCCGGCGCCCCATGCCTGGACGAACACCGACGTGACGCCCGGCGGTGGGGTGAAGGTGTTGTCCGAGGTGAACTGGCGCAGGCCGTGGATGACCAGGGGGGCGTGCTTCTTGTGCTTGTCGTGCTCCGACAGCGCGTGCTTCTTGCTGTCGACGGGCTTCACGTTCTGGTGGCCCGCCGGCTTGGGCCCGTCCGCAGATGCGGCCGGAGCCAATGCGATCAACTGGCCGGTGAGGGCCGCCGCAGCGGCGATGGAGGCGAGCAGAACCCGGGAACGCCCCCGGGGCCGTTGAATCGTCGCCGACTGATGGTTCAGGTTCATGGCTTCCTTACCCGCCGGCGCCGAGGGCTGCCGCGGGATGCGATGGGAGGGGTGCGTGCGTCACGCGCCGCCCATCCGACCTGGCCACGGCTTCGCCGTGGCGCTGGCAGGGCCGGGGCTGTGGCCCAGTCAGGTGAGTAGTTCATCTGACCGGAGCAATGTCGAGAAGCGGTCCCGCCCTGTGCCCGGCCGCGGTGGCAGGAGTGGTCGCCCGGTAACGAAAGAACCCCCGCTCACTGTGATTCCACAGATGAACGGGGGTTCCACTCGCGTGGCGGCGCCAGGGTTCGAACCTGGGTAGGCTGAGCCGGCAGATTTACAGTCTGCTCCCTTTGGCCACTCGGGCACACCGCCAAGATTTGCTGCCATTTTTTCCACCTTGCGGCGGCGCTCCCTGGCAACGACGTAAACGATACCTGATGACCGGGGGTGCTTCACCACCGGATTGATCAGCGCTGCGGGTGGGCGCGGTGGCTAGGCTTTGCCGAGCGGGCCGGGCATGTCCGGCCGCGCCCTCCGGGGTGATCACAACCGACTTCAAGGAGCCACAGCACATGGCCGACTCCAGTTTCGACATCGTCTCGAAGGTCGAGCGGCAGGAGGTCGACAACGCCCTCAACCAGGCCGCCAAGGAGCTCTCGCAGCGTTACGACTTCAAGGGCACCGGCGCCACCATCGCCTGGTCCGGCGAGAAGATCCTGATGGAGGCGAACTCCGAGGAGCGCGTGAAGGCCGTCCTTGACGTCTTCGAGACCAAGCTGGTCAAGCGCGGGATCTCGCTGAAGGCGCTGGACGCCGGGGAGCCGCAGTTGTCCGGCAAGGAGTACAAGATCTTCGCCACGATCGAGGAGGGCATCTCCCAGGAGAACGCCAAGAAGGTCGCGAAGATCATCCGGGACGAGGGTCCCAAGGGCGTCAAGGCCCAGGTCCAGGGCGAGGAGCTGCGCGTCAGCTCCAAGAGCCGTGACGACCTCCAGGAGGTCCAGGCGCTGCTCAAGGGCAAGGACCTGGACTTCGCGATCCAGTTCGTGAACTACCGCTGACCCTGTTCCGCGACCTGCCCCACGCCGGCCCGGCGGTCTTCACCGACCGCCGGGCCGCGGCAGTCGCGAAGGGGGTGTGTGCGGGGCGTGTGCGGCGCACGCGCCACCGCGGACTCCTGTGGGCACTTGGGACGCGATGAGTGCGCCCACCACGCTGGATGTCATCACATCACCGCGTGGCAGGGGGTTCTCGCATGCCTGGGGCCGGCACGTTTCGTGATGACTTCGGGGCGTCCGTGGTCGTCGCGCTGGTCGCTCTACCCCTGTGCGTCGGGGTGGCGGTCGCCTCCGGAGTGCCGGCCGAGCTGGGGATCGTCACCGGGGTGGTCGGCGGGCTGGTCACCGGGTGGTTCCGCGGGAGCTCCCTCCAGGTGAGCGGGCCCGCGGCCGGTCTCACCGTGCTCGTCTACGAGGCGGTGCAGGCCTACGGTCTGCCCGCGCTCGGGGTGCTGGTGCTGGCCGCCGGGGTGGTGCAGCTGGGCATGGGGATGCTGCGGCTCGGGCGGTGGTTCCGGGCGATCTCCGTCGCCGTCGTGCACGGGATGCTGGCCGGGATCGGGCTGGTGCTGATCTCCGGGCAGCTGTACGCCCTGGGCGGCGTGGAGGCTCCGGGGCAGACCCTGGCGAAGCTGCGCGGGGTGCACGAGCTCGGGGCGCAGGCCGACTTGGCCGCCGTGCTGCTCGGGGTCGGGACGATCGCCGCCATGGTCGCCTGGCGCCGGGTGCCCGCCCGGCTGCGGATCGTGCCCGGGGCGCTCGTCGGGGTGGCCGCCGCCACCGCCGCAGCCGTCCTGCTGCGGCTGCCCGTCGAGAGGGTGAGGGTGACGGGCGTGCTGGAGGCCGTGTCTCCGCCCGACTGGGGCGACTTCGGGGTCCTGACCTCGGTCGGCGCGGCCGGGACCGTGGTCGCGCTGGCACTGATCGCCTCCGCCGAGACGCTGTTCAGCGCCGCGGCCGTGGACCGCATGCACGACGGGCCGAGGACGGAGTACGACAAGGAACTCATCGCCCAGGGCGTGGGCAACAGTGTGTGCGGGCTGCTCGGCGCGCTGCCGATGACCGCGGTCATCGTGCGCAGCGCCGCGAATGTGGAGGCCGGGGCGCGGACCCGCGCGGCCAGGGTGCTGCACGGTGGCTGGCTGCTGCTCTTCGCCGTGGCGTTTCCCCAGCTTCTGGAGAGTGTGCCGCTGGCCGCGCTGGCCGGGGTGCTGCTGCACGCGGGCTGGAAGCTGCTGCCGGCCAGGGCGGTGGCCGCGTTGTGGCGGACGCACCGGGGCGAGGCGGTGGTGCTGGTGGTCACGGCCTCGGCGATCGTGGTCACCAATCTCTTCGAGGGGGTGCTGATCGGGCTGGGGCTCGCGGTCGCCAAGGCGGCCTGGGAGACCTCCCACGTGCACATCGAGGAGGTGTGGGAGGACGAGGAGCTGTGCGTGCAGGTCCTGGGGAACGCCAGTTTCCTGCGGCTGCCCAAGCTGCTCGACGCCCTGGACGCGCTGCCGCACGGGCAGCCGGTGCGGCTGGATCTGACCGGGCTGCGCCACCTGGACCACGCCTGTCTGACCGCTCTGGAGGGCTGGGAGCGCACGCGGGCGCCACTGCCCGGTGGGGAGGGCGTCATCTAGCGGGGTTACCCTCCGCCCGTGGAACACCAGTTGAAGCGCACCTTGGGCGTGTCCGACGCCGTCGTCGTCGGACTCGGCGCGATGGTGGGCGCCGGTATCTTCGCCGCCCTGGCTCCCGCGGCGCAGGCGGCGGGCGGCGCCCTGCTCGCCGCTCTGGGCGTGGCGGGTCTCGTGGCCTACTGCAACGCGCACTCCTCGGCGCGGCTGGCCGCCCGCTATCCGGCCTCCGGCGGCACGTACGTCTACGGGCGCGAGCGGCTCGGGCCCTTCTGGGGATATCTGGCCGGCTGGGGATTCGTGATCGGCAAGACCGCGTCCTGCGCGGCCATGGCCCTCACGGTGGGGGCGTACCTGTGGCCGGGGCAGCAGCACGCCGTGGCCGTCGCGGCGGTGGTGGCACTGACCGCCGCGAGCTACGGCGGTGTGCAGAAGTCGGCCCGCATCGCGCGGCTGATCGTGGCGGCGGTGCTGGCGGTGCTGGCCGGGGTGGTCGTGGTGTGCCTGTCCTCCGGGGCGGCCGACCCGGGGCGGCTGGGCGGATCCGGCCGGGGTGTCTTCGGGCTGTTGCAGGGTGCGGGCCTGCTGTTCTTCGCCTTCGCGGGCTACGCCCGGATCACCACCCTGGGCGAGGAGGTGCGCGACCCGCAGCGGACGATCCCGCGGGCGGTGCCGATCGCGCTGGGGATCGCGCTGCTGGTGTACGCCGCGGTGGCGGTGGCGGTGCTGTCGGTGCTGGGCGCGGAAGGGCTGGCGCAGTCGCCGGCCCCGCTGGCCGACGCGGTGCGGGCGGCCGGGCGGCCCGGACTGGCCCCGGTGGTCCGGGTGGGCGCGGCCCTGGCCGCGCTGGGCTCGTTGCTGGCGCTCGTGCTCGGGGTTTCGCGGACCGTCCTGGCGATGGCCCGGGACGGCCATCTGCCGCGCGCGCTGGCGGCCGTACATCCCCGGCATCAGGTGCCGCACCATGCGGAGCTGGCAGTGGGTGCGGTCGTGGCGGTGCTGGCGGCCACCGCCGATCTGCGGGGCGCGATCGGTTTCTCCTCCTTCGGAGTGCTCGCCTATTACGCGATCGCGAACGTCTCCGCGTGGACTCTCGATTCAGCTGTCAAGGATCGGGCCGTGGCAGTGGCCGGACTGTCCGGCTGTGTGGTGCTGGCGTGTGCGCTGCCCCTCCCGTCGGTGGCCTGGGGGGCGGCGGTGCTGGCGGTGGGCGTACTGGTCTACGGGGTGCGGGGGCGTCTCAGATCCGGGATCTGAATCCGTCCCAGGGTGTCGGCTCCAGGTCGTACTCCTCCCCCGCCGGCGACTCGTCGCAGTACCAGGCCGTGCCGTCGAGCCAGCCGCGCAGCCAGTCGGCCAGGCTCGGGGCGTCGATGTACCAGGCGAGCTCGGGCTCCCCCGGATTCGGGTCGAACAGCAGGACCTGGGCGGTGTCGGACCGGCAGTCCACGCAGGCGTCCATTCCGCAGCCGAAGTCGGCCACGGGCAGTACGCCTTCGGGCCAGCGCCACCCGGAGGACCGTCGTTCCCCGTACGCGAGGACTGCCTGACGCAGCGGCAGCAGCCCCTGACCGGGGCCGAATCCGCCGTCGCCGACGCGTGTAGAGCGAGGCGAGCAGGGGCGGCAGGGTGAAGCCGAGTATGACTTCGGCGCGGGTGATCGCCCCGGCGTCCAGCGGCCCTGGCAGGGTCCTTCCGTGCCGCTCGTACCTGCGTGCGGAGTTGCGCACGCGGTCCGTGACTTGCTCCAGCAACTGCTCGGTCTCGTTCATGCCTTCATGGTGACGCACCCCACCGACAGCCGCCCGGGCCTGTGGACAACTCCGCCCGCAGGCCGATCCGGTCGGCTTGCGGGCGGGGTGTCCGTCGGCGTCCACGACGCCGGCGGCTGCGTCAGCGCGAGGCGAACGGCGCGTCCGTCGGGACGATCTCGCGGCCCAGCGGGAGCAGGGAGAGCGGGACCATCTTGAAGTTGGCGATGCCGAACGGGATGCCGATGATCGTGACGCAGAGGGCGATGCCCGTGACGATGTGGCCGAGGGCCAGCCACCAGCCCGCCAGGACCAGCCACAGGACGTTGCCGATGCAGGACGGGGCGCCCGCGTCGTGGCGCTCGACCGTGGTGTAGCCGAAGGGCCAGAGGGCGTAGACGGCGATGCGGAAGGCGGCGATGCCGAACGGGATGCCGATGATGGTGATGCAGAGCAGCACGCCCGCGAGGAGGTAGCCCAGGAACAGCCAGATGCCGCTGAGGATGAGCCAAATGATGTTGAGGATTGTCTTCATTGGCGGCGGCCTGCCATCTGTTCGAGCCGGGCGATGCGCTCGGCCATCGGAGGGTGTGTGGAGAACATCTTAGAAAGGCCCGCACCCGGACGGAACGGGTTGGCGATCATCATGTGGCTCGCCGCCTCCAGCCGGGGTTCCGGGGGCAGCGGGAGCTGTTTGGTGCCCGCGTCGAGCTTGCGCAGGGCGCTGGCCAGGGCGAGCGGGTCCCCGGTGAGCTGGGCGCCCGAGGCGTCGGCCTCGTACTCACGCGAGCGGCTGATGGCCAGCTGGATCACGGAGGCGGCCAGGGGCCCCAGGATCATGATCAGCAGCATGCCGAGGAGCCCGGGGCCCTCGTCGTCGTTCGACCGGCCGATCGGGATCAGCCAGGCGAAGTTGACCAGGAACATGATCACCGAGGCGAGGGCGCCGGCCACCGAGGAGATCAGAATGTCGCGGTTGTAGACGTGGCTGAGCTCGTGGCCGATGACCCCGCGCAACTCGCGCTCGTCGAGGATGCGCAGGATGCCCTCGGTGCAGCAGACCGCGGCGTTGCGCGGGTTGCGGCCGGTGGCGAAGGCGTTGGGGGCCTCGGTGGGTGAGATGTACAGGCGTGGCATGGGCTGGCGCGCGGACGTGGAGAGCTCGCGCACCATGCGGTAGAGCTGGGGAGCCTCGAACTCGCTCACGGGGCGGGCGCGCATCGCGCGTAGAGCCAGCTTGTCGCTGTTCCAGTACGCGTAGGCGTTCGTCCCGAGGGCGACGAGGACGGCGATGATCAGGCCGCCCCGTCCGAAGAAGCTTCCGATGAGGATGATGAGTGCGGACAGCCCGCCGAGGAGTACGGCGGTCTTCAGCCCGTTGTGCCGGCGGTGCACGGTACGCCCTCCAAGTGGTGCGGCAGGGGAGCCCGTCATGGATTTGAGGGTCTACGGTCCAGTGGACCCTCCCTTTCTGGTCAACGCGAGGTGAGGGCGTCAGGTTCCCAGGGCGTGGCAGGGCGGCCGCCCGCTGCCGCCCCTTCCCGAGGGGCGGCGGGGCTGCGGCGGGCGTTACTCCGTACGGGTCGCACGCGCCCGGTTACTGCGCGAAGAGGCTGCCCGAGGTGACGCGCAGGATGAGTTCCGGGGCGGCCGAGACGACGACCGCCGTGATCGCGGTGACGACGATGGCCGCCGCCACCGGCCAGGGGGCGCGCGTACGGGTCTGTGCGCCCTCGGGGGTGCGGAAGAGCAGGGCCGTCCAGCGCAGGTAGTAGTACAGGGCGATGACGACGTTGATCGCCATGACCACGGCCAGCCAGCCCAGGCCCGCGTCGACCGCGGACCGGAAGACGGTGACCTTGGCGAAGAGCCCGATGATGCCCGGGGGCAGGCCCGCCAGGCAGAGCAGGAAGAAGCCCAGGGAGAGGGCGGCCAGCGGGCGCTCGGCGTAGAGCCCGCGGTAGTCGCTGATCCGGTGGAGCGGCTTGGTCCGGGCGACCAGGGCGGCCACGGCGAAGGCGCCGAGGTTCACGGCGGCGTACATGAGGGCGTAGGCGACGGTGGAGCCGATCTGGTCGCGCCCGGAGTACGCGGCCGCGGCGATCGGGACCAGCAGGTATCCGGCCTGGCCGACCGAGGACCAGGCGAGCAGCCGTACGGCACTGTTCGGGCGGTCCGGGGACTGCCGCAGGGCGGCGGCGTTGCCCAGGGTCATGGTGAGTGCGGCGAGGACGGCCAGGGCCGGGCCCCAGATGTCGGAGTACGCCGGGAAGGCGATCACCGTGACGAGGATGAGGCCGGTGAAGCCGACGGCCTTGCCGATCACCGAGAGGTAGCCGGCGATGGGCAGGGGGGCGCCGACGTAGGTGTCGGGGACCCAGAAGTGGAAGGGGACGGCCGCGGTCTTGAAGGCGAAGCCGACGAGGGTGAGCGCGACACCGGCCACGGCGAGCGTGTCGAGCTGTCCGGGGACGTCTTCGAGGCGGCCGGCGACCTGGGTGAGGTGCAGGGAGCCGGTGGCGGCGTAGACGAAGCTGACGCCCATCAGCGACACGGCGGTGGCGGTGACGGAGGACAGGAAGAACTTCAGGGCGGCCTCGGAGGAGAGCCGGTCGCCGCGGCGCATGCCGACGAGGGCGAAGGCGGGCAGCGAGGCGACTTCGAGCGCGACGATCAGGGTGGCGAGGTCGCGGGAGGCGGGCAGCAGGGCCGCGCCGGCGGCGGAGGAGAGCAGCAGGAACCAGTACTCACCGGCCGGCATGCGGGTGTCGCGGACGGCGGTGACCGACACCAGGGCGGTGACCAGGGCGCCGGCCAGCACCAGGAACTGGATGACGAGGGTGAAGCGGTCGGCGACGTAGCTGCAGGCCGCCGGGTCGCCGGTGAGGCAGAAGGTGGCGCGGTCACCGGCGCGCAGGGGCAGCAGGGTGGCGGTCGCGGCGGCGAGGCCGGCGACCGAGATCCAGCCGAGGACCGGTTTGTGGCGCTCGGCGAGGAACAGGTCGGCGACGAGGACGACCAGGCCGACGGCGGCGGTGATCACCACGGGTGCGATGGCGAGCCAGTCGACGGACTGGACCAGGTTCGGGGCCTCGGCGGAGAGGACCGTCAGGGCCGTCATGGCCGTCATGAATTGCCTCCTGCGAGGAGCTTCTGGACGGCCGGGTCGGTGAGGCCGAGGAGGACCGCGGGCCACAGGCCGGCGAGGACGGTGAGGGCGACGAGCGGGGTCCAGGCGGCGAACTCGTAGTGCTGGACGTCCGCGACGGCGAGCTCGGGACCGGCTTTCGGGTCTCCCATGCAGACGCGCCGTACGACGATCAGCAGGTAGGCGGCGGTGAGCAGGGTGCCGAACGCGCCGACGGCCACGTACGTGAGGAACGCGGGGCGGGAGAGGCCCTCGGCGGGGTCGAAGGCGCCGAAGAGGGCCAGCATCTCGCCCCAGAAGCCGGCCAGGCCCGGCAGGCCCAGGGAGGCGACGGCGGCGAACGCGAGGAGCGCGCCGAAGCGGGGGGCGCGGCCGTAGAGGGCGGCGCCGGTGGCTCCGGCGAGGGTGTCGAGGTCGGCGGTGCCGTAGCGGTCCTTGAGGGCGCCGACCAGGAAGAAGAGGAGGCCGGTGATCAGGCCGTGGGCGATGTTGGCGAAGAGCGCGCCGTTGACGCCGGTGGGGGTCATGCTCGCGATGCCGAGGAGGACGAAGCCCATGTGGCCGACGGAGGAGTAGGCGATGAGGCGCTTGAGGTCGCCCTTGTTCCCCTTGCGGGCCAGCGCGAGGCAGGCGAGCGATCCGTAGACGATGCCGACGGCGGCGAAGGCGCCCAGGTAGGGGGCGAAGGTGGCCATGCCGTCGGGGGTGATGGGGAGCAGGATGCGGACGAAGCCGTACGTGCCCATCTTGAGCAGGACGCCGGCCAGCAGGACGGATCCGACGGTGGGCGCGGCGGTGTGGGCGTCCGGAAGCCAGCTGTGCAGCGGCCACATCGGGGTCTTCACGGCGAGGCCGAGGCCGATGGCGAGAACGGCCAGGAGCTGGGTGGTGTGGGACAGTTCGCGGCCATTGTCAGAGGCCAGTGTCACCATGTCGAAAGTGCCGCTGTTCAGTCCGATCAGGAGCAGACCGAGCAGCATGACGACGGAGCCGAGGAGCGTGTAGAGGATGAACTTCCAGGCGGAGGCCTGCCGCTGAGCACCGCCCCAGCGGGCGATGAGGAAGTACATCGGGATGAGGACCATCTCGAAGGCGAGGAAGAAGAGCAGCAGGTCGAGGACGGCGAAGGTCGCGAGGGTGCCGGACTCCAGGACGAGGAGCAGCGCGACGAAGGCCTTCGGGGAGGGGCCTGCGGGGAGCTTGAAGTAGCTGTAGAGCGCGCAGAGGAAGAACAGCAGCGCGGTCATCAGGAGGAGGGGGAGCGAGATGCCGTCGACGCCGAGGTGGATCCGGACGTTCAGCGCCTGGATCCAGCTGATGTCCGTCGTCGCCTGGATGCGGGACGGGGCGTCGTGGTCGAAGCCCAGGGTGAGGGCGATGGCCGCGGCGAGGATCACGCCGGTCACGGTCACGCCGTGGCGGAGCACGGCCTGTTCGGGGCTCTTGCCCTTGAGGCCGGGCGGGGCCGGCAGGAGCGCCGCGGCGGAGCCGAGGAGCGGTGCGGCCACGATGAACGCCAGAAGGAACTGCATCACGGACGGGCTGATATCAATCACGGCTGACTCACGGCTCACGATCCGGCGTTGACGTTGGCGAGGACGGCGGTGGCGATCGCCAGGACCACGGCGCCGGCGAGCAGGGCGCTCAGGTAGCTCTGCACGTTGCCGGTCTGGGCACGGCGCACGAGGCTGCCGAGCAGCTGGGTGCCGGTGCCCGCGCCGCGGACGTACGTGTCCACGACCTCGCGGTCGAGGAAGCGGACGAGGCTCGCGGCGGCCTGGACGGGCCGGACGAACAGCCGGTCGTAGACGGCGTCGAGGTGGAAGCCGACGGCCGCGTGGCGGTGCAGCGGTCCGAGGAACGCCTTGCCGGGGTCGGCGGCGGGGCCGGCCGGGACGGCGGGGTGATCGTGGGTCACCTCGGCCACCTCGGGGGCTTCCGCGGCGGATTCGGCGGCCGTGACGGAGGCGGCGGATTCGGCGGCGGTGACCGCGGCGGCGGGCACTCCGGCTGCGGCGCCGTCTCCGGTGCCGGCGGCGGTCGCGAGGACGGCCTTGGCCGAGGCACGCTGCCAGAGGGCGTAGGTGAGCATCGCGCCGATGGCCGCGGCGCCCGTGCCGAGGACCGAGGTGACCAGGGTCGGGGTGAGTTCTCCGCCGTCGAACCAGTCGGAGATGGGGCCGGCCGCGAGGCCGAAGCCGATCGACGGGATCGCCAGCAGCCACAGCACGCCGGTCATGGCGAGGGGCTCCTTGCCGTGGTCGGGGGCGGCAGCGCCCCGGCCGCGGAAGGCCATCAGCCACAGCCGGGTGGCGTAGGCGGCGGTGAGCAGGGCGGTCAGCAGACCGGCGACGAGCACCAGCCAGCCGGCGGCGCTGGGCGCGAACTCCGAGTGGCCGGTCGCGGTGTGCTCGGCGGCGACGAGGACGGCTTCCTTGGAGAAGAAGCCGGCGAAGGGCGGGACCGCGGCGAGCGCGAGCAACGCGATCGTCATCGTCCAGAAGGCGTCGGGGATGCGCTTGGCCAGGCCGCCCATCCGGGACATGACGCCCAGGGAGTTCGTACCGGCGGCGTGGATGATCACGCCTGCGCCGAGGAAGAGGAGCGCCTTGAAGGCGCCGTGGGACAGGAGGTGGAACACGGCGGCGCCACGGTCACCGACGGCCAGGGCTCCGACCATGTAGCCGAGCTGACCGATCGTGGAGTAGGCGAGCACCCGCTTGATGTCGTCCTGGGCGATGGCGGCCAGGCCGGAGCCGACCATCGTGACGGCCGCCATCACGGCCATGACCACCAGCGCGGCCTGGGAGGCCGCGAAGACGGGCAGGAGGCGGGCGATGAAGTAGACACCGGCGGCGACCATCGTCGCGGCGTGGATCAGCGCCGAGACCGGGGTGGGGCCCGCCATGGCGTCGGGGAGCCAGGTGTGCAGGGGGAACTGCGCGGACTTGCCCGCGACACCGGCGAGCAGGAGCAGCGCGATCAGGGTCGGGTGGTCGAGTCCGCCCGCGGCGACGGTGCCCAGGATCTTCGGGATCTCGAACGAATCGGCGTCGGAGGCGAGCGCGAACAGGCCGATCAGGAAGGGGACGTCGCCGAGTTTGGTGACGAGGAAGGCCTTCAGGGAGGCGGAACGGGCCGCTTCGGTCTCCCAGTAGTGGCCGACCAGGAAGTACGAGCAGATGCCCATGACCTCCCAGCCGACCAGCAGCACCATCAGGTCGCCGGAGTAGACGACGAGCAGCATGGCGGAGGTGAACAGTGAGACGAGAGCGGCATACGACGGGTAGCGCGGGTCCTCACGGAGGTACGCCGTCGAGTAGACCTGTACGCAGGTGGCGACCACCCCGACCAGGACGGCGGCCAGGGCGGCGAAGCCGTCGATGTAGAGCGAGAGGTCGATCGGCACCGAGCCGGTCGGGGTCAGCTCGGTCGCGGCACTGATCGTCTCGCCGCCGCCCTGGCGGACGGCGACGAGTACGGCCAGTACGGCGGCGCCGAGCGTGGGCAGGATCGCGAGCGGCCGGACGAACCCGGGGGCGCTGCGGCCGAGGAGCAGTCCCGCCACCGCGCCCAGGAAGGGGAGCAGCGGGACGAGGACGGCGAGGGTCGTGGTGCTCACGCGGTGACCTCGCTCTGGTTGTTCGCGGCGGGCTCGTGGCCCTCGGCGGTGTCGCGCAGCCGGTCGACGTCGGAGGTGCCCCGGTTGCGGTACACCATCAGCACGATCGCGAGGCCGATGCCGATCTCGGCGGCGGCGATCGCGATGGTGAAGAGGGTGAGGGCCTGGCCGGCGTGCAGGGCGTCGCGCAGCCAGACGTCGAAGGCCACCAGGTTGAGGTTGACGGCGTTGAGCATCAGCTCGACGGACATCAGGACCAGGATGGCGTTGCGGCGGGCGAGTACGCCGTACAGGCCCGTGCAGAAGAGGAGCGCCGCGAGTACGGCGGGGTAGGCGAGGTGCATCAGCGCCGGCCCTTCTTCTCGCCGGGGCCGGCCGGGGTGGCGGCGTCGGCGGGGTCGGCGGGGTCGTTCCTGCGGGACAGCACGATGGCCCCGATCAGGGCTGCGAGGAGGAGAACGGAGAGCGCCTCGAACGGCAGCACCCAGTGCTGGAAGAGGATCTCGCCGGAGACCTTGGTGGAGCCCTGGACCGGTCCGTCGAGGTCGATCCAGGTGGTGCGGAAGGCGTCGACGACCACCCAGACCAGCGACACGGCCGCGACGACGGCGACGCCGAGTGCGATCCAGCGGTTGCCGGAGTCCGCGTCCGGGGAGCGGCCGATGGGGGCCTTGGTGAGCATCAGTCCGAAGAGGAGGAGGACGACCACGGAACCGAGGTAGATGAGGACCTGGACCCAGGCGATGAACTCGGCGGTCAGCAGCAGGTACTCGACGGCGATGCCGCCGAGCGCGACGACCAGCCACAGGGCGGCGTGCACCAGCTGCTTGGTGGTGACCGTGACGAGGGCCGCGCCGAGAGTGGCGAGTCCGACGAGGACGAAGGCGATCTCGACGCCGGTCGGGGAGAGGAAGCCGGGCCCGGTGGTGGTGGCGGTGGCGGCTGCGGCCAAGGTGGCGGCGGGGCTCACGCGTCTCCCTCCGGGGTCGGGTCGGTCGGCGGTTCGGTCTCGGCCGCCTGGGCGGCGGCTTCGGCGGCGGCTGCCGCGGCGGCGGCAGCGGCTTCGGCCTTCTCCACCGCCTTGCGGGCAGCGGCGATCTCCTTGGGCTCCTCGGCGGCCGGGTCCAGCGCGGGCGGCGCCGGGACGGTCCACATCCACTCGCGAAGCTTGTCGCGCTCGTGGGTCAGCTCGTGGATGTCGGTCTCCGCGTACTCGAACTCCGGCGACCAGAAGAGGGCGTCGAAGGGGCACACCTCGATGCAGATCCCGCAGTACATGCAGAGGGAGAAGTCGATGGCGAAGCGGTCGAGGACGTTGCGGCTGCGCTCGCGGCCACCGGGCGTGGACGCCGGGACCGTCTCCTTGTGGGAGTCGATGTAGATGCACCAGTCGGGGCACTCACGGGCGCAGAGCATGCAGACGGTGCAGTTCTCCTCGAACAGACCGATGACCCCGCGGGAGCGGGGCGGCAGTTCGGGCTGAACCTCGGGGTACTGGGCCGTGTGCGAGCGCTTCGTCATCGTGCGCAGCGTGACGGCCAGGCCCTTGGCCAGGCCGGATCCGGGGATGGGCATTACTGGATCGCCACCTTCACGATGCCGGTGAGCGCGATCTGGGCGAGCGCGAGCGGGATGAGTGTGGTCCAGGCGAGCTTCTGGAGCTGGTCCTCGCGCAGGCGCGGGTAGCTCACGCGGAGCCAGATCACGACGAAGGCGAGGATCGCGATCTTGAGCAGGGTCCAGACCCAGCCGAGGTCGTCGCCGAAGGGACCGTGCCAGCCGCCGAGGAAGAGGACGGTGGTCAGGGCGCAGAGGACGACGATGCCGGCGTACTCGGCGAGGAGGAACAGGGCGAAGCGCAGGCCCGTGTACTCGGTGTACGCGCCGAAGATGATCTCGGAGTCGGCGACGGGCATGTCGAAGGGGGGCCGCTGCAGTTCGGCGAGGCCGGCGACGAAGAAGACGAGTGCGCCGACGATCTGCCAGGGCAGCCACCACCACTCGAAGGCCTCGACGATCCCGGAGAGGGAGACCGTACCGGCCGCCATGGCGACGGAGGCGGCGGCGAGCAGCATCGGGAGCTCGTAGGCGAGCAGCTGGGCGGCGGTGCGCAGGCCGCCGAGCAGGGAGAACTTGTTCGCGGAGGCCCAGCCGGCCATCAGGGAGCCGAGGACTCCGACACCCATGACGGCGAGCGCGAAGAACAGGCCCGCGTCGATGACCTGGCCGACGGCGCCCTCGCCGGGGCCGATGGGAATGACCAGGAGGACGAGGAGGTACGGCAGCAGGGCGACGGCGGGGGCGAGCTGGAAGATCCGGCGGTCGGCGTTGGCCGGGACGATGTCTTCCTTCTGTGCAAACTTCACGCCGTCGGCGACGAGCTGGGCCCAGCCGTGGAAGCCGCCGGCGTACATGGGGCCGAGGCGGCCCTGCATGTGGGCCATCACCTTGTGCTCGGTCTGCCCGACGACGAGCGGGAGCACGAGGAAGACGGCGAAGACGACGATCAGCCGCAGGGCGACGTCGAGGACGTCGTTCACGCGTCGCCTCCGTTGTCGGGGTCGGTGGTGGGGTCGGTGGTGGGGCGGGTCCCGTCGCCGGCGGCGGGCCCGGTTTTCGGGTCGGCCTTCGGGTCGGCCTTCGGGTCGGCCTTGGGCTCCGGCTCGGGTCCGGTCCCCGGCTCTGCCTTCGGAACCGGCCCGGGAGCCGGTTCTTCGAAAGCGGGCTTCGGGTCGTGCCAGGGGGCGTCCGAGCTGCGCGGTGCCGGGCGGCGGGGCGCACCCGCAGCCTCACCTGCGTCCGGGGCGGCGCCCCCGGCGGCTTCCTCCGGAGCCGGAGCCGGGGCCGGAGCCGGCGTCTGACTCGCCGAGCCGTCGGCGACCGAGCGGGTGCGGCGGGGCGGGCGGGGGGTGGTTTCCGCAGTCGCCTCGGTGGCCGCGTCCGCCGGGGCGGACTGGCTCGCCGAGCCTTCCGATACCGAGCGGGTGCGGCGCGGCGGGCGGGGGGTGGTTTCCGCAGTCGCCTCGGTGGCCGCGTCCGCCGGGGGCTGGGTGGCCGAGCCCTCGGTGACCGAGCGGGTGCGGCGGACCGGGGCGCCCTCGCGCGGGGTGCGAGCGGCGGCGCCCGCCGCGCCGGCGGCACGCGGGGTGCGGGCCGGACGGGACGGGGCCGGCGGGAGCTGGCCCTTCATGGGGCCCCAGTCGTTGGGGTCCGGTACGCCCGGCGGAAGCATCTGGCGGCGCTTGGGCGCGCCCGGGTCGTGCGCCTCGCCGGGCTCCTTGGCGCCGGGCCAGGCCTTGGCGACGCGCGCGGCCAGGACGAAGTCCTTGCGCAGCGGGTGGCCCTCGAAGTTCTCCGGCAGGAGCAGGGGAACGAGGTGCGGGTGGTCGGTGAAGGTCACCCCGAACATCTCGAACGTCTCGCGCTCGTGCCATTCCGCCCCCGCGTAGACGGCGACCGCGGACGGCAGGGAGGCGGCGCTGTGCGGGACGGTCGTGCGCAGCAGCAGCCGGCGCACCCGGTGGTTCTCCAGCGACGCGACGTGCGCGCAGATCCGGAAGCCGGTGCCGGGCTCGTCCACCGCGCTCAGCCAGTCGAAGTACGTGCAGCCCAGCTTGTCCCGGGCGATTTCGAGGGCGGAGATCCAGCTGCCGACGGGCACGTCCACGGTGAGGACGTCGTACGAGAACTCGCCGACGGCCTCGGCCCCGAAGACCGTCGGCGCCGCGTCGGGAAGGGAGTCGTAGAGGTTCACGCGCCGGCCCCCTGCGCGGGTGCCGGCGGGGGCGTGACCAGGCCGCTCGTCAGCTGGGACACGGACGGCCAGGCCGCGTAGCGCTCGGCCAGCGACTCGCGGGCGATCTTCTCCTGGAGCTTGAGGATGCCCTGGAGGAGGGCTTCGGGGCGCGGCGGGCAGCCCGGCACGTAGACGTCGACCGGGATGATCTGGTCGACGCCCTTCGTCACCGAGTACGAGTCCCAGTAGGGGCCGCCGCAGTTGGAGCAGGCGCCGAAGGAGATGACGTACTTCGGCTCCGGCATCTGCTCGTAGAGCCGCTTCACCGCGGGGGCCATCTTGTCCGTGACCGTGCCCGAGACGATCATCAGGTCGGCCTGGCGCGGACCCGGCGCGAAGGGGATCACACCGAGCCGGATGAAGTCGTGCCGGGCCATGGACGCGGCGATGAACTCGATCGCGCAGCAGGCCAGGCCGAAGTTGAAGACCCACAGGCTGTACCGGCGGCCCCAGTTCAGGACCACCTTCATCGGTTCCGGGGCCAGGCGGGAGAGGACTCCGAGGCGCTTGGGCTCCGGGAGCAGCACGCCCTCGGTCGGCGTCACAGCCGGTGTCACGTCCATTCGAGGACGCCCTTCTTGTACGCATAGAGCAGGCCGACGGCCAGGAAGCCCAGGAAGATGAACATCTCGACCAGGGTCGTGGCGCCGTAACCGGCGGCGGCGAACACCGTCGCCCACGGGAACAGGAAGATCGAGTCGACGGCGAAGATGACGTAGAGGAACGCGTAGACGTAGTAGCGGACCTGGGTGTGCGCCCAGCCCTCGCCGACCGGGTCCACACCGCATTCGTAGGTCAGCAGCTTCTCGGGGGTCGGGACGACGGGCCGCAGCAGGCGGCCCGCGCCGAAGGCGACGGCCACGAAAAGCACACCGAGGGCGGCCAGGAGACCGACGACCGAATAACTCCGGAAGTAGTCCGCCGCGAGCACGGTTACGGTCGATACCGTTGGTTCAGGCACGTCCGTTCCTCGCTCCTCGGTCACTGTCGACGATCTGGTACGGACGGGAGTCTAGGGCCTGCCTCACACGGGGTGGGGTTATCCCCCGTTCACAGCACCCCGGCCACCCCATGGCATCAGCGGGTCGTACTTGACAGGGTGTGGCGCATGACCCTGAGCCATGCCATACCCGACAACGATCGGCCTCCCCCCGTACGCGCCGTCTTCAGCGCCGTGACGTGGAAGGAGATCGCCTATCTGGTGAGCAACCTGCCGTTGGCGATCGTCGGTTTTGTTTACGCGGTTGTCATGGTTTCCACGGCCGGCGGTCTTTCCGTGACCGCGGTCGGAATTCCCCTGCTCGCGTGCGGTCTGTATCTGTCTCGGCAATTGGGACGGCTGGACCGGGCACGCGCCCGCGGGCTGCTGGGCGTACGGGTGGACGAGCCGACCCCGATCCCCGGTCCGAAGCGGTCCGGCGGATTCTTCCCCTGGCTGTGGACGAGCATCAAGGACCCGGTCGGCTGGCGGACGGTGCTGTACCAGCTGATCCGGTTGCCGTGGGGAGTACTCACCTTCACGGTAGCGCTGACCGGCCTGTTCGTGCTGTGGCCGGTGCTGCCTTATCTGGTGCGGCTGATGGCGAACGTGGACCGGGCGATGGTACGGGGGCTGCTGTCGCCGTCCGACGACCTGGAGCGGCGGATCGCGGAGCTGGAATCCGACCGGGGAGTCGTGGTCGACACGGCGGCGGCGGACCTGCGGCGCATCGAACGGGACCTGCACGACGGAGCGCAGGCCCGGCTGGTGGCGCTGGCGATGGGGCTGGGCCTGGCGAAGGAGAAGCTGCTGGAGGACCCGGAGGGCGCGGCGGCGATGGTCGACGAGGCGCACGGGGAGGTGAAGCTGGCCCTCCAGGAGCTGCGGGACCTCGCACGGGGGATCCACCCGGCGGTGCTGACGGACCGGGGGCTGGACGCGGCGCTGTCGTCGGTGGCGGCGCGGTGTGTGGTGCCGGTGAAGGTGGCGGTGGATCTGCCGGCGGATCTGCCGGGGGCGCGGCCGGCGGAGGCGATCGAGGGGATCGCGTACTTCGTGGTGTCCGAGCTGCTGCAGAACGTGAGCAAGCACGCGGGGCCGGGGGCGCGGGGCGCGACGGTGGAGGTGTGGCGGGCGGGGACGAGGCTGATGATCCGGGTGTCGGACGACGGGCGGGGCGGGGCGAGTCCCTCCGGGGGGAGTGGGCTGGCGGGGCTCGCGGAGCGGTTGGGCGCGGTGGATGGGGTGCTGGTGGTGGACTCGCCCGTGGGGGTGGGGACCGTGGTCACGGCCGAGCTGCCGTGGCGGGACCGGGGGTAGGCCCCCGGGCCCCTGGGCCCGTGGGCCCCCGGGCCCCTGTTGTTGCTGGTGAGCGGGACTCCCGTCCGGGGTGGGCGGGGGTCCCGCTCGCGTGTCCGGCTCGCCGCCGTTTCCCAGGGCTCCGCCGTGCGACTCGCCGGCGGGGCTGCGGGGACGGGCCGGGTCCCGTACGGATTCCGCTGCGCCGCCGTTTCCCAGGCCTCCGCCGTGCGCCTCGCCGACGGGGCTGCGGGCATGGGCCGGGTCCCGTACGGATTCCGCTGCGCCGCCGTTTCCCAGGCCTCCGCCGTGCGCCTCACGCCTCAAACTCCGGCGGGGCTGGATTGGCGGCGGGGCGCCTCGGGCGCCGGCGAGGCTGGATTCGGGCTGAGGGGGTGGGGTTAACCCCCCGGTGGAGATGCCGACCCGCTGCATGGTTGTCGGGGGTCGGGGGGCGGCAGGGTGGGGGGTGCAGCGGAGGACCGGAAGGGTGGGTCGGGATCATGGGCAACGGCAGAGGCACAGGTAGCGGGATCGGCGCGGTGTTGCGGGCTCCGGTCGAGGGGCGGACCTGGCGGGAGTTCGGGTACCTGCTGATCGGGCTGCCGCTGAGCACGCTGTACTTCTCGCTCGCCATCACCGGCGTGAGCCTCGGCGCCGGTCTGCTCGTCACCTTCCTCGGCGTTCCGGTCCTCGCCGGCGTGCTCGCCATGTGCCGCGGCTTCGGGCACCTGGAGCGGGCCCGGGTGCGGGCGCTGCTCGGGACGGAGATCGCCGCCCCCGCGCCGATCCGGGCGAAGAAGGCCGGGCCGCTCGCCGCCATGGGTGCGCTGCTCAAGAGCGGGAGCGCATGGCGCCACGCGCTGTACTCGGTCGTCCACTTCCCGTGGGCGGTGTTCTCCTTCTGCCTGTCCCTGGTGCTCTGGGCGTCCGGGTGGGCGTACCTGCTGTACCCGCTCTGGTTCTGGGTCTTTCCGGCCTACACCGACCAGCCCGGTCTGCAGCTCTTCCAGAACGACGGGTACACCTTCTACCTCGACTCACCGGTCATGATCGTCCTCACCAGCCTCATCGGGCTGGCGATCACCCTCGCCACCCCGTGGGTGATCCGTGCCCTGACCACCGTCGACCGGGTCATGGTCGGCGGGCTGCTCGGGGCGTCCAGCCTGGCCACCCGGGTCAGCGAGCTGGAGTCCGACCGCGGGGTGGTCGTGGACACCGCCGCCGCCGACCTGCGGCGCATCGAGCGGGACCTGCACGACGGGGCGCAGGCCCGGCTGGTGGCGCTGGCGATGGATCTGGGGCTGGCGAGGGAGAAACTGACCGAGGATCCGCAGGCCGCGGCCCGGATGGTGGACGAGGCGCACGGTGAGGTGAAGATCGCCCTGCAGGAGCTGCGCGACCTGGCCCGCGGGATCCACCCGGCCGTGCTGACCGACCGGGGGCTGGACGCGGCGCTGTCCTCGGTGGCCTCGCGGTGCGCGGTGCCGGTACGGGTGGCCGTGGATCTGCCGGCCCGGCCCGCGGCGGCGATCGAGGGGATCGCGTACTTCACGGTCTCGGAGCTGCTGCAGAACGTCAGCAAGCACGCGCTGGCCCGGGCGGCCTCGGTGGACGTGTGGAAGTCCGGGGAGCGGCTGCTGATCCAGGTCGCCGACGACGGCCGGGGCGGGGCCGGGCCGCGGGAGGGGACGGGGCTGGCGGGGCTGACCGAGCGGCTGGACGCCGTGGACGGGGTGCTGGTCGTCGACTCCCCCGCCGGGGGCGGGACGACGGTCACCGCCGAGCTGCCCTGGCGCCCGTAGGACGGCCTGGCGGAGCTGCCGACGGAAGGGCCGGGCCGGATGGCCCGGCCCTTCGCAACTTCCGCCGCGCGCGGTGCCCGTTTGCGGTATGCGACCTTCCGGTACTCGAAAACTCCCCCCGTACGACCACGTGTTGTCGCGGCTCTGCCTTCACCGGGACTCAAGGCTGGGATGCTTGGCTGAGTCAGGTAGTGCGTGAACGAGTGGACGCGGGAGCTGCTGAGTCGTGGAAGACAGGGTGCGGGTGGTCATCGCCGAGGATTCAGTGCTGCTGCGTGAGGGCCTGACCCGGTTGCTGACCGACCGGGGGCATGACGTCGTGGCGGGCGTCGGGGACGCAGAGGCCCTGATCAAGACGGTGGCGGACCTGGCGGCCGAGGGGGCGCTGCCGGATGTGGTGGTGGCGGACGTGCGGATGCCGCCGACCCACACGGACGAGGGTGTACGGGCGGCCGTGCGGCTGCGCCGCGACTACCCCGGGATAGGCGTGCTCGTGCTGTCCCAGTACGTGGAGGAGCAGTACGCCACCGAACTGCTGGCCGGTTCCAGCACCGGGGTGGGGTATCTGCTCAAGGACCGGGTGGCCGAGGTCCGGGAGTTCCTGGACGCGGTGGTGCGGGTGGCCCGGGGCGGTACGGCCCTGGACCCCGAGGTCGTCGCCCAGCTGCTCGGCCGCAGCCGGAAGCAGGACGTACTGGCGGGCCTGACCCCGCGCGAGCGCGAGGTGCTCGGGCTGATGGCCGAGGGCCGGACGAATTCCGCCGTGGCGAAGCAGCTAGTCGTGAGCGACGGAGCGGTGGAAAAGCACGTCAGCAACATCTTCATGAAGCTGGGCCTTTCGCCGAGTGACGGGGATCACCGGCGAGTACTGGCCGTTCTCACCTATCTGAAATCTTGATCGACTGACACTCTGTCAGATATGGCATACCGGCAGGGCCGTCTCAAGGGGCGGTCCTACGGTCCAGAATGTGACCACTCCTGGGGGCCTTGATCCCTACCGTCGTAGGGTGGGTCCCGGGGGGGTCACGCCTCGAAGGAGGTCCAGTTCAGTGACCAGCCAGGTCAGCAGCCCAGCCGAGCAGGCCGACGGGGCCGGGGGTGCGGTTGTCGGTGGACAGCGCACCCCGGAGAGTCCGGGCGGCAAGGAAGTGCGCCGCCTCGATCGTGTGATCATCCGATTCGCGGGTGACTCCGGTGACGGTATGCAGCTCACCGGTGACCGCTTCACCTCGGAAACGGCGTCCTTCGGGAACGACCTGTCGACGCTGCCGAACTTCCCCGCCGAGATCCGCGCACCCGCCGGAACCCTTCCGGGCGTCTCCTCGTTCCAGCTCCACTTCGCCGACCACGACATCCTCACGCCGGGCGACGCCCCGAACGTGCTGGTGGCGATGAACCCGGCGGCCCTGAAGGCGAACATCGCGGACCTGCCGCGCGGCGCGGAGATCATCATCAACACGGATGAATTCACCAAGCGCCCCATGGCCAAGGTCGGCTACGCCACCTCGCCGCTGGAGGACGGCTCGCTCGACGCCTACAGCCTGCACCCGGTGCCGCTGACCACCCTGACGGTCGAGGCGCTGAAGGACTTCGGCCTCTCCCGCAAGGAGGCCGAACGCAGCAAGAACATGTTCGCGCTGGGCCTGCTGTCGTGGATGTACCACCGGCCCACCGAGGGCACCGAGAAATTCCTGCGGCAGAAGTTCGCGAAGAAGCCCGAGATCGCCGAGGCGAACGTCGTCGCCTTCCGGGCCGGCTGGAACTTCGGGGAGACGACCGAGGACTTCGCGGTCTCCTACGAGGTCGCCCCGGCCACCCGTGCCTTCCCCACCGGCACCTACCGCAACATCTCCGGGAACCTGGCGCTCTCCTACGGCCTCGTCGCCGCGAGCCAGCAGGCCGATCTGCCCCTCTACCTGGGCTCCTACCCGATCACCCCGGCCTCGGACATCCTGCACGAGCTGTCGAAGCACAAGAACTTCGGCGTGCGGACCTTCCAGGCCGAGGACGAGATCGCCGGCATCGGCGCGGCGCTCGGCGCGGCCTTCGGCGGCGCGCTCGGGGTGACCACCACCTCCGGGCCCGGTGTGGCACTCAAATCGGAGACGATCGGCCTCGCGGTGTCGCTGGAGCTTCCGCTGCTGATCGTGGACATCCAGCGCGGCGGCCCCTCCACCGGACTGCCGACCAAGACGGAGCAGGCGGACCTCCTCCAGGCCATGTTCGGCCGCAACGGCGAGGCCCCCGTGCCGATCGTCGCGCCGCGGACCCCCGCGGACTGCTTCGACGCCGCGCTCGACGCCGCCCGGATCGCGCTCACCTACCGGACCCCGGTCTTCCTGCTCTCCGACGGCTACCTGGCCAACGGATCCGAGCCCTGGCGGATCCCGGAGGTCGCCGACCTGCCCGACCTGAAGGTCAAGTTCGCCACCGGTGCGAACCACACCCTCTCCGACGGCACCGAGGTGTTCTGGCCGTACAAACGGGACCCGGAGACCCTCGCCCGGCCCTGGGCCATCCCCGGCACCCCCGGTCTCGAACACCGCATCGGCGGTATCGAGAAGCAGGACGGCACCGGCAACATCTCCTACGACCCGGCCAACCACGACCTCATGGTCCGCACCCGCCAGGCCAAGGTCGACGGCATCCGGGTGCCCGACCTCGACGTCGACGACCCGGACGGCGCCACCACCCTGGTCCTGGGCTGGGGTTCCACCTACGGCCCCATCACGGCGGCCGTCCGCCGGCTGCGGAACGCCGGACTCCCCATCGCCCAGGCCCACCTGCGCCACCTCAACCCCTTCCCCAGGAATCTCGGCGAGGTCCTGGAGCGTTACGAGAAGGTAGTGGTGCCGGAGATGAACCTCGGGCAGCTCGCCACCCTGATCCGGGCGAAATACCTGGTCGACGCCCAGTCGTACAACCAGGTCAACGGAATGCCGTTCAAGGCGGAGCAGCTCGCCACGGTTCTCAAGGAGGCCATCGATGACTGAGGTGACCGAAGGGGCGCGGACGCTGCTCTCGCTGGTACCGAAGGCCGAGAGCAAGCAGTCGATGAAGGACTTCAAGTCGGACCAGGAGGTCCGCTGGTGCCCGGGTTGCGGTGACTACGCCGTGCTGGCCGCGGTTCAGGGCTTCATGCCCGAGCTGGGCCTCGCGAAGGAGAACATCGTCTTCGTCTCGGGCATCGGCTGCTCCTCCCGCTTCCCGTACTACATGAACACCTACGGGATGCACTCGATCCACGGCCGCGCCCCGGCCATCGCCACCGGCCTCGCCACCTCCCGCCGCGACCTGTCCGTCTGGGTGGTCACGGGCGACGGCGACGCGCTGTCCATCGGCGGCAACCACCTCATCCACGCCCTGCGCCGCAACGTCAACCTGAAGATCCTGCTCTTCAACAACCGGATCTACGGGCTGACCAAGGGCCAGTACTCCCCCACCTCCGAGGTCGGCAAGATCACCAAGTCGACGCCGATGGGCTCGCTGGACGCGCCCTTCAACCCGGTGTCGCTGGCGATCGGAGCCGAAGCCTCCTTCGTCGCCCGGACCGTCGACTCCGACCGCAAGCACCTCACCGAGGTACTGCGCCAGGCGGCCGACCACCAGGGCACGGCGCTCGTGGAGATCTACCAGAACTGCAACATCTTCAACGACGGCGCCTTCGAGGTCCTCAAGGACAAGGACCAGGCCCTGGAAGCCGTGATCCGGCTGGAGGACGGGCAGCCGATCCGCTTCGGCGCGGACGACGCGAAGGGTGTCGTACGCAATCCGGCCACCGGGGACCTGGAGGTGGTCGAGGTCACCGCGGCAAACGAGGCGCGGATCCTGGTGCACGACGCGAAGAACGCCAGTGCCACCACCGCGTTCGCGCTGTCCCGTTTGGCCGACCCCGACACCCTGCACCACACCCCGATCGGGGTGTTCCGCAGCGTGGAGCGGCCCGTCTACGACACCCTCATGGCCGACCAGCTCGACGCGGCCATCGACCGCAGCGGCAAGGGCGACCTCGGGGCGCTGCTGGCCGGCAGCGACACCTGGACCGTCGTCGGGTAGCGCGTACCGCCCGCACGCGACGGAGCCCGGATCCTGCGCCAGGGTCCGGGCTCCGGCGCGTCCGGCGCGGCCCGGGGCGGCCCCGGGGCGACGGGCCCCGAAAGATGTCATGAGTATCTCCCGATTACGGGCATGACATCTGAGCCGTACGGCGATACCGTCGTGAAGTTGGCTGGAAGTCGTACAGGAGGCCCCGTGAAGGCGGAGAACGAGCAGCGCACGGGTTTGCTCTACGGATTCGGCGCATACGGGATGTGGGGGCTGGTCCCCCTCTTCTGGCCGCTCCTCAAGCCCTCCGGGGCGATCGAGATCCTCGCCCACCGCATGGTGTGGTCCCTGGCCGTGGTCGGTCTGGCGCTGCTCGCGCTGCGCCGCTGGGGCTGGATACGGGAGCTGCTCCGCCAGCCCCGCAAGCTCGGCCTGACCGCGCTGGCCGCCGCGGTGATCAGTGTGAACTGGGGCCTGTACATCTGGGCCGTCAACAACGAGCACGTCGTCGAGGCGAGCCTCGGCTACTTCATCAATCCCCTGGTCAGCATCGCCATCGGCGTGCTGGTGCTCGGTGAGCGGCTGCGCCGGGCGCAGTGGGTGGCGGTCGGCCTCAGCTTCGCGGCCGTGCTGGTGCTCGCCATCGGCTACGGGCGGCCGCCGTGGATCTCGCTGATCCTCGCCTTCTCCTTCGCCACGTACGGGCTGATCAAGAAGAAGCTCAACATGGGCGGCCTGGAGTCGCTGACCGCCGAGACGGCCGTGCTGTTCCTGCCCGCCCTGGGATACGTCCTGTGGCTCGGCGCGCAGGGCCGGTCCACCTTCGCCTCGCACGGTGTCACCCACTCGCTCCTGCTGGCCGCGACCGGGCTGGTCACGGCGATCCCGCTGGTGTTCTTCGGGATGGCCGCGATCCGGGTCCCGCTGTCCACCCTCGGGCTGCTCCAGTACATGGCCCCGGTCTTCCAGTTCGGGCTCGGCGTCCTGTACTTCCACGAGGCCATGCCGCCCGAGCGCTGGGCGGGCTTCTCCCTGGTGTGGGCCGCGCTCGTGATCCTCACCTGGGACGCGCTGCGTACGGCGCGGCGGTCCCGGGTCAGGCTGGAGGCGGCGGCGCCGGCCGCCCTGGCGACGCCGGCCCGCGAGCCCGCGTAACGCCGCCAGAGAGCCCGCGTAGCGCCGCCCGAGAGGCACGCGGCACGGCGCCCCGCGGGGCTCGCGCCGGCAAACCCTTCACACCCTCGATCCCCGGTACGGGCCACCTGTACCGGGGATCGTCCGTTTTCCGAACTGCCCTGACCGAATTGTGGTCTTGACGGACAGTCATACTCTCGCTGAACATCAGGCTCGCACTGACGCACTAACGCTCACCTGCTCTATCGCCACTCGTTCCGTCATATCCCCGCGGAATCCCGGAGCCCCCACATGAGCCTGTCCGTCTCCCGGCGCCTAGCTGCCGTGACCGCGTTCGCGGTCGCCGGCCTGTTCGCCTCCGCCGCCCCCGCCGCACTCGCCGCCCCCACGGCGGTCGCCGCGGCGCCGACACCGCCCGACATACCGCTGGCCAACGTCAAGGCCCATCTGTCGCAGCTCTCGACCATCGCCGCCAGCAACGGCGGCAACCGCGCCCACGGCAGGGCCGGCTACAAGGCCTCGATCGACTACGTGAAGGGCAAGCTCGACGCGGCCGGCTTCACGACCACCCTGCAGACCTTCACCTCCAGCGGCGCCACCGGCTACAACCTGATCGCCGACTGGCCGGGCGGCGACCCGAACTCGGTCCTGATGGCCGGTTCGCACCTGGACTCGGTGACCGCGGGGGCGGGCATCAACGACAACGGCTCCGGCAGCGCGGCCGTCCTGGAAACGGCCCTCGCCGTCTCCCGGGCCGGTCTGCAGCCCACCAAGCACCTGCGCTTCGGCTGGTGGGGCGCGGAGGAGCTGGGCCTGATCGGCTCGAAGTACTACGTCAACAACCTGCCGGCGGCCGAGAAGGCGAAGATCTCCGGCTACCTGAACTTCGACATGATCGGCTCGCCGAACCCGGGCTACTTCGTCTACGACGACGACCCGACGATCGAGCAGACCTTCAAGAACTACTACGCGGGTCTCGGCATCCCGACGGAGATCGAGACCGAGGGCGACGGCCGCTCCGACCACGCCCCCTTCAAGAGCGCGGGCATCCCCGTCGGCGGCCTGTTCTCCGGCGCCGACTACACCAAGACGGCGGCGCAGGCGCAGAAGTGGGGCGGCACCTCCGGTCAGGCCTTCGACCGCTGCTACCACTCCTCCTGCGACAGCCTGACGAACATCAACGACACCGCCCTGGACCGCAACTCCGACGCCGTCGCCTACGCGATCTGGACGCTCGGGGCGGCCACCCCGGTCCCGCCGGGCCAGTCCTTCGAGAACACGGCGGACGTGAACATCCCGGACTCCCCCGCGGCGGCCGTGTCCTCTCCGATCACGGTCTCCGGTGTGACGGGCAACGCGCCCGCGACCACCAAGGTCGACGTGAACATCGTCCACACCTACCGCGGTGACCTGGTGGTCGACCTGGTCGCCCCCGACGGCACCGTCTACAACCTGCACAACCGCAGTGGCGGCAGCGCCGACAACCTCGTCCAGACGTACACCGTCAACGCCTCCAGCGAGGTGGCCAACGGTGTCTGGAACCTCCGGGTCAAGGACACGGCCGCGCAGGACGTCGGCTACGTCAACAGCTGGAAGATCACCTTCTAGGCCGTCTGTCCCGCTGGGTCCGGTTCCCGGCTCAGGCGTCCTCGGCACGAGCGTGCGAGGACGCCTGGAGCGGGCCCTGGATGCGGGCGCGCAGCTCCTCGGCCACGGCCGCGATGTCCGCGCGGCCCAGCTTGGCCGCCTCCACCAGGTCGCCGAGCTCCTCGGGCGAGGGCAGCTGCTTCGCCCCGGCCACCCGCAGGTACGAGCGGGTCGCGGCGGCCGCGTAGAACTCGTTCATCGGGGATTCCAGCGCGGGGCACACCGCGAGGGTGTGCAAAAACGCGGCGGCCCGCCACGCGGTGTCCGGGGCGGGCTGTTCGGGCACGAGGACGAGGTCGTTCTGGTGCCGGGCGACCGCGGCGGCCACCCCGGAGGGATCCCACACGGCGGGATCGGACGGGAGATGGTGGGCCAGAGCCGTCCAGGCCCACTCCATGGTGATCTTCAATTGCCGAACCGCTGCTGGAAGTAGCCCCAGTGGTCGGCGAACTCCTCTATGCCGGAGAGGAAGTTCTTCCGGTCCTCGTCGAGTTCGCGTTCCGTGACCTCGGTGATCAGCGCGGTGACCGTCGTCCCCAGTGCCGCCGCACGTGCCTTCAGGCGTTCGTGGAACTCTTCGTCCAGCCGGATGGTGACGTGTCTCGACATGTCCAACACCGTACAGCGGGTGTGCTGTACGCGGAGCGGGAACGACGCAAGGGTGGGCAGGGACACAGTCCCGGCCCACCCTTGCGGCTGCCCGTCCGGCTGCCGACTACTTGTTGGCGTCGGCCGCCTTGACCAGCGCGTCCTTGGTGACCGCGCCGACGTAGACCTTGCCGTCGTCCGTGATCAGGGCGTTGACCAGGCGGGTCGACAGGACCCGGCCCTCACCGAACTTCCCGGTGACCTTGTCCCCGAGGGAGTCGAGGAACTGCTTGGCCTCCTTCGGGGTGTTCTTGTCGTTCTCCAGGTCCTTGAGGTTCCGGTTCATGCCCGAGTCGATCCGGGCGATGGTCGACCAGCCCTCGCCGAGCACCTTCACGTCGCCCTTGTCGCCCGCGCCGCCGGTCAGACCGCCGAGGCCCGGGAAGGACTCCAGCGCCTTCCAGTGCTCGTCCGCGCCGCCCTTGCCCGCGCCGTCCACGCCCTCGGTCAGCTTGGCGCCCTTGGGCGCGGTGAAGGAGAAGGTGTCCGCGGCCGGCTTGGTGAAGTCGACCTTGGTGAAGCCCGCGTCCACGATCGGCTTGCCGCCCTGGGCGGACAGCAGCTGCACCCGCAGCGGCACGCCGTTCTTGGCGTCCACCGCGATCTGGACCGAGCCGACCGTGGAGCCGGTCTGCTTGGGCTTCAGCACCAGCTGGTAGGCGTCCCGCCCGGCCACCTGCGCGGTGTCGCCCACGCTGACGTCCGTGGTGGGGCCGGCGGCCTTCAGGATCTCCTCGGCCAGCTTCTGCGGGGAGGCGGCCAGGCGGTCGCCGGTCTTGTGCTCCTTGCCGCCGTCCTTGCCCTTGCCCTGGCCGGCCCCGCCGTCCTTCTCGTGGAAGACCTCGTTCGACTTGGAGTCGTAGCCCCACACGTCGTCGCCGTTGTGGATGAGGCTGTACTCGTCCTTGCCGTCGAGGAAGGTCAGCCGCTGGCGGTCCGGGCCGTCGGCCGCGACGCGCAGGGTGTGGCTGCCGTTCGCCAGCTGGGCGACCTTGTCCTCCGGGTTGGCGGAGCCGCCCGCGACGCCGCCGCCGCCGAGCATCCCGCTCGCGATCTTCGGCAGCCCGAGGTCGGTGGTGATCCGGGCGGTGCCGGACAGCTGCTGCACGTCCGAGGCCGCTACCTTCTCGATGAGCTGCTGCGCCGTCACCTTCGGCAGGTCGGGCCCGCCGGCGTTGGCGAAGGCCGGGACCATCGCAACGGTCGCCGCGGCCACGCCCGCCACCGCTACCGGTACGGCGTACCGGGCGGCCTTGCGGGAAGTCTTGGTGTTCGGTGCCATGTCAGTGCCCTGCCCTCTGTGTCGACTGCGGTGACCACCGTGTCGCCGCGCTCACCCGATCTGGTGGGGTTTGATGACTCCATCTGACCAAATCAGCGGCCCCGGGGCGTCAGTCCCCGGACGCAACTCGGCGTACGCCCGTGGGATGACATGGAAAGGCCCCTCCTCCCCCGACCCGTAGGGGTCGCCGGGGCGGAAGGGCCCGTTCCACACGCGTGGCCGTCAGCCGGCGCGGTGCACCACCGCGTCGCAGAGCTCTTCGAGTGCCGACTTGGCGAAGCACTCCGGCAGCGGGGCCAGCATGGCCCGCGCGTCCTCGGCGTACTGGATGGTGTCGCGGCGGGCCCGCTCCAGGGCGGGGTGCGCCCGCAGCCGGGTGAGCACCTCGGCGTGGCGGGCGTCGTCCGTCAGGTCGCCGTCCAGGAGCTGCACGAGCTCCAGGTCCGCCGGGTCGCCGCCCTGGGCCGCCATCTCGCGCAGCCGCAGCACGGGCAGCGTCGGGATGCCCTCGCGCAGGTCGGTGCCCGGGGTCTTGCCGGACTCGTGCGCGTCGGAGGCGATGTCGAGGACGTCGTCGGCGAGCTGGAAGGCGGTGCCGAGCCGCTCGCCGTACTGGGTCAGGATGTCGACGACCGACTCGTCGGCGCCGGACATGAGCGCGCCGAAGCGGCCGGAGACCGCGATCAGCGAGCCGGTCTTGCCGGCGATGACGTCGAGGTAGTGGGCGACGGGGTCGCGGCCGTCGCGCGGACCGGCCGTCTCCAGGATCTGGCCCGTCACCAGCCGCTCGAAGGCCTCGGCCTGGATGCGTACCGCCTCCGGCCCGAGGTCGGCCAGGATGTGCGAGGCGCGGGCGAACAGGAAGTCACCCGTCAGGACGGCCACCGAGTTGCCCCAGCGGGCGTTGGCGCTCTCCACCCCGCGGCGGACGTCCGCCTCGTCCATGACGTCGTCGTGGTAGAGCGTCGCGAGGTGCGTGAGCTCGACCACGACGGCGGACGGCACGATGCCGGGCGCGTAGGGATCACCGAAACGGGAGGCGAGCATCACCAGCAGCGGCCGGAACCGCTTGCCTCCGGCCCTGACCAGGTGCTGTGCGGCCTCGGTGATGAAGGGGACTTCGCTCTTGGTGGCTTCCAGCAGACCCGCCTCGACGGCGGCCAGTCCGGCCTGGACATCGGTCTCAAGAGCCTGGTCCCGCACGCTCAGTCCGAACGGCCCGACGACGGTCACGAGGGGTACTCCTGTCTGCTGACGATCACGCTGACGATCACATGGATTGTCGATGTGTCGCTGCCATCACTCAAGCCAGCGTATCGGGTCTGTTTTCGATCACCGAGAGCGCCTTCCCGGCCACCACCCGCGCACTACCCGATGAGCACCGGTATGTTCTGGATAAGCCGAATCAACCGGAGAATGCGTTTTGCCCAGAACAGCGACCGATATGGACGAGCCCGCGGACCCGGAGGCCGACCGGCCACCGCCTCCGTCCCGCCGGCCTACTGGACCATGGTCCACCTCGTCCCCGTCGCCGGCGGATGGCTCGCCGGACGGACGACGACCGGCGCGACGCGGGCCCGAGGGCCCGAGGGGTACGTCCGAGGCGATTGGCGGCTGAGACCAGATGATCATCCGTACCGACTTCCCGTACGGCACCACCCACGAGGATGTCCGGATCCCGCTTCCCGACGGTGTCGAGCTGTACGCCCGGATCTGGCGCCCGGTGACGGACGAGCCGGTGCCGGCCCTGCTGGAGTACCTCCCGTACCGGCTCACCGACTGGACCGCGCCGCGCGACCAGCAGCGCCACCCCTGGTACGCGGGGCACGGCTACGCCTCCGTACGGGTGGACCTGCGCGGGCACGGCTGCAGCGGGGGCCGGCCGGGCGACGAGTACGACGCCCGCGAGCTGGCCGACGGGGTCGCGGTGGTGGAGTGGCTGGCGGCGCAGCCGTGGTGCACGGGGTCGGTGGGGATCTTCGGGATCTCCTGGGGCGGGTTCAACTCCCTCCAGATCGCCGCGCTGGCCCCGGAGCCGCTGAAGGCGGTCGTGACCGTCTGCTCGACGGACGACCGGTACGACAACGACGTGCACTACATGGGTGGCTCGGTGCTCGCCGTGGACATGCACGCCTGGGCGGCGACCCTGCTGGCCTTCGCCTCCCGCCCCCCGGACCCCCAGTTCGTCGGCGACGACTGGCGCCGGATGTGGCTGGACCGGCTGGAGGCGGTGGAACCGCTCGTCCACACCTGGCTCTCCCACCAGACGCGCGACGCCTACTGGCGCCACGGCAGCGTCTGCGAGGACTACCCGGCCGTCCGCGCGGCCGTGCTCGCGGTCGGCGGCTGGCACGACCCGTACCGGGACACCGTGCTGCGGCTGGTCGAACACCTGCCGTCCGCCCGCGTACGGGGCCTGATCGGGCCCTGGTCGCACCAGTACCCGGACCGCGGCCTGCCGCCGGGACCGGCCATCGGCTTCCTGCAGGAGACCCTGCGCTGGTGGGACCACTGGCTGAAGGGCGCGGACAACGGGGTGATGGAGGAGCCGCTGTTGCGCACCTGGATCAGCGAATCGCACCCGCCCGCGACGGTGTACGAGGAGCTCCCGGGCCGCTGGGTCGGCGAGAAGTCCTGGCCGTCGGCGTCCGTCATCCCCGTCCCGTACGTGTTCCAGGGCGCGCCGGTGGCGGTGGCCTCCCCGCAGCACACCGGGCTGGACGCGGGCCGGTTCTTCCCCTTCGGCAACGACGCCGACCTGCCGCCGGACCAGCGGGAGGAGGACGCGAAGTCGGCCTGCTTCGAGTTCCCGGTGGGGCGCGAGGAGCCGGTGGAGATCCTGGGACGGCCGTCGGTCACCCTGCGGCTGCGGCTCGACGTGCCGTACGGGCAGGTGGTCGCCCGGCTGTGCGACGTGGCACCGGACGGCTCCTCGACGCTGGTCACGCGAGGCGCGCTGAACCTCTCGGCGCGCCGGGGGCGCGACCGGGCACTGCCCTGGCCGGTGGGCGCGTACGAGGACGTCACCTTCGAGCTGAACGGCATCGGGCACGCCTTCGCGCCGGGGCACCGGATCCGGCTCGCCGTGTCCTCCGCGTACTGGCCGTGGATCTGGCCGCGGGCCGGGTCCGAGGCCGGCTGGACCCTGGACCCGGCGGGCAGCGCGCTGACCCTGCCGGTGCGGGCGGGCTCCGCGGCGGACGGCGGAATCGTCTTCGAGGCCCCGGAGCAGGCGGAGCCGCTGGGTGTGGTCGTCCCGGCGACGCTGGACGAACCGCGTCCGGAACGGCTGGTCGTACGGGACGTCGCGCGCGGGACGTGGCGGCTGGAGGTGGACCCGCGGTACGGGGGCACCCGGGTGTACCCGGACGGCCTGGAGTACGAGGAGGACGCGGAGGAGGTGTACGAGATCCAGGACGCGGACGCGCTGTCGGCGCGCACGTTCTCGCGGTGGCGGATCCGGCTCCACCGGCCGGAACTGGGCTGGGACGCGCGGGTGGAGACGCGCTCGGAGATCCGTTGCGACGAGGGCGGCTTCCTGACGTCGAACGAGGTGGTGTGCCGGGAGGGGGACGAGGTGGTCTTCCACCGGACGTGGGAACGCCGGCTGCCGCGCGCGGCGGGCTAGGCCGTCGGTGCGGCGCCGCTTCCGGGGGCTCCGCCCCCGCACCTCCGCGCCTCAAACTCCCCCAGCTACCGCTGGGAGGTGCCCCCCGGCGAGGCTGGTTGTTCCAGCCTCGCCGGAGTTTGAGGCGCGGGTCCGGGCAGAGCCCGGGAAACGGAGGGCGGGGCGGGGAGAGGCTCCGCGCAGCGGCCTCGTGCTAGCCGAACAGCCGCTCCAGCACCACCGCGATACCGTCCGCCTCGTTCGACAGGGTGATCTCGTCGGCGACCGCCACCAGCTCGTGGTGGGAGTTGGCCATCGCCACCCCATGGGCCGCCCACGCGAACATCGGGATGTCGTTCGGCATGTCCCCGAAGGCGATCGTCCCGGACGGGGAGACGCCGAGGACTTCCGCCGCCCGAGCGAGCCCGCTGGCCTTGTCGATGCCCGGCGGCTGGAGTTCCACCGTGTGCTCGCCCGCCATCGTGACGTTCACCAGGTGGCCGACCACCGACCGCGCCACCCGGGTCAGCTCGTCGTCGTCCAGCTCCGGGTGCTGGAGCAGCACCTTGTTGATCGGCGCCGACCACAGGTCGCAGCGCCGCGGGACGCGGACCGTCGGCAGGTGGGGGTGCCACATCCGGTAGCCCGGCCCTATCAGCATCTCCGCGTCCAAGCCCTCCTGGTTGACCGCCGCGTAGACCTCGCCGATCTCCGCCTCGATCTTGCCGAGGGCCACGTCGGCCAGCTCCCGGTCCATGGACACGGAGTGCAGCAGGCGCCCGCGCGCCGCGTCGTACACCTGCGCGCCCTGCCCGCACACCGCGAGCCCTGTGTGGCCGAGCCGGTCCAGGACGTGTCGGACCTGGGGAACGGGGCGTCCGGTGACGATGATGTGCTGGGCGCCGGCCGCGCGCGCCGTCGCGAGCGCCTCGTACGAGCGGGCGGAGACGGTGTCCCCGGCTTGCAGCAGAGTCCCGTCCAGGTCTGTGGCGATCAAGGCATAGGGAAGGGCCGGAGGCGGGGCGGAAGTCACGGCGCCTAGGATACGGACCCCTTTGGACAAGTCCTACAAATAGAACTCGAATCCGGCCTCCCCCGCGTCCCATCCGTCACTTTGAGGCGCTCCAGCGTCGAGCCGGACAGGGGCGGGGCAGGGAAGTGCACAACCCCGACCGTAGGGCCCTCGATCGGCAGCACGCACCAAAAGATCAGATATGACCGGAACTGTGGATACCTGACCACAGCCGTCGTCCCGGGGTGTGTTTCATCTCCGACCGGGTACCCGCGCGTTCCCGCGGGATCCTGAGTAGCGTGTCCCGCACCGTGTCTACCGGGACACCCCCGGACCGCGTCGAAAGCGAGGCAGTACCCCATGCCCCAGCAGAGCCCCCTCGATGTCCCCGAGGGCGACCCGTTCGGGCCGCACAACCTCCCCTACGGCGTCTTCTCGACCGCCGCGGACGACCGGCGGCGGGTCGGCGTGCGCATCGGCGGATTCGTCCTCGACGCGGGGGCGGCCGCGGCCGCGCTCGGCTCACCGTTCGCGGACCTGCTCGGACGGACCTCCCTCAACCCGCTGCTGGGTGCCGGCCACACCGCCTGGCGCGACGTGCGCCGCGCGCTGACCGCCTGGGTGACCGACCCCGGCCACCGCCCGACCGTCGAGCCGCACCTGGTACCGCTCGACGAGGTCACCCTGCACCTGCCGTACGAGGTCGCCGACTACGTCGACTTCTACGCGAGCGAGCACCACGCCACCAACGTCGGCAAGATGTTCCGCCCGGACGGCGACGCGCTGACGCCCAACTGGAAGCACCTCCCCATCGGTTACCACGGCCGCTCCGGCACCATCGTGGTCTCCGGCACCGACGTCGTACGCCCCTCCGGCCAGCGCAAGGCGCCCACCGACCCGGCGCCCGTCTTCGGCCCCTCCGTCAAGCTCGACATCGAGGCCGAGGTCGGCTTCGTCGTCGGCACCCCCTCCGAGCTGGGCCGGCCGGTGGCGCTGGGCGACTTCGAGGAGCACGTCTTCGGACTGTTCCTGCTCAACGACTGGTCGGCGCGCGACATCCAGGCCTGGGAGTACGTGCCGCTCGGCCCGTTCCTCGGCAAGTCCTTCGCCACCTCCGTCTCCGCCTGGGTCACCCCGCTGGAGGCCCTCGACGCGGCCCGGGTCGCCCCGCCCGCCCGGGACTTCCCGCTCCAGCCCTACCTGGACGACGCCGACCTCGACCGCCCCGGCGGCTTCGACCTGCGCATCACCGTCTCCATCAACGGGCAGGAGGTGGCGCAGCCGCCCTTCGCCACCATGTACTGGACGGCCGCGCAGCAGCTCGCCCACATGACCGTCAACGGCGCCTCCCTGCGCACCGGCGACGTCTTCGGCTCCGGCACCGTCAGCGGTCCCGAGGTCGGCCAGCGCGGCTCGCTGCTGGAACTCACCTGGAACGGCCGCGACGCCATCGAGCTCACCGACGGCAAGCGCACCTTCCTGGAGGACGGGGACACCGTCACCCTCACCGCCTGGGCCCCCGGCCCGGACGGCACGCGCGTCGGCCTCGGCGAGGTCACCGGCCGCATCGTGGGATCGCGCTAGTCCAGCGCCGGCGGCAAACACAGTCGGCGGGGTGGCGGATCTTTCCGCCACCCCGCCGAAACCGCAGCTCAGAGCCCTGCGGAAGCGCCGTCAGGTGGCGCAGCACTGCGTCAACACCACCGGCGCCGGGCCGCCGGTACGTTCCCTGCCAGGCCAGCCGCGACTGCGCGCGGACCAGGCTCGCCAGCTCGCCGACCTGCTGCGCCACCAGATCCTGGCGGGCGGCTACCCCGGCGGGGTCCTCCCCCTGGAAGGCGACCCGGAGGTCCGCATCCACGCGATCCGCGCGCTGGTCTCGGTGGACGCCGTCCCGCAGCTGGCCGCGGCCGCCGCGGACGTCCGCAAGGCCGCGGTGCTCGCCCTGCTGGCACCGGGACACCGCGGAGGCACGGGCGGCCCTCGCCACGGCGGTCTCGGACCCGGACGCGGACGTCCGCGCGTACGCGGCCCGCGCCGCCTGACCCTCACGCGGTGTCAGGCGGTGGTGCCGGACCCCCGTTCGGGGGCCTGTGGCGTGCAGGGCCGGCGGGGCGCCGGGATGGTGGACGAAAGCCCGTCGACGGCAGGAGTCCCCATGTCCACCGATGTCCGCAAGGCCGCCCTCGTGATCACCGCCGCCGTGTCGCTGGGCCTGGCCGCCGTGGTCCCGGCGCACGGGGTGGAGGGGCCCGCGCCCGACCCGCGCAACGCCAAGGCCATGCGGGACATGGCGACGGCGATCGCGGTGACGGCGAAGTACGCGGACGAGCGGGCGGCCCTCAAGGACGGGTACGTCCCGCACGGCGAGGAATGCATGACCAACCCGTTCGGGGTGGGCGCCATGGGCTACCACTACGTGAAGCAGGCCAACTGGGGCTCGAAGGACCCCGCCAGGCCGACCGCGCTCCTCTACAGCAAGGACAAGGACCGCAACGGCCGCCGCAAGCTCGAAACGGTGGAGTGGATGTCGACCGACCGGGACCAGGACCTGAAGACGGCCGACGACCGGCCGAGCATGTTCGGACTGCCCTTCGACGGGCCGATGCCCGGCCACTGGGCGGGCATGCCCAAGCACTACGACCTGCACATGTGGGCGTACAAGGAGAACCCGGCCGGCCGCTTCCACAACTGGAACCCGGCGCTGACCTGCCCCAAGAAGGCCCCCACCCCGGGCAAACCGGCCGCCGCCCACCCGCACGGCCACTAGGCCGTCGCCTGTGCGATCGGCACCGCCCGAAGAGGCAGCCCCACGCAACGGCGAAGGGCCCGGCTTCCCCGAGGGGAGCCGGGCCCTTCGTCCAGGCCGGACCGGATCAGCGGACGAAGGTGCTCGCCTGCCCCGCCAGGTCCAGGAAGTACTGCGGGGCGAGGCCCAGGATCAGGGTGACGGCGACGCCCACCGCGATGGTGGTCATCGTCAGCGGCGAGGGGACCGCCACCGTCGGGCCGTCGGCCTTCGGCTCGCTGAAGAACATCAGGACGATCACCCGGATGTAGAAGAACGCGGCGATCGCGGACGAGATGACACCGATCACGACCAGCACCCCGGCGCCGCTCTCCGCCGCCGCACTGAACACGGCGAACTTGCCCGTGAAGCCGGAGGTCAGCGGGATGCCCGCGAAGGCGAGCAGGAACACCGCGAAGACGGCCGCCGTCAGGGGCGAACGCCGGCCCAGGCCGGCCCACTTGGACAGGTGCGTGGCCTCGCCGCCCGCGTCGCGCACCAGCGTGACCACCGCGAAGGCGCCGATCGTCACGAAGGAGTAGGCGCCCAGGTAGAAGAGGACGGACTGGACGCCCTGCGCCGAGGTCGCGATCACACCGGCCAGGATGAAGCCCGCGTGCGCGATCGAGGAGTAGGCGAGCAGCCGCTTGACGTCCGTCTGGGTCACGGCGATCACCGCGCCCGCCAGCATGGTGACGATGGCCACCGCCCACATCACCGGACGCCAGTCCCAGCGCAGCCCCGGCAGGACCACGTAGAGGAGGCGCAGGAGGGCGCCGAAGGCGGCCACCTTGGTCGCCGCCGCCATGAAGCCGGTGACCGGGGTCGGGGCGCCCTGGTAGACGTCCGGGGTCCACATGTGGAAGGGGACCGCGCCGACCTTGAAGAGCAGGCCCGTCATGATCAGCGCGCCGCCGGTCAGCAGCAGCGCGTCGTTGCCCATGGTGGAGGCCAGCGCCGGGTCGATCTTCGCGACCGTGCCGTCGACCACGTCGGCGATCGCCGCGTACGAGACCGAGCCGGCGTACCCGTAGAGCAGCGCGATGCCGAAGAGGAGGAAGGCGGAGGAGAAGGCGCCCAGGAGGAAGTACTTCACCGCGGCCTCCTGCGACATCAGCCGCTGGCGGCGGGCGACGGCGCAGAGCAGGTACAGCGGGAGGGAGAACACCTCAAGGGCGATGAACAGCGTCAGCAGGTCGTTGGCCGCCGGGAAGATCAGCATGCCGGCGATCGCGAACAGGGCCAGCGGGAAGACCTCGGTGGTGGTGAAGCCCGCCTTGACGGCGGCCTTCTCGCTGTCGCTGCCCGGTACGGACGCCGCCTGGGCGGCGAAGGAATCCACCCGGTTGCCGTGCGCCGCGGGGTCCAGGCGCCGCTCGGCGAAGGTGAAGACCGCCACGACCGAGGCCAGCAGGATGGTGCCCTGCAGGAAGAGTGCCGGGCCGTCCACGGCGATGGCGCCCATCGCGGCGATGTGGGCCTTGCCGGAGCCGTACCCGCCGGCCGCGAGGCCGACGACCGCGGCGAAGGCCGAGGCCAGCGCGGCGACGGTGAGGAACACCTGTACGTAGTAACGGGACTTGCGGGGCACGAAGGCCTCGACCAGGATCCCGAGCACCGCCGCACCCACCACGATCAGCGTGGGCGCGAGCTGTGCGTACTCGATGGTCGGTGCCGGGATCCGGTCGGCCGGTGCCTCGGCCGCCAGTGTCCACAGGCTGTGGGCGGAAGTCAGCGTGCTCACTTCGCCACCTCCCCATTCTTGGCGTGCTCGGCCTCAACGGCGATCTCGGGCTGCGGGTCCGTCTGCTTCACGTCCGACATGGTGTGCTCCACCGCCGGGTTGACGATGTCGGTGAGGACCTTCGGGTAGACGCCCAGCCCGATCAGCAGGGCGATCAGCGGGGCGACCACCAGCACCTCCCGCAGGCGCAGGTCCGGCATGGTGCGGACCTCCTCCTTCACGGGACCGGTCATCGTGCGCTGGTAGAGGACCAGCGTGTAGAGGGCGGCGAGCACGATGCCGGTGGTGGCGATGATGCCGACGACCGGGTACCGGGCGAACGTGCCGACCAGGACCAGGAATTCGCTGACGAAGGGCGCCAGGCCCGGCAGCGAGAGGGTGGCGAGGCCGCCGATCAGGAAGGTGCCGGCGAGGACCGGGGCCACCTTCTGGACGCCGCCGTAGTCGGCGATGAGCCGCGAGCCGCGCCGCGAGATCAGGAAGCCGGCCACCAGCATCAGTGCCGCCGTCGACAGGCCGTGGTTGACCATGTAGAGGGTGGCGCCGGACTGGCCCTGGGAGGTCATCGCGAAGATGCCCAGGATGATGAAGCCGAAGTGCGAGATCGAGGCGTAGGCGACCAGCCGCTTGATGTCCCGCTGGCCGACCGCGACCAGCGCGCCGTAGACGATGCTGATCAGGGCCAGCACCAGGATCGCCGGCGTGGCCCACTTGCTGGCGTCGGGGAAGAGCCCGAGGCAGAAGCGGAGCATCGCGAAGGTGCCGACCTTGTCGACGACCGCGGTGATCAGTACGGCGACGGGAGCGGTGGACTCGCCCATCGCGTTCGGCAGCCAGGTGTGCAGCGGCCACAGCGGGGCCTTGATCGCGAAGGCGAAGAAGAACCCGAGGAACAGCAGCCGCTCGGTGTTGGCCGACATGTCGAGCGTGCCCGCGGCCCGGGCGGCGGTGATCTCCTGGAGGGAGAAGTTCCCGGCGACCACGTAGAGGCCGATGACGGCCGCCAGCATGATCAGGCCGCCGACCAGGTTGTAGAGGAGGAACTTGACCGCCGCGTACGAGCGCTGCGTGGCCGCGTTCTCCTCGGAGCCGCCCGCCGCGGCAGCGGCTGATCGGGAGGAAGTGGCACGGTCCCCGAAGCCGCCGATGAGGAAGTACATCGGGATGAGCATGGCTTCGAAGAAGATGTAGAAGAGGAAGACGTCGGTGGCCTCGAAGGAGATGATCACCATCGCCTCGACCATCAGGATCAGGGCGAAGAAGCCCTGGGTAGGCCGCCAGCGCTGGCTCTTCGTCTCCAACGGGTCGGCGTCATGCCAGCCTGCAAGGATGATGAACGGCATCAGAACCGCGGTGAGCCCGATGAGCACCACCCCGATCCCGTCCACGCCCAGCTCGTAGCGGACGCCGAAGTCGGCGATCCAGGACCGGGATTCGGTGAGCTGGTAGCGGTCACCGCTCGGGTCGAAGCGGACCGCGACGAGCACGGCCAGGGCCAGTGTCGCCAGCGAGAAGAGCAGCGCGAGCCACTTGGCGGCGGTCCTGCGGGCGGCCGGTACGGCCGCCGTCAGGATCGCGCCGACCGCGGGGACCGCGGCCGTCACCGTCAGAAGCGGGAAACTCATTTCACACCGCCCTCATCAGCAGGGTCGCGGCGATCAGAACCACCGTGCCCCCGAACATCGAGACCGCGTAGCTGCGGGCGTAGCCGTTCTGCAGCTTGCGCAGGCGGCCCGAGAGCCCGCCGACCGAGGCGGCCGTCCCGTTGACCACCCCGTCGACCACGCTGTGGTCGAGGTACACGAGCGAGCGGGTCAGGTGCTCCCCGCCGCGCACCAGCACGACGTGGTTGAAGTCGTCCTGGTAGAGGTCCTTGCGAGCCGCCCGGGTGAGGAACGAGCCGCGCGGGGCGACGACCGGGACGGGCCGCTTGCCGTACATCGCCCAGGCGATGCCGACTCCGACGAGGAGCATCACCATGGTGGCCGCGGTGACGGTCATGGCGCTGACCGGCGGGTTGCCGTGCGAGTAGCCCGTGACGGGCTCCAGCCACTTCAGGAACCGCTCGCCGATCTCGAAGAAGGCTCCGGCGAAGACCGACCCGAAGGCCAGGATGACCATCGGGATGGTCATGGACTTCGGGGACTCGTGCGGGTGCGGCTCGTGGCCGGCTTCGTCCGGCTGCCAGCGCTTCTCGCCGAAGAAGGTGAGGAGCATGACGCGGGTCATGTAGAAGGCGGTGATGCCGGCGCCCAGCAGGGTGACCCCGCCGAGGATCCAGCCCTCGGTGCCGCCCTTCGCGAAGGCCGCCTCGATGATCATGTCCTTGGAGAAGAAGCCGGACAGACCCGGGAAGCCGATGATGGCCAGGTATCCGAGGCCGAAGGTGACGAAGGTGACCGGCATGTACTTCCGCAGGCCCCCGTACCTGCGCATGTCGACCTCGTCGTTCATCCCGTGCATCACGGAACCCGCGCCGAGGAAGAGACCCGCCTTGAAGAAGCCGTGCGTCACCAGGTGCATGATCGCGAAGACGTAGCCGATCGGGCCGAGGCCCGCGGCGAGGATCATGTAGCCGATCTGCGACATCGTCGAGCCCGCCAGGGCCTTCTTGATGTCGTCCTTCGCGCAACCGACGATCGCACCGAAGAGGAGCGTGACCGCGCCCACGACGGTGACCACCAGCTGGGCGTCGGGCGCCCCGTTGAAGACGGCGGCCGAGCGGACGATCAGGTACACGCCCGCCGTCACCATGGTGGCCGCGTGGATCAGGGCCGAGACCGGGGTCGGGCCCTCCATCGCGTCACCGAGCCAGGACTGCAGCGGGACCTGCGCCGACTTGCCGCAGGCGGCCAGCAGGAGCATCAGGCCGATCGCCGTCAGCGTGCCCTCGGAGGTCTTGCCCACGGAGTCGAACACCGGCTCGAAGGCGAAGGTGCCGAAGGTGGTGAACATCAGCATGATCGCGATCGACAGGCCCATGTCGCCGACGCGGTTGACCAGGAAGGCCTTCTTCGCGGCGGTGGCCGCGCTGGGCTTGTGCTGCCAGAAGCCGATCAGGAGGTACGAGGCGAGGCCCACGCCCTCCCAGCCGAAGTACAGCAGCAGGTAGTTGTCGGCGAGGACCAGGAGCAGCATCGCCGCGACGAACAGGTTCAGGTAGCCGAAGAAGCGGCGGCGGCGCTCGTCGTGCTCCATGTACCCGATCGAGTACACGTGGATGAGCGTGCCCACCCCGGAGATCAGCAGGACGAAGGTCATCGACAGCTGGTCCAGCTGGAAGGCCATGTCCGCCTGGAAGCCCTCGACGGGGATCCAGGTGTACAGGTTCTGCGTCAGGGTCCGGTCCTCGGCCGTGCGCCCCAGCATGTCGGCGAACAGTACGACGCCGATCCCGAAGGAGACGGCCGCGAGCAGGGTGCCGATCCAGTGACCGACCTTGTCGAGGCGCCGGCCGCCGCAGAGCAGCACCACCGCTCCGAGCAGGGGCGCCGCGATCAGCAGCGCAATCAGGTTCTCCACAGCGACCCCTTACAGCTTCATCAGGCTGGCGTCGTCGACCGAGGCCGAGTGGCGGGTACGGAACAGCGACACGATGATCGCCAGGCCGACCACGACCTCCGCGGCGGCGACGACCATCGTGAAGAACGCGATGATCTGGCCGTCGAGGTTGCCGTGCATCCGGGAGAACGCGACGAAGGCGAGGTTGCAGGCGTTGAGCATCAGCTCGACGCACATGAACAGCACGATCGCGTTCTTGCGGATCAGGACCCCGGTGGCACCGATCGTGAACAGCAGGGCCGCCAGGTACAGGTAGTTGACCGGATTCACTTCGAGGCCTCCTCACGGCCGAGGCGCTCCGAGGAGGCCTGCTCCAGTGCCTTGAGGTCGTCGATGGCCTGGCTGGAGACGTCCCGGATCTGGCCCCGGGCGCGCAGCGTCCGGTTGACGGTCAGCTCGGACGGGGTGCCGTCCGGCAGCAGACCGGCGACGTCCACCGCGTTGTGCCGGGCGTAGACGCCCGGCGCGGGCAGCGGCGGGAGCTGGACGCCCTCGCGGACCCGCTTCTCGGCGAGTTCGCGCTGGGTGGCGGCCCGTTCGGTGCGCTCGCGGTGGGTGAGCACCATCGCGCCGACGGACGCGGTGATCAGCAGCGCGCCGGTGATCTCGAAGGCGAAGACGTACTTGGTGAAGATCAGCTGCGCCAGGCCCTCGATGTGCCCGCCGGAGTTGACCCGGCCGAGTCCGTTGAAGTGGGTGAGCCCGGCGTTGGCGATGCCGCCGATCAGCAGGGTGCCGAAGCCGAGCCCGCACAGGACGGCCAGCCAGCGCTGTCCCTTGATGGTCTCCTTCAGGGAGTCGGCGGCGGTGACGCCGACGAGCATGACCACGAAGAGGAAGAGCATCATGATCGCGCCGGTGTAGACGATGACCTGGACGACGCCCAGGAAGTACGCCCCGTTGGCGAGGTAGAAGACGGCCAGGATGATCATCGTCCCGGCCAGGCTGAGTGCGCTGTGCACGGCCTTCTTCATCAGGATCGTGGCCAGTGCGCCGATGACGGCGACCGTGCCGAGGATCCAGAACTGGATCGCCTCGCCCGTGGAGGTCATGGAGGCGGCGGAGGCGGCGATGGCACTCATCCGTCCACCTCCGCGGACTGCCCGTTCTCCGGGGCGGCTTCGCCCTTGGAGACGGCGACCTGCCGGACGGTGCCCGGGGCGGCCCCGGTCACCAGACCTCGGTAGTAGTCCGTGTCGTCCGCGCCGGGGAAGATCGAGTGCGGTGCCTCGACCATGCCCTCGGTCAGACCGGCCAGCAGCTGCTCCTTGGTGTAGATGAGCGATTCGCGGCTGGAGTCGGCCAGTTCGAACTCGTTCGTCATGGTCAGCGCCCTCGTCGGGCACGCCTCCACGCACAGCCCGCACAGGATGCAGCGGGCGTAGTTGATCTGGTAGACGGCGCCGTACCGCTCACCCGGGGAGTAGCGCTCCTCCTCGGTGTTGTCCGCGCCCTCCACGTAGATCGCGTCGGCGGGACAGGCCCAGGCACACAGCTCGCACCCGATGCACTTCTCCAGACCGTCGGGGTGCCGGTTGAGCTGATGCCGTCCGTGGAAGCGCGGTGCTGTGGTCTTCTGCTGCTCCGGGTACTGCTCGGTGAGGCGCTTCTTGAACATGGCCTTGAAGGTCACGCCGAAGCCCGCCACCGGGTTCTGCCACTTCTCGTCGGACATCTCTCAAGCCTCCTCTCGGTCACTGTCAGCATTCGTCCCGCCACTGACAATCAGCTCCCGCTCGGTGCGGGACCGCCTGCGCGGTACGGGTGCCAGGTGCTGGCCGGGCTTCGGCGGTACGGGGAATCCGCCCGCCAGCGGGTCGAAGGGATCGGCGTCGTGGACCGCCTCGGCGGCCGCCGTCTTCTTCTCCCGCTTGTCGCGGAAGACGTCCGCGACGAAGGAGAGCAGCAGGATCGCCACGACGGCGCCGCCGACGTAGAGGACGATCTCGCTGAAGTCGTACGCCTCGTTGCGCAGCGCCCGGACGGTGGCCACCAGCATCAGCCAGACCACCGAGACGGGGATCAGGACCTTCCAGCCGAGCTTCATCAGCTGGTCGTAGCGCACGCGTGGCAGTGTGCCGCGCAGCCAGATGAAGAAGAACAGCAGCAGCTGCACCTTGAGGACGAACCAGAGCATCGGCCACCAGCCGTGGTTCGCACCCTCCCAGAAGGAGCTGATCGGGTACGGGGCCCGCCAGCCGCCCAGGAAGAGGGTGACCGAGACCGCCGAGACGGTGACCATGTTGACGTACTCGGCCAGCATGAACAGTGCGAACTTGATGGACGAGTACTCGGTGTTGAAGCCGCCGACCAGGTCGCCCTCGGACTCCGGCATGTCGAAGGGGGCGCGGTTCGTCTCGCCGACCATCGTGACGACGTAGATGATGAAGGACACCGGCAGCAGGACGATGAACCAGCGGTCGGCCTGGGCCGCGACGATCGCCGAGGTCGACATCGACCCGGAGTAGAGGAAGACCGAGGCGAAGGCCGCGCCCATCGCGATCTCGTAGGAGATCATCTGCGCGCAGGAGCGCAGGCCGCCGAGGAGCGGGTAGGTGGAGCCGGAGGACCAGCCCGCCAGCACGATGCCGTAGATGCCGACCGAGGCCACCGCGAGGATGTAGAGCATCGCGATGGGCAGGTCGGTCAGCTGCATCGTGGTGCGCTGGCCGAAGATGGAGACCTCGTCGCCCGGGGGCCCGAAGGGGATCACCGCGATGGCCATGAAGGCCGGGATCGCCGCGATGATCGGGGCCAGGACGTAGATGACCTTGTCGGCCCGCTTGACGATCAGGTCTTCCTTGAGCATCAGCTTCACGCCGTCGGCGAGCGACTGGAGCATGCCCCAGGGGCCGTGCCGGTTCGGGCCGATGCGCAGCTGCATCCAGGCGACGACCTTGCGCTCCCACACGATGGAGAACAGCACCGTCACCATCAGGAAGGCGAAGCAGAACACCGCCTTGACGACCACGAGCCACCAGACGTCCCGGCCGAACAGGGACAGGTCCTCGGCAGCGAGTTGAACGGTGTTCACGCGCCCACCTCCGCAGTGGTGTCGCCTGCGCCGGCCGGGGTCGCCGGGCCGATGCGTACGAGGGTGCCCGGGCGGGCGCCGGCGTCGGCGAGGACGCCGGAGCCGGTGGAGTTCAGCGGGAGCCAGACCACGCGGTCGGGCATCTCGGTGATCCGGAGCGGGAGTTCCACGGAGCCGGCCGGGCCGGTGACCGCGAGGACGTCGCCGTTCTTGACGCCGGTCTCGGCGGCCGTGGCGGCCGACAGCCGGGCACTCGCCTCGTGCCGGGTGCCGGCCAGGGCGTCGTCGCCCTCCTGCAGCCGGCCGAGGTCCAGGAGGAGCCGGTGGCCCGCGAGGACCGCCTCGCCGGCGCCCGGGCGGGGCAGCACCGCCGTGTCCGCGCTCTGCTCGGCGGCCCGCTCCCCGGCCCACGGGCCGAGCCGGTCGATCTCCCGGCGTACGGCGTGTACGTCGGGCAGTGCGATCGGCCGGTCGGCGGCGTCGGCCAGCATGTGCAGCACGCGGGCGTCGGCCGGGGCGAGCCGGCGGGTCATCTGGTCGGGCTTGAGCGCGGCCTCGAACGGCCTGACCCGGCCCTCCCAGTTGATGAACGCGCCCGCCTTCTCGGCCACCGCGGCGACCGGGAGGACCACGTCCGCGTGGTCGGTGACCTCGCCGGGCCGCAGTTCCAGGGAGACCACGAAGGCCTCCTGGAGGGCGGTCCGCGCGCGGGCCGGGTCCGGCAGGTCGGCGACCTCGACGCCCGCGATCAGCAGGGCCGAGAGCTCCCCGGTCGCCGCGGCCTCGACGATCTGGCCGGTGTCGCGGCCGTAGCGGTGCGGGAGTTCGTCCAGACCCCAGGCGGTGGCGACCTCGTCACGGGCCCGCGGGTCGGTGGCGGGGCGGCCGCCCGGCAGCAGGGACGGCAGCGCGCCCGCCTCGATGGCGGCCCGCTCACCGGCCCGGCGCGGGATCCACACCAGGGTGGCCCCGGTGACCCCCGCGGCCCGTACGGCGGCGGTCAGCGCGCCCGGCACCCCGGCGAGGCGCTCCCCGACGAGGATGACCGCGCCGGGCAGCCGCAGCGCCTCGGCGGCTTCGGCGCCGCCGGTCTCCAGGCCCGTCCGGGAGGCCAGCGCGTCGAGCCACTCGGGCTCGGTGCCGGGGGCGGCGGCCAGCAGGCGGCCGCCGGCCTTCTCCAGGCCGCGGGTGGCGAAGGGAGCGACGGCGAAGGTCCGCTGCTTGTGCTTGCGGTGGGCCTTGCGCAGCCGCAGGAAGACGCCCGGGGCCTCCTCCTCGGTCTCGATGCCGGCGAGCAGCACCGCGGGGGCCGCCTCCAGGGCGGTGTACGAGAGCCACTGCCCGCCGAGGTCGACCCCGTACCCGGCGACCTCCGAGGCCAGGAACTCGGCCTCCTCCGCGCTGTGCACGCGGGCCCGGAAGTCGATGTCGTTGGTGTCGAGCACCACCCGCGCGAACTTGGCGTACGCGTAGGCGTCCTCGACGGTGAGCCGGCCGCCGGTCAGCACCCCGGCCCGGCCGCGCGCGGCGGCGAGTCCGTTCGCCGCGGCCTGCAGGGCCTCGGGCCAGCTCGCCGGCTCCAGCACCCCGGCGGCGCTGCGCACCAGCGGGGTGGTCAGCCGGTCCGGGCGTTGCGCGTAGCGGAACCCGAAGCGGCCCTTGTCGCAGATCCACTCCTCGTTGACCTCGGGGTCCTCGGCGGCGAGGCGGCGCAGCACCTTGCCGCGGCGGTGGTCGGTGCGGGTCGCGCAGCCGCCCGCGCAGTGCTCGCACACGCTCGGGGAGGAGACGAGGTCGAAGGGGCGGGAGCGGAACCGGTAGGCGGCCGAGGTGAGGGCGCCGACCGGGCAGATCTGGATGGTGTTGCCGGAGAAGTACGACTCGAAGGGGTCGCCCTCGCCGGTGCCGACCTGCTGGAGCGCGCCGCGTTCCAGCAGCTCGATCATCGGGTCGCCGGCGATCTCGTTGGAGAAGCGGGTGCAGCGCGCGCACAGCACGCACCGCTCGCGGTCCAGCAGCACCTGGGTGGAGATCGGGACCGGCTTCTCGTAGGTGCGCTTCTTGCCCTCGAACCGCGATTCGGCGTTGCCGTGGGACATCGCCTGGTTCTGCAGCGGGCACTCGCCGCCCTTGTCGCAGACCGGGCAGTCCAGCGGGTGGTTGATGAGCAGCAGCTCCATCACCCCGCGCTGGGCCTTGTCGGCGACCTCGGAGGTCAGCTGGGTCTTGACGACCATGCCGTCGGTGCAGGTGATGGTGCAGGAGGCCATCGGCTTGCGCTGGCCCTCGACCTCGACGATGCACTGGCGGCAGGCGCCGGCCGGCGAGAGGAGGGGGTGGTCGCAGAACCGGGGGATCTCGATGCCGAGCTGCTCGGCGGCCCGGATGACGAGGGTGCCCTTGGGCACGGACAGTTCGACCCCGTCGATGGTCAGCGAGACGGTGTTCTCCGGTGGAACCGCCGCTCCGCCCCCGGAGGCCGCTGGAGTGGTGACGGTCATGCGTTCACCTCCGTGTCGGCCCAGAGGGTCGACTTCCTGGGGTCGAAGGGGCAGCCCTTGCCCGTGATGTGCTGCTCGTACTCCTCGCGGAAGTACTTGAGCGAGGAGAAGATCGGGCTGGCCGCGCCGTCGCCGAGCGCGCAGAAGGACTTGCCGTTGATGTTGTCGGCGATGTCGTTCAGCTTGTCGAGGTCGGACATGACGCCCCGGCCGGCCTCGATGTCGCGGAGCAGCTGGACCAGCCAGTACGTGCCTTCGCGGCACGGTGTGCACTTGCCGCAGGACTCGTGGGCGTAGAACTCGGTCCACCGGGTCACGGCCCGCACCACGCAGGTCGTCTCGTCGAAGCACTGCAGTGCCTTGGTGCCCAGCATCGAGCCGGCGGCGCCGACGCCCTCGTAGTCGAGCGGGACGTCGAGGTGCTCGTCGGTGAACATCGGGGTGGAGGAGCCGCCCGGGGTCCAGAACTTCAGCCGGTGCCCGGGGCGCATGCCGCCGCTCATGTCGAGGAGCTGGCGCAGGGTGATGCCGAGCGGAGCCTCGTACTGGCCGGGGCCGACGACGTGCCCGGAGAGCGAGTACAGCGTGAAGCCGGGGGACTTCTCGGTCCCCATCGACTTGAACCAGTCCTTGCCCTTGTTCAGGATCGCGGGAACCGAGGCGATCGACTCCACGTTGTTGACGACAGTGGGGCACGCGTAGAGCCCCTCGACCGCCGGGAAGGGGGGACGCAGCCGGGGCTGGCCGCGCCGGCCTTCGAGGGAGTCGAGCAGCGCCGTCTCCTCGCCGCAGATGTACGCGCCCGCGCCCGCGTGCACCGTGATGTCGAGGTTGCGCCCGGTGCCGTCGATGTCCTTGCCGAGGTATCCGGCCGCGTACGCCTCGCGCACAGCCTCGTGCAGGCGCCGCAGGACGGGCACCGTCTCCCCGCGGAGGTAGATGAAGGCGTGCTCCGAGCGGATCGCGTAGCAGGCGATGATCATTCCCTCGATGAGGGAGTGCGGGTTGGCGAAGAGGAGGGGGATGTCCTTGCAGGTTCCCGGCTCCGACTCGTCCGCGTTCACGACGAGGTAGTGCGGCTTTCCGTCGCCCTGCGGGATGAACTGCCACTTCATTCCGGTGGGGAAGCCCGCGCCGCCGCGTCCGCGCAGACCCGAGTCCTTCACGTAGGCGATGAGGTCGTCCGGGGTCATCGCGAGCGCCTTGCGCAGGCCCTCGTACCCCTCGTGCCGCCGGTAGGTCTCCAGCGTCCACGACCGTGGCTCGTCCCAGAAGGAGGACAGCACGGGGGCGAGGAGCTTCTCCGGGCTGGTCCCTCCGCCGGTCGCCGGGTGGGAGGTCCCCCCATTGCCCCCGTTGCTCAGTTCGGAAGACACCGACATCACTCCCCTCCCTCGGTGGTGGCCTCGCCGCGCGGGTGGACGATCGGGGTGTGCGCGGACTCGCCGCGCGCGATGCGCAGCCCGATCAGGGAGGCGGGGCCGGCGCCGCCGGTCGCCTCGACCGCGCCCTCGCGCTCGTCCGGGAAGCCGGCCAGGATCCGGGCGGTCTCCTTGTACGTGCACAGCGGCGCGCCCCGGGTCGGCGAGACCTCGCGGCCGGCCAGCAGGTCGTCGACCATGGCCTTGGCGGACTGGGGGGTCTGGTTGTCGAAGAACTCCCAGTTGACCATCACCACGGGGGCGTAGTCGCAGGCCGCGTTGCACTCGATGTGTTCGAGGGTGACCTTGCCGTCGGGGGTGGTCTCGTTGTTGCCGACCCCGAGGTGCTCCTTGAGCTCCTCGAAGATGGCGTCGCCGCCCATCACCGCGCACAGGGTGTTCGTGCAGACGCCGACCTGGTAGTCGCCGGAAGGCTTGCGGCGGTACATCGTGTAGAAGGTCGCCACGGCCGTGACCTCGGCGGTGGTCAGGCCCAGTACCTCGGCGCAGAAGCGGATGCCGGTGCGCGAGACGTAGCCCTCCTCGGACTGGGTCAGGTGCAGCAGCGGCAGCAGCGCGGAGCGGCTGTCGGGGTAGCGGGCGATGACTTCCGTGGCGTCGGCTTCGAGGCGCTCGCGTACCTCCGCCGGAAAGTCGGGGGCGGGCAGCTGGGGCATGCCCAGCGCGACCCCTTGGTTCGAAGGACTGGCGGTCATCGGTCGACGCCTCCCATCACGGGGTCGATGGAGGCGACGGCGACGATGACGTCGGCGACCTGGCCGCCCTCGCACATCGCGGCCATGGCCTGCAGGTTGGTGAAGGACGGGTCGCGGAAGTGGACCCGGTAGGGGCGGGTCCCGCCGTCGGAGACGACGTGCACGCCGAGCTCGCCCTTGGGGGACTCGACGGCCGCGTACGCCTGCCCGGCCGGTACCCGGAAGCCCTCGGTCACCAGCTTGAAGTGGTGGATGAGGGCCTCCATGGAGGTGCCCATGATGTTCCTGATGTGGTCGAGCGAGTTGCCGAGGCCGTCGGGGCCCATCGCGAGCTGCGCGGGCCAGGCGATCTTCTTGTCGGCGACCATCACCGGTCCCGGCTCCAGGCGCTCCAGGCACTGCTCGACGATCCGCAGCGACTGGCGCATCTCCTCCAGGCGGATCAGGAACCGCCCGTAGGAGTCGCAGCTCTCGGTGGTCGGCACGTCGAACTCGTAGTTCTCGTAGCCGCAGTACGGGTCCGACTTGCGCAGGTCGTGCGGCAGGCCGGCGGAGCGCAGGATCGGGCCGGTGGCGCCGAGCGCCATGCAGCCGGTGAGGTCGAGGTAGCCGACGTCCTGCATGCGGGCCTTGAAGATGGGGTTGCCGGTGGCGAGCTTGTCGTACTCCGGCAGGTTCTTCTTCATGGTCTTGAGCAACTCGCGGAGCTGGTCGACGGCGCCCGGGGGCAGGTCCTGGGCGAGGCCGCCGGGGCGGACGAACGCGTGGTTCATGCGCAGTCCGGTGATCAGCTCGAAGACGTCGAGGATCAGCTCGCGGTCGCGGAAGCCGTAGATCATGATCGTGGTCGCGCCCAGCTCCATGCCGCCGGTGGCGATGCACACCAGGTGGGAGGAGAGCCGGTTGAGCTCCATCAGCAGGACGCGGATGACGGTGGCGCGGTCCGGGATCTGGTCGGTGATGCCGAGCAGCTTCTCGACGCCGAGGCAGTACGCCGTCTCGTTGAAGAACGGCGTCAGGTAGTCCATGCGCGTCACGAAGGTGGTGCCCTGCGTCCAGTTCCGGAATTCGAGGTTCTTCTCGATGCCGGTGTGCAGGTAGCCGATGCCGCAGCGGGCCTCGGTGACCGTCTCGCCGTCGATCTCCAGGATCAGGCGCAGCACTCCGTGGGTGGACGGGTGCTGCGGACCCATGTTGACGACGATCCGCTCGTCGTCGGCCTTGGCCGCGGACTGGACGATCTCGTCCCAGTCGCCGCCGGTGACGGTGTAGACGGTGCCCTCGGTCGTCTCGCGAGCGGAGGCGTGGTTTGACGTGGACATCAGCTGTACGACCTCCGCTGGTCGGGAGCCGGGATCTGGGCGCCCTTGTACTCGACGGGGATGCCGCCGAGCGGGTAGTCCTTGCGCTGCGGGAAGCCCTGCCAGTCGTCCGGCATCATGATCCGGGTGAGGGCCGGGTGCCCGTCGAAGATCAGGCCGAAGAAGTCGTACGTCTCGCGCTCGTGCCAGTCGTTGGTCGGGTAGACGGCGACGAGCGAGGGGACGTGCGGGTCGCTGTCCGGGACGGACACCTCCAGCCGCAGGATCCGGCCGTGCGTGAGCGAGCGCAGGTGGTAGACGGCGTGCAGCTCGCGGCCCTTGTCCCCGGGGAAGTGCACGCCGGAGACGCCGGTGCAGAGCTCGAAGCGCAGGGCCGGGTCGTCACGCAGGGTGCGCGCGACCCGCACAAGGTGTTCGCGGGCGATGTGGAAGGTGAGCTCGCCCCGGTCGACCACCGTCTTCTCGATGGCGTTCCCGGGGACCAGGTCCTGCTCCTCCAGGGCGCCTTCGAGCTCGTCGGCCACCTCGTCGAAGTAGGAGCCGTACGGCCGGCTCGTCGCGCCCGGCATGGCCACGGTCCGCACGAGGCCGCCGTAGCCGCTGGTGTCGCCGCCGCCCGCGGCACCGAACATGCCCTTGCGGACGCCGATGACCTCGGGGCCCTGGGCGCGCGGCGCAGGGACGTTGCTGCCGTTCTCCGGCTCTTGGGTCTCGCTCACCGGAGCAGCCCCTTCATCTCGATGGTGGGGAGGGCCTTGAGGGCCGCCTCCTCCGCCTCACGGGCCGCTTCTTCCCGGTTCACGCCGAGCTTGGAGCCCTGGATCTTCTGGTGGAGCTTGAGGATCGCGTCCATCAGCATCTCGGGGCGCGGCGGGCAGCCGGGCAGATAGATGTCCACCGGGACGATGTGGTCGACGCCCTGGACGATCGCGTAGTTGTTGAACATTCCGCCCGAAGATGCACAAACCCCCATGGAGATGACCCATTTGGGAGCGGGCATCTGGTCGTACACCTGCCGCAGCACCGGCGCCATCTTCTGGCTGACCCGCCCGGCCACGATCATCAGATCGGCCTGGCGCGGGGAGCCGCGGAAGACCTCCATGCCGAAGCGGGCCAGGTCGTACCGGCCCGCTCCGGTGGTCATCATCTCGATGGCGCAGCAGGCCAGACCGAAGGTCGCCGGGAAGACGGACGACTTGCGCACCCATCCCGCGGCCTGTTCGACGGTGGTCAGCAGAAAGCCGCTCGGCAGCTTCTCTTCCAGTCCCATGGAAAATTCAGCCCCTCAGTCCCATTCCAGGCCGCCGCGGCGCCACACGTAGGCGTAGGCGACGAAGACGGTGAGCACGAAGAGCAGCATCTCGACGAGCCCGAAGATCCCCAGGGAGTCGAAGGTGACGGCCCAGGGGTAGAGGAAGACAACCTCGATGTCGAAGACGATGAAGAGCATCGCCGTCAGGTAGTACTTGATGGGGAAGCGGCCACCGCCGGCCGGCATCGGCGTCGGCTCGATGCCGCACTCGTAGGCTTCAAGCTTTGCCCGGTTGTACCGTTTTGGACCGATCAGCGTGGCCATGACCACGGAGAAGATCGCAAACCCTGCGCCGAGGGCGCCGAGCACGAGGATGGGCGCGTACGCATTCACGCTCCTCGCTCCTTCCAGTCGTCCTTGACCGTTGGACCGCCGCCGCGTGCGCCGCCTCGCGAAGATCACGCTTTCGATCAAGCGCTTGCATGTGAGGCAGTTCACAAGCCGGACTGGTGCGCATCTTATGCCTGCTCGTCTGTGATCTGCGACACGGGTTGCAACACCGAGTTTGTGATCTCCACCACCTGACGAACGATCATGAAGTCCGATGAGTGGTGATCTTCATACGCGAAGCATCCGCATGGTCACCAAAGGTGACATTCGAGCCCGTTACCGCAGGTAGAAGGCGGCTCGCCCTATCAAACGATGCTCCGTGCGAGCAAATTGGCAGGAGGGGTGCGGGGATGATAAAGGGATCGGCGTCCCCCGGGCGGGGGAGCCCATGTGTACGGAGGTGGACGCGGGGCAGACGCGGGGGTGGATGCGGACCGGACGGGAGTGCCGGCGAGGGGCGCGGGACACCCCGAGGGGCACACCGACGCCCGCACCGCCGGCGGCCCGGGGGACCGCGCGAGCGCGTGCATCCGTTCACGAACCTCTCGGCACGTTCACAGGAAGGTCACGGGAGGGGCACAGCGTCCGCATGGCGTGACGTTGCTGTGACCTGCGCCACTCTGAATCGAGCCTTCCGAAAGAGGGCTTGGCCATCTGTGCGGAGTGATGGTAGGTCAAGGATCAATTCGGACTTAATTCCGAAACCCCATGATCACAGCCTCGTGAAGGCCTGTCCGATTCGCCCGTTACGGCGTCAATAAGAAGCTGAGCGCGCCCGGTTCGCGCCTTTCTCGCGCAACTGTGGCGCAACCCACGTTTCTTGAAGGGAACCCGGGCACCCTGATAGCGGTTGTCCTCATGTCCCACACCGCTCACATACCCAGCCACCGGAAGCCCCGCCGAAGCGCCTCGAAGCTCGCGGTCCGCGCCGGAGTTGCCGGTGGCGTCCTCAGCACCCTGGCCATGGCCGGCACCGCGAGCGCGTCCCCGTCCGCCGAGCCCGTGGCCGAGACGACGCTCGAAATGCCGGTCCTCAACCTGGACCTGGGCGCCGACGTCTCCTCCGCCGTCACCGTGGCCGCCGAGAACACCCGCCTCGCGGCCGTCGAGGGCGAACTGACCGCCCAGGAGGAGAGCGCCCGTACCGGCGCCGCCGCCGAGGCGAAGCAGGCCAAGGAAGAGGCCCAGAAGAAGGCCGACGCCGAGAAGGCCGAGAAGACGGCGAAGGAAGAAGCCGTCCGCAAGGCCGAGGCCGAGCGCTCCAGCCGCAGCTCCGGCTCCGAGCGCACGACGCTCAAGAGCACCGCCGCCCCGCAGGGCACCGGCACCGTCTCCGCCCCGGCCACCGGCTCCGCCGCGGCCATCGTCAACTTCGCCCGCGCGCAGGTCGGCAAGGCGTACGTGATGGGCGGCACCGGCCCGTCCTCCTTCGACTGCTCCGGTCTCGTCCAGGCCGCCTACCGCCAGGCCGGCATCAGCCTGCCGCGCATGTCCCAGGCGCAGTCCTCGGCCGGCACCTCGGTGTCGCTGAGCGCCCTGCAGCCGGGCGACATCCTGTACTGGGGCTCCAGGGGCAGCGCGTACCACGTCGCCATCTACGTCGGCGGCGGCAAGTTCGTCGGCGCGCAGAACCCCAGCACGGGCATCGTCGAGCGCAACCTCAGCTACGACAAGCCGACGGGCGCCGTCCGCGTCCTCTGAGCACCGCTCAGTCCACGGCACCAGGCACGGCCGAGAGTCGGTACTCCCCCGCTCGGGGGTGGAGTACCGGACTCTTGGGCCGTTCTTGGCGTTTCCCGGGGCCCCAGGGCGTGTCCCCGGGCCCCAGGGCCCTTCTCAGGCCAGCGAGGCCGCCAGCTTGAAGCGGGCCTCCCGCTGCTTCTTGTAGAGCGCGAGCGTCTCGGCGTGCTCCTCGACGAGCCGCTCCTGGTACGCCTTCTCGACCGCGCCCCAGATGCCGACGAGGTTCACCTCGCGCTTGCACGCGACATCGGCCTTGGCCGCCGTCACGGCCTTCGGACCGCCCTTGTCGTCCTGCAGACCGAGCTTCTCCACGACGTCGTACGGCGATTCGATCCCGGCGTATCCCGATTTGTCCATGCATGACGACCACTTCTTGAGGGCGTCGACGACCCGGGAGTCCTGCCGGGAGCGGTCGTGCGCCTCCGAGGCCAGCCCGAACGTGAACAGCAGGTCCACGCTGTCCTTGGTCGGGGCGTACAGCTTGCGGTACCCCTCTCGCCCGCACCCGCCGGCCGGCACCTGCTGCCCGGCCGCCGTCAGGCCGCTGTCCACCAGCGCGGCCTCCTCCTCGGTGCTCGCGTCGGGAGCCTTGCCGCCCTGCGCCCCGGGCTGCTCGCCGTTCATCACGACGTACGCGCTGTCGCTCAGCGGCGGCGCAGCGGGCTTCGCCGGGCTCCCCTCCCCCGCGGACCTGTCGTACCCGTGGGCCGCCGCGTACGCCGGATCGGCGAGGCCGAAGAGGTACTCGTGCCGGTCCTCGGCCCCGGCTCCGGGGGCCTCGGCCGAGCGCACGCCCTCGTAGGTGAACCCGTAGCGGGCCATGCACCGGGAGACCAGGGCCTGCTGGACCTGGCCCATCCGGATCCGCTCGGCCCCGGTGTCCGTGTACGCGTCCATCGGGAGGGACAGCGTGGCCGTCGCCGGGTTCACCTCGACGGGGCCGAGCTCCGGTTCACCGCCCCCGGAGCCGCCGGTCCCGGCGCAGCCGGCCAGGAGGGCGGCCGCCAGCAGGACGGCGGCCGGGGCGGCGGCCGGGGCGGACCGGCGGCGCCGGGAGGTGTTCATCGCGTGGAACTCCTTCTGCCGGATCCGGATTACGGGTGGAGGGTGTACTTGGCCGAGCTGATCTTGTTCTTGAAGTTGGCGGAGGCGTTGCCCGCGTAGTTCGACGGGATCTCTCCGACGTTGCCGCCCAGGTCCTTGTCGGTGCCGACCTTCCAGGCGTAGATGTCCCGGTTCCGGTAGGACTCGGTGGTGTCGTTGATCCAGTTCCCGCTGGCCGAGCAGGAGCCCTGGTACTTGTCGTCGCTGAAGTTCAGGTCATTCGTCACCAGGTCGAAGACACAACCGGACTGGTTCTGCCAGTAGAAAAGCCCGAACTCCTGGTTCTCCAGATTTCCGTCGCGCCCCCAGGCGCCCGCCGGACCCGCGGTTCCCAGCAGAATGGCACCGGCCGAAACGGCGGCGACGCAGCCGGCGGTCAGCTTGCGCATTGCGTTGTCCATCACGCTTACCTCACTCTTCGGGTGGAAATCGGGGTGTTCGGGGCGGACCGGTGTCGAGTATTTCGGCCCGGCGGGGATTCAACATCGAACCCCGTGTCGATTCAAGCTTCTTCTCAGCTGATGGACAGTCATTTCTGTTGTCCGATAGGTAACTTGTCGCCACCGGCCACAGGTATCTACTATCTGGCGCGCGCCCTCCCCCACCCGTCGAACGGATGCGCGTAATCCACTCCAACCGCCGCAAGGGAAGCCCGTCGTGCACGCGAGATATGTGACCCCGCTCCTTCTTCTGTGCATTTCACTGACGGGATGCGCCGGCGGCGACAAAGAACCTGTGGCGAGCGACAGTCCGCCTCCCACCGCGGATGAAATCGCGTACTACGACTGCCTGAAGAAGCAGGGCGTGGCGATCGTTTATACGGACTACGGCGCTCCGCGCGAGGACAAGTCGAAGCCCTGGAACGACGAGGCGCACAAGACCTGCGCACCGATGCTGCCGCCCCCGCCGAAGCCCCGGCCGGCCGACCCCGCCCGGATCGCCGCCGCGCAGAAGGAGTCCGCGTGCCTGCGGGCCGAGGGCATCTCCTGGTACCCGGACCCGGACCCGGTCACCGCCGGGATCGACGATCGCAAGGGCACTCCCGAACAGTGGAGCTCGCTCAAGCGCGACCACCTCGACGCGTTGAAGAAGTGCCGGCCGGAGAGATGAGCGGAGCGGAGCAGGTCGTGGAGCACACCGAGGCCCCGGCGGCCCCCGAGGACGACCACGGCGGACTCGCGCGCGGGCGGCGCGTGGTGCTCGCGGTCGTCGGCGGGGCCGCGCTGATGGCGGTCGGCGGACTGCTGGCGACCACGCTGGTGAAGTCCCCCGCGCAGGTGGCCGCGGAGACCGGCCCGCCCGCGCAGGGGGCCCTGACCGCGGACGTCGAGCGGCGGGTGCTCGCGCAGACCGTGGTCATGCGCGGGACGGTGGTCGCCGACCAGAGCGTCGCCGTGTCCCCGCAGGGTGTGCGCTCCGGCGAGGGGACGGGCGCGGCCCTGGTGACCAAACTGCCGCTGAAGGCCGGGGACCCGGTCACGGCGGGGCAGTTGCTCGCCGAGGTGTCCGGGCGGCCGGTGTTCACCCTGCACGGCGCTCAGCCGATGTACCGCGACCTCAAGCCCGGGGCCACCGGCGACGACGTCGCGCAGCTGCAGCAGGCACTGCGCGAGCTCGGGCACGGCACCGTCGGCGACGCGAAGGGCGTCTTCGGGGCCGGTACGAAGGCCGCGCTCGCCGCCCGCTACCGGGCCATCGGGTACGAGCCGCTGCCCGCGGTCGCCGACGGGGGCGCGGCCCTGAAGTCGGCGCGGGAGGCCGTGCGGTCCGCCACGTGGGCCGTGGAGGACGCGAGCAGCCCCACCGGCCCGGTGGGCGCGCCCGCGGAGGGCGGGTCCGGCAAGGGCGGGGCCACGCCGGTCCCCGGCGCGACAGCGAGCCCCGGCGCCGGCTCCGGCTCAAGCTCCGGCCCCGGCTCAAGCTCCGGCTCCGGCTCCGGCTCCGGCTCCGGCTCAAGCTCCGGCCCCGGCTCCGGTTCAGGCCGCGAGCTCGCGCGGGCGCGGCAGGCCCTCGGCGAGGCCCGGGCCGCGCTCGCGGCCGCCGAGGCCGCCGACGGGCCGATGCTGCCCACCGCAGAGACCGTGTTCCTGGGTTCCTTCCCGGCCCGCGTCAGCTCCGTCGGAGCCCGCGCGGGCTCCCCCGTGGCCGGGCCGGTGCTCACGCTCTCCGGCGGGGAGCTCGTCGTCGAGGCCTACCTCAAGGACGACAAGAGGCAGCTGCTGCGTGCCGGGATGACCGTGGTGATCTCCTCCGAGCTCTCCGGCACCGATGTCCGCGGCAAGGTGGCGGTCGTCGCCACCGAGCGGTCCGCCGCGCAGCCCGCCGGACCGCAACCGCAGCAGGACCCCGGCCAGAACCCCAAGGGCGGCGGGAGCGGCGCCACGGGCGGCGGGGGCGCCGACCTCGGCTACCGGATGGTGGTCAGCGCCGACCAGCCGCTGCCCGCCGGCTTCGCCGGGCAGGACGTCCGGCTGACCATCGAGTCCGCCGCCACCGACGGCGAGGCGCTCGTCGTCCCGGTCACCGCCGTCTCGGCGGGCGCTGACGGACGTACGGTCGTCACCGCCGTGTCCGCCGAAGGCACCCAGCGGCGCATCGAGGTGCGGACCGGCACCAGCGGCGACGGCTTCGTGGCCGTCACCCCGGCCCAGGCGGGCGCCCTCGCGGCCGGGACCAAGGTGGTGATCGGGGTCGCACCCCGCGAGACCCGGGGGAAGACCAAGTGAGGCTCCTGTCCCGGAAGCCGCGGCGGTCCCGGCGGTCCCCGCAGTCCTCCGGCGGCGAGGGCGGCGGCGACGAAAGCCCCGTGATCGAACTCCGCGGGGTCGGCCTCACCTACCCCGGGCCGCCGCCCGTCGCGGCCCTGCACCCCTGCGACCTGACCGTCCGGCGCGGCGAGTTCATCACCGTCGTCGGCCCCTCCGGCTCCGGGAAGTCCACCTTCCTCAACATCGCCGGGCTGCTCGACTCCCCCACCAGCGGCCGGTACCTGCTCGACGGGATCGACACCGCCGTGCTCCCCGACCGGGAGCGCACCGCCCTGCGCGGCCGCCGGATCGGCTTCGTCTTCCAGTCCTTCCACCTCCTCCCCCACCGGTCCGCCCTGGAGAACGTCACCCTCGCCATGCTCTACACCCGGATCCCGCGCGCCCAGCGCCTCGTACGGGCCCGCGAGGCCCTCGGCCAGGTCGGTCTCGGGCACCGGGCCCGCGCCGTGCCCGGCCGGCTGTCGGGCGGCGAGCGCCAGCGGGTGGCGATCGCTCGCGCCCTGGTCGGGCGCCCCTCGCTCCTGCTGTGCGACGAGCCGACCGGCAATCTCGACTCCGTGAACGCCGCGTCCGTCCTCGGGCTGCTGGACGAACTGCACGGAGCCGGGATGACCGTCCTCGTCATCACGCACGACCCCGAGGTGGCCCGGCGCGGCGCCCGGACCGTCACCATCCGCGACGGGCGGCTGGATCCTTGAGCGCCGTCGCCCCCACCCGGCTGTCCGTGCGCGACGCCCTGGCCGAGGCCGTCGCCGGGATGCTGCGCCGCCCCGGCCGGGCCGTGCTCACCGCCCTCGGCACCGTCCTCGGCGTGGGCAGCTTCGTGGCCGTGCTCGGCCTCACCGCCACCATCTCCTCGCAGATCGACGCCCGGTTCGACGTCCTGACCGCCACCGAGGTCAGCATCGAGGACGTCGCCGCCCGGCAGAACGAGTTCGCCGGGACCGGCTTCCCCGCCGACGCCGAGCAGCGGCTGCGCGCCGTCGCGGGCATCGAGCACGCCGGGGTGCTGTGGACGGTGCGGCCCGACGCGCGCACCGCCGTCGGCCCCCTGCCGTCCGGCGCCGGCGGCCCGACCACCGGCGCGGCCGTCGTCGCCGCCTCCCCCGGCGCCGTCGCCGCCCTCGTACCGACCCTCCAGCAGGGCCGGCTCTACGACGACTTCGCCGAGCGCGGCCACGAGCGCGTCGTCGTCATCGGCAGCGGGCTCGCCGCCCGCCTCGGCATCACCACCCTGGCCACCCGGCCCGCCCTCTACATCGGCCAGGAGCCGTTCACCGTGGCGGGCATCGTCGCGGACCTCCGGCGCCGGCCCGAACACCTGATGTCGGTGCTCGTCCCGCGCACCACCGCCGAGCAGCTCTGGGGGCCGCCCTCGCCCGGCGGCGCGACCATGCTGATCTCCACGGAACCCGGCGCCGCCCGCCAGGTCGCCGACCTCGCCCCGCTCGCGCTGCGCCCCGACCACCCCGAGTACCTCAAGGCCGTCCCGCCGCCCGACCCGCGGATGCTGCGCTCCGGTGTCACCGCCGACCTGAGCGCGCTCTTCCTGCTGCTCGCCGGGATCTGCCTGGTCATCGGCGCGGTCGGGATCGCCAACACCACCCTGGTCGCCGTGCTGGAGCGGACCGGGGAGATCGGGCTGCGCCGGGCGCTCGGCGCCCGGGGGCGGCACATCTCGGCCCAGTTCCTCACCGAGTCCGCGGCCGTCGGGGCGCTCGGCGGCCTGGTCGGGACCTCGCTGGGCGAGCTGACCGTGGTCGCCGTCGCCCTCGCCCGGGACTGGACCCCGGTGATCCATCCGGCCACCGTCGCCGCGGCCCCGCTCGCCGGCCTGGTCACCGGGCTGCTGGCCGGGCTCTATCCCGCCTGGCGGGCAGCCCGTGTGGAACCGGCCGAGGCCCTGCGAAGATAGCGGGAGCGCGCCCGGCCGTCAGGGCCGCCCCGACCCGCCCCCGGAGGTGGTGGTCCCGTGAACCCGAAGCCGTACGCGTCCCACGGCGCCGGCGACCCCGGCGCGGTCCCGGCCGCGCTCGGGCTCGGCCTGCTCGCGGTGGGCGGCTGGCTGCTGACCACCGCCCGCCCCTGGCAGAAGCCCGGCCACCCGCTCACGCTGGGCCTCGGCTGGACCGCCTCGGGGGCACTGCTGGTGTGCGGGCTGGTCCTGCTGGCCAGGTGCGTCCGTACCGTCCACGGCCGCCCGGACCCGGGCGCGGACGTGCCCGCACCCACCGAAGCGGGCACGGGCACGGACGGCTGACCGGTCGGCTCAGGCCTTCGGGGCCACCTTCGAGAGGCCGTTGATGATGCGGTCCATCGCGTCGCCGCCCGTCGGGTCGGTCAGGTTGGCGAGCATCTTCAGGGTGAACCGCATCAGCACCGGGTGGGTCAGACCGCGCTGGGCGGCGATCTTCATGACCTTCGGGTTGCCGATCAGCTTCACGAAGGCGCGGCCCAGGGTGTAGTAGCCGCCGTAGGTCTCCTTGAGCACCTTCGGGTAGTTGTGCAGCGCCAGTTCGCGCTGGGCCGGGGTGGCCCGGGCCTGGGCCTGCACGATGACGTCGGCCGCGATCTGGCCCGACTCCATGGCGTACGCGATGCCCTCGCCGTTGAACGGGTTGACGAGCCCGCCCGCGTCGCCGACCAGCAGCAGGCCCTTGGTGTAGTGCGGCTGCCGGTTGAAGGCCATCGGCAGGGCCGCGCCGCGGATCGGCTGCGTCATGTTCTCGGGGGTGTAGCCCCAGTCCTCCGGCATGGAGGCGCACCAGGCCTTGAGGACCTCGCGCCAGTCCAGCTCCTTGAAGGCGGAGGAGGAGTTGAGGATGCCGAGGCCGACGTTGGAGGTGCCGTCGCCCATGCCGAAGATCCAGCCGTAGCCGGGCAGCAGCCGGTCCTGCGCGCCGCGCCGGTCCCACAGCTCCAGCCAGGACTCCAGGTAGTCGTCGTCGTGCCGCGGCGAGGTGAAGTACGTCCGCACGGCCACGCCCATCGGGCGGTCCTCGCGCCGGTGCAGGCCCATCGCCAGGGACAGCCGGGAGGAGTTGCCGTCGGCCGCGACGACCAGCGGGGCGTGGAAGGTGACCGGGGTCTTCTCCTCGCCGAGCTTCGCGTGCACGCCGGTGATGTGGCCGGTGCGCGCGTCTCGCACGGGCTCGCCGACGGTGCAGCGCTCGTACAGCCGGGCGCCGGCCTTCTGCGCCTGGCGGGCCAGGGTCTCGTCGAAGTCGTCGCGCTTGCGGACGAGTCCGTAGTCCGGGTAGGAGGCGAGTTCCGGCCAATCCAGCTGGAGCCGCTGCCCGCCGCCGATGATCCGCAGGCCCTTGTTCCGCAGCCAGCCGGCCTCTTCGGAGATGTCGATGCCCATCGCCACGAGCTGCTTGGTGGCGCGCGGGGTCAGGCCGTCGCCGCAGACCTTCTCGCGGGGGAACGCCGTCTTCTCCAGCAGCAGGACGTCCAATCCGGCCTTGGCGAGGTAGTAGGCGGTGGTCGAGCCGGCGGGCCCGGCCCCGACGACGATCACGTCCGCGGAGTGTTCGGAGAGGAGCTCGGTCACTGCGGGATCTCCCGAAGGCTCGATATAGGGTGCCAGGCGGCACCGGACATGTGCAGTCTATGCAGCGAGAGAGATCGCGATCCGAAGGGTGCCTCCGATGACCACCTCGCCGACCCGGCCGCTTCCCGCCGTACAGCTCCGCGTGCCCACCGACGAGGACGCGCACGCCTGGCACGCGGCCTTCGCCGACCCCGACGTCATGGAGTTCCTGGGAGGTCCCGCGGAGCTGTCCGCGTACGAGGAGTTCACCGCGCGCCAGCGCATGCACGACGCTCAGCTGGGTTACTGCCTGTGGACCCTGGTGGACGCGCAGGGTGCGGTGATCGGCTTCACCGGCGCCCAGCCGTGGCCCCGGGAGAAGGAGTGGGGCCCGGTCGGCGAGATCGAGATCGGCTGGCGGCTGGGCCGCTCCGCGTGGGGCCGGGGCTACGCGTACGCCGCCGCGCTCGCCACGCTGGAGCGGGTCCGCGCGGCCGGTGTCCCGCACGTGGTGGCGATGATCGACGCCCGGAACGCGCGTTCGGTGGCGGTGGCGGAGCGTCTGGGCATGACCCTGGCCGAGGAGTTCACCACCCCGGGCGGCAATCCGGGCCGCCGTTACGTCCTGGCCCTCTAGAACGGAACGGATCGATCGATGTCCGCCGAGAGAAACCCTTCGGGGAGCGAACCGTCCGGAGGTCCCTCCACCACCGCCAGGCGGCTGATCACGGGGCTTTCCCTGTGGTGGACGGCCGTTCCCGTGGTATTCGCGGCGCAGGTGTTCATCGGGATCTCCGGCGTTCGCGGCCCGCTGGGGGAGGGACTCGTCCTCGTGATGCTGTGGGCGTGCATCGGCGGGGTCGTACTCGCCCCCATCATCGGCTTCGCGACGGCACGGGCCACCGGGCACACCGAGGCACGCAAGCGGTTCGCCACCATGGGCGTCCTGTCCCTGGGCTTCTGCCTGCTCGTCGTCCTCTTCCTGTGGTTCGCCGCGGAATGCGCCCCGGGTGACCCGTCCTGCTCCTGACACGCCGGTGTCGCCAGGAGGTTCCCCCTAGAACACCGAGAGGCCCGTCAGCGTGGTGAACCGGTCCAGGGCGGCCACGCCCGCCACCGAGTTGCCCCGGGCGTCCAGGCCCGGGCTCCACACCGCGAGGGTGCACTGGCCCGGGACGACGGCGACGATGCCGCCGCCCACCCCGCTCTTGCCGGGCAGCCCGACGCGGTAGGCGAACTCGCCCGCCGCGTCGTACGTCCCGCAGGTCAGCATCACCGCGTTGATCTGCTTGGCCTCGCTGCGCGTCAGCAGCCGCGTGCCGTCCGCGCGGAGCCCGTGCCGGGCCAGGAAGCGTCCGGCACGGGCGAGGTCGGCGCAGCTCATCTCGATGGAGCACTGCCAGAAGTAGTGCTCCAGCAGCGCGGGCACCGGGTTGTCGATGTTCCCGTACGAGGCCATGAAGTGGGCGACGGCCGCGTTGCGGTCGCCGTGCTCCTGCTCGGAGGCCGCGACCTCGGCGTCGAAGCCGATGTCCGGGTTCTGGCTCTCCAGCCGCAGGAACTCCAGCAGCTCGCTACTCGCGTCGCCCGTCAGCGTCTGGAGCCGGTCGGTGACCACGAGGGCGCCCGCGTTGATGAACGGGTTGCGTGGAATGCCGTTTTCGTACTCCAGCTGGACGAGCGAGTTGAACGGGTTGCCGGAGGGCTCCCGGCCGACCCGCTCCCACAGGCTGTCGCCGCCCTCCGCCAGGGCCAGGGCGAGCGCGAAGACCTTGGTGATGGACTGGGCGGAGAAGGGGACCCGCCAGTCCCCCACCCCGAAGACGTTGCCGTCGAGGTCGGCGATGGCCATCCCGAACTGCCGCCGGTCCACGGAGGCCAGCGCCGGGATGTACTCGGCCGGAGTGCCGCTGCCGATCAGCGGGGCGATGTCGGCGGCGATCCGCTGCAGCAGGGGCCCGTAGTCCGTGGGCGCGACGTCTGGCACGGCAGTCAGTCCTTGATGCCCCGGTGCAGCGCGACGATGCCGCCGCTGAGATTGCGCCAGGCGACCTTGGACCAGCCGGCCTTCTGCAGCAGGGCGGCCAGCGCCGGCTGGTCGGGCCATTCGCGGATGGACTCGGCGAGGTACACGTACGGGTCGGGGTCGGACACCACCGTGCGGGCCACCGGCGGCAGCGCCCGCATCAGGTACTCCATGTAGACCGTGCGGAACGGCGCCCAGGTGGGCTGCGAGAACTCGCAGATGACGACCTGCCCGCCGGGCTTCGTCACCCGGTACAGCTCGCGCAGGGCGGCGTCGGTGTCCTGGACGTTGCGCAGCCCGAAGGAGATCGTCACGGTGTCGAAGACGTCGTCCTTGAACGGCAGCTTCGTCGCGTCACCGGCGGTCAGCGGCAGCCAGGAGTGCCGCTTCTTGCCCTCCATGAGCATGCCCAGGGAGAAGTCGCAAGGGACGACGTACGCACCGGTGGCGGCGAAGGGCAGCGAGGAGGTGGCGGTTCCGGCGGCCAGGTCGAGGACCACGTGCCCGGGGCGCGCGCCGACCGCCTTGGCGACCTCCTTGCGCCACAGCCGGGCCTGGCCCAGCGAGATGACGTCGTTGGTGAGGTCGTATTTCGCCGCGATGCCGTCGAACATGGAGGCGACTTCGTGCGGCTGCTTGTCCAGGGAAGCCCTTGTCACTGGCGTTCGCCCCTCGGTGTGCGATGCGGATCGGCGGGTACGCACCCATCCTCTCAGGCCGCGCCCCCCGCGAGCCGCGGGGGCTCCGACACCCCCGCCCGCCATACCCACCGGACAGGTGTCGGAAACTGTTCCGAAGGACAGTTACGCCACGACCCGGCGGACACGTTGACTGACACGGTGCGGCCCGGTGAGGGTCACCCACTGGATCGGTGACCGAATCGTGGCCGGTCCGGCAGTGGCCGCCGCGAACAGGAAGCCTCACGATGCCGGCAGGCCATTCCAGCGGTCGCTCCCGCCGCAGCAGCCCGCGCGCCCAGCGCCGGGCCGAGCGGCGCAAGCGGCTGCGGCGCACGATCCTCCTCGGCTCGGCGGCCCTCGCCGTGGTCTCGGCCACCGCGTACACGCTGCTGCCCCAGGACGACGACGCGAAGGCCGCCGCGGGCCGGACCGCGGCCAAGCCCGACCCGACGACCGGGGAATCCGGCGACGGCGCCGCGAACGCGGTCCCGCAGGGCGGCCAGCAGTCCCCCTCCCCGCAGCAGCCGTCCACCTCACCCGCGGCATCTCCCCCGGCCTCGCCCACGCCGTCGCCCGACGCCGCGACACCCACCCAGCCGGGCGCCTTCAAGGCCTCCGCCACCGCCGGCAAGGCGCAGGGCAAGGGGGCCGCGCGCCGCTGGCGGATCGAGGTCGAGGAGGGCAGCGGGGTCGACCCGGAGTCGGCCGCCCGCTCGGTCGAGGCGATCCTCGGGGACCGGCGCGGCTGGACCCAGGACCCGAAGTACGGCTTCCAGCTCGTCGGGGCGGGCCAGCCGGTCGATTTCACCATCAAGATCGCCACGCCCAAGACCACCGACCGCCTGTGCGAGGTCGTCACGCCCGAGCTCATCGGCGAGACCAACTGCAGCACGGGGCACACCGTCGTGGTCAACCTCAAGCGCTGGCAGGAGGGTTCGCCGCAGTTCAACGGCACACCCGAGGAGTACCGGGCGCTGATCATCAACCACGAGGTCGGGCACGAGCTCGGCCGCGGGCACGAGGGCTGCCCGGGCGCCGGCAAGCCCGCTCCGGCGATGATGCAGCAGATCAAGGGACTGCAGGGCTGCAAGTCCAACGCCTGGCCGTACGACTCCGATGGAACCTACCTGTCCGGTCCACACGTCCTGTAGGGGGGAGAGCCGGCCACAGAACCGGCCGGGGGGCTAGGAGAAAACGTGCGCGTCGTCAGCTTCAGCGTCCCGGCGTGGTTCCCCTCGTACGAGGAGCCGGGCACGGAGGCGCAGGCGCCGCGCGAGGACGTGCCGGGCGACTCCGCGCCCCACGGGGACCGGCCCGCCGACGCCCAGCTGACCGAGCAGGAATCGGCGGTGTTCCTGTGTCTGGCCACCGGCGCCTCCAACCGGGAACTCGCCGTCGAGCTCCAACTCTCCGTCAGCACGGTCAAGTTCCACGTGGTCAACATACGGGCCAAGCTGGGCGGCATCAGCCGCCTGCAGGCCTGCCTGCTGGCCGCCCTCGCCCGGGAGGACACCCGGCGCGCCGAGGACACCGCCCGCGGCGGGGAGAGCGGGCTCAGCGACGGCGGTGCAGCAGCCGCCCGCCGATGACCGTGGCCACGCACGTGGTCGCACCCTGCTCCAGCAACTCGGCCTCGTCCGCCACCGCGAAGACCGCGAAGCGCGCCGGAACCCCCGCCTCCAGGATCCCGTGGAAGGCCTCCGCCGCAGCGCCCCGCCCGGCGAGGGGATCCAGCGCGGGCAGCCCCTCGTAGGCGGCGGGCGGCAGGATCGTGAGCCCGGACCGGGACACCGCCGTGCGCACCGCCGGGATCGTGAAGCGGCCGCAGACCGCCACCACCCCGCGGGCCAGCAGCCGCTGGGTACCGCGCCGGGCGCTGTGGCCCCACCGCGACTCGGTCATCTTCAGCGCCTCCAGCGCGGCCGCCCCCCGGATCGGGTCGGCGCCGAGCTCGGTGACCTCGTACGGGTCGTCCGGGTAGTACGTGCGCTCCAGCAGCTCGTCCGCCCCGCGCACCACCAGCCCCGGGGTGATCACCCCGGGCCAGCGGCGGGTCCGGGCGTGCGGGTGGGCCGCGGCGACCTCCTCGTACGGCCCCAGGCGGGCTATCCGGTCGCCGTCGACGAGGACCGCACCGCCGGGCAGCGGCGCGGATCCCGGCCCGGGGGCCAGGAGTTCGGCGGTGTGCAGCGTCAGCATCGGTCGGCCGGCGTCGTCAGTTCGTGGAGATGAGCTTCAGCTCGGGGTGCGCCGTTCCGCCTTCGATGGCGGTGGAGGAGATGTGCGAGACCACGCGCTCGTCGACCGGGTCGTTCGCCGGGTCGTCGTGCACGAGCAGGTGCTCGTACGTCGTCGCGCGCTGCGCCGGGGTGCGGCCCGCCTTGCGGATCAGGTCGATGATCTCCTGGCGGTTGGAGCGGTGCTTGGCACCGGCCGAGGAGACGACGTTCTCCTCCAGCATGATCGAGCCGAGGTCGTCGGCGCCGTAGTGCAGCGAGAGCTGGCCCGCTTCCTTGCCGACGGTCAGCCAGGAGCCCTGGATGTGGGCGATGTTGTCGAGGAACAGCCGCGCGATCGCGATCATGCGCAGGTACTCGAAGATCGTCGCCTGGGTGCGGCCCTTGAGGCGGTTGTTCTCGGGCTGGTAGGTGTACGGGATGAAGGCGCGGAAGCCGCCCGTACGGTCCTGCGTGTCCCGGATCATCGCGATGTGCTCGATGCGCTCGGCGTTGGTCTCGCCGGTGCCCATCAGCATGGTGGAGGTGGACTCCACGCCCAGCTTGTGGGCGATCTCCATGATCTCCAGCCAGCGCTCGCCGGACTCCTTGAGCGGCGCGATCGCCGTGCGCGGCCGCTCCGGCAGCAGCTCGGCGCCGGCGCCCGCGAAGGAGTCGAGGCCGGCCGCGTGGATGCGCTGGATGGCCTCCTCCGCCGAGACGCCCGAGATGCGGGCCATGTGCTCGACCTCGGATGCGCCGAGGGAGTGGATGACCAGCTGCGGGAAGTCCTTCTTGATGGCGGAGAAGTGGTGCTCGTAGTACTCGACGCCGTAGTCCGGGTGGTGCCCGCCCTGGAACATGATCTGGGTGCCGCCGAGCTCGACGGTCTCCGCGCAGCGGCGCAGGATGTCGTCGAGGTCGCGGGACCAGCCCTTCTTCGCGTCCTTGGGGGCCGCGTAGAAGGCGCAGAACTTGCACGCCGTGACGCACACGTTGGTGTAGTTGATGTTCCGCTCGATGATGTACGTCGCGATGTGCTCGGTACCGGCGTAGCGGCGGCGGCGCGCGGCGTCGGCCGCCTGGCCGAGCGCGTGCAGCGGCGCGTGGCGGTAGAGGTCGAGCGCCTCTTCCTTGGTGATCCGGCCCCCCGCGGCGGCGCGGTCGAGGACAGACTGGAGAACGGCCTGGTCGGTCACCGGTGAGTCACCTTTCGGCGGTGTGTCTGTGTCAAGGTCCGGACCGATCCAGCCTACGCCAGGGGTTCTCGCCCCCCGTCACGGGCTTCGGGTCAGGTCGCCCTCGGGGTTCCCCGCGGGGCTGTCGCCGGACTTGTAGTGCAGCGTCCCGTTGGCGTTGAGGGTGAAGCGCTCGCCGGCGGAGCCGTTGGAGCAGATCCCGGGAGCCGGGTTGCGGTTGCCCGAGCTGTCCAGGACGAGCGAGCGGTCGGTGGCGGAGGACAGCTTCCAGTCACCGCTGCAATCGGTGCCGAGGACCGGGACGACGGACTTGTCCCGGCCGACGACGCTGCCGACCCGGCCGGCCCGGATGGTGATCTCGAACTCGACCGTGGCCCCCAGGTTGGTGGTGGCCGTCCCCTTCCAGGTGCCGATGAGCTCCTTGGGGACATCGGTGCGGGTCCCGGAGGGAGCCGCGGAACTCGCGCTCGGCGCCCCCGAGGGCTGGGTGGCCCCCGGGGCCGCCGGGCTGGAGGTGTGCGGGCCGCCGTCCGAGGCGACGTCCCGCCCCTTGTCTCCCTGGCCGGGCAGCAGGCCCATCCCGTACAGCCCGCCGGACAGCCCCGCGAGCACGACGGCCGCGGCGAGGACGACGGTGCAGCTGAAGCGGCGGCCGGCCGCCCTGACGCTGACCTGCCGGCCCCCCGCCCCCTCCGCGGCGGTCCGCTGCCCGGGCAGCGCACTGCCGGCGGTGGGACCGGACGAGCCGTACGGGCCGGCGCCGCCGCTGCCCGAGCCCGCGGTCTCGGTCGGGGCGCCGAACACCCCGGGTGCCGAGCCCTGGCTCCCGTAGGACTGGTACGGGCCGGGCGCGGCGAAGCCGGCGCCCGCCGGGCCCCCGTACGAGGCGGCCGTGAACGGCACCGGCCCCGACGGGGCATCAGCCGTGGCGCCGCCGCCGTACGACGGGTCGGGCGCCCCGAACCCGGCCATCGGCCCGGACCCGCCCCCGGCGGAATCGGCGTCCAGGTCCAGCAGGGCCACGGCGGCCCGGCTGGCCTCCTCGACCAGCGGCCCGGGCAGCCAGCCGGGGGCGCCCAGCGCCCCGCCGAGGGCCGCCGCGACCGCTTCGGGAGCCGGCCGCTCCGCGGCCGGCTTGGCCAGGCAGGCCTCGATCAGGTCGCGCAGTTCCCCGGCCGGGAGGGCGCCCAGCTCGGGCGGCTCGTGGACCACCTTGTAGAGGAGGGTGGCCGAGTTGTCCCCGGTGAAGGGCGGCCGCCCGGTCGCCGCGAAGGCCATGACCGCGCCGAGCGAGAACACGTCGGCCGCCCCGGTGGTCCCCTTGCCGAGGATCTGCTCGGGCGACATGTAGCCGGGCGAGCCGACGGAGACCCCGGTGGAGGTCAGCGAGGCGGTGCCGTCCGTGGCCCGCGCGATCCCGAAGTCGATCAGCCGCGGCCCGTCGAGGGTGAGCATCACGTTCGACGGCTTCACGTCCCGGTGTACGAGGCCCAGGCCGTGCACGGCCACCAGGGCGCGGGCCAGCCCCGCGCCGATGGCCCGTACCGAGGCCTCGGGGAGCGGGCCGTGCGCGGCCAGCGCGCGGTCCAGGGAGGGCCCGGCCACGTACCCGGTGGCCACCCACGGCACCGGGGCATCGGGGTCCGCGTCCAGCACCGGCGCGGTCCACTCGCCGCCCACCCGGCGGGCCGCCTCCACCTCGCGGCGGAACCGGGCCCGGAACTCCTCGTCGCTGGCGAAATGCGGGTGCACGATCTTGACGGCGACGGTCCGGCCGCCCGCGCTGCGCCCCAGGTAGACCCGGCCCATGCCACCCGCGCCGAGCCGGCCGAGCAGCCGGTAGGCGCCGATGGTCCGCGGCTCACCTGCTTCGAGCGGCTGCATCGCGTCCCCCAATTCCCCGTGATCCCGGGCGCCTTGTGCCGCCCGGCCGAGCAGCAGCCTAGGCGGTGCCGGGGCGGGGGAAGGAGCGCAGTCACCCTTTTGCATTTCCGCCCCAGGGCGAGAAATGCAAAAAGGGCGGGAATTCCCGGTAAACCTCACATGCGCCCGCCCACCCCTTTGGACTACCGCCGGGTAAACCCGGTCAGCACTCCTGGACCACCTTGCTCAGCAGCTCCACGGCGACATCCGCGGGATACCCGGTCGTCGATCCCGTACGGCGTGCGAATTCACGTACGCCGGCCAGCTGCTCGGGACCGAAGCGGAAGTCGAGCGTCGTGAAGTACCGCTCCAGCAGCTCCGCGTCGAAGGCCTCCCAGCGGGCCGCCTGCTCGGCGACCTTGGTGACCTCTTCCAGGGAGACGTCCCGGGAGGAGAGGAAGGCCTCGTGGACCTCCCGCACGACGGCGGGCTCGCGGGCGAGGTAGTCCTTGCGGGCGGCCCAGACGGCGAAGACGAACGGCAGTCCGGTCCACTCCTTCCACATGTGCCCGAGGTCGTGCACGGTCAGCCCGAGCCGGGGCGCGTCGTGCAGGGAGGCCCGCAGCGCGGCGTCCCCGATCAGTACGGCCGCGTCCGCCTCCTGCATCATCACGCTCAGGTCGGGCGGGCAGGTGTAGTAGTCGGGCCGTACGCCGTACTGCTCGGAAAGCAGCAGCTGGGCGAGGCGTACGGACGTACGGGAGGTGGAGCCGAGTGCGACGCGGGCTCCGTCGAGCTGCTCCAGGGGGACCTGCGAGACGATCACGCAGGACATCACCGGACCGTCGCAGCCGACGGCGATGTCGGGGAAGGCGACGAGCTGGTCGGCGTTGCGGAGGAACTCCACGAGGGTGATCGGGGCGATGTCCAGGTCCCCCTGGACGAGGCGCTCACTGAGTTTCTCGGGGGAGTCCTTGGTCAGCTCCAGGTCCAGCAGAGTGCCGGTTCTGGCCAGCCCCCAGTAGAGGGGCAGGCAGTTCAGGAACTGAATGTGGCCGACGCGGGGCCGGCTGCGATAGACGTCCACATCGCGAGACTAGCCCCCGGGTCTGCGTCAGCCTCGCGGCGGGTCTCAAACGTCCGGGTGACGTGATCTTTCCCTCTGGTCTCGGCCACAGGGTGCGTGCTAGGCTCGACGCAAGTTGCAGTTTGGTTTCCCTTGCAGTACGAGGCCTGCGGAGAATGTGACCCGCAGGCTTTTGTAGTTTTCAGACTTCTTAGCAGGTTCTGGAGCAGGGCGACCCTTTGGCCCATAGGAGGGCTCATGGCTACCGGAACCGTGAAGTGGTTCAACGCTGAAAAGGGCTTCGGCTTCATCGCCCAGGACGGCGGCGGCCCGGATGTCTTCGTCCACTACTCCGCGATCAACGCCTCTGGCTTCCGCTCCCTTGAGGAGAACCAGACGGTGAACTTCGACGTCACGCAGGGTCCGAAGGGCCCGCAGGCGGAGAACGTCACCCCGGCCTAGTCGCCTGGGCCAACCTAAATCGCGGGTTGGAAATGCAGTACCCAAGGAGCCCTGTCCCCTCTGCGCGAGCAGATCCGGCAGGGCTCCTGCCTTTCCCCTCCCCCGGCGGGGCGGGGCGAGCGACGCAGTGGCCCCCGGCACCGTGGAAACGGCGCCGGGGGCCACTGGCGTACGGCCTCAGGGGCGGGCCGGCTCCTTCGCGGGAACCGGGGCCGGGTCCGGGGTCGGAGTCGTGGCCGGAGTCGTGGCCGGAGCAGTGATCTTGAGCTCCAGGACCAGGGTCACCTTCTCCTTGGTCGTCAGGCGCACGAAGTAGGTGCCCGGGACCACGTCCGTGGTGAACAGCTCCGGCAGGACGATCTTGCCGTCGGCGCCCGTCTTGGCCAGCAGCCGGCCGAGGACCGGCTTGCCGGCCTCGTCCTTGAAGAACGGACCCTTCGCGGTCTCCGGGTCCGCCGGGACCCACTTGCCGTTCGCGTCCTTCACGACCAGGTCGGCGACGGTCTCCGTACCCGCGACGGCCTTCCCGGCGGCGGTGGCGAAGACCTCCACGCCGGTGAAGCTCTTGCCGGCGACCGCCTCCAGCGGCTTCGCGTCACCCGCGCGGGCCAGCCGGTCCGCGACCGTCACCGTGACCTTGCCCTCGAATTTCACGGTGAACCGGCCCTGCGGGTCGTAGGCCGAGGCCCGCAGCGTGAAGGTGCCCGCCTTGGGGCCCGCCTTGAGCCCGGGCGCGGCGGCGATGCCGTCGGCGCCCGCCTTGACCACCAGGGAGTCCGCCGTCCCGAAGAGGGTGCCGCCGGTGGTGTCCCCCTCGACCGCGAAGACCACCTCCTGGTTGACGGCGGGCTTGCCGTCGCTGAGGAGCACCTTGACCTGCGGGACCTCCGCGAAGGCCGCACCGGCCTCGGCCGTGAGGCCGGGACCGCCGAGGACCGTCAGCTCCGCCAGGCGCGGGGTGGCCGGCTTCGGCTGCTCCGGCGTCGGAGTCGGGGTGGGGGTGGGGGTGGGGGTCGGCTTGGGCGTGGGGGTCGGCGTCGGGGTCGGCGTGGGCGTCACCGGAGTCGACGGCGTGACCGGCACGCGCGGGGTGGGCAGGGTGCCCGGCGGCTGCGTGGGGTAGTCCCCGACGGGCGGGTTCGGCACCTCGCCGACGCCACCGGCCTGGTACTGGCGCATGTAGCCGAGCACGGTGTTCACGTACTCGCGGGAGTTGTTGTAGCTGAGGATCGCCTGGTCGAGCTTGGCCGCGTTCGACAGGTCGCGGTCCCCCGCGCACAGGTAGAGACCCGCGCCCAGGGCCGCGTCGTAGATGTTGTTGGGGTCGCGCTTGGAGTCGCCGTTGCCGTCGGCACCCCAGGTGGCCCAGGTGGACGGGATGAACTGCATCGGGCCGACGGCCCGGTCGTACACCGCGTCCGCGTCCCACTCGCCCTTGTCCGTGTCGCGGACCTCGGCGAAGCCGTTGCCGTCGAGGCGGGGGCCGCGGATGGGCTTCTCGGTGTAGCCGTCCGCCTTGAGCCCGTAGCCCGAGGCGTGGACGGACTCCACCCGGCCGATGCCCGCGAGCAGCTGCCAGGGCAGCTTGCATCCCGGGAGTGCGGCACCCACCGACAACTCGGCACGGTGATAGGCGTCGAGGGCGGTCGCGGGTATCCCGCTGGCCCCCTCCGGCGCGCCCACCCCGGTGGGCGGCGGGTCGGCGACGATGTCGGGCAGATCGAGCCGGGCGTCACCGCGGTCGGCGGCCTGCGGACTGTCCGGAGTGGGCTCGGACTCTCCCGCGTCGGCGGTCGACGGACTGGTCACGACCGCGGCGGTGGTCAGGCTGGCCGCGAGCGCGGCCGTGCACAGGACCTTGCGCGAGGTGTTGACGAGGTGGCGGTGAAGCGGCTTCACAGTGCGGCGATCCCCCCAAGGAGCCGTCAAATGGATGCGGCTGGTCGAGCCGTGAATATCCACTGTCTATCAGGTATTCGGCGCCGACTCGCCGTCCCTCCGGGAGATGTGACGCACCATTCGTCTCGGCTTCACCCGGGTCTCATGACCGATTGGACAGACGCCCCGGCCCATCGCCCGAATCACCCCTATCACAGCCCATTTCTACCACCTCCCGCCGACCGGACCGGAGACCGAGGTGGCCGCGGAATCCGTCACGGCCGAGTACGGTACCCCGGGAGCCGCCGGGTGATGTGACTCAGGTCACTCGACAAAGTCCGGCCGGGTGCGATGAGTTCCGGGGAGCGCGGCGGTCTCCCTTACGTACACACCGGACCGAGGCGGAGGAACTCCCCCATGCGCATCGTCATCACCGAATTCATCAGCCTGGACGGCGTCGTACAGGCCCCGGGCGGTCAGGGCGAGGACGACGACGGCGGCTTCGCCCATGGCGGCTGGTCGCACCCGTTCTTCGACCCGGAGGTGGTGGGCGGCTCCTTCACCGAGGCGATGGACAACGCCGAGGCCCTGCTGTTCGGGCGCCGTACGTGGCAGACGATGGCCGCCGCGTGGCCCGGGCGGGCGGGCGACCCGTTCGCCGACCGGATGAACTCCATCCCCAAGTACGTGGTGTCCCAGACCCTGGGCGAGGCCGATCTGTCGTGGAACAACACCACGCGCATCGCCGGCGACAAGGCCGTCGCCCGGATCCGCGAGCTGCACGAGGCCGAGGGCGGCGACCTGGTGGTCATGGGCAGCCCCACCCTCGTACGCACCCTGCTGAGCGAGGGCCTGGTCGACGAACTCCGGCTGATGGTCATGCCGGTGCTGCTCGGCGGCGGCAAGTCGATCTTCCCTGCCGACGGAGGGCTGCGCACGCTCGAACTGGTCTCCACGGCGATCAGCCCGGCCGGTGTGCACGTGTGCACCTACCGCCCGGCCGCCAAGAGCTAAGGGCTGTCCCGCAATCCCCGGCGGAACGCGGGGCGGCGGCCGTCGGCGCCAGACGACGGCCCGCCACCGGACCGGCCAGGTCCGGGAGGAGCCCACGTTCCCGGCCACGCGGCCGGCGAGGGTGCGCAGAAACGGCGGTCAGAAGATCAGCATGCCGATCTCGACCAGGATTCCGGCGACGGCGGCCGGCACGATGGCGATGACCAGGCCCGCCAGGGCCACGAAGACGTAGCCCTCGCCGTCCGCCACCCTGCCCTGACGCGCGCAGGCGAACAGCCAGGCCGCCAGGACCAGGAACGGCAGGAGCAGCAGGCCGATGACGGTGCCGAAGCGGAACACCGCGCCGCCCGACAGTTCGTAGGCCCGTCCCCGCGCCGTCCTGACCTCCACCTGGGTACCGGGCCGGTAGTCGTCGGCGGCCGTGTCCAGGACGATGTCGCGGGGCGGCCCGTCCGACCGCCGGGGGGTGTACCGGCCGGCGCAGTCGGTACCCGTCGCATAGCCCTCGGCGTCGCTCGCCTCGTAGCACTCCTGGATGGAGACGACCCCGTCGACGGGCCCGAACCCGAGCACGGCGGCCATCTGCGGCCCGGGCAGCAGCCACGTCAACCACCCGGCGAAAGCCAGGGTCACCACCACCCCGACCCCGGCAGCCCCCCGCCCCAACACCCGCCCACCACTACGCACACGCCCCGCCCCCTCGGTCCCTTGGGTGGCGAATACCCACGGGGGCGGGAGGCGACGCGGGGCGGGCGGGCCCCCGCCCCCGACTCATTCCCCGTACAGCCCCGCGATCTCCCGCGCGTAGCGTTCCGCCACCACGCCCCGGCGGAGTTTCAGGGACGGCGTCAGGGTGCCCGACTGGGGGGTGAAGTCCTCCGGGAGGATGTGGAAGGCGCGGATGCGGGACGGGCGGGAGACCGTGGTGTTGGCCTCCGTGACCGCCGCCTCGACGAGGGCGTGGACCGCCGGGTGCGTGGTGGGGGTGGGCCCAAGGTCGAGGTTCTCGCGTGCCGCCCAGGCCGTGATCTCCTCCGCGTCCAGGGTGATCAGGGCGACCGCGTACGGCCGGCGGTCTCCGATCAGGACCGCGCGGGAGACGTAGCGGGAGCGCTGGACGGCGAATTCGACCTCCGTCGGGGTGATGTTCTTGCCGGCGGAGGTGATGATCAGCTCCTTCTTGCGGCCGGTGATGCGGAGGTAACCGTCCGCGTCCAGTTCGCCCAGGTCACCGGTGTGGAGCCAGCCCTCGGGGTCCAGCGCCTCGGCGGTCGCGGCCTCGTTCGCGTGGTAGCCCGGGAACACCATCGCCCCGCGCGCCAGCACCTCCCCGTCCTCCGCGATCCGCACCTCGCAGCCCGCGATCGGGCGGCCCACCGTCCCGTGGCGCACCGCCGCCGGGTGGTTGATGGAGATGACGCCGCCCGACTCCGTCATCCCGTACCCCTCGTACACGGAGATCCCGCAGGCCCGCAGGAAGTCCAGCGTCGCCGGTGCGATCGGGGCGCCGCCGGTGAGGGCCCACCGGAGCCGGCCGCCGAAGGCGGCCCGGACCGGGGAGTACAGCGACTTCTCGGCCGCCTCGTGTTCCTCCCGGAGTTCCTCCGGCAGCCGTCCGTCCGCCGCCAGCACGCCGACCCGTACCGCCGCCTCGAAGCGTTCCCGGCCGCCCTCCTGCGACTCCGCGAGCGAGAGCACCACCGAGTGAAGCTTCTCGAACAGCCTTGGCACGGACGGCAGATGGGTCGGGGCGACCTCGGCCAGCTCCGCGAGCACGTTCTCGATCCGGCCGCCGAAGTAGCACAGTTCTCCGCCCTCGGTGAGGGTCGTGTACTGGATCAGCTGGGCCAGCATGTGCGCGAGCGGGAGGTACAGGTACGTCGAGTCGCCCGGGCCGCCCTTGATCAGCGGGAGGGTGGCGTCCTGGATCGCGCCCAGGTTCCCGTGGGTGAGGCGGCAGCCCTTCGGCGGGCCGGTCGTGCCCGAGGTGTAGACGATCGACGCGTCCGCTCCGGGGGTCACGGCCGCGGCCCGCGCCAGCAGTTCGGCCTCCGCCGCCGCGCCGGGCAGGGCCGGCAGTTCGTCCATCAGCACCACCGCCCGCAGCGCGGGCAGTTTCGGCCGCAGCTCCTCGACGCGGGCCGCCTGCCGCCCGTCGTCGCAGACCACGGCCACCGCCTCCGAGTCCGCCAGGACCCAGGCGAGCTCCTCCTCCCCCGCCGTCGGGTACACCGGTACGAGGACCGCGCCCGCCGCAAGCAGCCCGAGATGCGTGTACGTCCACCGGGGCCGGGTCTCCGCCAGTACGGCGACCCGCTCTCCGGCGGCGACGCCCAGGCCGAGCAGAGCGCAGCCCACGGCCCTTACCTCCGCGCCGAGTTCCGCGTACGTGCGGCTCCGCCATCCGCCCTCCGGTGACCTGAACCGCAGGGCGGGTTCCGGCCCGTACCGCTCCTCGGTCCACTGGGTGAACACCGCCAGCGTGCTCGGCCGACCGTCCATCGCATGCCCTCCCGCGCGTTGGTGACCTCCGACCCCTCCGACGCTAGGCAGCCGGACCGCCGCCGCGGCATGACCGGAGGCGTCACCCCCGCTGACCCGAGCGCTCATCCGGGGTCCATCCGGAGCCCATCCGGGCTACCGTCGGATCCATGGCGAGGCGGACGGTCACCGTGCACCACGTACGTGCCCTGCTGGCTGGGGCCCGCCGCAGCGGCATCGACACCGTGCCGTTGCTGCAGGAGGCGCAGATCCCGCCGCTGCTGCTGGGCGACGACCGGGCGCGCATCACGCCCGCCCAGTTCGCCCGGCTCTTCCGGGCGCTGTACCGGACCACGCAGGACGAGTTCCTCGCCCTGAGCCAGGTCGCGAGCCGCCCCGGCACCTTCGCGATGATGTGTCACGCCTCGCTCGGCTGCCACGATCTGGGCGCGGCCATGGAGCGCGCCGCCGCCTTCTACGGGCTCTTCCCCGGCGGTCCGGAGCTGGCGCTCGAAGTCGTGGGCGCGGAGGCCCGGTTCACCGTCCGCAACGACTTCGCCCGGGACGAGGACCGGTTCCTCACCGAGTGCGTGCTCGCGATCTGGCACCGGCTGAGCAGCTGGCTGGTGGGGCGGCGCATCCCGCTCGCGCACGCCGCCTTCCGCTATCCCCCGCCGCCGCACCGGGAGGAGTACGAGATGCTCTTCGGCTGTCCGGTGCACTTCGGGCAGGACCGTACGGGCGCGGCCTTCGACGCGCGCTGGCTGACCGCTCCGCTCGTACGGGACGAGGGCGCGCTCGACGCGATGCTCCGCCGCGCCCCCTTCGACCTGCTGTCCCGTCCGGAGTACGGGACCACGGTCGCGGAGCAGGTACGCCGCACCCTGACGCAGCGGCTGCGCACGTCACCGCGGCTGCCCGCGCTCGGCGAGGTGGCGGCGGGCCTCGCGGTGTCCCCGGCGACGCTGCGGCGCCGGCTCCAGCAGGAGGGGACGTCCTTCCAGCAGCTGAAGGACCATGTGCGGCGGGACGCGGCGATCGCGGGCCTGGCGGAGAGCGGTGAGCCGATCGCGGAGCTCGCGGCGCGGCTGGGATTCTCGGAGGACACGGCCTTCCACCGCGCCTTCCGCCGCTGGACGGGTACGACGCCGGGGGCCTACCGGATCGCGTCGGGCTCGGCCGATGCCTGCTAGCCGGTTCGGCGAGCAGACCGGGCGCAGCGCCGGCCTCCTCGCCGAGCGGTCAGCGCTGCGCGGTGTGCGCGACGAAGCCGGACCAGGCCGCGTCGCTGACCGCGAGCTGCGGACCGGGGACGTTCTTCGAGTCCCGGACGTGGACCGTGCCGGGGGTGGCCGCCACCTCCACGCAGTCGTTGATGTCACTGCTGCTGCTGTAGCTGCTCTTGAACCAGTCCAGCTCGGACGCGTGCATCATGTCTCTCCCAGCAAGTTCTCGATGAAGAGCCGAGACTCCCGTGGCGTCAGGGCCTGGGATCGGATCATCCCATACCGCAATTCCAGTATCTGGAGCTGTTTCGGGTCGGTGACCGGCCGCCCGAAGAACGCACCCTCGGACCGACCCACCGCCGTACCGTCCGCGAACTTCAGCAGCTCGATGCCGCCCGTCATCCCCGCATGGAACTCGCAGCTCGTGGGCATCACCTGCACCGCCACGTGCCGCAACTGCATCAGATCCAACATCTGTTCGAGCTGCTGACGCCAGACCATTGTGCCTCCGATGCGGCGCCTGAGGGGAGCCTCTTCCTGGACGACGCTGATGGTCGGGGCCGGCTCGCGGCCGAAGACCGACCGGCGTGCCGCGCGGGCCGCGACGCCGCGCTCGACCTCGTCCTGCGTGTAGGCGGGCTGCTGCATCTCGAACAGGGCGCGCGCGTGACCGTCGGTCTGGAGCAGGCCGTGGATGTTGTGGGTGTGATAACCGCAGATCTCGATGGCCTTGGCTTCCAACTTCGCCAGGGCCCGGACCCTCTTGGGGTACCTGACGCCCAGCAGGTCCTCACGCATCGCCCGGATCAGCCCTCCGGCACCCAGCGCCTCGTCCACCTGGTCCAGGTACTCGACCTGGGGGATCCGTTTCCCGGACTCGACCTTGTAGACCAGGTCCTCGCTGTATCCGATCCGGCCGGCCAGTTCCGTGACCCGTAGTCCCAGGGCCTCACGCCGCGCCCGCATCTGGCGCCCGAGCGCCGCCACCACCGCCGCGCCCTGTTCGTCCTCGGGGTCCACGGCCCAGCCGTGTTCCTCCACACCCTCACCGTCCATCCGCTCCACCTCCTCGACGCGCCTACCCGGCCCATTGGTCGAGACAGTCCGGACAGGCCTGGACAAGCCCTGGACAAAACCTCTACGGACAGGGCCATCCACTTCACAGAGGTAGCACGTACGGACACGCTCGGTGATGTGAATCCTCTCCTCCACTACTCGGTCCAGCTGTCCGCCACCCCCCGCGCCGCCCGGCTCGCCCGGTTGCTCGCCGTCGAGCAACTCCGCTCCTGGGGCCTGCCCTTCGAGGACACCGCGCAGGTCGTCGCCGAGCTGTGCGTGAACGCCGTCACGCACGGCCGGGTGCCCGGCCGGGACTTCCACCTCGCACTCAGCGTCACCGAGCAGGGCCAGGTGCGGGTCGAGGTGTCCGACACCCGCGCCGACCGGATCCCCGGGGAGCCGGGCCACGGCCTGGCCATCGTCAACGCCCTCGCGGAGAAGTGGGGATGCGACACCGGAGCCGCACCGCTCAAATCCGTCTGGGCCGAGCTCTCGCCCTTCATGCCGCCGCCCGTGGTGGCCGGGTGTGTGAGGCCGGGTCAGGAAAGCTGAGCTGCACGGTCAGCGACCTTCCTACCGGTCGGTCACTACCTTCGCCTCACCTACCCCCGCACGGAACGATCCCCCTGGGAGAGCCGCCCATGCGTTTCCGAAGCACCCCCCTCGCCGCCCTGACCGCCCTGGCCGCACTCGCCGCCTCCGCCGCGATCCCCGCGGCCGGCGCGAGCGCCGCGGCCGCCGCCGACGCCACCGCCACCGCCGCCGCCCCGGGCGATGTGGTCAGCAGCGTCCCCTCCGCCTTCCACCCGCTGCCCGGCCAGCCCACCGGCACCAAGGCCTGGAAGATCCACTACCGCTCGACCGCCGCCGACGGGGCCCCGACCATCGTCTCGGGCACGGTCATCGTCCCGCAGGACGGCCGCACCGGGCCGCGCCCGCTGATCACGTACGCCGTCGGCACGGTCGGGATGGGCGACTCGTGTGCGCCGAGCAACAACCTCCCCCACGGCACCGCCATGGAGGCCAACCTCATCCAGCAGCTCACCCTGCGCGGCTGGGCCGTGGTGGTCACCGACTACGAGGGCCTCGGCACCCCGGGCGTCCACACCTACACCGTCGGCCCCTCCGCCGGGCACGCCGTCCTCGACGCGGCGCGCGCCGCCCAGCGGCTGCCCGGGGCGGGGCTGTCGGCCACCGGCCCGGTCGGCATCATGGGCTATTCCCAGGGCGGCCAGGCCAGCAGCTGGGCCGCCGAGCTGCAGGGCTCGTACGCCCCTGAGCTCCAGGTCAAGGGGACGGCGACCGGCGGTGTACCCGGAGACCTGCTGAAGGTGGCCGAGTTCAACAACGGCTCCTACGGGTCCGGGCTCATCTTCATGGCGGCCGCCGGGCAGGACGCGGCCTTCCCGGAGCTGGACCTGGACTCCTACCTCAACCCGGCGGGCAAGGCCCTGGTCGCCGGGATGAAGGAGAACTGCGTGGCGATCGACTCCATCGCCGGCTCTTTCAAGCGGATCTCCGACCTCACGACGCGCGACCCGCTCGCCCAGCCGGACTGGCAGGCCGCGCTGAACCGCAGCCGGCTCGGGGGGACGGCCCCGGCCGCGCCGGTGTACCAGTACCACGCGCTCGCCGACGAGTTGATCCCGTACGGGGTGGGGCGCCGGCTGCGCTCCGACTGGTGCGCGCGGGGCGCGAACGTCGAGTTCGACACCGTGTGGGTCGGTGAGCACGTCAGCGGCGTGATCACGCACTCCCCGGCGGCGGGGAACTGGCTGGCGGACCGCTTCGCGGGGCGTCCGACGCACGCCAACTGCTGAGATGGCGGGCCGGGTTGCCTCCGGGGCCGGTCCGTCCGGTCCAGACGGCACTTCTGTCCCGGCCCGTTCACTCTCCGGCGGGGCAGGACCTGGTCCCGGACGGCAGCCGCCCGTACAGGAGGAAGTCGTCGACGTACTGCCCTACGCAGCGCGAGCTCCCGTAGCCGGTGTGCCCCTCGCCCTTGTGGTCCACGATCACCGCCGAGCCCAGCCTCTCGGCCGTCTCCTCCGTCCACTCGTACGGCGTCGCCGGGTCGCCGCGGGTGCCGACCAGCAGCATCGGCGGTGCCTCCGGGTGGTCGATCTTCCGGATGAAGTCGGTACCGGGGGGCCGCCCGTAGCAGGTGAGCACGGACAACAGCTGCGCCACCCCGAACACCTTGGAGACCTGGAGGAACTCCGCCGCCAGTTCGTCGATCTCCTTCTCCAGCGCGGCCGGGGTGGCCTTGTCGAGCGACCGGTCCGGATCGTCGGCGCAGGTCACGGCGGCGAGGGCGGCGGCAAGGTTGTCGGCGGGCACCGGATCGGATCCGTCGGCCTGCGCCGGGTCCGGCGGGTCGGTCGGCTCCGGCGGGTCCGTCGGCTCGGGCGACTCCGTCAGGCCGACCAGGGCCAGCAGCCCGGCCGGATCGTGCTTGCGCTCGGCCTGCGCCAGCGCCTTGGCGAGCGCGGGCCACGTGCTCTGTGAGTACAGGGCCTGCCCGATCGCGAGGGTGGCGACCAGGCCGCTCACCGGTATGCCGTCGTGGCCGACCAGCGGCTCCGTGTCGAGCCGCTCCACCAGGGCGGCCACCTTCTCCTTGGCGGTACGGGTGTTCGTCCCGTAGACGCAGCCGGGCTGGTGGGCGCACCAGGTCAGGAAGTTGTCCAGGGCCTGCTGCTGGCCGCAGGCCGATACGAGCGCCTGCTCGGTCAGTGATTCGGTGAGGGTGTCGACGCCGTCCAGGACCATGCGGCCGGTGGTCCGCGGGAACAGGGCGGCGTACACGGCGCCGAGCCGGCTCCCGTAGGAGAAGCCGAGGAAGTTGAGCTTCTCGTCCCCGAGGACGCGGCGCATCACGTCCATGTCGCGGGCGACGTCGACGGTTCCCATGTGCCCGAGGACCGGGCCGGAGTTGACCTCGCAGCGCTTGACCTCGTCCCGCAGGGTGGCCAGCGCCGCGGCCATGCCGGCGTTCGGGTCTCCTTCGGCCTGCTGGGCGCCGCCGCAGGAGACCGGGTCGCTGTGGCCCACGCCGCGGGGGTCGAAGCCGATCAGGTCGTAGCGTTCGCCGAGGTCGGCGAAGAGTTTGGGATCGGCGGCGAGGCCGGCCACGCCGGAGGCGCCGGGGCCGCCGAAGTTGATCAGGAGCGAGCCGATGCGCCGGTCCGGGTCGGTGGCCGGGATCCGGCCCAGGGCCACCTTGACCGTGCCCTTGCCCGGGGCCGCGTAGTCGAGCGGGACCTCCACGACGGCGCACCGCATCTCGGCGGGGACGGGCTTCTCGGGGCAGTCGCCCCAGCGGACGTGCTGGGCGCGGAACCGCGCCAGGGGGTCGTCGCCCCCGGTGGGCGCAGGGGTTGGCGTGGGCGCAGAGGTGGGCGTGGGCGCCGGCGCGGGCGCCGGGGCCGCCCCCAGCGAGGCCAGGAGCATCGCTCCGGCGGCCACGCCCGCGGCTGTGGCCCTACGGACTCGGGAACGGTGCACTGCGCCCTCCTCGGGCGGCCCCCCGGACCCATCTGCCCACCATAGACCGGCTCCGTGGTCCCCGCCGCCCGGCGCGGGCGGGGGCACTGCGGCCCGCCGCTCAGGCCTCCCGCGGCCCCCGGTACAGCTCCTGGATCCGGTCCGCGTAGTCCCGGGCGATCGCGCCCCGCCTGAGCTTCAGCGACGGGGTCAGGTGGCCGCGCGCCTCGGTGAAATCGCCCGGCAGGACGGCGAAGCGGCGGATCGACTCGGCGCGTGAGACCAACTGGTTCGCCTCGTCCACCGCCCGCTGGAGGTCCGCCCGCAGTTCCTCGTCCCGCACCAGCTCGCGCATCGGCACGTTCTGCTTCTTGTGCATCTGGCGCCAGTGCTGCAGCCCGTCGGGTTCCAGGGTGATCAGGGCGGTGATGTAGGGCCGGTTGTCGCCGATCACCATGCACTGGCCGACCAGCGGATGGGCCCGCAGCCAGTCCTCCAGCGGCGCCGGGGCCACGTTCTTGCCGCCGGAGGTGATGATCAGGTCCTTCTTGCGGCCGGTGATGGTGAGGTACCCGTCGGCGTCGAGCTCGCCGATGTCGCCGGTGGCCAGCCAGCTCCCGTACGGGGCCGCGTGCGCGGCGTTCCAGTAGCCGGCGAAGACGTGGCGGCCGCCCAGCAGCACCTCCCCGTCGTCCGCGATCCGTACGGCCGTGCCCGGCAGCGGCCAGCCGACCGTGCCGAGGCGGGGCAGCAGCGGCGGGGTCACGGTGCTCGCGCCGGTGGTCTCCGTCAGCCCGTAGCCCTCGAATACCTCGATGCCGGCGCCGGTGTAGAAGGCGGCGAGCCGCCGGCCCAGCGGTGAACCGCCGCTCAGGACGTAGCGGACGCGGCCGCCGAGCGCGGCCCGGATGCGCCGGTAGACGAGCGGGTCGTAGACGGACCGGGCGAGGCGCAGCACGAGCCCGGGGTTCCTGGCCTCGGCGGTCTCGGCGAAGCGCTGCGCGATGCGGGCGGCCCGGTCGAAGGAGGAGGCCCGGCCCATCTTCTCGGCGGTGGCCCGGGCGGTGTTGTAGACCTTCTCCAGTACGTAGGGGATGGCCAGGAGGAAGGTGGGCCGGAAGCCGGCGAGGTCGGCGAGGAGGTCCTCGGTACGGATGCTGGGCGCGTGCCCGAGCTTGACGCGGGCCCGCATGCAGCCGACGGCGACCATCCGCCCGAAGACGTGGCTGAGCGGCAGGAACAGCAGGGTGGAGGCGGGGTCCTTGCTGACGGACTTGAAGACGGGGTGCAGCAGCTCCACCGCATTGTCCACCTGGGCGAAGAAGTTGGCGTGGGTGATCACGCATCCCTTGGGCTGCCCGGTGGTGCCGGAGGTGTAGATGAGGGTGGCGACGGAGTCCGGGGTACGGGCGGCCCGCCGGTTGTGGACCACGGCGTCCGGGATGCGTTCCCCGGCCTTGACCAGCCGGGCCACCGCGCCGGTGTCGAATTCCCACAGGTGGGTCAGCCAGGGCAGGTTGCCGCGTTCGGCGCTGATGAGCCGGGCTTGCACGGTGTCCTCGACGGCGCAGGCCACTGCCCCGGAGTCCTGGATGATCCAGCGCGCCTGGAGGGCGGAGGAGGTCGGGTAGATCGGTACGGTGACCAGGCCTGCGGCCCAGCCCGCGAAGTCGAGCAGGGTCCACTCGTAGGTCGTACGGGCCATGATGGCGAGCCGGTCGCCCTCCCGGAGCCCTTCGGCGATCAGGCCCTTGGCCACGGCGAGCACTTCGGCCGCGAACTGGGCGGCCGAGACGTCGTGCCAGACGCCGTCCTGGTCCTTGCGGGCGAGCACCGCCTCCCCGGGGGCCTCCCAGGCGTTGACGAAGGGGAGGTCCCCGAGGGATCCGCGGTCCGGAGGGCCCGCCAGCGCGGGCACCCGTACCTCGCGGACCACTCCGTCGATCACGGTCTTGACGGGTTCGACCGGTTCTACGGCCCGGACCGGCCTCAGCTCGGCTCCCACGGCGCACTCCTTGGCTCGGCACGAGTGTTACCGCCGGTAATTTAGGTAGCGGTAACCCACTCCGACCAGCCCTTGGAGCCGTTCTTCACGGACGCTCCACGCCACCGCCACCGCCATTGCCACCGCCCCACACCCCGGACACGGCGGTGGCCCGTACGTAGTCGGCGAAGTCACGGGGTTCCCGGCCGAGCACCCGCTGCACACCGTCGGCGAGGGTGGCGAAGCGGCCCTCGGCGATCCAGCCGTAGAGCAGGTTCAGCAGGCCGACGAACTCCTCCGGCACGCCCTGCCCCATGGCATAGGCGGCGAACTCGTCCGCCGGGAGCGGACGGTAGGTGATCACCCGGCCGGTGGCCCGGGCGATCTCGTCGACCACGGAGTCCAGGCTCAGCAGCCGCGGGCCGGACAGCTCGTAGGCCTGCCCGCCGTGCCCCTCCTGGGTGAGGGCGGCCACGGCGACCTCGCCGAGGAGGCCGGGGTCTCGCGGGCGACGTTCGCGCGCCGCTTCGGCGAGCTGGTCGGCAGGCCGCCGATGGCCTACCTGACCGACTGGCGCCTGGCCCTGGCGGCCGACCTGCCGGTGCGCACCGAGGACACGGTGGAGTCGATCGCCCACCAGGTCGGCTACCGCAGCGCGTTCGGCCTGAGCGCGGCCTTCCAGCGCGTCCACGGAACCCGCCCCGGCCGGCACCGCGCGACGGCCGCCGCCCGACGGGCCGGTCCGGAGGGCGGGATGACGGGATGAGGGGAGGGGCGGGCGGCCCCTGGGCTGTCGGCGGCGGGAGGTAGCGTAGGGGCGGCGTAAAGACCACGGGCAGGCATGTGTCGGTGCGTTGCGACTGCCGGACCGTTTGATGCGTCTCACCCTTTGAGCAAGGAGCTCCACACGCATGTCCATACCACCGCAGCCTCCGTCGTCCCCCGGCCCGTACGGACAGCCCGGACCGTACGGACAGCCGGGCCAGCCCGGTCCCCCGCCGTACGGCGCCGGACCGCAGGGCTGGTACCCGCCGCAGCAGCAGAAGACCAACACGCTGGCCATCGTCGGGTTCGTCATGTCGATCGTGTGCGGGATCCCGCTGGTCCCGATCATCCTCGGCATCATCGCCCTCTCCCAGATCAAGTCCCGCGGTGAGAAGGGCAAGGGCTTCGCCATCGCGGCGATCGTCATCCACAGCCTGGTCATCGTGTTCTACGGGACCTTCGTGATCCTCGGCCTCACCGGAGCACTGGACGACGTCGGCCCGAAGCGCGACACCACCGGCCAGGTCACCGGCCCGGTCTCCGGCGGCCCGGCCACCACCGGCCCGGCCGCCACCGGCCCGGCTTCCAGCGGCCTGACCGAGATCCGCAAGGGCGACTGCTTCAACACGAAGGACGATCTGGCCCAGTACGGCGACAAGGACGGCACCCAGGCCGCCCGCTCGGTGAGCATCGTGCCCTGCACCCAGCCGCACAAGGGCGAGGCGTACGCGGTCTTCAACCTGGACGCCGGAACGTACCCGGGCGCGGAGAAGGTCACCAAGAGCGCCGAGGAGAAGTGCAGCGGCACCGCGCTCACCTCGTACGTGGGCAACAACCCCAAGGTCTCGGAGAAGCTGGAGATCTACTACTACTACCCGCAGGCCGCCAGCTGGCTCCTCGGCGACCGCGGAGTCACCTGCTTCGTGGGCGACCCCAGCGGCCCGACCACCGGCTCGGTCCGCGGCGCCGGCTCCTGACGACCACGGTCGATCGGGAAACGTACGCCGGCTGAGGAAGCCGGCGGGGCCGGACCCGCTCACGCCGCCGCGCTCTCCTCCGGCGGGCAGCCCCGGCAGCGGCCGGGGTGGGGGGCGCGGAAGGCGCGGTCGCAGCCGCTGCAGTTCTGCAGCGGGTCCGGCCGTCTGGCGTCCCGGACCACCGGAGCCGCCGGGGCCGGGGGCAGGTGCGGTGGGAGCAGCGCGGTGAGCCGGTACGCGAGTACGGACGCGGGGCGCCGCATCCGCTCCGGGAGGTCCGCGGACAGGGTCCGCGCGACCGCCTCGGGGGTGACCCCGCGCTCCAGCCAGGCCGATACGTCCGGCGCGAGCTGCCGTACGTCGCGCTCGGAGAGCAGGAGTCTCGGGTCGTAGCGCCTCAGCCCGGCGAGCAGTTCGACCGCACCGGGGCGCACGGGCCGGGCAGGCGCCGGGGCGACGGCCTCCGGCCCGGGCGCCGGCTCAGGTGCGGGCCCGGATGCGGGCCCGGATGCGGGCCCGGATGCGGGCTCGGGCGTCGGCTCCGGTGCGGGTTCCCGGGCCGGAGGCGGGGGCGGGGGCGGCTCTGCCGAGGTGGCCCCCGGCTTGTTGTACGAGTACGTCCGGGTCACCACCCGCCCGTTCGCCAGCTGGTCGGACCGCCGCTCCAGGTAGCCGTGCCGCTCCAGCTCCCGCAGGGCGGAGCCGATCCGGATCTCCCCCTCCGGGAACCGTGCGGCCAGCGCCTTGATGCCGACCGGTGTCCCCTCCGGCAGTGACTGGATGTGCGCCGCGATCCCGATCGCCGTCGCCGACAGCTCCCGGTGCTGGAGGAGGTGGTTGCCGACCACCGTGTAGTGACTCGTGTGCCGCACGTTGACGTGGATGACACCGGATCGGGGGGTCGCGGAGGGAACGGCGGACGGGACGCGCGAGGGCGCGCTAGGGTTCTCAGGAGCCATGGGGAAGCGCTTACTTCCTACGATGGTCAGGCCCTCGGCCGGGATTCGCCGTCCCGTCGGGGGCCGTCTCGTATCTGCGGTTGTCGGAGCGAGCATATGCCCGGCAACCCGTATGAAATCCAGTCCAGTTGGCGCGATTCACCCGACCGAGGGACGCGGCCCCGGCCGCCGGGGTGGGGTGGGGTCGGTTGGTACTTTCCCCCCGGTTCTTTGGGTCTTTATGCGTCTAAGCACGCCGGATCGCGGGCCCCCGCGACACGGTCGAGGGGCCTTCTCCCCGACACCGCCCCGGGCCGCGTCGCGGACCCTCGCGACCCGGCCGGAGCAGCCGGAAGTCAGTCGACGGGGCGGAGCACGCGCTCCGAGCGGAGCAGGAGTTGGGCGAGGAAGGCGGCGGCCGCGGTGCAGCCGGCCACCAGGGCCGCGGCGACCGCCGGCGAGCGTTCCGGTGCCGCCTGGACCCAGAAGTAGAGGCGGTACTGGGCCTCACCCGGCAGGGACATCAGACTGGCGATCCACGCGTGGGGGACGAACGGGCCGACCGGGAGGAGCAGCAGCGGGGCGGTCACGAGCCACGGTCCGATGCCCAGCGCCAGGGCTCCGACGGAGTTGCGGAGAAGCGCCGCGGCACACCACCCCAGCGAGAGGTACAGCGTCTGCGTCAGCAGGGCTCCGCCCGTGGCGGTGAGCGCCTCGGCCCAGCCGGCCGATCCGGCGTCGGCCACGCCGAGGGCGGGCGTGCCGGTGTCGAAGGCGGTCGGCGGCCGGGTCGGGGTCGGCCGGAGGACCGCCATCCCCCGCATGACGGTCCACAGGGTCAGGCCGTTCACCAGCTGCACCGCGGCGAGGAACACGACGGCCGCGCAGAGCCTGCGCCCGTAGAGGACGTGGCTCCGGTTCTCGTACAGCCGGAGCACCCCCCATGTTCCGCTCTCGATGAGCTGGGCCCCTCCGATCGTCACGATCACCGTGGCGAGGAGGAGCCCGCCGAACGTGGACGACTGCCAGGCCGCGGCGCGCAGCGCGGACGCGGGTTCGACGAGGGCCCCGACCGTGGGGTGCTGGGCGCCGAACGCCGCACCGCCCCACCATTTCAGGGCGCCTGCGGCTGCGGTGGCCGCGATCAGCAGGACGGCGGTCAGGTACACCGGAGGCACCAGGAGGACCCGGAACTCGCCCTTCCAGACGATTCCCCTCCGATACCGTGGGCGCCTTCCCGCGACGGTCGCGCTCACACCAGGTCCCGTGTCCGGGAGCGGTGGTGCAGGAAGGCGCACAGCAGGGCGATGGCCACGAGCGTCGGCACGGCCCGGAGCAGGGCGGGTGCCGTCGACGGGTCGGTGGACGTCCACAGGTGATCCCACACGCTGTCCACTCCGCCGAATCCGACCAGGTCGGAGAGGGCGCCACCGGGCAGCCACGCGCCCAGTCCGGGGATCCCGGAGGTCTGCAGCACGATCAGCAGCAGCACGATGCCCACGAGAGCGGTACGCAAGGGCAGGCGGATGAGTGCCCCGAGCCCCACGGCGGTGGCCGCGGCGCCCGCCAGGACCGCGGCGCCCGCGAGCAGGACGGTGGCGGTCTCGGCCAGGACCCGGCCGAGCGGACCGGGGGACGGCAGCGGGAACGCGGAGCGGGAGTAGAGCACGCCGACGGTCGCCGTCACGGCCGACGAGGCGGCCACCAGGGTGAGCATCCACATCCAGACCGCGACCGCTTTGGCGGTCAGCAGGCGGCCGAGCCGGGCCTCGTGGAGGAGGCGGGCGACGATGCTCCCCCGGCTCCATTCACCCGCGACGAAGAACGCCGCCACCAGGACGACCAGCACCAGTCCCGGGATGGACGTCGCGAGCTTCGTGGTCCAGGTCAGAGCGGCCACGGGGTGTTGTGCGTTGGCCGCGCGGCGGCCGTCTTCGGTGAAGGACGCCTCGTACCGCCGCAGGGTCTTGAGTTCGTAGGGGACGGTCTTGAGGCAGGTGGACTTCTGCGCGGGAGTGTTCAGGGTCGTCTCGCACCCCTGGGCGACGTCCTCGATGTTGTGGCGGACGTTCGCGAGACTTTCCGACGCGGAACTCTGGCTGCCGAGAGCGCAGTAGAGGGATCCGAGTGCGAAGAGGACGGCGAGCGTCATCGCCAGGGGGTGGCGGCACAGCCGGCGGTATTCCCCGAGGATCAAAGGTCTCACCGGGTACCTCCGCCGCGGTGACCGACCAGTCCGAAGAACCAGTCCTCGAAGGCGTCGGGTCCGCCGGCGGGGTCGTAGCCGAGCTGTTCCAGGGTTCCGGCGGCAACCACGCACCCGTCCGCCACCATGATCACGCGGTGGCAGATGCGCTGGATCTCGTCCAGTTGGTGGCTGGAGACCAGAACGGTGGCGCCGCGGGCCGATTCCTCGGCGATGACGCGACGGACCATGCGCAGGCCCTCCGGGTCGAGGCCGTTGGTGGGTTCGTCGAGGATGAGGAGGTCCGGCTTCTTCATGAGGGCCGAGGCGAGAGCGAGCCGCTGCCTCATTCCCTGGGAGTAGGTCCCGACCCGCTTGTCGGCCGCGTGGGTGAGACCCACGCGTTCGAGCACGGCTCCGGTCCGGCCGCCGTCGGGGCGTCCCGTGCTTTCGAGCAGCATGCGCAGGACCGCGCGGCCCGTGAGCCAGCGGGGGAAGGACGGCGCGTCGAGCGCGGCGCCGATCCGGGCGAGCTGCGCGGGCCGCATCGGCAGCGGCTCGCCGAACAGGCGGATGTCACCGGAGCTGGGCAGCGCGAGCCCGGTGATCAAACGCATGAGTGTGGTCTTGCCGGCTCCGTTGAGGCCCAGGAGACCGACGATCTCGCCGGCCTCCAGACTCAGGCTGACCCCGTCCAGCACGGAGTGCCTTCGGAATCTCTTGGTCACATCGCGACAGGAAAGGACGGTCATCGTGGTGCTTCACCTGCTGTAGCCGTACGCCGCATGCGCGGCGGGCGCCGAAGAAGAATCCCGCCCCATCGGCGACGGGACCGGGTGCCCGGTCGGCGGCACGCCATGCTGCTATGAAGATCATCAAAAGGTCAAGAAACGAGATCGTCGCGCCGTGGGGGCACCCCTCCAGTGCCGCCAACAGGCTTCCGACCCGGGCCGGTTGATCACCGAGGGGCCACTGCGGGCCCGCCCCGACGGTCCGCCGCGGAACCGGACGGCCTCCTACCGCGTCTCCGGTCCATATCGGCTCCGCGAGGTTCCGTAGGCGGAAATCCCCGTATTAGCATGGACATGACCAGCTGATTCTGGCCATGTCCAGTTATCAACTATCCAGGGGATACATGTCGTTCGACGCGGAATGGGCCGAGCACAAGGCCGCCGTCCTCGCACAGCAGTCACCCGTCATGCGTCTCAACCACGCGCCGGCGGACGGCAGCGTGCCCGGGAGCCCCGCCGGAAGCCTGGCGGTCGGCGCCGCCTCCATCAACGGCAACGCCAACCTGCTGATCGAGATCGCCGCCCTCCTCCACGAGGGCCGGCCCGACGGCGACGCCGGCACGATGGCCCGCGCGCCGCGCGCCCACGGCGACGTCTCGGCACAGGTCCTGCGCTTCGCCCAGTTCGCCGACGACCAGTTCAAGGACACGATCGGCCTGTTCGCCGCCCTGGCCACCCGCCTGAAGACGACCGGCACCGACTTCGCGCAGGTGGACGACGGCACCGCCCGCTCCTTCCTCGCGGGCATCCTCGAATCGGGGCAGTACGTGAAGCCGGAGGCCAAGTGAGCGGGCTCAGCCATCGCAAGGACGTCCAGTTCCTGGAGGAGTGCAACCCGGCGCTGGTCGAGCGCAACGCCGCCGAGTTCAAGCGCCTGCGCGATCTCCTCGTGCAGGCCGAGGAGCCCGCCCGGCGCGCCGAGACCGGTACGGAGTGGCACAGCGAGAACAGCCACGCCTACACCTCGCGCCTGTCCGAGGCGCGGCAGCTCGTGCAGCACATCGCCGAGGGGTACGACAAGGCCGCCAGCGCCCTGCACGCCTACGCGGCGGCCCTGACGACCGCCAAGTCCCACTACGCGAACGGCAAGGGCTCCGAGCGCAAGCTCGCCGCCCTGATCGCCACGAAGGGCACCGCGGTCACCCGCACGGCGCAGGAGGCGGAGCCCATGTGCCAGTGGGAGGACATGCGGGCGACGACCGGGTTCCTCGACGGCCTCGCCGAGCTCACGATGGACGTCGACGACATCCGCGACGAGGCCAACCGCCTCCACGACGACGCGGGCGGCAACTTCCAGCTGGCGAAGACCGTCGAGCAGGAGGCGCGCAGCTCTTGCGTCCACGCGCTGAAGCAGGCGTACGAGCTGCTGCCCGATTTCAGGCTGAAGGGCGGTGCGAGCGGGGTCGACCTCTACGCGGCCATGGCCGACATCCGCCGCGAGGCCGCGGAGGCCCGCGCCAACCCCCTGACCCGTCTGCCGGGCAGCGGCCCGAAGAAGGACATGACCGGCCCGGTCGGGCCGGACACCCCGGTCTCCCCGCAGCTGCGCGACATCCGGATGCAGGTCGCCGGGCTGCCGGGCGATGCCGCCGACAACTACTGGATCCCCCTGGTCACCGAAGGCCAGCACGCGGACTGGATCTCCCAGAACAAGGAGATCCTGCGGGCCGCGGCCAAGAACGCGGGTCTGCCGGAGGAACTGGTCGCGGGCGTGGCCTGGCAGGAGATCGGCGGCTACCAGCCCGGACTGCTGGACGACGTGACCGGCACGATCCGCGAACAGGCCGCCGCCCCGTGGGGCCTGAGCCCGGTCACCCCCGAGAACCTGCCGTGGCGGCTCGGCGGAAAGCTGGACGAGACCTCGTACGGGCCGATCGCCATCCAGCTCCGGCGCGGCGCCGAAGTGCTCGGCTACGACCCGGCGAACCTCACCGACCACCAGCGGACCCTGGTGGAGGAGGCGCTCCAGGACCCCAAGCAGAATGCCTTCATAGCGGCCGGCTTCCTGGCCCAGATCAAGGCGGAGAGCGGTCTCGCCGACGTCCCGGCCGATCAGATGACGGAGGCCCAGATGCGGGAGATCGCCGCCCGCTACAACGGAGGTCCCTACTGGGATCTCCCCAAGGCCCAGGGCTACGGTGACCGGTTCGTCGGGAATCTCGCCCAAGCGAAGGACGCAATGCGATGACCTACCCCCGCGAGAGCATCGACCTGCCCCAGGACCAGGGCTGCCTGCGGTGGGTACTGGGCGTTCCGCTCGGGATCATCAACCTGCTGAACGCCGCCGCCGTGTTCGGGGCCCTGTTCGCCGGGCCCCAGGGCGAGTGGGACGACCAGGGCTACGAGAACGTCGGCGCGCTGTGCCTCGTCTCCGTGTCCCTGAGCGTGCTGGGCCTGCTCATCACCGTGATACCGAGCGTGCGCCGGGCCATGGGACCGTGGTGGCTCGCCCCGCCCCTCCTCCTCGGGCTGACCGCGTTCATCCGCGGCGCGACGCTCGGCTGAGGCGCGGATGAGGCCCCCGCGCGAGAACATCGACCTGCCCGAGGACCGCGGCTGCCTGCAGTGGGTCCTCGGGATACCGCTCGCCCTCTCCTACATCCCCGCGGTGTTCACCTGCTACGTCGCCCTGTCGATCGGGCCGGAGCCCCACGACGACCTGCTGCGCGAGGACGTCCGCTTCCTGACCGGCTGCTGCCTGGTGCTGTGCCTCACAGGACTGCTGATCACCATCACCCCGCTGTTCCGGCGGACCATGGGCCGGTGGTGGTTCGCCCTGCCGTTCCTGCTGGCGACGGTCGCCTACGTCCGCGCGCAGACGGTCTGACCGGAGGAAGGCCGCAGGTCCCCCCGCCCGTCGGCACGCGGCACCTCATCCGATGCTGACCACGGCGTACGCCTCCCCGTCTCCCGGGGGCCGCGTCCATGAGCGGGTGGTGAACGTGTGCAGCCGCCCGTTCATGAGCGCGTGGCGCGGCAGTCGGACACCGAACTCGGCGGTCACGGCCTCCAGCAGCGACCGTTCCGACTCGGTGACCTCCGCCCGGGAGCCGAAGAACCGGTCCGGGTCCAGCGCCCCTGGTATCTCCCCGGTCCGGCCGATCTCCCCGTCCGCGTACGTGAAGGCGTACTGCTCGGCTCCGTCCTGCGCCACGGACAGGTGGAAGAACGGTGCCCCGCGCCAGTTCCGCAGACCGCTCCACACGACCACCGCGCGGGTGCCCGCGCCGGCGGCCGCAGCCGGGGAGACGAACCGCTGCGGGGTGAAGTGCGGAGGGTTGCCGTCGAAGGCGAAGCTCCACCGGGGGCCGGCCCGGCCGACCGCCATGAGGGCCTTGTCGTCGTAGGACGAGAACTCCCGCTGTCCGCCGAGCAGTCTCCGGCGCACCTCGGCGGAAGTCATGGGAACGCGGAGCGCTGCCTCGTCACCGTCCGCGAGTCGTCCGGGAAGGTCCTCCGGCCCCACGTCTTCGACCAGGACGAACCGGTAGGACGTGAGGTCGTGGCCGGGGTCCGGGTCCGCGAGCCACGCCAGGCCGTCCGGGTCGAGGCCGGCGGCCGGGTCCGGTGCCTCGCCCGCCTGCCCGCCCCTGGGGGTGGACAGCAGCTCGCGGCCCCGTTCCGGGGTCAGCAGGGTTCCCAGCAGGGGGTCGGCCACCCACCCCAGCGGCGCCAGGTGGTCGGGGCCCAGCGGCTGCCATACCGGCAGGGCGTCCATCAGCGTCCGCCATGCCCCGTCGGTGTCGCCCCACCGCGCCAGCTCCCGTGCCCGCTCGACCGCTTCCCCGAACGGCCCGGCCGCCGTGTACCGGTACGTGCCGTCGCGCACCTGCTCCAGCATCGCGTAGGCCAGCGACAGTACGTCGTCACCGGCTCCCCGCAGGTGGTACTTCAGCGTGGAGTCGTCCCCGGACGAGTGGGCCGCGTGCTCGGCGACCAGCGCCGGCAGCAGCTCGGGCGCGTACAGCGGGTCGGTCACGACGTCCTCGAAGTACACCATGTAGGTCTGTCCGAGCAGGCGGCGTATCTGGTCACCGAGCCCGGCGGCCCGCGGCCTGCCGTACTCCTTGGCCTCGTCCAGCGCGTGCACGGCGCGTTCCCCGTGACCGCGCAGCGCCTCCAGCCGGGCCTGCTCCATCAGGGCGTCCAGTTCGCGCGTCGTGTCGTTGGCGAACTCCGGCTCCCCGTCGACCGGGCGTGCGTGCAGGCTGTGGAACTCCCGGTACATGGCCCGCATGAACTCGGCGAAGTTCGCGTGCCGCTCGGGGGCCTCGGCCAGCCAGCTCGCCCACGTGTACACGGCCCACTCGCCGTCCTCGTCCACGTCCTCGGGATCCAGGAGGACGTGAGTGATGTCGGACTCGACGTCGAGCTGGAGCCCGCGCCGCCAGATGTCCGCGTCCCGCCGCTCGTCGGGTCCGGCATCGTCGTCCAGGTACTCCTCGAACATGTCCGCGAGCCCGGACTCGTTGTCGTGCCGACGCACGTCCGTGGTCCCCGCCAGCAGCCAGATGAACCCGCCGGCGTGCCGCCATCCGTCGCTGACTTCGAGGAATTCCCGGTACGACGGGGGCATCCGGCGGCCGAGGCGCTCCTCCATGGCCGCGATCCGCTCCTCGGACGCGGGCGGGAACCCCAGCCACCGATCCCGCCGGGCGGCTTCGTCCGCCTCACTGCGCGCGTCGTCGTCGGGCAGGGAATCCGACCACTCCCCGCTCCAACGGAGCAGGAACGGGCGCCAGTCGAACGGTGTCGCATCCGTCTTCGTCATGCTCCCGATGCTGCCATCCGCCGCTGACAGTGCTCCGTGGTGCCTGTCGCGGGCGGCGCGAACGCCGCAGCCCCCGCCCGGTCGGGGGCGGGGGCTGCGGCGGGTGGTGTGCGGTGCGGTGCGGGTCAGGCAGCGACCGCGACCGGCTCGGCGGCCGGGGCGGGCTCGTCCAGCGGGGAGGCCGAGGCGGAGGCGTAGGCCTCCTTGTCCAGGATCCCCTCGCGGGCCGCGACGATGACCGGGACCAGGGCCTGGCCGGCCACGTTGGTGGCGGTGCGCATCATGTCCAGGATCGGGTCGATCGCCAGCAGCAGGCCGACGCCCGCGAGCGGCAGGCCCAGCGTGGACAGGGTCAGCGTCAGCATGACGGTGGCGCCCGTCAGACCGGCCGTGGCGGCGGAGCCGATGACCGAGACGAAGACAATGAGCAGGTACTCCTTGATGCCGAGCTGCACGTCGAAGATCTGCGCGATGAAGATGGCGGCGAGGGCCGGATAGATCGCGGCGCAGCCGTCCATCTTGGTGGTGGCGCCGAACGGGACGGCGAAGGAGGCGTACTCCTTCGGGACGCCGAGGCGCTCGGTGACCTTCTGGGTGACCGGCATGGTGCCGACCGAGGAGCGGGAGACGAAGGCCAGCTGGATGGCGGGCCAGGCGCCCTTGAAGAACTGGAGCGGGCTGACCTTGGCGACCGTCGCGAGCAGCAGCGGGTAGACGCCGAACATCACGAGGGCGCAGCCGATGTAGACGTCGGCGGTGAAGGTCGCGTACTTGCCGATCAGGTCCCAGCCGTACGTGGCGATCGCGGTGCCGATGAGGCCGATGGTGCCGATCGGGGCGAGGCGGATGACCCACCACAGGGCCTTCTGGAGCAGCTCCAGGGCGGACTCGGCGAGGTCGAGGACCGGCTTGGCCTTGGCGCCGATCTGGAGGGCGGCGATTCCGGCGACGACGGCCAGGAAGACGATCTGAAGGACCTTCAGCTCGGTGAACGGCGTGACGATGTCCGTCGGCACGATCCCGGTGAGGAAGTCGATCCAGGAGCCGGTCTTCTTCGGGTCCTTGCCGTCGGCCGCGGTGAGGCCGGTGCCGGAACCGGGGTCGGTCAGCAGGCCGATGGCGATGCCGATGCCGACCGCGATCAGCGAGGTGATCATGAACCAGAGGAGGGTGCGGGAGGCGAGGCGCGCCGCGTTGTTCACCTTCCGCAGGTTGGTGATCGACACCAGGATCGCGAAGAAGACGAGCGGGGCGATGGCCAGCTTCAGCAGCTGGACGAAGATGTCGCCGGTCTTCTCCAGGGTGGTGCCGAGCCAGCTGATGTCCTGGCTGCGGGCTATCCAGCCGAAGAGGACACCGAGGGCGAGACCGGCGACGATCTGGGCCCAGAAGGGGAACTTGAACGAGGCCTTGGCAGGGGCCTGGGGGGTCGCGGACACGGACACTCTCCGGAGGTGGCGCACGAAGACAGGGGGGAAGTACTGCGGTGGTGAAGCGGTGCGGCAGCAGCCAGAAGGGCCGGCCGGGACGGCTGCTGTATCGATTCAGCTCAACAGCAACAGGCCGCGGACGCGCGGCGGCAGAGGTCGACGTGCAGGCGCATCGCGAGCGGAAGGCTCGTGATCATGGGGTGCGCAACTGTGGTCAACATGTTGAACACGCTAACACTTCTCCTTTGAGAATCTCAAAGGGGTGCTTTGAGACAACGGCGCACGAGGCCCTCTTGCGCAGGCCCGGAAAACACCACCGCCCCAGCGTTACGGGCGGTATACCCGGTGCTGGGGCGGTTCGATGTGTGATGAAGCCAACTGGGGCGTTACGAGGCCACCCGCGCCGCGTCGTCCGCCTGGTCCTCCTGGCTGCGGTTCGCGGCGAGCCGCTCCTTCGCACCCGCGACGCGCCCGGAGATCTGCGTGGACATCGCATCGCGCTGCTTGCGCAGAAGGACGAAGGAGAGCGGGGCGGAGATCACGATGGCGAGCAGCACGACCCAGACGGCATTGGCCTCCCCGAGCCCTGCGGGCACCCAGCCGAGCCGGACGAGGCCCGCGACGGCGACGAGGCATCCGACGAAGATGCCCAGGCGCATCGCGGTGTAGCGGATCGTTGCGCTGGTCTTGAGGGACACGGTGACCCCTTCTCTCTCGTCGTGGTCTGCGGCGGCCGGTGCCCGGTGCACGGTGCCCGTCAAGTGAAGCACGCCGGGGTGCGGCCGCGGCCCTCCGGGGTCCGGCCGCGGACAGGACCGCGGGCAGGACTGCGGGCAGGACCGCGGGTCAGGACAGCGGCAGCAGCATCGTGATGTCGTCGCGGTCGTCGCCCGGGGCCACCCGGATCGCGCCGGGGACGCGGCCGACCTCCTTGTAGCCGCAGGAAGCGTAGAAGTGCTCCAGGCCGTGACCGCCGCGGCAGCCGAGCCGCAGCGCGTCGAGGCCGCCCAGGGAGCGCGCCGCGTCGGCCACGGCATCCATCAGGGCCCGCCCTGCGCCCCGGCCCTGGAGCTCGGGGCTGACCATGACGGTGTAGACCCACGCCCAGTGCCGCTGGAGCGCGTGGCCGTTGTGCCCGATCCACGCGGCCGCGCGCACCCGCCCCTGCACGTCCTGCCCGACGACGAGCCGGTTGCGCTCCTCGGCCATGGCCGCGAGGTGCTTGACCAGCTCGGGGCGGATGTCGTCCGCGGTCACCGGCGGGACGAAGCCGACCGCCCCGCCCGCGTTGGAGACGTCGGTCCACAGCTGTACGAGGCCGTCGCGCAGCCCCCGGTCGACCGTCGGCTCGAAGGTGAAGGTAAGGGTCATGGGCGGAGAATATCTATTACCTGCCCTGGTGGGCAACGGAAAAGGCCCCGGTCCTCGTGGGACCGGGGCCGTATCCGAAGTCGGCGGCGTCAGACGCGCATCGCCTGCGGGGTCTCGCGCAGGTTCGCGTCCGGACCGGGGTACTCGCGGATGATCTCGTAGCGCGTGTTGCGCTCGACCGGGCGGAAGCCCGCTTCCCGGATCAGCTCCAGCAGATCGTCACGGCCCAGCTTGTTCGGGGTGCCGTAGTTGTCCGCGTCGTGCGTGATCTTGTACTCGACGACCGAGCCGTCCATGTCGTCCGCGCCGTGCTGCAGCGCGAGCTGGGCGGTCTGCACACCGTGCATCACCCAGAAGACCTTGACGTGCGGCACGTTGTCGAAGAGCAGTCGCGAGACGGCGAAGGTCTTCAGCGCCTCGGCGCCGGTCGCCATCGTCGTACGCGCCTGGAGCTTGTTGCGCACCTTGCCGTCCTGCATGTCCACGAAGTCGTGCTGGTACCGCAGCGGGATGAAGACCTGGAAACCGCCGGTCTCGTCCTGGAGCTCGCGCAGGCGCAGCACGTGGTCCACGCGGTGGCGCGGCTCCTCGATGTGCCCGTAGAGCATGGTCGAGGGGGTCTTGAGACCCTTCTCGTGCGCGAGCCGGTGGATGCGCGACCAGTCTTCCCAGTGGGTGCGGTGGTCGACGATGTGCTGCCGGACCTCCCAGTCGAAGATCTCCGCGCCGCCGCCCGTGAGCGACTCCAGGCCGGCCTCGATCAGCTCGTCCAGGATGTCGGAGGCCGACATCCCCGAGATCGTCTCGAAGTGGTGGATCTCGGTCGCCGTGAACGCCTTCAGCGAGACGTTCGGCAGCGCCTTCTTCAGCTCGGAGAGCGAGCGCGGGTAGTAGCGCCACGGCAGGTTCGGGTGCAGGCCGTTGACGATGTGCAGCTCGGTGAGGTTGTCGTTCTCCATGGCCTTGGCCAGGCGCACGGCCTCCTCGATGCGCATCGTGTACGCGTCCTTCTCGCCCGGCTTGCGCTGGAACGAGCAGTACGCGCACGAGGCGGTGCACACGTTCGTCATGTTGAGGTGCCGGTTGACGTTGAAGTGGACGACGTCACCGTTCTTGCGCGTGCGCACCTCGTGGGCGAGGCCACCGAGCCAGGCCAGGTCGTCCGACTCGTAGAGGGCGATACCGTCCTCACGGGTCAGCCGCTCGCCGGAGCGGACCTTCTCCTCCAGCTCACGCTTGAGCCCAGCGTCCATGTGCCGGTCGCCTCCCTCTAGATGCCTCTGCCTGTCCTGCGAACCCTGCCCAACCGTACTCTCAGGCTTCCTCGGGCAGCTCCCCGACCCGGTTCTCCCACTTCGTGGAGAGCACGATGGTGGTGCGGGTGCGCGAGACGCCCTTGGTGCCGGAGAGCCTGCGAATGATCTTCTCCAGGCCGTCCACGTCGTTGGCGCGCACCTTGAGCATGAAGGAGTCGTCGCCCGCGATGAACCAGCAGTCCTCGATCTCGTTGAGGTCGCGCAGCCGCCGGGCCACGTCCTCGTGGTCGGCGGCGTCGGACATCGAGAGTCCGATCAGCGCCGTGACGCCGAGGCCGAGGGAACGCGAGTCCACCGTCGCGCGGTAGCCGGTGATGACGCCGGCCGTCTCCAGCCGGTTGATGCGGTCGGTGACGCTGGGGCCGGAGAGGCCCACGAGACGGCCCAGCTCCGCGTACGAGGCACGACCGTTCTCCCGGAGTGCCTGGATGAGCTGCCTGTCCACCGTGTCCATTTACGTGGAGCCTTCCATTATTCGGCGATCCTGCAAGTCTAGGTATAGAATCTAAGGCACACAGGGTCAACACCCTGTGAAATCTTTCAGCTGATCAATGACGATCTTCAGGAGTGGTTCACCGTGTTCACGATCGAGATGGCCTACGCACACATGCGGGAGCTCCAGGAGCTGGCCAACCGATCCCGTGCCCACCAGCCCGCCGCGGCCCACCGCGTCGACAAGGCCCGCAAGCCGCTGGGCCGCAAGAAGAAGGCCTAGTCACCGGCGCTTGCCTCCCGGGGAGTACGGGAGCCTCCCAGCTCCCCCTCCCAACGGCGGTACAGCTGGTGCGGCACACCTGCCGCGTCCAGCACCCGCCCCGCGACGAAGTCCACCAGATCCTGGATGTGCGTCGCACCCGTATAGAACGCCGGAGAGGCGGGCAGCACGATCGCGCCCGCCTCGTCCAGCGCCACCAGATGGCGCAGCGTCTGCCCGTTCAGCGGGGTCTCCCGCACCGCGACCACCAGCCGGCGCCGTTCCTTGAGCGTCACGCTCGCCACGCGCTGGAGCAGGTCCTTCGACAGTCCGAGCGCCACCCCCGCCACACAGGCCGTGGACGCGGGGACGATGAGCATCCCCTTGACCGGATACGAGCCCGAACTCGGGCCCGCCGCCAGGTCCCCCGCACCCCAGTACCGGACGTCGTCCAGCTCCGGCCGCGCGTAGGTCTCGGGCTTCCCGTCGGCCCCACGCCCCAGCCACTCCCCCAGGTCCTCGCGCCAGTGCGCGTCACGGAAGGCGATCCCGGTCTCGTCCAGCAGGGTGAGACGCGAGGCGCGGCTCACCACCAGGTCGACACTCTCCCCCGCGGCCAGCAGCCCGCGGAGCACCGCCGCCGCGTACGGCGTCCCGGACGCTCCGGAAACCCCGACCACCCACGGGGTGCGCTTGCGCTCAGTCATACCTCCGAGACTATCCGGCCACCACCGATGGGCACTCAGTAAGGTGTCGGGACGTTCCCGTGACGGGACGCGACGAGGGGGCGAAGATGAGCACGACGGTGGAACCGGGCTGGACGCAGACCGACCGGGCCAAGGCGGCGGCCAAGCTGATGCTGGGCTGGGTGGCCCTGCTGTGGGCCCTGGAGGCCGTCGACCACGCCACCGGCCACGCCCTCGACCAGTACGGGATCGTCGCCCGCGACCCCGACAGCCTGACCGGCGTCGTCTCCGCGGCCTTCCTCCACTTCGGCTTCGACCACGTCGCCTCCAACAGCGTCCCGCTGCTGGTCCTCGGCTTCATAGCGGCCCTGTCCGGGATCCGCCGCTTCCTCGCGGTGTGCGGCCTGATCGTGCTGGGCGACGGCCTCGGCACCTGGCTGATATCCCCGTCCGGCACCCTGACGCTGGGCGCCTCCGGCGTCGTCTTCGGTCTCTTCGGCTACCTGCTCGTACGCGGCTTCGTCGAGCGCAAGGTGCTGGGCGTGGCGGTGGCCGTGGGCGTCACCGCCGTCTGGGGCACCTCGTTCTTCGTCGGCATCCTCCCGACGAACACGGGCGTCAGCTGGCAGGGCCACCTGTGCGGCCTGGTGACGGGCATCGTGACGGCCCTGTACTTCCGCCGCCCGGCCGGCCGGCAGCCCGCCCTCACCGGCTGAGGCAGCTAGAAGGTCAGGCCTCGAACCGCCAGGTCGGCCAGCGCGCACACGAACAGGGCAATCCCGATGAAGCCGTTGACCGTGAAGAAGGCGCGGTTCAGGCGGGACAGGTCGTGCGGCTTCACGATCGTGTGCTCGTAGAGGAAGGCGGCGACGACGATCGCCAGGCCGGTCCAGAACAGCACGCCCGCGTCCGTGGCCAGCGCGTACCAGGCCAGCAGGGCCGTGGTCACGACGTGCGCGCCGCGCGCGCCCCAGAGGGCGGCCGGGACACCGAAGCGGGCCGGGACGGACTTGACGCCCTCCGCACGGTCGGCGGCCACGTCCTGGCAGCCGAAGATCAGGTCGAAGCCGCCGATCCACACGCCCACCGCCAGGCCCAGGATCACCGCGTCCCAGGACCACTCGCCGGTGACCGCGAGCCAGGCCCCGACCGGGCCCATCGCCTGGGCCAGCCCGAGAATGGCGTGCGGGAAGTTCGTGAACCGCTTGCCGTACGGGTACACCACCATCGGGATCACCGCGACGGGCGCCAGCATCAGGCAGAGCGGGTTCAGCAGCGCCGCTGAGCCGAGGAAGACCAGGAGCGCGATCCCGGCGCCGGTCCAGGCCGCGCGGACCGACACCGCGCCGGTGACCAGCTCACGGCCGGCCGTACGCGGGTTACGGGCGTCGATCTCGCGGTCGATGATCCGGTTGGCGGCCATCGCGAAGGTCCGCAGCCCCACCATGCAGATGGTGACGAGCAGCAGTACGCCCCAGTGGATGCGCCGGTCGAGCTGGAACATGGCGGTGAACGCCGCGATGTAGGCGAAGGGCAGCGCGAAGACCGAGTGCTCGATCAGCACGAGTCTCAGAAACGCCTTGACCTTGCCGGTCGGCTGCGGCGCCGGGTCCCGCCCGATCACCTCGTCGGCGGTCGTCATCACGCGAGGGCTCTCCGGAATTCTTCGAGGTCGGCCAGCAGTTCCGCCGCCGGGAGCGCACCGAGCTCCAGGGTCTGGGGTGCGGCGGCGCCGTCCTCCTCGTCCTCGGGCGGGGTGACCCGGGCGGTCAGCCGCCAGGCGTCGGCCGCCGGGCGGGCGTCGATGCGCAGGAAGTCCCCGGCCTCGACCGTGAACGGCTCGCCCGAAGCCAAGGCGGCCTGGAGCTGCTCCGCGAAGCCGTCCGCCTCGACGTCCCGCGCGCCGGGGAGCTCGAACTCACCGTGGCCGGGGCCGTCCTCGTACATCAGCGCCCAGACGTCGCCGGATCCGGCGAACTCCTCGGGTGTGACGCCCGTCTGCTCGGCGGCCAGCCGGACGCCCGGGTCCGCCGGGTCGAGCTTCGGGCGCAGCAGGGCCACGTAGACCTCGCCGGCGCCGAGGAAGAGCTCGGGACCCCCCACGACAATCGGGCTCACAGGCCGTACTCCTTCCAGCGGCGGTCCACCAGGGCGGCGGTGGCCGGGTCGGACTCGACCATGTCGGGCCAGCCGCCGTCGCGGGTGTAGCCCTCTTCGGGCAGTTTCTTGGTGGCGTCGATGCCCGCCTTGCCGCCCCAGAACTGCTGGTACGAGGCGTGGTCCAGGTGGTCCACCGGTCCCTCGACGACGGTGAGGTCGCGCGAATAGTCGGTGTTGCCGAGGGCTCGCCAGGAGACCTCGTGCAGGTCGTGGACGTCGCAGTCCTTGTCCACCACGATGATCAGCTTGGTCAGCGACATCATGTGCGCGCCCCAGATGGCGTGCATGACCTTCTGGGCGTGCTTCGGGTACTTCTTGTCGATCGAGACGATCGCGCAGTTGTGGAAGCCGCCCGATTCCGGGAGGTGGTAGTCCACGATGTCCGGCACGATGATCTTGAGAAGGGGCAGGAAGAACCGCTCCGTCGCGCGGCCGAGCGGGCCGTCCTCGGTCGGCGGCCGGCCGACGACGATCGACTGGATGAGCGGACGCCTGCGCATCGTCACGCAGTCGATCTTCAGGGCCGGGAAGGGTTCCTGCGGGGTGTAGAAGCCGGTGTGGTCGCCGAAGGGACCCTCCGGGAGCATCTCGCCGGGCTCCAGCCAGCCCTCGATCACGACCTCCGCGTTGGCCGGGACCTGGAGCGGGACCGTCTTGCAGTCGACCATCTCGATCCGCTTGCCCGCGACGAAGCCGGCGAAGAGGTACTCGTCGATGTCGCCCGGCAGCGGCGCGGTGGACGCGTACGTCACCGCGGGCGGGCAGCCGAAGGCGATCGCGACCGGCAGCCGCTCGCCCTTCGCCGCGGCGACGGCGTAGTGGTTGCGGCTGTCCTTGTGGATCTGCCAGTGCATGCCGATGGTGCGCTTGTCGTGGCGCTGGAGCCGGTAGAGGCCGAGGTTGCGGACGCCGGTCTCGGGGTGCTTGGTGTGGGTCAGGCCGAGGTTGAAGAAGTCGCCGCCGTCCTTGGGCCAGGTGAAGAGGGCCGGGAGCTGGTCGAGGTCCACGTCGTCGCCGGTGAGGACGACCTCCTGGACGGGCGCGGAGTCGCCCTTCACCTTCTTCGGCGGCACGTGCACCATCGAGCCGAGCTTGCCGAAGGCCTCGCGGACCCCGATGAAGCCCTGCGGGAGCTCCGGCTTCAGCAGGCCGCCGATCTTCTCGCTGATCTCGCCGTACGACTTGAGGCCGAGGGCCTTCAGGAGGCGGCGGTCGGTGCCGAAGACGTTCATGGCCAGCGGCATCGCCGAGCCCTTGACGTTCTCGAAGAGGAGCGCCGGGCCCCCCGCCTTGTTCACTCTGTCGACGATCTCCCCGACCTCCAGGTACGGGTCGACTTCGGCCTTGATGCGCTTGAGGTCGCCCTCCCGCTCCAGAGCCCGGAGCAGCGAGCGGAGATCGTCGTAAGCCATAGGGGTCAGTATCCGTCACCAACTACCCTGGAGGCGTCACCGGGGCCCTGACGCGGGCCCCCCGTCACTGACTGGGAGTCGGTCCCACACCGTGCTGCGCTATCTGCCGTTCCTCCTGATCCTCGCGCTGACCATCTACGCCTTCATCGACTGCCTGAACACTCCGGAGCCGGAGGTCAAGCACCTCCCCAAGGTGGTCTGGGTGATCATCATCCTGCTCTTCTCCATCGTGGGGCCGGTCGTGTGGCTGTTCGCGGGCAAGGACCGGGTGGCCTCGGGCGGGGGCCGGGCGCGCCGGACGCAGTGGGTGGCGCCGGACGACAACCCGGAGTTCCTGAAGTCGCTGCGCGACGAGCAGGAGAAGAAGGACAAGGACCAGGACAAGGACCAGGGCTAGCCCAGGTCCTTCGCATTCACCCGCCTGCGCGGGCGTCTAGCGCGCCCACGGCAGTGCGCGGGTGCCCTCCTCCCCCGGGACCGAGACCACGCCGTCCGCGCGCATCACGACGTAGGCCTCGAAGGTCTCGGCGGCGTGGATGCGGCGCAGCGTGTCCGGGGGTAGGACGAGGGTCTGGCCGGCGGCGGCCTTCTCGGTGCGGCCGGCGCAGCTGACCTCCAGGGAGCCGGCGGTCACGGTCCACACCTGCTCGCGGCTGACGGAGTGCTCGGGGCCGGTGATGCCGGCGGGCATGGCCACGTGCCAGCTGCTCAGCTCGGAGCTGCCGCGGCTGGGGGCGGCGAAGCCGGTCATGGTGGCGTTGGGGGTGGCGGTGACGTTCTCGGGGGAAGCGCTGATCACGTGCAAGGCGGGTCCTCGTCCTCTCGTGGCATGCGAGTAAAGCTCCTTTACTTCGAGTGAGTAAAGCAGCTTGACTCGACCGTGTCACCATATTTGCGTGACGAGAGACGAGAACGAGGGCGTCGAGCTGCTGTTCCTGCTCGGCCTGGGCTTCCAGATGCTGCTGGGGGAGTTCACCCGGCGCGTCGCGGAGGCCGGGTACCCGGACCTGCGGCCGGTGCACGGCATGACCTTCCAGGCCCTCCAGGGCGACGGCGCCACCGCCACCGAGCTCGCCGAGCGGCTCGGGGTGACCAAACAGGCCGCCGGGCAGATCGTCGACGACCTGGAGAAGCGCGGCTACGTGCGCCGCGAGCCGCACCCCGGGGGCGGCCGCCGCAAGCTGGTGGTCCTGACCCCGGCGGCCCGTGACCACCTCGCCGTCGCGGGCCGGATCCTGCACGAGCTGGAGGCCGAACTGGGCCGCGGCACCGACCTCACCGCGCTGCGCGAGGGGCTCGGGCAGGTCGTGCGCACCTTCCACGGGGAGGGCGGACTGCCGCCGCTGCGCCCGGTGTGGTGAGAGCGGCCTGCGCGACGGGCCTCAGGCGCGGGCGAGGGAGGCGTAGGCCTCGCGCAGGGCCGCCCAGCGGGTGTCCGTCCAGGCGGACCAGTCCGCCGGCCGCCCGGCCAGGGCGGAGTCCAGCAGCTCGAAGTGCTCGTGCCAGCCCGCCAGGCGGTCCAGGCGCTCGTCCTCCGGCCCGCCCCGCTCGTTCACGAACCGGATCACGGTCGAATCGGTCCCGACGGGCTCCAGGTGGAAGCGGATCCGCCCGTGCTCGGTGACCGTGTACTCGGCGACCCGCTCCACGTCCCAGGCGGTGACCCGCCCGGTCGCCACGGTCCCGGTGTTCAGCCAGCGCAGCGTGACCGCCCCGCCGAGCCTGCGCTCCAGGACGTCCGCCGCCGCCAGCCAGCCGCGCAGCCCGTCCGGCGTGGTCAGGGCGGGCCACAGGACCGCGTAGGCGTGCGGCAGGTGCAGCTCGAAGCGGAGCAGCCAGTGGTTCTCGCCGCGCTGCTCGCTGGTGGCATGGCTCACGAGCGTCATGCCACCAGCGTCCCACTCCCGACGGTCAGACGCCCGCGTACGAGTGCTTGCCGCTGAGCAGGATGTTCACGCCGTAGTAGTTCCAGATCCAGCAGGCGAAGGCGAAGAGCGCGAGGTACGCGGCCTTGCGACCCTTCCAGCCGGCGGTGGCACGGGCGTGCAGGTAGCAGGCGTAGGCCACCCAGGTGACGAAGGACCAGACCTCCTTGGGGTCCCAGTTCCAGTAGCGGCCCCAGGCGTCGCCGGCCCAGATCGCGCCCGCGATGATCGTGAACGTCCACAGCGGGAAGACGGCCGCGTTGATGCGGTACGAGAACTTGTCGAGGGAGGCCGCCGAGGGCAGCCGCTCCAGCACCGAACTGCGGAACCTGCCCGGCGTGCGGCCCGCCTCCAGCTGGCTCTCGTAGGAGTCCCGGAAGAGGTAGAGGACCGCGCCCGCGGCTCCGATGTAGAAGACCGCGCCGCAGAAGATCGCCGTGGAGACGTGGATCCACAGCCAGTACGAGTGCAGGGCCGGGACGAGCTGGTCGCTGTCGGTGTAGAGCCAGGTGACCGCGATGCCGAGGTCCAGCAGGACGGTGGTGACCAGGATCAGGCCGAGCCAGCCGACGTTCTTCTTCAGGGCGAGCAGCACCAGGTAGACGCCGACGGCCACCGTGGAGAAGGTGATCGAGAACTCGTACATGTTGCCCCAGGGGGCCCGCTCCACCGACAGGGCGCGGGCGACCACCCCGGCCGCCTCGACGAGGAAGGCGAGCGCGGTCAGCGAGACCGCGATCCGCCCGTACAGGTCGCCCTGCACGGTGCCGCCGGCGGCACCGGGGCCGTCCGGGACGTCGCGGGTACCGGCGGCGGAGCGGGTGGTGACCTTGGGCTGTTCGAGGACGGCGGTGGCTCCGGCCTTGCCGCGGACCTGCACGGCGGGGGCGGCCGCGGCAGCTCCGGCCGCAGCGGCCTCCTTGGCACCGGTCAGCGCGGCGGCCGTACGGCCCACCTTGCTGCGGCTGCCGAAGGTCCACTCGGCGATGTGCGCGAAGAAGGCGAGCATGTAGACCGCCATCGACGAATAGATCAGGTAGTTGCTGATCTCAGCCAGGTTCTCGTTGGCTGCGGCTGCGAGCGGCGTCATCCGCGCTCTCCTTCAGGGGTTTCTTCTACACGTGGTTCGGCCATTGCAGCAGGCGCGGTGGGCGCCTGCCGGTGCAGCTGGGCGGCGAGCTCCGCCAGCTCCTGCGGGAGCCTGGTGGACTCGCTGCGGCCCAGGCCCGCCATCTCGACGACGGTCACGCCGTCCTTGCCGGTCACCGCGCGGACCCAGATCCGCCGGCGCTGGATGAACAGCGATCCGGCCAGGCCCGCGATGGCGGCGATCGCACCCGTGAGGGCGAGGCCGCTGCCGGGCTGGTGGGTGACGGAGAAGGTGGCCCACCGCTCGATGCCCTCGAACTTCACGGTGCCCGCGCCTCCCGGCAGGGTCATCGTGTCGCCGGGTGCCAGCTTCTGCTTGAACTGCTGGCCCGACTCGTCCTTGAAGGGCTCCATCTTGGTGGTGGTGAGCCGGTAGACGTTCTGCGGCAGACCCGAGTCCACGCCGAGGCTGCCGTGCCAGGCGTTGAGCATGAGCTGCGGGTTCAGGAGGGCGGGGAACTGCGAGAACATCGTGCCCATGCCCTCACCGGCGAAGCTCGGCACGAAGACGGCGTTGAAGCCGAGCTGCTCCTTCTTCCCGTCCTTGTCCTTGTAGCCGTCGGTGACCTTGACGGCTCCGGTGGAGGTGAGGTTGGCGTCCTGCGGGAGCATCGGCACGGCGTCCTTGAAGATCACCTTGCCGGTGGAGTCGGTCACCGAGACGATCGGCGCGTAGCCGTGGCCGAGCAGGTAGACCTTGGAGCCGTCGACCTCCAGGGGCTTGTTGACCTGGATCTCACGCTTCTGCGGAGTGCCGTGGGCGCCGTCCGAGAAGGTGACGTACGCCTTGAAGTCGCGCGGGGTGCCCCGCTGCGGGCCGGTCATCTCGTACGTCGCGTCGAACCGGTCCAGCGTGAAGCTGAACGGCGGCAGGTCGTCCGGGTCGAAGAGGGTGCCGGACTTGAAGTCGTCGTACTGGGTGAGCGTGTTCGAGAAGCCGGTGCCGCGCAGGACCAGCTTGCCGCCCTCGGACTTGAAGTACTGGCCCCAGGCGAAGGCCACCAGCATCACGATCAGCGCGACGTGGAAGATCAGGTTCCCGGCCTCGCGGAGGTAGCCCTTCTCCGCCGCGACGTGGCCCTCGCCGGCCTCGGTGCGGAAGCGGCTGCCGCGGAGCACCGTGCGCGCGTACGAGAGGACCTCGTCCGGGGTCCTGTCGGTGCGCCAGGTGGTGTGGGCGGGCAGCCTGTCGAGGCGCCGGGGGGCGGCCGGCGGGCGGCCGCGGAGCTGGCCGACGAACTGCCAGGAGCGCGGCACGATGCAGCCGATGAGCGAGATGAACAGCAGCAGGTAGATCGCGGAGAACCACACGGAGCTGTAGACGTCGAAGAGCTGCAGCTTGTCGGCGACGGTCACCCAGGAGGGGTTGTCCCGCTTCCAGTCGGCGACCTTCATCGCGTCGACGTTGTTCTGCGGGATGATCGAACCGGGGATGGCGCCCAGGGACAGCAGGAAGAGCAGGATCAGCGCCACCCGCATGGAGGTGAGCTGCCGCCAGAACCAGCGGGCCCAGCCGATCACGCCGATGCCGGTGGCCGGCCCGGTGGGGCTGTCCTCCAGCGGGGCGGTGGAGAGCTGGGCACCGGCCGCGGCGTCGGTGGGGTCCGCCTCGGCGGACGTGTCGGTGCTCGCTTTGTCTGTCGTACTCATGTGCCTTTAGTCCTCAGATCCCCACCGTGAAGCCTTGGGTCCCGCTCTGCCTGTCGCTGACGATGCTGTCCCACGAACCTGTGATGCGGAACTTCCGCATCGCCCACGAGGTCACTTCTCCGCGAGGACCGGGTCGACCATCGACCGCAGCTGCTCGTCGTTGACCGGGGCCAGGGTGCGGGCGGCGATCTTGCCGTCCTTGTCGAGGACGATCGTGGAGGGGATGGCGTTGGGGTTGAGCGTGCCCTTGGGGAAGCGGAGCATCAGCTTCCCCGCGGGATCGTAGAGGCTCGGGTAGGTGATCCCGTAGGTCTCTTCGAAGGCGATCGCGTTCTGTTTGCTGTTGTCGCGGGTGTTGATCCCGACGAAGGCGACGTCCTTGCCGGCGTCCGCGTACTCCTTGGAGACCGTCGCGAAGTGGCCGGCCTCGGCGCGGCACGGCGGGCACCAGGAGCCCCACACGTTGAGGACCACGACCTTGCCCTTGAGCGTGGTGGTGTCGAGGGTCCCGTCGTCGACGGTCTCGCCGTCGAGCCCCGGGGCCTCGGCGCGCTCCCCCTCGGACACGGTGGAGATGCCGCTCGCGCCCGAGACGTAGTTGCCGCCGGACCCGCTGACCGGCTTGCCGCCGTCAGGACCCCCGCACGCCGACAGCGTGAGGGCGCCGGCCAGGGTCGCCACGGCCAGCAGGGTGGCACGGCCGCCGGTCGAGCGGCGGCTACTACGACGGTTACGCGCGCGGCTAAGGCTCATGTGAAAAGTTTCGCATGAGCAATTCGCGGATCTTCCGCACCCCCCGGAGCGATGCCCGCGCCCTGGTCAGGTGCTGCTTCGCCGTCCCGTCAGGCGGCGGTCATGTACGCACTCCAGCCGCCGGCCGGTGACTGGCCCGGGCCGAGACCCCGGAGCCTGGCGAGCACCTTGGGGTCCTGGACCTCCAGCCAGTCGGTGAACTGCCGGAAGGATACGAGTCGTACATCCCTTTTGTCCGCCATGCCCTTGAGGGCCTCCTCGACGGCATCCATATAGATGCCGCCGTTCCACTCCTCGAAATGATTGCCGATGAACAGGGGCGCGCGGTTGGTCTCGTAGGCCCGCCGGAAGCCGCCCAGGTAGGTGGCCGTGGCCTGGGTGCGCCAGCCCGGATAGTTGGCGGGCACGCCCCTCGTCGTGCTCTTCGACTGGTTGGCGAGGATGTTGTAGTCCATCGAGAGGACCTCGAAGGAGTGCCCGGGGAACGGCAGGGACTGCAGCGGCAGGTCCCAGATGCCGGACCTGCGCACCGGCCAGACCTGGAGGCCGCCGGGAGAGCTGGAGTCGTAGCGCCAGCCCAGCCGCTCGGCCGTCGGCAGCAGGCTGTCCCGGCCGAGGAGGCAGGGGGTCCGGGCGCCCTTCAGCTCCTTGGCGTAGTCGAAGGGCAGGGGTTCGAGGTCGGTGAATCCGGTGTTCGTGCGCCAGTTGGTGACGAAGGACACGGCCTGGTCGATCTCGCTCCGCCAGTCGTCCGGCGTCCACCTGCCGACCGAGCCGGAGCCCGCGCAGAAGTGGCCGTTGAAGTGGGTGCCTATCTCGTGCCCGTCGAGCCAGGCCTGGCGCACGTGCGTGAGGGTGGAGCGGACGTTCTCGTCCTTGAGGTAGCCGATGTCCGAGGCCCCGACGGGGTTGTTCGGCGGCCGGTAGAGGTGCCGCTTCGACTCGGGCAGCAGATAGATGCCCGAGAGGAAGAAGGTCATGGCCGCGCCGTGGTCCTTGGCGAGCTTGAGGAAGCGCGGGAAGAGACCGTTGCCGATCTCCCCCGCGCCGTCCCAGCTGAAGACGACGAACTGCGGCGGGGTCTCGCCCGGCTGCAGCGGCACGGGTGCGTCCGGCTGGTTCGGCTGCGGGCCGGTGTCGGCGGTGGAGCCGTCACCGATGGGCCTGACGGCCGGCTTCTCGCCGGGCTTCGGGTTCTTCGGGTTCCTGACGGGTCCGGGAGCGCCGGGACCGGACGTGTCCGATGAGCCGCAGCCCGCGATTCCCATCGCGGCGGCCGCACCAAGTCCCAGTCCCAGCAACCCCCTCCGACCGACTCCCCTGATGTCGCGCATGTCACCGTCCCCACTGTCGACCACCCATACCAACCCGAAGCCCATATAAACGGACAATCAGATCGGAGATGCGAGCTGACACGGTGATTCCCGCGCGACTTGTATTTAGTTGGGCCGAACCGTAACGGCCTGTAACAGTCGGTCGATCAAGACCCGATCAGGGAAACGAGACCCGGCTCCGGGACTCAGGCGCCGAACGCCTTGGACGCACCCTTCACCGGCTTGGCCCCGGCCAGCAGATGGGCCGGAACCAGGTCCCGGGCCGGCTCGCTGTAACCCACCGACACCAGCTTTTCGCCCTGGAAGGTGAAGGAGGTCATCGAGGCGAGCGTGCACTGCCGGCGCCGCGGGTCGTGCCACAGCCGGCGCTTCTCCGCGAAGCTGCGCACGATCCAGATCGGCAGCTGGTGGCTGACCGCCACCGCCTCACGGCCGCGGGCCGCGTCGCGCGCCGCCTCCAGCGCGCTCATCATCCGGACCACCTGCTCGACGTACGGCTCGCCCCAGGACGGCTTGAACGGGTTCGTCAGGTGCTTCCAGTTGCCGGGCTTGCGCAGCGCGCCGTCACCGACGCCGAAGGTCTTGCCCTCGAAGACGTTCTCCGCCTCCAGCAGCCGCGCGTCGGTCGCCAGATCCAGGCCGTGGACCTTGGCGATCGGCTCCGCCGTCTCCTGCGCGCGCTCCAGCGGGGAGGACACCACGTAGGCGATGTCCCGGCCCTTGAGGTGCTCGGCGACCCGGTCCGCCATCTGCCGGCCCAGCTCGGAGAGGTGGTAGCCGTCACGGCGCCCGTAGAGCACACCCTCGGGGTTGTGCACCTCACCGTGGCGCACCAGGTGCACGACGGTGAGCTCGGGCGTGGCGGGGGTGGCGGGCGTTGCGCTGCTGCTCATGCGGTGGCCTCCGCGGCGGCTCGGGCGGCGGCCGGCAGCGCCGCCGCGATGCGCTCGATCGCCTTCTCGTCGTGGGCGGTGGAGACGAACCAGGACTCGAAGGCGGACGGCGGCAGGTAGACGCCCTGCGCCAGCATCGAGTGGAAGAACCCGTTGAAACGGAAGCTCTCCTGCTTCTTGGCGTCGTCGTAGTTGCGCACCTCGTCCTCGGTGAAGAAGACGGAGAACATGTTGGACGCGGTCTGCAGCCGGTGCGCCACGCCCTCCTTGGCGAGCGCGCCGGTGACCAGGCCCTGGATCTCCTTCGAGACCGCGTCGACCTTCTCGTACGCGGCCGCGTCCAGCAGGCGCAGCTGCGCGAGACCGGCGGCGGTGGCGATGGGGTTACCGGAGAGCGTGCCGGCCTGGTAGACGGGACCGGCGGGGGCGAGGTGGCCCATGACGTCGGCGCGGCCGCCGAAGGCCGCGGCGGGGAAGCCGCCGCCCATGACCTTGCCGAAGGTCATCAGGTCGGGCTTGACCCCGTCGACGCCGTACCAGCCGGCGCGGGAGGTCCGGAAGCCGGTCATGACCTCGTCGGAGATGTAGAGCGCGCCGTTCTCCCGGCAGAGGTCCGCGAGCCCCTGGTTGAAGCCCTCGGCGGGGGTCACCACACCCATGTTGCCGGGCGCGGCCTCGGTGATCACGCAGGCGATCTCGCCGGGGTGCGCGGCGAAGGCCGCCCGTACCGCTTCGAGGTCGTTGTAGGGGAGGACGATCGTGTCGCCGGCCTGCGCGCCCGTCACACCGGGGGTGTCCGGAAGCGCGAAAGTCGCCAGACCGGAACCAGCGGCGGCCAGCAGCGCGTCCACGTGACCGTGGTAGCAGCCGGCGAACTTCACGACCTTGGCGCGACCGGTGAAGCCGCGGGCCAGCCGGATCGCCGACATGGTCGCCTCGGTGCCGGAGGAGACCAGGCGGACCTGCTCCACGGGTTCGATGCGCGCGACGATCTCCTCGGCGAGCGCCACCTCTCCCTCACCAGGCGTACCGAAGGAGGTACCGCGGGCGACGGCCGCCTGGACGGCCTCGATCACCTCGGGGTGCGAATGGCCGAGGATCATCGGCCCCCACGAACACACGAGGTCGACGTACTCACGACCGTCGGCGTCGGTGAGGTACGGACCGCTCCCGGACACCATGAACCGGGGCGTACCGCCCACGGCGCGGAAGGCGCGCACGGGAGAGTTCACGCCGCCGGGGGTCACGAGGGAGGCGCGCTCGAAGAGCGTCTGCGAAACTGGGGCTTCATACGGGTACGGGTAGCTCACACCAGCCATGGTCTCAGAGGCCGCGACAGACTTGCGGACGGGCGTTTCACCGCGTCGCCGCGGGGGAGGTCACTGCCATGATGATCAGGCTGCGTGGCGGGGGCCGCGGGGCCGGGGCGAGCAAGACCAGTCGGGTGGAGATATGCAACGCGGTGGTGGACCGGGCGAGGGAACGGACGGCCTCGATCCGCAGCGCGCCCGCGAGGCCCGCCGCCGGGGCAAGCACCGCCGCCACGGCATGGAGGCGGCCGACGCCGTCCCCGGGCCGGCGACCCCGTCCGAGGACCTGCCCAAGGGCCGCGGCATGGGAGTGACGTACAAGTACTTCGGCGCCCCCGACGGAGCCACGGCGGCCCGGGTCCCGGTCACGATGCGGCCGGAGGAGCTCGGCGGCGACGAGCTCGGCATGGGCGGCCTCTTCACCAAGATCAAGCCGGAAACGGTGGCCGCGATGGTCCTCACCGGCATCGAAGGCATTCCCCTCCACAAGGTGCCCCCGCTGGAGCTGGTCGTCCTCCACCCCGACTACGCGGTGGTCAAGCTTCCGATGACCGTGGTCGACCCGCTGCGCGGAATCGGCGAGGAATCGGTGGGCGCGGCGGCCTTCATCTGGTCCACGGTCCCGGACCGCGGCGGCCCGAGCGACGCCTTCAACGTCTACCAGCTGCTCCACGAGTGGCAGGACTTCAGCCACCGCCTCCACGAGGCCGGACACCAGCCGTACTGCCTGGTCTGGCCCTGACCGACCAGCCACCTCCTAGTGCTGTGACCGGCAAATCTCGCCGGTCACAGCACTCATGTTGTGGCCGGAAAAATTTGTCGGGTTGCGGCGTCCGGTGTGGTGCCTCGCAAGGCATAGGGCCGCGGCTCGTCCCTGACGTACTT